>CAUDXH010000005.1 GCA_958453305.1 uncultured Bacteroides sp. | reverse complement strand
AGGTCGGAAAACGAAAGTAGGAAGAAAACTGCTTCGTTTTCCTCCTACTCGATTACTGCTAAAGATTTTATGAATCAGAAGAATTTCAAAATTATGAGTTTGGCTATATTATCCTTATTTGTACTGGTAATATTGCTTTTCGTCTGTCCTGCATTTGTGTTTTTTATAGTAGGGCTATTCTTTTATTTATCAGACAATCACTAATGCACAAAGTGAATGTTTCGCTATTATTCAATCAGTTAGCTATTATGGATATACAGCGGACATTCACTTTTATTATTAAACCCTCAAAAGTAAATGTTATGAGTTTGAAATACAGTAATACAACGGCTGACTTCCTGGAATGGGACGAAGCCATGAATCTTATAAGAAAACTTTATAAGGATGGAAATTACAACATGAGTTTATTGATAGCTTTAGGTTGTTTCTTTGGTTTAAGGATAGGTGACATTCTTTCTTTAAGGTGGAATCAGATTCTAAATGCAAGTGAGTTCACCATAATAGAAAAGAAAACAGGAAAGAAAAGAACTATCCGTATAAATCCACAACTCCAAAGGCATATATCTGAATGTTACAAGTCTATCAGACCAACAGGAATCGATGCACCTGTATTAGTAAGCCAGAAAGGTACGGTCTTTTCTGTTCAGAGAATAAACATTATACTGAAAGAACTGAAAAAGAAATACAGACTACATATAGGTAACTTTAGCTGTCACTCCCTTAGAAAGACTTTTGGCAGACAGGTATATAATATGAACAGTGAAAATTCAGAGTTGGCTTTAGTAAAGCTCATGGAACTTTTCAACCATTCAAGTATTGCCATTACTAAAAGGTATCTTGGACTAAGACAGGAAGAACTTTTGAATACTTACGAATGTCTTAGTTTCTAAATCTATTACAGGTAGAAAATCTGAAAATTTTACTCTTATATGGGCAGGATTGGATTTTCTACCTATCTTTAAATATAAAAGTAAAAACATCTATAAACCAACATAATAGACAATATCCTTGTTTATCAACATGTTTTTTTCTAATTTTGTGGCAATTCCACGATGGAAGAACATATTTAGAATGAGCATTTGTTGCTATTCTGTTATGAAATCTGGACAATTTCATTGCAAAAGAATAGTAGAACAAGGGGCTCATGCTTTCGTGTCGTATATATGTATCTTATATATACCTCATGAGGCATGGGCTATTGTCTATTACTTTTGCAAGGGCAGTCCAGAGCCTCATAACGGTAGTATTCAATAGTTCCCATGCCTTTTCTATATATACACGATTCATTAAAATGCTATTTCTGGGGGCTGATAGTGCAAAATAAAATAACATGAATAACGGTATCTATCTCCAAACAATCAACATTCAGTTGGATTCATCAGTGAAATCTATTACTAAAGTTGCAGCAATGTGTCTATCTGGGGCTATTGCAAATGGTATTGTCTTAGCACAAAATGAAAATCCTAACATAAAGATATGCAAAGATAGAATTGAATTTGGAATATGCTATACACCAGAATTACAAGGATTTTCAGGAAATTTATATCCTACAATTCCTCTGCCTAATTTCTACTTAGAGTTTGGAAATTTAATATACTACTATGATAGAAGTGCATATAAACATTCTCTCTGGAGTAAGGAACTTGATTACAGAGGGATATTTCCACCAACATCACCAGATGACCCAACTATATTCAACTTGATTTATCCTAAATTTGCAAAATAGATATGATAACAATAGAAAAAACACAAGGTGTACAAACCACAGACCAATTAACATGTGTCAGAATACAAGAAATAATATTGGCATACAAACAACAACATCCTATTGGTAAAGTCGTAATTGATGCAGAAAAAATTACTTTTTATAAGTTTGGTTTAAAGTTAGGAATCGCACGACATTCAGCTAATGGTATTGTTTACAATAATGGGAATCTGTCTTATGTTGGAATGGATTTTCCAATTATTGAAAATACAAGCATATTAAATCAACTTCTCAATTTATTCCACCTTATATAAAATTTAATCTTATGACAGATATTAGACTTTCTTTAATAAAAGGTATTGATAAGGGGGCAATATTCCACATAAATAATTTAATAATGGGATATATCCAACAAAATGGTAATGTAGGCAGTATAGAGCTTACAGAAGACAGTATAGTATTTTCTAAATTCCTATTTAAGAAAGGAGAGATTAGATTTTACGAAAATCAATTAGAATGTCGTAATGGAATAATATACTATACAGGACAAGTTCAACATAATTTGATTCTCAAAGAACAAAGGTCTATATTGCTTATTAATATATTACACCAAATGAAGTCTGGATACGTTTATAAGTTCTAAGAATTTATATTGAAATAGATATACATTAAGAATATGGAAATAATAATTCTACCAACATACAGTCCAATGGAAATGGCATGTGCAAAATTTTTAGTCTTAGAAAAAGTAATTAATATCGGATTTAAATCTAATGATTATAGAAAAGCTATTGAAAACGGCTATAATAAAAACCGTATTCAAGATTTAAATCATCTTGAAATGTACAAAAAAGATATGATTACTGATTATGAAATAAAAGAAGATATTCTTGAAAAGACCATAGTTGAGTGGAAACAGAAAAATAAAAATCCAATTGATGTTCTGCCACAATTAACAGAACGAGATAAATCACGGCTTACTTTTTGGTCACAATATTTAGTTATTTGTTGTTGCCATGCAGAAGCTAAAGCAAATAGAAGGGATTTTTTATTGGAACATGGCTTTATACCTAAGAAACAAAAAAATAAAATATTATTTATGTCTGATGACATATATTGTACAGACGAAATATGCCAGAGCTGCACTAAAAGTCTTTTGGATGAATATTTTGCAGAATCCAGTAAAAAAATAAAATCTGTTTCCTTAGAAAATGCCCATTCAATAACATTAAAATCTATATGTGGAGCATTGTTAAATGGCTCATTTGTGAAATCTACATTTATAGATGAAATCAACAAGCAATTCTACGATTTATTCATATCTGGAAAACTTAAAAGACTTTACGAAGCACATTCTACAGTTGGAAGAATGGAAGATAACCATGATATGAGTTCTAAACGCTTAAATGGTCTGGAATTAAAGATTAAAAATGACAGTGGTATCACTATTAATGAAGTGGAAGAATTTGCTCAAACTTTTCTTGCAAACGATGAACTTGTAAGACAGTTATTAACTATAGGTTATTCAACGTTAATAATAAAAGGAACAACAAATAATATAATTCAATATTATAGATTATGTGATTCATTCCAATCGTAATAAATATATTCTATTTTACAAATATTTCTATTATCATGTTACAAATTATATACACAGTTTGTATTATTTCAACTATCTTATTGATAATCAATAGGAATAAACTGAATACTTTTTGGGTGGCTTTATCTTCGCTTATTGGATTAATTGGCGGAGCATTATCATTAGTATTTGTCAGTAACTTTTTATCAGCAATTATTTTCCTTTTATGGTGTCCTGGATTACCAATGTTTTTAGCATATTCAAGTAGAATATATGAAATAGAACGTGTAGAGAATATAGATAACCCAAATGAAACTTGTACTAAAAAGACGATAGAACAAGAAAAGAATTACACAACAACAGTTCCATTAACAGATGAAATGTTTACTTGTTATGCGAGTTTTCTTACTCTTATATTAAAAAGTTGCCAATATGACAAATGCGGAACTTATATGAAAATGAAACTTGATAGTATTTTTCTTTTATATATAGCATTAGGGAAAGGGTCTGATTGTGTTCCACAAGATTTTCCATTACAACATTTTTTGCAACAGACAGAAACATTTGTTTTCTCAATTGGGCTTGATAGTATTATTCAGAAAACTAAAATGACAGCAAGTGAAAATGAAATAAAATTCTGCAAGATGCACCTTATAAACTTTGCTAATATTTGTCGCAAAGAGGTTGGAAGCCCTGCACCTATAAAACAGGCTACATATATTTGTGATGCTATAAGCTAATTAATAGTACAATACATTATAAAACTATTATACATGCTATCATTATTAGGTCTAACGAATCGCATTCCTTAATATGTCCTATAGAGTATTTAGTAGCTTGGTTATAGTGAAGTGAATGAAGATAAGGAAATGGTCGGAAACTATGAACTTCGTTTCATCAGCATAATGGATAGAATAAAATTATGGTAGAGCTTAAAAAATTCTAATTATGGAACAGAATACTAAAACCAACATGAATAATAAAGATATGCAGTTGGATGATATTTTTGAAAGAATCAACGGTATATTTGGTCAATACAACCCCAAAAGAGTTACACATAAAGAGTGTTTAACACATGAGAATTTTAAAGACTTTAAATCTACTGGATATTTTATTACCAAGTATTTTATAGACAACCAACTTGATACAACTGATATAAGAAGAACATTACGGAGTAAGCATATTGATTATACCAATGATATTCTTTTAAAAATAGATAATCAGCGTGACGATGATTCAGACAGCTTAATAAAGCTGATTGCAGTACATGATAAAGAGCTGCCTTTAGAGTTTACTTTAAATAATGACTTATCAGAATCAGAAGAAAAAGCTGCCATAAATAACTTTTTAGGAGATAGCATTACAGGTTTGAGCCATGACATTAATTCTATTTCATTTAATTTTGAAGAGAATAAAATCAAAAACACATGTTGCCAACATTTCAATAACAATTCCAATGGATTGATATTCTATGAAACTTCTGAAACACTTACTTCCATTATATCTAAAAGATTGCTGGAGGTTAAGGATATACGCAAAGTTTATTGTTACTGTCCTATTTGCAAAAGGATATTTTGTATCTATCGTGAAGAACAACCATCAGAAATAGAAAATATCATTGAACACATTCCTATTGGCAGACGTATTATAGAACATGTTGAAAAGGAAGTTGATAGTTTACTGGATATACCTAAAGAATTAGGTTATTGTCACGCATTTTGGGATTTGAAAGAGAAGATTCTTTTAAATGAATTTGGTCTGATTTGGTATTCTCCATCAGTTATAAATATCTTCACCTGTTATGATTAAATTAATATCAAGATTATTAGGGTGACATTTTTTGAGAAAAAACACTTTTATACACCCCGTTCAAATTTTGTCACCCTTTCATCATACATAAAGAATATATTCACATAAAATCCATTTTTTCAATATCTTTGTGGCTATACTTGAATATTTGGAGATTATGATTGAATTGGATATTGAAGAAGACAACAGCGAAATACTGGAGTATGTATTAAAGGTTGCATACAAGTTTTACCCTATGGTCTATGAGGATAGCAAGGGAATAATGCACGTTGGAGGAACAAAAGCGGATGAAGAGTTTGAATACTATTACAACAAAGGTGAAGTGAATTTCCTGTCATATAACGAGTATCTAAATGACGAGGAAATACAAGCCAATATAAATGCTTTGGGTTTAGATGTGGATAAGTTCTATTTACTTATACTGTTCATTACCCATGCTTCCAAAGGACAGTGGGAAAATCCATATATGGCACATGTCTATCCTCATACACAGGTGGAATCTTTTTGTGAAACTATTATAAGGGAATTGAAATCTATCAGTGACAGCCATGCAGAATTTTCAGAAGAAGCAAGTATTACCTTAAAGATAGGAAAGAAGAAAATAATAGTGGATAATGCGCTTGCAATAGCTTACATAGGAACTATGGCTGACAAGATGTTTGACATGGTGAAAATGACAAGGGATTTTCATTCTAAAGGTTATGATAAGAAAGAGGAAAAAGAAGAGTTCTATAAAAAGCTCAATGCTTTAGCTTCACCAAATGTTTATACCTATTATGATGGAGTAAACAAGAAAGAAATCACAGTGAACTATAATGAAGCACTTTTCAGCAAAGCTTTTGATATTGATAACCTGTATGAAAGTACCTCAACAAGCCAAACCTATCTGATAGGTCATTTCGCAACCATGTTTGACTATTTCTTGAAAGACTATGAAACACCCATTAGACAGAGCTTTACTAATAAGGATGGGGAAAGAATCGTGATAAGCAAATACAAATTAATATCCAAACTGATAGGACTTACTAAGTTGACACAGAATAAAAAGACGGATGAGGATTTTCTTTATGATGAGGGTTCTAAAGTAAAAGGATATATTTCAGCATTGAAGAAATCGAAAATAAGGACTGATAATAAATTCTACTAAACGAAATTATTAGTACCTTTATGACATAAAAGAGAACATAAATTATAGTATTAACAAATCTCGTGATTTTACTCTGTGAGTTAAACTGACAGTTAAACCAAAAGAAAAAGAAAAGAAGCAAGTATATAAGTAAGATAATCGTAAGATTCGCTAACTCAGCAGGTTGCCTTTGAAAGTCGAGCCGTAGGCGAGGCTTTTAAAGGTCTTGAGAGCACAACACTTTTAATGTTGGGGTCCTGGGTTCGAGCCCCAGGCGGATCACTCAGAAAAAGAGAGTTACACTAAAGTAACTCTCTTTTTTTATATCTAATAGCGTTGGTCTGCATGACTCCGTTAAACCGAGAGTTGATCCCCAATAGAGTAGCGTAAAAAATAGAGAGACTTATCGTTTAAGTATATACATTCATCAATCTGAAAGCAAAAGCCTGTTTATTTCCCAATTTAATATTCTTTTTAAGCTATAGTACGGCTTGTCTGAATGTGCGCGATTTTGCTATGCTGTCGATGTGGCAGTAGGGTATCTGTATCCCTTGTGTCTCTACTACTTATATCCCTACTATCAGGTATAGCGAAGAGTACTTTTATGCAATGGTGAGTGCTGGAATCCGATATATGTAGGGTGGGGTGTCCAGATAAGGAAAATACCTCTCTGTAAAAACCCCAATTTTAGGTATTGCGGGAATATGCCAGACCTTCTACTTTTGTGGTGTAAATAAAATATAGTTATTAACATCATGAAGAAAATAGGTGTTTTTTACGGTTCCACAACAGGAACCTGTGAAGATTTGGCTGGAAAGTTGGCCGGAGCATTAGGAGTGGCAAGCACTGATGTCTATAGTGCAGATAAATTAAATGCGGAATTGGTGGCTACTTATGAGGTATTGATACTCGGAACCTCAACTTGGGGTGACGGGGAGCTGCAGGATGACTGGTATGGTGCGGTTGGCATATTGCAGGGCTTGGATTTAAGTGGAAAAACCGTCGCATTGTTTGGCTGTGGTGATTCCGAGTTGTATAGTGATACGTATTGTGATGGGATGGGACTTTTGTATGAATCGTTAAAAGGTAGGGGATGTACATTCATCGGTAACCGGGTTAGCGTGGATGCGTATAATTTTTCCAATTCGATTGCAGTTGAAGATGGTTGCTTTGTGGGACTCGCCTTGGATGATGTAAATGAAGGCAATCAGACGCAGATGCGTATTGAGACTTGGGTCAGCGAACTGAAGAATTATTTATAAACAGATCGAACTCCTTCTGAGAAGGTATGAAAAAGCACAGTGCAATGACAATATCCCCTAATAAACTTCCTGCAGACTTAAAGGTTTTTCTAAACCATGTATATGAGTATAAAAAAGGAGTGCGCCGTATGGTGCTTTATACAGTGAACCGTAAGTATGAGTCGTTTGCAGTGGCTCGTTTGCAAAGTCAGTGTATTGATTTTCTTATACAGCCAGCCTCAGAGAGCAGTATCAACCTTTTTTTCGGTCGTCCGGAATGCATACAGGCTATAAGACACTTGACGAACCGTCCTCTCAATTTACTCTCCCCTGAAGAAGATTTTATTTTGGGAGCCATGTTGGGGTATGATATCTGTGCACAATGTGAGCGCTATTGCAAGCGTAAAAAGGTAATTGCAGATTAAAAAAAGCGAGCCGATTCTTTTATGAAAAGAATCGGCTCGCTTCAGAATGGAGTTACCATTCGAATAATTTGCTTCTGGATAGTAAGCAGGCTCCTATTACGCCGGCTTTATCTTGCAGTTTGGATAGAACAACGGCAGAATCTCGGCTTACTAAGTTCAGCGAATATTTGCGTATAGCTGTTTTGATGGGTTGTAAGATGTAATCTTCGGTCTGAGCTAAGGTTCCGCCTATAACTACCAGTTCCGGATTTAATAAATTGATAAGTCCGGCAAGATATCGTCCGAGTTTACGTCCTATTTCCTCTACTAATTCAATACATAAAAAGTCTTCTTTATTGGTTGCTTTCACAATATCCTCCAATGTTAGCGGATCTTTTCCGGCAAGTATTCTTTTGGAAAGGATGGATGCCTGCCCGTTTTTTACTTTTTCACATAAAATACGGTGTAAGGCAGAGCCTGATACTTCAGTTTCCAAACACCCTTTTTTTCCGCAATGGCAGATGATTTCGTTATCGAAAACGCTGAAGTGACCAAACTCCCCGGAAAATCCCGAATGGCCTGTATAGATTTTTCCGTCAAAGATTAAGGCAGAGCCAAGTCCCCAGCTCAAGTTGATAAAAACAATATCTTTATCCCCTTTGACCACACCTTTTAGCATCTCCCCATATGCCATTGCACGTGTATCATTGTCAATGCTTACAGGGATACCTATTTTTTCGTGTAAAATATCAGCCAGCGGGCGTTCTTCAAAATTGAACATGCTGAAGCTGTATCCTTCTTCCGGGTTGACTCGTCCGGATATGTTCACTCCTATTTGGAGAATCTTTTCTTTGATGTTTTTATGCTTCTCTATAAAGTGGTTGATGTGCTGGGTTAACTCCTCCAGGCACTCTAGGGTGTTGTTGAGTTTACAGTCGATTCCCATTTGAAGGTCAACCATATCTCCGGTAAAATTCATTAAACCTATATTTAGGCAAAATGTTTTAATGTCAACCCCCACCATATAAGCAGAATCGGGGTTCAGTCCGTAAAGATTAGGAGGTCTTCCTTCGCTTGTTTCTTGCTTCCCGTAATTGATGATATATCCCTCTTCAACCAATTCCATGACGAATTTAGTAACTGTGGGGATGCTTAAATCGATATCTTTTGCCAAATCTGGAATGGTAGACGAGTGATTATGCATTAAATGAGTGATAATACGCTTTTGATTAAGCATATTTTTTGTTCCACTTCCTAGTCCTTCTATTAGTTTTTGTACCATATCTATTTTTTCTCAACTTAAAAGCTCTAATCATAAAAAATAAATCTTCCGCAAGCTGTTTGCTTGCAATTCGTTAAAAGAATGTTTTGATGAAGATTTATAGTGTTTAAGGTTTAACCGATACAGGCTTGTATCTAAAAATTTTAGTGTCTTTAAAATCGTTTGCTAAATTAATACTTTTATTGATGTGAAGCAATAAAAAGCAAAAAATTAATTATATAAAACCGAAATGAAATATTTATTGTATTAAATAAGCGAAAGATTAAATATTATACGTATATTTAGCATTTAGAAAAACGAAAATCTATTAACGTTGTATGAAAAATATAGTGAAAAGACGGCTCTTGGTCTGGGGGACTTTACTTTGTCAGGCTATTGCAGTGATTGCTCAAGTATCGTTTCAGAAAAATGAACAAATACCAGATTATCCGGTAGAAAAAGGTGTTTCAGCTCCCTTTGCTGGTTTTGTAGGTGATTGGCTTGTTGTGGGAGGAGGTTGTAATTTTCCGGATGTTCCGGCAGCAGAAGGCGGAAAGAAGGTTTATTATAATCAATGTTATGCTTTAAATACAAAATCAGATTCTCCTCAGTGGGAGCCGATTGTGGATTTACCTCTTCCTGTGGCTTATGGTTGTGCTGTAGGAACACCCCAAGGGCTGGTTTGTTTGGGAGGAAATAATTCTGATTCAAGTTTGACCCATGCTTTTCGGATACAAAAAGGAAGCGGTGTTTCTGATTTTGTAATTCAAAGTTTGCCTTCTCTTCCCGAAGCGATTGATAATGCGGCGGCAACTTTTCTTGACGGATATGTTTATATTACAGGGGGGAATCAGCAACAGGGTCAAAATTCTCTTTACAGGCTTGACTTGAAGAAGGGGGTCGTTTGGGAGAAGATGGCTTCGTTTCCGGGGCCTGTGCGGGTGCAGCCGGTTTTGGTAAATGATGGAAATTCTCTTTATTTAATAGGAGGCTTTCAGGCTCCTGAAGGAGAAAAGGAAAGCATCCTGTCTCAGGATGTTCTTAAATACATTCCCCAATCGGATACATGGAGTTTTCTTAGTATTCTTCCGCGAGAAGCCACAGGAGAAAAGCGTTGTTTGGTTGGGGGGAGTGGTACTCAAAGCAGTAAGTGTCTTATTCTTACCGGAGGAGTTAACTATACTTTATTTAAACGGGCGATTGAAGGAAAAGTGGGAAAGGATTATTTGACTCATGAACCTTCATGGTATCAATTTAATGATGATATTTTGTGCTTTGATTTTAAGCGTCAGGTATGGACGGTATATCCCGATGTTTCCGGTATGGCACGTGCGGGAGGTGTGCTTCTTTATCATCGTTCTTGTCTGTATATGGTATGTGGGGAGGTAAAGCCTGGAATACGTACTTCAAAAATTGTGGTTTACCCTTTTAAAAAAGAAAAATAATTTCAAAAACTATCCTTAAAATTCTTGTAGTATAAAAATATATCGCTAATTTTGCCATGATTAAATAAACTAATTTATTAAATATAATATTATGGAAAGAATTATTGGGTTAATCGATGCTCCGTTTACTCCTTTTTATGAAAATGGTGAAGTAAACTATGAACCAATTGCGGCTTACGCAAATATGTTGGCTAAAAACGGATTGAAAGGTGTATTTATCAATGGTTCTTCTGGCGAAGGATATATGCTGACCGAGGAAGAACGAATGAAACTGGCAGAGCGTTGGGTGGAAGTTGCTCCTGAAGGTTTTAAAGTAATTGTTCATGTGGGCAGTTGCTGTGTAAAAGCAAGTAAAATGCTGGCAGAACATGCTCAGAAAATCGGTGCATGGGGAATTGGTGCAATGGCTCCTCCTTTCCCGAAAGTAGGTCGCATTGAAGAACTGGTGAAATATTGCGAAGAAATTGCAGCAGGTGCTCCTGAACTTCCTTTCTATTACTATCACATTCCTGCATTTAACGGAGCTTTCTTGCCGATGGTCGAATTACTGAAAGCCGTTGATGGTAGAATCCCGAATTTTGCCGGAATCAAATATACATTTGAAAGTATTTACGAATATAATCAGTGTCGTTTATATAAGAATGGTAAATTTGACATGCTGCATGGTCAGGATGAAACCATTCTTCCTTCATTGGCCATGGGTGGAGCACAAGGTGGTATCGGGGGTACAACCAATTATAACGGCATTAATCTGGTAGGTATTATTGATGCATGGAAAGCAGGTGATATTGAAAAGGCCCGTGAACTGCAGAATTTCTCTCAGGAAGTGATTAACGTAATTTGCCATTATCGTGGTAATATCGTGGGCGGAAAACGTATCATGAAATTAATAGGTTTGGATTTAGGCAAGAATCGTACTCCTTTCCAGAATATGACGGATGAGGAAGAGGCTCGTATGAAAGCTGAGTTGGAAGCTATCAATTTCTTTGAACGTTGTAATAAATTTTAATATCCTTATTTATGCTTGCAGAAAACTATGCCAAATACTGGGCTGAAGTTTATAGGGACGACTTCACTCAGAATATCATGCCGTTTTGGTTGAAAAACGGTCTTGATAGAGAAAACGGAGGTATTTATACCTGTGTGGGACGTGACGGGCAGTTGATTGATTCCACAAAGTCGGTTTGGTTTCAGGGGCGTTTTGCTTTCATATGCTCGTTTGCATATAATAATATAGAGAAAAATCCGGAATGGCTTGAGGCAGCTAAACTTACGCTTGATTTCATTGAAAAGCATTGTTTTGATACAGATGGACGTATGTATTTTGAAGTGGCATCCGATGGTACTCCGCTTCGTAAAAGACGGTACGTCTTTTCTGAAAGTTTTGCAGCTATAGCGATGTCAGAATATGCGTTGGCTACCGGAAATCAGGAATATGCTCAAAAGGCTCTCGATTTATTTAAGCGTATGCGCCGTTTCTTGAGCACTCCCGGTGTTCTTGAGCCGAAGTATCTTCCATCGGTTCAGGCGCAGGGGCATTCCATTACTATGATTATGGTAAATGTGGCTTCAAGCATTAAGAAGGTAATCTCTGATCCAGAATTAGACGCACAGATACAAGAGTCGGTTTATGCATTGAAGAACTATTTTATGCATCCGGAGTTTAAAGCGTTGTTGGAAATGGTAGGTCCGAAAGGGGAATTTATTGATACGATGAATGGTCGCACTATTAATCCGGGACATTGTATTGAAACCTCTTGGTTCTTATTTGATGTGGCACGCACGATGGATAATAACAAAGAATTGATTGATATGGCATTGACCATTCTTGACTGGTCTTGGGACTGGGGATGGGATGAGCAATATGGAGGTATAATCAACTTCAAGGACTGCAAGAATCTTCCTCCTCAAGATTATTCACAAGATATGAAGTTCTGGTGGCCTCAAACAGAAGCAATCATTGCGAATTTGTATGCCTATAAGCTGACAAAAGATGAGAAATATTTGAAGCGTCATAAGCTGATCAGTGATTGGACTTATGCGCACTTCCCTGATCATGAATATGGAGAGTGGTATGGATATCTGCACCGTGACGGAACAGTAGCCCAGCCGGCGAAAGGAAACCTTTTCAAGGGACCTTTCCATATTCCGCGGATGATGATAAAGGGATATACTTTATGTAATGAAATACTTGCCGGAGAATAATCCGGCAAGTTAAAGTATTTGTTAACGGTATAAAAATAATATATGAAAAATTCAAAGATTTATCCTTGGATTGTTGTAGGATTACTATGGGGTGTAGCATTGCTTAACTACATGGACCGGCAGATGCTCAGCACAATGAAAGAGGCCATGCAGATTGATATTGTAGAATTACAGTCGGCTGCAAACTTTGGTTATCTGATGGCTGTTTTTTTATGGATTTATGGTTTGATGAGTCCGGTTTCGGGAATTATAGCCGACCGCTTGAACCGTAAGTGGCTAATTGTGGGGAGTTTGTTTGTGTGGTCATCGGTTACCTATTTGATGGGTATAGCCCATACGTTTGATCAAGTCTTTTGGCTTCGTGCTTTAATGGGGGTAAGTGAAGCTTTATATATACCAGCCGGTCTTTCGCTGATAGCTGATTACCATACAGGTAAGTCACGTTCTTTGGCAGTGGGTATTCACATGACTGGTTTATATACCGGGCAGGCAGTGGGAGGATTCGGAGCAACGGTAGCTGAAGCTTTCTCATGGCATACCACTTTCCATTGGTTTGGTATTATCGGCGTTGCTTATGCTTTGATTCTGATGCTGTTTTTGCATGATAAGAAAGCGGAGGTTTCTCCTGATGAAAAGTTACAGCCCAATGCTCCTAAGGAGAAAGTGTTTACCAGTTTGAAATCATTGCTTACCAATGTGGCATTTTGGGTAATCTTGCTTTATTTTGCAGCTCCCAGTCTTCCGGGATGGGCTACGAAGAATTGGCTTCCAACTTTATTTGCTGAAAACTTAGATTTACCGATGTCGCAAGCCGGACCGATATCAACGATTACTATTGCTGTTTCTTCGTTTATCGGGGTGATTGTAGGTGGAACATTATCAGATAGATGGGTACAGAAAAACTTGCGTGGCCGTGTTTATACAGGAGCTATTGGCTTAGGTTTGACCATTCCTTCTTTGCTCTTGTTAGGCTTTGGGCATAATATAGTGGCAGTGGTAGGAGCCGGACTATTGTTTGGTATAGGATATGGAATCTTCGATACAAACAATATGCCTATTCTTTGTCAGTTTGTTTCCTCAAAACAGCGGGCTACGGCCTATGGGGTAATGAATATGGTTGGAGTTTTTGCCGGGGCTTTCATTACAGACCTGTTAGGAAAATGGGGTGACAATGGTGATTTAGGAGTGGGTTTTGCTATGTTGGCTATTGTGGTTGCCGTTGCACTTTGTGCTCAGCTTTACTTCCTGCGTCCTAAAACAGATAACATGAAGTAAGAGTTTAAAAGCTGAAGAGTAAAAAAACGGATAAGCTGAAGAATTCATAAACTTAAGAACTTATATAAAATGATAGTATCTAATTTGCAAAATAGTGGTAGGATAGAATCTCTTCATCCCCTGTTCAAGCAATTGTTTGATTATGTAAAAAGCCATGATTTGCTTCATACAGACTGTGGAAGGATAGAACTCGACGGGGATCGGTTATTTATAAATAATGTCAATCCCACTTGCGTAAAAGCTTCAGAGCAGGTTTTGGAAGTGCATCATGATTACATTGATATTCATATCTTGCTTGAAGGGAGCGAACGCATCGGATGGAAGGCTATTGAAGATGTCAATCAATTAAAGCAAGAATATCAAAAAGAAGGTGACTGTGCGCTTTATGCAGATACGCCGACTTCTTTTGTTGATTTGCTTCCGGGGCAGTTTGCTATTGTTTATCCGGAAGACCCTCATGCACCTGTCATCGGTGAAGGTAAAATAAGAAAACTGATAGCTAAAGTAAAAATATAATTCTTACTTATATGATGAAAAAACTATTAACTTTATTTCTCGGAATGGTTTCCGTTGGTCTTCATGCTGCAGATACTGTGTTTGTGAAAACTCCGCAAATACCAATTTTGATTGAGCGGCATGATAATGTGTTGGCTTATATGCGTCTTAATGCAAAAGAGACAAAGACGCTGGATGAAGTCACGGTTTGTTTCGACAAAAATGTGCCTTTGTCGCAAATTAAGTCAATTAAACTTTATTATGGAGGAACAGAGGCTCCTCAAGATAGAGGTAAAAAGCGTTTTGCTCCGGTTGAGTATATTTCAAGCCATACTCCGGGAAAAACCTTGGCAGCTAATCCTTCATATGTAATAAAGAGGTCGGAAGTGACTCCTTCTTCTACCACTGTTACACTCGAAGGTAACCAGCCTTTGTTCCCTGGTTATAATTTCTTTTGGGTGAGTATTGAAATGAAACCAACGGCTTCATTACACACAAAGATTACAGCTGATGTGACTCAGGTAAAAGGAGACGGAAAGGTTATTCCGGCTAAAAATGTAGCAGGAAAGAGCATAGAGCGCCGTATGGGTATCGGAGTTCGTCATGCCGGAGATGACGGTTCGGCAGCATTCCGTATTCCGGGATTGGTAACAACGAATAAAGGAACTCTTTTGGGTGTATACGATGTGCGTTATAATAGCAGTGTTGATTTGCAGGAATATGTTGATGTTGGTTTGAGCCGCAGTACTGATGGAGGAAAAACGTGGGAAAAAATGCGTCTTCCCTTGTCTTTCAAAGAATATGGTGGTCTTCCCGCTGCACAAAATGGAGTAGGAGATCCTTCTATTTTGGTTGATACGAAGACTAATACCGTATGGGTTGTTGCAGCCTGGACACATGGAATGGGAAATCAACGGGCATGGTGGAGTTCACATCCGGGTATGGATATGAATCATACAGCCCAGCTGGTTATGGCGAAAAGTACTGATGACGGAAAAACGTGGTCGGAACCGATTAATATTACAGAACAAGTGAAGTTGCCTGAATGGTATTTCTTGCTTCAGGGACCGGGAAGAGGAATCACCATGGCTGACGGTACACTGGTGTTCCCTATCCAGTATATTGATAAAACTCGTATTCCGAATGCTGGAATTATGTACAGCAAGGATGGTGGAAAGACTTGGACGATACATAATCACGCACGTACTAATACAACTGAAGCCCAAGTGGCAGAGGTGGAGCCGGGCGTATTGATGCTGAATATGCGTGATAACCGTGGAGGAAGCCGTGCTGTATATACAACTACTGACCTTGGTCGTACTTGGAAGGAACATGAATCTTCACGTACCGCACTAATAGAGCCGGTATGTATGGCTAGCTTGATTAGTGTAAAGGCTAAAGATAATGTTTTGGGTAAAGACCTTCTGATCTTCTCTAATCCGAACTCAACAAATGCGCGTAAAGATATGACAATCAAAATCAGTCTTGACGGTGGAAAAACTTGGAGTGCGGAACATCAGCTGCTTTTGGATGAAGGTCATAATTGGGGATACTCCTGTTTGACTATGATTGATAAAGAAACCATTGGTATTTTATATGAAAGTAGTGTAGCTCACATGACATTCCAAAGTGTGAAACTTCGCGATATTATAAAATAATAGATAGAGGGGGCAGGAAAGATAAGAGCTGGCTATTGCATCTTTTATTCTATTCTGCTTCCCTTTTTATATCTATTCGGAACGATCTCTTTAAGTAAATGCTTGAAAATATTATTTAATAAGTGGTGGGATATTTATTTAATATATTAAATATATGAGCGAAAACATCTCTTATATTAATAAATGATTTATTAAATATTTGGTGTATTAAATAATTCTCCATATATTTGCCGTGCAAAACAGCGATTTAGTAAAGTTAATCAGATAATTATCCTTAAATTAATAAACTGATAAATCCGGCATTATTTCAACCGTGAGTTTAACCTTACATATACATGAATTTATGAACAAAAAAGTTAAATCAGTCAGCATGCTGCTATTAATGGGCAGCCTGTCAGCGGGAGCGGCTTATGCAGAGCAGCCCAAAGACAAATCTGAATTTGACATTGTGCAGCAAAATGCTACATGTCAAGGTATTGTGAAAGACGCAACAGGAGAAACTGTTATTGGTGCTTCTGTTATCGTACAAGGAACTACGAATGGAACCATCACCGATATTGATGGTAACTTCTCTTTGCCAAATGTAAACAAAGGCGATTTAATTGAAATTTCATTTGTTGGTTATATCACTCAGACCATTAAATGGGATGGAAGTCCTATCAATGTGATTCTGAAAGAAGATACCCAAACACTGGAAGAAGTGGTAGTAACCGGTTATGGAGGTTCGCAAAAGCGTGCCGCTCTTACTACTGCTATTTCAAAGATGGATGATAAAGTCCTCAAAAATGCAGCAATGAGTAATGCCGGACAAGCACTGCAAGGTTCTGTGACTGGTCTACGTGTGGTAAATACTTCGGGGCAGCCAGGAGCTGAGCCTGATATTACCCTTCGTGGAGGTGCTACTATTACAGGTCAGAATAGTAGAGCATTGATTGTTGTTGACGGAATTATTCGTGATAGCATGAGTGATATTAACCCTTCTGATATTGAGTCTATCCAGGTGTTGAAAGATGCAGCTTCTACAGCTATTTATGGTGCTCGTGCGAATGGAGGTGTTATTTTGGTAGAAACCAAAAGCGGAAAACAAGGTAAAGCCTCTGTCAACTATAAGTTTAAGTTGGGTATGAACATGGCTCGTACTGGTTACGACTTCTGTAATGCTCACGATTATCTGTATTATAACCGCTTAGGATATAAGCGTTATACCAACAATGTTCCGGGTGCAGGTGCAGTGGATGGACAAACGGGATATGGTACTCAGAACGAGTTGATTGATGTGAAGTATCTGACAGATGAAACCGCCCATCTGAAAAATGAGGGTTGGCTGGTAATGGATGATCCTTATTATGAAGGAAAACAATTGTTGTATAAAGATTATGCAGGTCAGCTAGACGATGCTGCATTTGATAATACCACTTTAACTCAAGACCATTATTTGAATATCACGGGTGGAAATGACAAAGGTACCTATAATGCCAGCCTGGGATATTACAATGAAAATGGTATGGTTAAGGGTACTGGCTACAAGCGCTTTACCGGATCAGTAAATGGTTCATATAGAGTCTTTCCGTTCTTAAACGTGAAGGCTGGAGCAACTTACACGTGGTCACAGCAGCCTTCTTTGTGGATTGGTACGTATGAATTCTTCTACCGTACCCGCTCACAGCGTCCTACTTGGAATCCGTATAACGAAGATGGAACTCCGGCTTCAGGATGGGGAACAGGTGATGGTAATCCGGAGTATTATCGTCAAAAGCTGACCAATGAAAACGGAACACGCAAGTCAACTTATAACTTCGGTTTCGATTTGGATATTCTTCCCAAGAAGTTAGTGCTCAGTGCCAATACTTCCTTGTATCATTACGATTATCAGAAAGAAGCATTTGAAAAATCATATCAATTCCAGCATCAAAATAAGCCAAATAATGCGCGTAAAGCAAGTCTTAATATGGATCGTTTTACCCAGATTCAGGTGAATGGAACGTTAAACTATAAAGATACATTTGCAGAAAAGCACAACTTGGATGTGATGTTGGGTGGTGAGTATTTTGGCTATAATTCATTTTCAATGGAGGCTAAAACAGAAAATTCACCGACCGATGATATTCCGACACTGAATGCGGGTGCTGTCCGTTCAAGAACCACTTCATCTAAAACAGGTTATCGCATTGCCTCTGCTTTCGGTCGTTTGAACTATAACTATCAGATGAAATACTTGGTTTCATTTGTGGCTCGTTACGACGGTATTTCACGCTTGAAAGACAATCGTTGGGGATTCTTTCCGGGTGTTTCTGTAGGATGGAATGTTACTGAGGAAGATTTTTGGAAGGAATCAAAAGTCTCAGATGTAATTAGCAATATTAAACCTCGTTTAAGTTATGGTGTAAACGGTAACGTAAACGGAATCGGAAACTTTGATATTTATGGTGTATACAAGCAGATTGGTGCAGGTAACTATAACGGTCAGACAGCCTATTACAATTCTACTTTAGTGAATACAGGATTGCGCTGGGAACAGAGCCGTTCATTTGAAGCAGGTTTGGATTTGGGCTTCTTTAATAATCGTCTGAGCTTTATCTTCGATTATTACAACAGAACAACCGATGACCTTCTTACCGACGTAAACTTGCCTTCATATACAGGATTTAATAGCATGAAAACCAACTTGGGTAAATTGCGTAACTCAGGTTTTGAAATGGAAGTACGTGCAAACATTCTTTCTAATCCGAAGGGATTCAACTGGGAAGTTTCTGCAAACTTAACTTCTGTATCGAATAAGGTGTTAAAGTTGCCTACAAGTGATAAACCGTTTAATCAGATTGATGGTTATGAAGTGGCTGCAGGCTTGTATGATGCAGAAACCGGTAAAACTCCGACACGATGGATTGGAGGATACCGCGAGGGAGGTAAACTGGGTGATCTAGTTGGTTATGTTCAAAACCATATTTTCAGAGACTGGAACGATGTGAAGACACATGCCAACATGGTGATTGATGAAGTAGCAAGTTTGTATGGTCCGGGTATGGCAGACCAGATCAACCCGAGTACAGGAAAAACGTATGCAGAATCGGATGGCTGGAAACCTATTGAACCGGGTGATGTATGCTGGGAAGACATCAATAAGGATAATAAGATTAATAGTCTTGACCGTGATGTAGTGGGCAACATCTTCCCGAAAGTTACTGGTGGATTCTCAACGACTCTTTCTTATAAGAACCTTTCATTGTATGCTCGTTTCGACTATGCTTTGGGACATACCATTTATAACGACTTGAAGGCTCGCTCTTTGGGACAGTATCAGGGACAGTTTAATATTATTGACAAAGTACATGATACATGGAGTGAAACCAATCCGGATACCGATTTGCCGGTGTTCACTTATGCCGACCAGTTGAATAAGAAAAACATTACCCGTTCAAATAATGGTATGACTGCTGTTAATAATAACAGTTCACGTTTCTACGAAAAGGGAGACTATTTAGCATTGCGTGAAATAACCTTGAGCTATACATTGCCTAAAAAATGGATTGGAAAAGCAGGTATACAAGATGCTTCAGTCTATGTAACTGGTCAGAACTTGTTCTATATCACAGGATACGACGGAGCTTCTCCTGAACCAGCTGTAGATTCTTATTATGAACGTGGTATTGATAACGGCCGTTATCCTACTCCGCGCACTGTTTTATTTGGTTTATCTGTAACATTCTGAAAAAACTAAGATTATGAAAAAAATATTCAATTATATTATAGCTGGCTGCCTGGCAACATCTTTTACTGGTTGTTTGGACATGGAGCCGGTGAGCAGTATCACAGATACAAACTTTTGGAGAGAACCTGCTCAATTTGAGGCCTTTAATACCGGATTGCATGGATTGCTTCGTGAAAGAAGTTATACGATATTCCAATTAGGTGAACCCCGTGCTGATATTTACAATGCTTATCCGTTTACAGGTGAAGCTACGCGCGGATTGGAGCGTATGTTTTTTAATACATTGAATGCAGCTAATCCGGTAATTGGAAACTTTGGTGACTTCTATAAAGTAATCAATCAGTTGAACTTGATGATTAAACATGCCGAGGCTGCTGATTTTTTGGATGCTCAAACTAAGGCTTACTATTTGGGACAGGCATATGGTATGCGTGCTTATGTATATTTCCACTTGTTGCGTTCATGGGGAGATGTCGTTCTGCACTTGGATTATACAGACGGAAATTCCATCAATGTGGGTAATACAGCAAAAGCAGCTTCACCGGCAGCTGATGTCATGAAGCAGATAAAGAGTGATATCCAAAATTCAGAAGATGCGTTTGGAGAAGATTATTCATTTAAAAACGGCAGATGTTATTGGTCGAAGGCTGCTACTATGATGCTGAAAGGTGAGGTCTATTTATGGAGCGGTAAGCAAATGAATGGTGGAAAAAGTGATTTTGAAACAGCAAAAACAGCCTTGCTTGCCGTGAAAAATGCAGACGTAGCCCTGTTGAACGATTTTTCAAAGGTATTTTCTTATAAAAATAAAGAAAATAAGGAAATCATTTTCACAATGCATAGCGGTAGAGATGAGTTCTCGATGTGGAATGACCAGTATCGTATGACCATGGTAATGGGATCTACTCACTTTGGTAACTACTGTGATGAAGAAGGAACTCCTTTGAATGACACCGAAGTCAAAGAAATCGACGGATTGATTCAGTATCAGATAGATAAGGATGTATATACGCAGTTATTCCGCGAAGGTGACCAGAGAAAGGCTGCTTCTATCAAAGGTATCTTTAAAAAGGATAAAGAAACGAATGCTGTTACATTTACTGCTCCTATCGCATGGAAGTTCCAGGGAGTCTTGTTGGAAGGTAATGCGCGTCGTAGCTGGTTAGATGATTATCCTATCTATCGTTATGCTGACTGTCTGTTGGCTCTTGCCACAGCCAAAGCATTCCTGGGTGAAGATATAACAGCTGAAATCAACGAAGTGCGTAAGCGTGCTTATGGTGAAGACTATTATAATGCGCATCAGGCAGAAGTGGCTTATCCGAACGATAAGGATGCTGCCTTCTATACCGATAACCGACTCGCTGCAGGCGATGAAAGTCCGGTGGAAGCCATTCTGAAAGAACGTTTGAGAGAGTTCTTGTTTGAAGGAAAGCGTTGGTATGATATCCGGTTGATGGGTACTGAATATACTACTAAATATTCTACGGCGAATGAAAAACGCTTGTTGTGGCCTATTGATGAAAATACTTTAGGAGAAAACAATGCGTTAGTTCAAACTCCGGGATATAAATTAAATTGAGTAAAGTTCAGGTAAAATAAGTTTTTAGGGGATATTCCGGAAAAGGAATATCCCCTTTTTCGTAAAATATGTAATTTGGGAGAATCAATTGGAGAGATTATGAAATATTTATTTTTTACTTTTATGATGGTTTGCTTGCTTTGTTCTTGCCAGGATAAAGCAGACTCTTTTTATGCTCCCTTGCCTTATCCCCAGGAGCTGGTATATACCAATAATCAATTGGTGTTAGACGAGGTACAGTTGAATTGCTTGGAAGAAGAAGGACCCTGGGAGGAGTGGTTAAAGGAGATGCGTGTTGAAATGTCCCAGAAAGCAGGTAAATCCATTCAGGTAGAACGGGTTGATCGCTTTTCTGCTATACCTTTTAACCAAGAGGAAGCATATCAGGTAGAGATAACCCAAACTAAAGTTGCTGTAAAATCAGTTACTGCGGTCGGAGCATACAGAGCTTTACAAACTTTGCAGCAATTAGTTCGTAAAGAGAATGGAAAATATTTTCTTCCCACTTGTCAAATCACCGACTGGCCGGCTTTTCGGATGAGAGGGTTGATGCAGGATGTGGGACGCTCTTATATCTCAATGACTGAGCTCAAGAGAGAAATTGACTTGCTGAGCCGTTTCAAGATAAATGTATTCCATTGGCATCTGACCGAAAATCAAGCATGGCGCTTAGAAAGTAAAGTCTATCCGGAACTGAATGCTCCGGAAAACATGACGCGTATGCCAGGAAAATACTATACGCAGGAAGAAGCTAAAGAACTGGTGGAATTTTGTAAGCAACGCCATGTTATGCTGATTCCGGAAATCGATATGCCCGGTCACAGTGAAGCATTTGTACGTACGTTTCACACCGATATGCAGAGTGAGAAAGGAATGGCTATCTTGAAAAAGCTGATGGATGAAGTGTGCGAAACATTCGATGTGCCCTATATCCATATCGGAACCGATGAAGTCAGGTTTACCAATCCGCGTTTTGTTCCTGAAATGGTAGACTATGTGCGTAGCAAAGGCAAGAAAGTCATTTCGTGGAATCCGGGCTGGAAGTACAAAGAAGGTGAAATTGATATGACCCAGTTATGGAGTTTCCGCGGAAAGGCTCAGCCGGGCATTCCTGCCATTGACTGCCGTTTTCACTACATCAATCATTTTGATTTGTTTGCCGATGTTGTTGCTTTATATAACAGCCGCATTTATAATCAGGATAAAGGAGACGAGCAGATAGCCGGAAGCATTCTTGCTGTTTGGAACGACCGTTACATAGAGGATGAAAAGCAGAATGCAGCCGAAAATAATTTGTATGCTGCCATGCTGGCATTAGCCGAGCGTAGCTGGAGAGGCGGAGGATACGGTTATTTTGATGGAGAAACCACCTTGCTTCGTGACAAAGAAAGTGAAATGTTTGCTCAGTTTGCCGACTTTGAAAAGCGGATGCTTTGGCACAAAAAGTATACCTTTGCCGGTGAACCGTTTCCTTATGTGAAACAGACCGATGTGGTATGGCGTATTACCGATGCTTTCCCGAATGGGGGCGATTTGAGTCGCTCATTCCCTCCCGAACAGGAAGAAAGGGATACTTATTCTTATGAAGGCAAGACTTATAGTAGCCGCACAGTTTACGGGGCAGGAGTTTATTTGCGTCATGTATGGGGCACGCTGGTTCCCGGATTTTACGAGCATCCGGAAGAAAATCATACGGCTTATGCATCAACGTGGGTCTATTCGCCGCAGGAGCAGGAAGCTGGATTACTGCTGGAATTCCAGAATTACAGCCGTTCGGAAAGCGACTTGCCACCCCGTCAGGGTACTTGGGACTATAAAGGTAGCCGGGCGTGGTTAAACGGGGAAGAACTGTTGCCTCCGGTATGGGAGAATACGCATACTGAACGTTCCAATGAAATGCCGTTGAAAAACGAAAATGCCATCTCTCGTCCGCCTTTAAAGGTTACGTTGCATAAAGGATGGAACCGGTTGCTTTTGAAGCTGCCCGTAGGGAAATTTAATATGCCTGAAACGCGGTTGGTTAAATGGATGTTTAATGCCGTGTTTGTAACTCCCGATGGCAAGGAGGCTTTACCTGATATAACGTATTCAGCAGATAAAAAATAACATAAACTGATACTTTAAGAATTATGAAAAAAACGTCGTTATTATTGTTGGGCTTACTGTTCAGCCTGTGTGTGAACGGACAGACTGAACGTAAATATTCTACTTATTATTATCAGCGGGCTACTTTATTTGAGCAGCTTCCGGTAGATGCCGGTGACATTCTTTTCGTGGGAAATAGTATTACAGACGGAGCTGAATGGAGTGAACTGTTTCACAATCCTCGTGTAAAAAACAGAGGAATCAGCGGAGATACTACGTGGGGTGTATACGATCGTCTGTCGGTATTGACGCAAGGAAAGCCGGCACAGATTTTCCTTTTGATTGGTATCAACAATGTTCCCCAAGGCGAATCTGCAGATACGATTGCTGCCGGAGTACGTCGGATTGTGAAAAAGATTAAGGAGGAATCACCCCGTACCGAAATCTTGGTACAGAGCGTACTTCCGGTGACTCCGAAATACAAGATGTTTGACGGACATACTTCACGCTGGCAGATGATACCTGAAATTAACCGGCTTATTCAGCGTATGGCTGTAGAAGAGCAGGTGAAATACATTGACTTGTTCTCTCATTTTGTCGATGAAGAAGGCCAGATGAAGACAGAGTATACCAATGACGGGCTTCATTTGTTGGGTAAAGGCTATTTGTTGTGGAAAGAAATTGTAACTCCTTATCTGAAGAAATGAAAACAAAAAAGTTATTCCTGACAGGCTGTCTGGTATGGATGGTCTGTGTAGGATTGCAGGCGGCAGAGAAAATAAAGGTTGCCTGTGTAGGAAATAGCATTACCTATGGGTATACGCTGGATAACAGGGAAAGAGATGCCTATCCTTCTCAGTTGCAGCGGTTGTTAGGTGACTCATACATAGTCGGCAATTTCGGAAAGTCAGGAGCTACGTTGCTTGAGAAAGGGCACCGTCCGTATGTGAAGCAGGAGGAGTATCAGCAGGCACTCCAGTTTGCTGCCGATATCGTGGTGATTCATTTGGGTATCAATGATACCGACCCGCGTAACTGGCCTGATTTTCGAGACGATTTTGTGGGTGATTATTTGAGGCTGATTGATTCGTTCAAGCAGGTGAATCCCCGAAGCCGTATCATCGTGGCACGTTTGTCACCCATAGCCGACCGTCATCCGCGCTTTATATCGGGTACCCGTCAGTGGCATGAGGAAATACAGGGGCAGATTGATATAGTGGCTCAGCTCAGTGGGGCAGAGGTGATTGATTTTCATACTCCTCTGTATGCCTATCCTATTTTGCTGCCCGATGCGCTTCATCCCAATGCAGAGGGAGCGGGCATACTGGCCCGTACGGTTTATTCGGGTATTACCGGAGATTATGGAGGCTTGAAACTTCCGGAGATTTATACTGACTACATGGTATTGCAGCGCAATTCTCCTTTGCGTATCCATGGAACAGCCGATGCAGGTACTTCTGTAACCGTGTCGATTGCGAAGCAGAAGAAAAGAGCGGTTGCCGGAACAGACGGTAAATGGGAGGTGACGCTTGATCCGCTGGAAGCAGGCGATAAGTATGAGCTGATAATCAAGACTCCCCGGCAAAAAGAGACATTCCGTAACGTAGCTGTGGGGGAGGTGTGGTTGTGCTCCGGACAGTCGAATATGCAGTTTATGCTGAAGGAGTCTTTGCATGCTGCCGAAGAGATAGCGCAGGCTGCTAATCCTGAAATCCGCTTGTTTGATATGAAAGGCAGATGGCATACGAATGCTGCAGAATGGTCCTTGTCGGCTATTGATTCGGTGAATCATTTGCTTTATTACCGGGATACCCAATGGATGCCGTGTACTTCTGAAACGGCAGCTTCGTTTTCGGCTGTGGCTTATTATTTTGGCAAGATGCTTCAAGATAGTCTGGATGTTCCCGTGGGATTGATCTGTAATGCGGTGGGAGGCTCTACTACTGAGTCGTGGGTAGACCGTGGCTCATTGGAGAAAGACTTTCCGGCTATTTTACGCGACTGGACTCATTCCGATTTTATTCAGAAGTGGGCAAGAGAAAGAGCCTTGCTGAACTTGCGGAGAAGTACCGACCCGTTTAAGCGTCATCCTTATGAGCCTTGTTATTTGTATGAGGCGGGTATTCTTCCGTTGCAGCAGTATCCCATCAAGGGGGTTATCTGGTATCAGGGAGAGTCGAATGCGCATAACATGGATGCGCATGGCGAGCTGTTCAAACTGCTGGTCGAGGGATGGAGGAAGAATTGGAATAATCCGGAACTGCCTTTTTATTATGTGCAGCTGTCCAGTTTAAGTCGTCCGTCGTGGCCTTGGTTCCGCGACAGTCAGCGGAGGTTATTAAATGAAATTCCGCATACCGGAATGGTCGTGTCATCGGATAAGGGAGACTCGCTGGATGTTCATCCCAAAGAGAAACGTCCGGTGGGAGAACGCTTGGCGCGATGGGCACTTTGCAGGGAGTATCATTGTGATATACTTCCTTCCGGACCTCTCTTTAAAAAGGCTACGGCTCACGGAGCAGAAGCTGTTGTAGAGTTTGAGTATGCCGAAGGACTTCAGTCGGCTGACGGGAAGCCGCTCTCTTGCTTTGAACTGGCAGAATATGAAGGAGTGTATTTCCCGGCTGAGGCGGTAGTAGTGGGTGATAAGGTTCATCTTTCTGCCGACCAGGTAAAACATCCGCGTTATGTGCGCTATGGGTGGCAGCCGTTTACCCGTGCTAATCTGATGAACAAAGACCGGCTTCCTGCATCTACTTTCAGAAGTGAGATAGAGTAAGGAAACATAACATCACTAAAAACAAAGCAGTTACCTTCGCTTGTTTTCGAGCATAAGCTGAGGTGACTGCTTGTTTTGTATTTAATTGTTCGGGCGGGAAGAATTCTTTGGCAGAAGTTGCAGAAAGCGTTCCACATCTTGCTGTATCTTTTTATAAAGCGGTGAGTTTTTATAGTTGGTGTTTTTATGGATAACTACTTCCACTCCGAGCTGGCTTCGCTGATAATTAGTCAGTTCATTATGAAGCTGGATGTCATGAGCTGCCAAATCATGTATTTGCTGTTCACGCTCACGGCGTAACACTGTACATACGGGAATGAGAAGCCGCATAATCACGTTGTCCATGATGTGATGTCCCTGAATAAACATATACGTATTATCAGGGAAAACCCCAAGCCGTTTGAACTCTGTCTTCATGTCTTCAATTTCCTGCAAGGCATCGGGATGCCGGTGTTCTAAATCGCGGAGCTTTCTGTTTACTTTCTTTGCCATGATTTGCAGGCTATTTTCCGGATGGCGTGTACTGACCTGGTCTAATTTTACGTATGAGCAGAAATCAAGGAGAGAAAACTCTGACAGAATATGTTTGCGGTAGAACCATACAGACCAGATAAACAGCGGATAGGCTATTTGAGAATAAACTCTCATGAAGGCAGGAAAGTCAATCAGCAGGTGGTCGTTTAGCGTAGCCATGACACACACTTCATGCAGCCCTTCGGCATAGCAGTGGTAGTTTTCTATAGCGTAGGCATAGGTTTGAAGTACGTAAGGACATTCGTTTATGTAGCGTGATGTTTGCGTCTTTCCCTGAAGCAAGTAATCATAATCGCTGTCAACACAAGCTATCATATTGTTTCCGAGCTGTGTCCCCAATCGGTTCATCAGTACGGTTTTTTTTCCTTTTGCCAGTGAACTTTGAGAGGGGAGCATGACTTCGAAATACCGCGATTCATCTTCATAATCTGCCAGTAAAGACCGCCAGAAAGAGATGTCATCGTAGCTCTCTACGTAAGCCACGATTTTTCTTCTTGCACGTTTGGGTTTTAAGCTGTTTGCTGCACCAATGTACAGGGAAGAAAGGTTTTCGGTAAGTCTTTTTCCCATAGCGTAAAAGTTTTAGTGAGTCGTTATGTCGCTGACTTCGGTCACTGCATCTATCCATCCGTTCATGATGACTGCCGGCGAGTGGGTGGTCAAGATGATTTGTACATTCGGGTTGAGGCTGCGTATCAGTGAAATGAGCCGTTGCTGCCATTCTATATGAAGTGAAATTTCCGGCTCGTCCATAAAGAGCGTACAGTGTTGGTTATCCTGTACCAATACGGTCAGTAAAATTACGAGCATTTGTTTTTCTCCTGATGATAACTGATAGGGAGTGAGGATATCACCATCTTGTTCAAATTGTATTTCATTGCTTTTCCGGATAATCTTTTTTCCGGTTTCGCTGAACAGCTCATCAATTAAGTCTTGGAATTTGGTTTTCGGACGTGAAACATCGGCAGCTCTTGTCTGGTCTTCAATGACTCCGCTGGTAAGCAACTCTATAATGCGGTTACCTATATTTACCTGATAGTCTAAGTAGCGGCGTTGCAGTTGGTAAAGTTGCCAGTCGAGTTCGGTCTTGACATTTTGATTCCCTATTTTTTCCAGTAAGCCGGAACTGATGAGAGGGCGGTCAAAGCTGCGGATGACATTGAAATGAATGTAATTGGCATCTTCCGGTGAAAAAACAAAAGAAACCCCTGCTTTTACCCCGTTTGTCAGGGCGCCTCCTTCAAGTTCGTCAAGGCTGCGTACAGAGTTGTTGAGGATTGTGCTTTTACCGATTCCGTTTACTCCACTCAGGATGTTTACATCGGCTCTCAGGTCCCATGAAATGTTTTTTCGGCCCCATAGACCTTTAATTTCAATACGTTTAATATAGTCTGCTTGTTTTTTCATGGCTGTATGTATTTAATGCACTGCTAACAAATGTAGGCATTTAAACGGAATTAATCAAGGTTTGAAGGAATCTTTTTTAAGGGTGATGAAACCGGAGTGTGTTGAGAAATCATTTTATGGGAGGCTGGCAGGAAGAGAATGAAAACACTTAGGCGTTTGCTGTTATTTGCTTCGGTATGGTGAGTGAGATGTCTAAGTGTTTTTTTTACAGCTTCCAGCGGGGAGGTGGAAATGAAAAAAGCAGTATCGTTTTAGGTGATACTGCTTTTTTATAGTAGGAGGGTTTAGTTTCTTTTTTAAATAGAAAGTTCGTGAAGCACGTTCACCAGTTCGCGGTCAATCGGCTTGTCATTCTTGATGGCTTTGGTAAACGGAACATAAACAATCTGATCGTTCTCGATACCGATCATTACGTTGCGCTGTCCTTCCATCAGGGCTTCAATGCTGGCTACTCCCATGCGACTCGCAATGATACGGTCATGAGCAGTAGGGCGTCCGCCGCGCTGCAAGTGTCCGAGAATGGTTACGCGTACATCGTATTGCGGATATTCGTTTTTTACACGTTCAGCGTAATGCATGGCTCCTCCGGTGATTTCGCTTTCGGCTACCAACACGATGGAACTGTTTTTTGACTTACGGAAACCATTGTTGATGAATTCTTCCAGCTGGTCGACTTCGGTGTTGAATTCCGGGATGATGGCTGCTTCGGCTCCCGATGCGATAGCTCCGTTTAGTGCAAGGAATCCGGCATCACGTCCCATTACTTCCACAAAGAAAAGACGTTCATGCGATGTAGCAGTATCACGGATTTTATCAACTGCATCAAGAATGGTGTTCAAGGCAGTATCGTATCCGATGGTGGTGTCTGTTCCATAAAGGTCGTTGTCGATTGTTCCGGGGAGTCCGATACAAGGTACATCAAATTCTTGTGCCAGCAGGCGTGCTCCGCTTAACGAACCGTCTCCGCCGATTACTACCAGCGCATCAATGCCTTCACGCTTCATGGTTTCGTAAGCGGTTTGGCGTCCTTCTGGGGTTTTAAACTCTTGACAACGTGCGGTCTTCAAGATGGTTCCGCCTAGCTGTATGATGTTGCTGACGTTTTGTGTTTTGAATTCTTGGATTTCTCCAGTAATCAGTCCTTTGTATCCTCTATAGATACCTTTCACTTTCAATCCGTTATAGATAGCCGAGCGGGTTACGGCTCGGATTGCTGCATTCATACCCGGAGCGTCGCCTCCTGAAGTAAGGATACCGACACATTTAATAGTTCCCATACGATTATATATTTATGTTTTTTGGCATTGCAAATGTACGAATATGTCTCTATATTGTTGTAGCTTTTTCTGTTTTTTTTACAGTTCTATTCGGTCATTATAACTTTTTTACAAGCTTTCATCAGCCATTTAGGGGTTGAGGTAGCTCCACATATTCCTATTGACCGTGCCTCTTTAAGTAATTTCTTGTCAATTTCTTCCGGCTGGTCTATCTGATAGGAATTCGGATTTACTTTCTTGCACTCCTGATATAATATCTTTCCGTTGGAACTTTTATGTCCGCATACGAAAAATATCAAATCGTGTGAGGAAGCAAACCGGCGGATGTTAGGCATGCGGTTGGCTACCTGTCGGCAGATGGTATCGAAATACCGGAAGGTGGCTGAAGGACTTATATGTTCTTCTATGTAAGCCACTAACTGGCGGAACTCATCGAGCGACTTGGTGGTCTGTGAATAAAGCCGGATGTCTTTGCTGAAATCCAGCCGGTCGGCTTCTTCCAGCTTTTCGATGACAATGGCTTGGCCGTTAGTCTGCCCCACCAGTCCTAGCACTTCTGCGTGACCTTTTTTTCCATAAATAACAATTTGTTTTTCTCTTGGTTCATTGAAATCGTATTCTTGCTTGATTCTGTTTTGCAGCCGGAGAACAACGGGACAGGTGGCATCGATGATTTCAATGTGGTTCTGCTTGGCTAATTCATAGGTTTTGGGGGGCTCTCCGTGAGCACGGAGCAACACTTTTGCATTACGTATTTGGGCAAACTCTTCGTGATTGATGGTAATGAGTCCCATCTTTTTTAACCGTTCACATTCTTGCCCGTTATGTACAATGTCGCCCAGACAGTAAAGTGTTTCGCCTTTGGCAAGCTCTTCTTCTGCCTTTTTAATGGCGGTAGTTACCCCAAAACAAAACCCTGAATCTTTATCTATTTCAATGTTATGCATGGATTGCTTTTTCAAATTGCTGTTTTAACCATTCTTTTTGTTCTTCTATAGAGAGGTGGCTGTTGTCTAACAGCAGGGCATCGTCGGCTTTGCGCAAAGGGCTGACTTTTCGGTTCTGGTCAATGTGGTCACGTTCTTCTACATTGTGTAAAATGTCTTCAAACGAAGCTTCCTGCCCCTTTGCTTTCAACTCATCGTAACGGCGCTGAGCGCGTATTTGAGCAGAGGCTGTAACGAATACCTTTAGTTCGGCATCAGGAAAAACTGCAGTTCCGATATCCCGTCCATCCATTACGATTCCCTTGGCTTTCCCCATTTCCTGCTGCTGCATGACCATTGCTTCGCGAACAAATCCCAGGGCTGCCACCGGACTGACGTGTGATGATACCTCCAGCGTGCGGATACGGTCTTCTACGTTGACCCCGTTCAGATACGTCATAGGTCGCTGGGTTTCCGGATTGAGTTGGAACGAAATCTGAATATCTTTCATCTGAGCTTTCAGTTCCTCTTCGCAGATACTGCCGTCGGCATTAAACAAATGATGCTCTATGCAGAATAGGGTCACTGCACGGTACATTGCTCCACTGTCTATATAAATATAGCCGATTTCTTTGGCAAGGTCTTTCGCCATCGTGCTTTTCCCGCACGATGAAAATCCGTCTATGGCAATAATAATCTTTCTCATTGGGATAAACTTATTATAATGTTATGTATAAGGCAAAGACAGTGAAGGGGGAAGCAATATGAAGCCAAAAGCTTGCTTTTGAGCACAGATATAGCCGAACCGCATCTTGTCTTCGTGAAACAAAGATATAGAAAACTTTCTGAATCAAGGCGAATGTCTTTCTTCTCTTTAAATTTTATTATTTTTTTGCGGATGAATCCTTGTCTTTTCAAAGAAAAGCACTACATTTGCCGAATCGAGATACTATTAATTATTTAAAAACAACAGTATGGAAATCAAAAAATCGCCTAAAGCAGATCTTGAGAACAAGAAATCTACAGGTCTGTTAATCGGTTTCGTGCTGATATTGGCAGCGATGTTTGTGGCTTTCGAATGGACAGAACGCGACAAGCAGGTCACTACCGATACTGGTATGAAAGAAGTGCTTTTTGAAGAGGAAATGATTCCTATTACAGAACAGCCAGAAGAGCAAAAACCGGTAGCACCTCCCCCCGAGGCTCCGAAAATGGAAGAAGTGTTGCAGATTGCAGAAAATGACGCAGACGTTGTTGAATCGGACATTTCTTCAAGTGAAGACGACAACAAGGCCGTAGAAATCAAGTATGTGCCGGTTGAAGTAGAAGAAGAAGAACCGGAAGAACAGCAAATCTTCCAGGTGGTAGAAGAAATGCCTGAATTCCCGGGCGGTATGGCTGAATGTTTGAAATTCATCAGCAAAAACATTAAGTATCCTACCATCGCACAGGAAAATGGTATTCAGGGACGTGTAATCATCCAGTTTGTGGTTAACCAGGATGGTTCTATCGTTGACCCGGTAGTTATGCGTACCGTTGACCCTTACTTGGATAAAGAAGCACTTCGAGTTATCAAGATGATGCCGAAGTGGAAACCGGGTAAGCAGCGTGGTAAAGCTGTACGTGTGAAATATACCGTACCTGTAACCTTCAAGTTGCAGTAATCAGTCGGTCTGAATAGATGAGGCTGTGTCAAGAGTCTGATTCAGGCTTTTGACACGGCTTTTTTTATGGATAACCTTAAACAATTTCTGTTATGAAACAGCAAAGTAGCGAGCAATTGCTCAAACAGATACATTCTTATATCGAACAACTCCCTTTTTCCCGTGAACCTCACGGGTTATATGACCCTATCTCATATGTTTTGGCTTTGGGCGGAAAACGTCTCCGTCCGGTGCTGATGTTATTGGCTTATAACTTATATAAAGAAGATGTAACGGCTGTGTTTTCGCAGGCTGCCGGAATAGAAACTTATCATAATTTCACTCTTTTGCATGATGATTTGATGGATAAGGCGGATGTGCGTCGGGGTAAGCCTACTGTTCATAAAAAGTGGAACGAAAATACGGCTATACTTTCTGGGGATGCGATGCTGATTCTTGCCTATCAGTTTATGATGAATCAATGTCCGGAAACTTGTATGAAGCAGGTGATGGAAGTGTTCGGCCAGACGGCACTGGAAATATGTGAAGGTCAGCAGTGGGATATGGAATTTGAGTCGCGCATGGATGTGACGGTCGATGAATATATTGAAATGATCCGTCTGAAGACCTCTGTGCTGTTGGCTGGTGCATTGAAGATAGGTGCTATTTTAGGAGGAGCTTCCCAGTCGGATATTCAATACTTGTACGACTTCGGCATTAAGATGGGGCTGGCTTTTCAATTGCAGGATGATTTCCTCGATGTTTACGGTGATCCGGCAGTCTTTGGAAAAAAAATAGGAGGCGATATTCTATGTAATAAGAAAACCTATATGCTTATTACGGCTTTAAATTCGGCTGGGGAAAATGAACGTGAAGAATTGCTTGGCTGGATAGAGCGTGAGCAGGTTGTGCCTGAAGAGAAGATTGCAGCAGTTACTGCTATATATAATAAGGTGGGAATAGCGGAACTTTGCACCGAGCAGATTAATAAATATTATGCTGAAGGCTTGGAATTATTAGATAAAGTTTCGGTAAAAGATGAAATGAAAGAAAATCTTCGTACATTTGTCTGTCAATTAATGAACCGTAAATTATAATACTATGATGACACTAATCGATACACATACCCATCTTTTTACAGAGGAGTTTGATGGCGATCGTGAACTGGCTATCATTCGGGCTGGACAAGTAGGGGTGACTCGCCTGATTATGCCAAATGTAGATGATACCACAGTGGAGGCCATGCTTGCTACGTGTGAGAAGCATGATGGATGTTATCCGTTGTTGGGGTTGCATCCCACTTCTGTGGATGCAGACTGGAAAAAACGTTTGACTACGGTCAAGTCATGGTTTGATACTCCTCATCGTTTCTTTGGAATTGGAGAGGTCGGATTGGACTTATATTGGGATAAGTCTTTTAAAAAAGAGCAGATGCTGGCTTTTGATGAGCAGATTCAGTGGGCATTGGAGCGTAAACTCCCGTTGAGTATTCATTGCCGCGAAGCTTTCCCTGAATTGCTGGACGTCTTGAAGCCCTATCGGCATACAGAATTGAGTGGCGTATTCCATTGCTTTGCGGGAACAGCGGACGATGCAGAAAACCTGCTTGCCTATTCCGGATTTATGTTAGGTATAAACGGGGTGGTTACATTTAAGTCGTCTTCTCTTCCGGAAGTTTTGAAGAATGTTCCTTTAAGTCGGATTGTGCTTGAGACAGATTCGCCTTATTTGGCTCCGGTACCTTATCGGGGAAAACGAAACGAGAGTGCTTATTTACCGGAAATAGCCGGGACACTTTCGGCGATTTATGACGTGCCATTGGCACAGATAGCCCGTGAAACCACGGAAAATGCCTTAAAAGTATTCAAAAATGCGGCTTCAAGTTTTTAAAGTTTATTAATTTTTGTCGAATGCATAAACTTTTGCGGATAGAATGTTATGTAAGACGAAAAAAAAGAATACATTTGTGACTGAAATCGATTGCGGTTCGCATTTTTATTTGTAATTTGCGCCCGAATTGAGGAAGAAGCCTTTGTGGGCGCTTAAGGAGAGGTGCTCGAGTGGTTGAAGAGGCACGCCTGGAAAGCGTGTATACGCCAAAAGTGTATCGCGGGTTCGAATCCCGCTCTCTCCGCATTGCTGTGAAAGGGCAAAAAGTGGAAAACAATTAAAACAATAAAATAACAATTAATTAATTAATCTTAAAAATTAGACACACAATGAAAAAGTTATTTGCAATTCTTGCAGTGATGGGAGTCTTCTCGTTTGGAATGACTCAGGCGGCTATGGCTCAGGATGAAACAGCTACAGCAGCTCCGGCTCAAACAGAACAGGTTGCAGCAGCTGACGAAGCAGCAGCTCCGGCAGTAGTTGAAGAAGGTGGTATGCACAAAGAATTAAAGACTAAGTTTATCGAAGGTGACGCAGGCTTTATGTCATTGGTAGCTATTGCATTGGTTCTTGGTCTTGCTTTCTGTATTGAACGTATTATTTACTTGAGCTTGGCTGAAGTTGACGTTAAGAAATTGATGGCTAAAGTTGAAGAAGCTTTGGAAAAAGGTGATGTAGAAGGAGCTAAGACAGTTTGTCGTAACACTCGTGGTCCTGTTGCATCTATCTGCTATCAGGGTTTGATGAGAATTGACGAAGGTCTGGATGTTGTTGAACGTTCTGTAGTTTCTTACGGTGGTGTTCAGGCTGGTTACCTTGAAAAAGGATGTTCTTGGATTACCTTGTTTATTGCAATGGCTCCGTCTTTGGGATTCTTGGGTACTGTAATCGGTATGGTTATGGCGTTCGATAATATCCAGCGTGCAGGTGATATTTCTCCGACAGTTGTTGCTGGTGGTATGAAAGTTGCGTTGATCACTACTATCTTCGGTTTGATTGTAGCTTTGATTCTTCAGGTATTCTATAACTACATTCTTTCTAAGATTGAAGCTATCACAAGCCAGATGGAAGATTCTTCTATCACATTGCTTGATATGATCATGAAATACAACTTGAAATACAAAAAATAATATTTAAAATGGCTAAATTATCATACAAAGTATCTTACTACGTGTTTTATGCCTGTGTTGCTGCTATCTTGGTAGTATTGGGCGTTTTCTTCGGAGTAGGATATCATAATCCGGTTGGCAGTTACAATGAACCTCAGAATACAGAAGCTTTGATGTGTTTGATGTACGGAATGTTTGCCGTTGCAGTTGTTGTAACTTTGATTGGCGCTGTCGCTCAGTTTGGCGGTGCGCTGAAAGATAACCCGAAAGGCGCTATCAAATCATTATTGGGACTTATCCTGTTGGCAGTTCTGTTGGTTGTTACTTATAATATGGGTTCTGCTGAACCAGTATTGAAAGGTGACGGTGCCGTTTATACAGATGCTGTGATGTTGAAGGTTTCAGATATGTTGATTTACTCAACTTATGCTTTGCTGATTATTGCAGCAATCGGTACATTGTTGAACCTTTTCGGTATTTTTAAACAGAGATAATATCTGCATTGAGAGTTTGATAAATTTTAAAAGAAGTAAGTAAAATGGCAAAAAGAAACAGAAAAGTACCGGGAATTAATGCAAGTTCTACGGCGGATATTGCCTTCATGTTGCTTATTTTCTTCCTTATCACAACATCAATGGATACTGACCGCGGTTTGGCAAGACGTCTGCCGCCTCCTCCTGAAAATGAGGATCAGAAAAAAGATGATATTATTGTTAAGGAAAGAAACGTTCTTCAGGTTAAACTGAACAAGGATGATAACTTGATGGTTGGTGGAGAATGGTTTGATGTTAAGCAACTGAGAGAAAAGGCAAAAGAATTCATTGCCAATCCAAATAACGATGCAAACTTGCCTGAAAAACATGCAAAAACTTTGCCGTTCTTTGGTGACGTAATGGTGACTGATAAGCATGTAATCTCTGTACAGAATGACGTGGGTACCAGTTATAATGCATATATCCAAGTTCAGAATGAGTTGGTTGCAGCTTACAATGAATTGCGTAATGACTTAGCTCAGTCGCAGTTTGGTAAGTCTTTTGACGAATGTTCTGAAGATGAGAAAAAAGCAATTACTGACTACTATCCACAGAAGATTTCTGAAGCAGAACCTAAAAAATATGGAGGAAAATAATCATGGGAAAATTTAATAAATCGGGTAAAAAAGAAATGCCGGAGTTAAATACTTCGTCTTTGCCTGACCTTATCTTCACCATGTTGTTCTTCTTCATGATTGTAACAACAATGCGTGAGGTTACATTAAAGGTTCAGTTCAGAGTTCCGGCTGCAACAGAGTTGGAAAAATTGGAGCAGAAATCTTTGGTTTCTTTCATTTATATCGGTAAACCGATGCCTGAGTTCCAAAAAACAATGGGTACTACCGATCGTATTCAGTTGAATGATAAATTTGCTGAACCGTCTGAAGTTCAGGATTATATTTATCAGGAACGTGAAAACATGAAAGAAGAAGATAAGCCGTTTATGACTGTTTCCCTGAAAGTCGATTCTGAGACAAAGATGGGTATTGTGACAGAGGTAAAACAGGCGCTTCGTCAAGCTTATGCTTTGAAAATTAACTATTCTGCTACTCAGCGTCAGTAATAGTTTAATATAAGCAATTAAGAGCGGGTATGTCTTTAAGTAGACATATCCGCTTTTTTGTGCTGTCTATTGAAGTTTTCAACCTGTTGAGAAGCGTGTAGGCAAATCATGCGTCGTACAATCTCCTGCACTGCATCCTTCACGCTTTTATATGGAGTAAATAGATGGAATACAGCTGCTTATTTCTTAAACCGTGTAGGGCGCAGGCAGTTTTTGAAAAAAACTTTTTTTGAATGGGTTGTAATCTATAAAATCTAAGGCTTTTTGCTGGATCTTCAAGTATGCTTCATCGTTGGTTTTGGTTTTAAAACACTACCTGTAGTTCATAAAGGTTCTTAGTAGTGACCGGGATTCGCTCTCATTAATGACTTCGAAAGGGCATTGATTACGGTTTATTCGTATCGTGGTAATGATTTAAGCGGATGAGTCGTAAGTCGCGTTAGTTTTGCGGTCTAAGATTTTATTTGGGAAAAGGGTGGAAGAGGGGAGGAGGAAAGTTGCAGGGCTGTCTAAAAACATAGTTTAGTAACACGAAAGTTTTTGTTGCTTTTCCCAATTATAATCCCTAATTTGCGCAACGTTAAAAATGAGATATGAAAAGCATATCCTTTGGTTTATTAACTAAATCTTGAAATACCATGAAAGTATATCAAACGAACGAAATTAAAAATATTGCCCTTCTCGGTAATGATGGATCAGGTAAAACCACCCTCACAGAAGCTTTGCTCTATGAGAGTGGTATTATAAAACGTCGTGGCAGAATTACTGCCAAGAACACAGTAAGTGATTATTTTCCGGTAGAGCAAGAATATGGCTATTCTGTTTTCTCTACCGTTTATCATGTAGAATGGAATGGTAAAAAACTGAATATCATTGATTGCCCGGGTAGCGATGACTTTGTGGGAGCTGCTATTACAGCTTTGAATGTAACCGATACAGCTATTTTGTTATTGAATGGTCAATATGGTCCGGAAGTTGGTACGCAGAATCACTTCCGTTACACTGAAAAGTTGGGTAAACCGGTAATTTTCCTTGTAAACCAGCTGGATAGTGAAAAATGTGATTTTGACCAGGTACTTGAGCAGTTAAAAGAGAATTACGGTTCTAAAGTCGTTCCGGTTCAATATCCTTTAGCTACGGGTCCGGACTTCAATTCGTTGATTGATGTACTTTTAATGAAAAAATACTCTTGGGGTCCTGAAGGTGGTGCTCCAACTATAGAACCGGTTCCTGAAGAGGAAATGGAAAAAGCTTTGGCATGGCATAAGACTTTAGTGGAAGCAGCTGCTGAACATGATGAAACGTTAATGGAAAAATTCTTTGAGTCAGAGTCTTTAACCGAAGATGAAATGCGTGAAGGAATTCGCAAGGGGTTGGCTGCACGTGGCATGTTCCCGGTATTCTGTGTATGTGCAGGAAAGGATATGGGTGTGCGTCGGTTGATGGAATTCTTAGGAAACGTAGTACCGTTTGTTGATGAAATGCCGGTGGTGCATAACACACGTGGGGTACCTGTTCCCCCTGTGGCTGATGCTCCCGCTTCTTTATATTTCTTTAAGACAGCAGTTGAACCTCATATCGGTGATGTGCAGTACTTTAAAGTTATGAGTGGTGTTGTACGTGAAGGCGATGATTTAGCTAATGCTGATCGTGGTTCCAAGGAACGTATGGCTCAGCTTTATGTCTGTGCTGGTGCAACGCGTGAAAAAGTAGATGAACTTCGTGCCGGTGATATCGGATGTACGGTAAAATTGAAAGATGTGAAGACGGGCAATACATTGAATGGCAAAGACTGTGAAAACCGCTTTAACTTCATCAAATATCCTAACCCTAAATACTCACGTGCCATTAAGCCCGTAAATGAAGCCGATACTGAAAAAATGATGGCTATTCTCAACCGCATGCGTGAAGAAGATCCTACTTGGGTGGTTGAGCAGTCAAAAGAATTAAGACAAATCTTAGTTCATGGGCAAGGAGAATTTCATTTGCGTACACTTAAGTGGCGTTTGGAAAATAATGAAAAACTCCAGATTCAATTTTATGAACCGAAGATTCCGTATCGTGAAACTATTACCAAAGCCGCTCGTGCAGATTATCGCCATAAAAAACAGTCGGGCGGAGCTGGACAGTTTGGTGAGGTACACTTAATAGTAGAACCTTACTACGAAGGTATGCCGGCTCCTGAACTTTACAAACTCAATGGTCAGGAGTTTAAGATGAATGTGAAGGGTACAGAAGTGGTTAATCTTGAATGGGGAGGCAAACTGGTTTTTGTAAATAGTGTAGTAGGTGGTGCTATCGATACTCGTTTTATGCCTGCCATTTTAAAGGGTATTATGAGTCGTATGGAACAGGGACCGTTAACAGGTTCGTATGCTCGTGATGTACGGGTGATTGTATATGACGGAAAGATGCATCCGGTAGATTCCAATGAAATTTCTTTCATGTTGGCTGGTCGTCAGGCTTTTAGTGAGGCTTTTAAAAATGCAGGTCCAAAGATTCTTGAGCCGATTTATGATGTTGAGGTATTCTGTCCGAGTGATAAATTAGGCGATGTAATGAGTGACATGCAGGGACGTAGAGGTATGATTATGGGTATGAGTAGTGAAAAAGGTTATGAAAAACTGGCAGCGAAAGTTCCTTTAAAAGAAATGTCGAATTACTCTACAGCTTTAAGCTCTTTGACGGGAGGTCGTGCATCGTTTATCATGAAGTTTGCTAGCTATGAGCTGGTTCCGACAGATGTTCAGACAAAACTGGTTAAAGAGTTTGAAGAACAAGAAAAAGAAGAGGCATAATTAGGGATAAGGTATTCTGTTTTTAATGAATAGGGTACAGAGGAGCGGGTTATTTTTCGGAAGAAAGGTAACCCGTTTTTTGCTTTTTTAAGAATCTGGTTTTTGTATATCAACGTATAACTTCGGTATACAGCTGTCATATTTAAATCAGGACCGATATCTAAAAGAGGCTCTCCTATTTCTTTTAACTATCCTTAAATATATTCTGCCCACTTCTTGTGTGTTGTTTAATTTTTTATTATTTTTGCATTAAAACCATAGATTTAATGATTTTAGTTTATAATTCCTTATATAAAAACGGCTGCTATGTTAATTTTAAGGAATGGCGGATTAAAACATGTTAAGCTAGGTTGAGGTTATAGAAAAGGCTTTTAAATTTGCCTGTATGAAAAAGTCAACTATTTGGATATTAGGGGTAGTGATGGCCCTTTCATTTCTTAGTTTGCTTTATTTGCAAGTAAGCTATATTGAAGAAATGGTTAAGATGCGCCGCGGTCAGTTTGAAGAAAGCGTGAACCGTAGCTTGGTTAAAGCTGTGCATAATCTGGAGCTGGTTGAAACAAAGAAATACTTGGAAAAAGATGTGGCAGCTCAAGCCCGTGCAGCTCGTTTGTCTCAACAGTTTAATAGCCAGAATACGGAAAATGTAGTAGAACATCATCAGTATACCGTGACTTCTCCGGATGGAAGTATATGCTCTACATTTGAACTTAAAGCGATAACTAATCGCCCGTCTAATGTACCAAAAGTGATGTTCTCGACTGGAACCAATATACCCCAAACCTCACGCGCTTTACAAGAAATGTTGAAAGAACGATATGTATATCAGCGTGCATTGCTTGACGAGGTGGTATATAACATTCTTTATACCGCTAGCGAGAAACCATTGAAGGAGCGTATAAACTTTAAGCAGTTAGATCATTTTCTGAAATCTGAATTGTTTAACAATGGAATCGATATACCTTATCATTTTTCGGTAACCGATCGTGACGGGAAAGTAGTTTACCGCTGCTCAGATTATGTTTATGAAGATGAAAAAATTTACTCTCGTTTGCTGTTTGAGAAAGATCCTCCGGCAAAGATGGGTTTTGTGAATGTTTTTTTCCCCACACTCGATGATTACATTTTCAGTTCGGTACGTTTTATGATTCCTTCTATCATTTTTACGCTTGTATTGCTTGTAACGTTTGTGTTTACCATTTATATCATTTTCCGTCAGAAGAAGCTGACAGAAATAAAGAACGACTTCATAAACAATATGACGCATGAGTTTAAAACGCCTATCTCTACCATTTCATTAGCAGCCCAGATGCTCAATGACCCTGCTGTGGGAAAATCCCCGGTAATGTTTAAGCATATATCGGGAGTAATCAATGATGAAACCAAGCGACTGCGGTTTCAGGTGGAAAAAGTTTTGCAGATGTCAATGTTTGAACGTCAAAGCGTAACATTGAAGAAAAAAGAAATCGACGCAAATGAACTGATTCAAGGAGTTGTCAATACGTTCCGTTTGAAGGTAGAAAAATATAATGGAACGATAGATGCTGAACTAAATGCCGGAGATCCTGTTATATTTGTAGATGAAATGCATTTTACCAATGTGGTATTTAATTTGCTGGATAATGCGGTTAAATATAAGAAGCCGGATGGTGACATTGCCTTGAAGGTAAAAACGTGGAATGAGTCAGGTAAGCTGCATATATCCATAGAAGATAACGGAATAGGTATAAAGAAAGAAAATTTAAAGAAAATATTTGATAAGTTCTATCGGGTCCATACCGGAAACCGTCATGATGTGAAAGGTTTTGGTCTTGGACTGGCCTATGTAAAGAAAATCATTACAGATCACAAGGGTACGATTCGTGCGGAGAGTGAGCTGAATGTAGGGACTAAGTTTATTATTGTATTACCATTATTTAAAGACGAATAAAAATGGACGAGAAATTGCGGATCTTGTTGTGCGAAGATGATGAAAATCTTGGCATGTTATTGAGAGAATATTTGCAGGCAAAGGGATATTCGGCAGATCTTTGCCCGGACGGAGAAGTAGGTTATAAAAACTTCTTGAAAAACAAATACGATTTAGTTGTAACCGATGTGATGATGCCCCGTAAAGATGGTTTCACCTTAGCGCAGGAAATCCGTCAGGCTAATGCGGAGATTCCGGTAATCTTCTTGACGGCTAAGACGATGAAAGAAGATATTCTGGAAGGATTTAAACTGGGAGGTGATGATTATATTACGAAGCCGTTCAGTATGGAAGAGCTGACATTCCGCATTGAGGCTATTTTACGCCGCGTACGCGGAAAACGCATTAAAGAAAGTAGTATCTATAAAATCGGCCGCTTTACTTTTGATACACAGAAGCAGATTCTGTCAATTGATGATAAGCAGACGAAATTGACCACGAAGGAATCTGAATTGTTAGGGTTGCTGTGTGCTCATGCAAATGAAATTTTACAGCGTGATTTTGCGTTAAAGACCATTTGGATTGACGACAATTATTTTAATGCCCGTAGTATGGATGTTTATATCACCAAGCTGCGTAAGCATCTGAAAGAAGACAGTTCCATTGAGATTATCAATATTCACGGTAAGGGATATAAGCTCATTACCCCTGAAGAATAACCCTGACAGATAATAGATATTGGTTAATTTTCGAAGAGTTTCAAAGAATAAGGATGGATTAACATCTGTTTTGATCTTATTCTTTGAAACTCTTTTGATTTTATAAAAGTGAAGATCGGTTCTTTGTGATTTCAGGTAAAAGAAGCAGGCATATACTCTTTTCCGGAGATTCGCAGTAATGTTTCTTCAACCTGAATCCAAGTCAGTCTTTGGTATTGGTGAAAATTTTACGCAGTACTTCCTGACTGACCCGCAGTTCCTCGAGTGTAAGTCCGTGCAGAGCCTCTTTCAGTGTCTTGTTGGCTATGAACCGTGCTTTTTCCTCCAGGTCCTTTCCAGTTTTGGTGAGATGGATTTTATTTGTTCTCCGGTCTTTCTTGTCGGAAATGCGCACCACCAAGTGCTGTTTTTCCATATTGTCGATAAGTCGTGTCATACTGGGTTTATCTTTAAACGTAGCATTGCATAACTCCTGTTGTGTTACTCCGTCTTTTTCCCAAAGATAAAGTAACACTGTCCACTGCTCTGGGGTAATTTCCATTCCGCTCTGGCGGAAGTTACGGTTGAGCTTCCGGTTAATGGCAGCCGATACCTTTCCGTTTAGAATTGCGAAAATAAGCTGAATATCAAAATTAAATTGTTCTATCATGTAATTATTGTTTAAGCAACTGTACAAAGATACACATCTTTTGCATATATAGATTGTATTTTAAGAATCTTTATGGCATAAAAGATGGATAAATCTTTGTGAATAAGAGAAAAAGTCGTACCTTTGCGCCGCGATTAAAAATTTATTATTAATAATTTAATTAACGAATAGTATGAATCAATACGAAACCGTTTTCATTTTAACTCCCGTTTTGTCTGATGCTCAGATGAAGGAAGCGGTAGACAAATTCAAAGCTATCCTGACACAGGAAGGTGCGGAGATTATCAATGAAGAAAACTGGGGATTGAAAAAATTGGCTTACCCAATCCAGAAGAAATCTACAGGTTTCTACCAACTGATTGAGTTTAAAGCAGAACCGTCGGTAATTGAAAAACTTGAATTGAACTACCGTCGTGACGAACGTGTTATCCGTTTCTTGACTTTCAAGATGGACAAATACGCTGCAGAATATGCTGCTAAGAGAAGAAATGTAAAATCAACTAAAAAGGAGGAAAACTAATCATGGCACAACAACAATCAGAAATCAGATATTTAACTCCGCCTTCAGTAGACGTTAAGAAGAAAAAATACTGCCGTTTCAAAAAGAGTGGTATTAAGTATATCGACTACAAAGATCCTGAATTCTTGAAGAAATTCTTGAACGAACAGGGAAAAATCCTTCCGCGCCGTATTACCGGTACTTCATTGAAGTTCCAGCGTCGTATTGCGCAGGCTGTTAAGAGAGCTCGTCACTTGGCTTTGCTGCCTTTCGTAACTGATATGATGAAATAATAAAGGAGGAATAAGAGTATGGAAATTATTTTGAAAGAAGACGTAGTAAACTTAGGCTACAAAAATGATATTGTAACCGTTAAGTCTGGTTATGGTCGTAACTATCTTATTCCGACTGGTAAAGCTGTTATCGCTTCTCCGGCTGCAAAAAAAATGTTGGCTGAAGAATTGAAACAACGTGCTCACAAATTGGAAAAGATTAAGAAAGATGCTGAAGCTGTTGCTGAATCTTTGAAAGATGTTGCTTTGACTATTGCTACTAAAGTTAGCGCTACTGGCGTTATCTATGGTTCAGTTGGTAACATTCAGATTGCTGAAGAATTGGCTAAATTGGGTCACAACATCGATCGTAAGATTATCGTTGTTAAGGATTCAGTTAAAGAAGTTGGTCAGTATAAAGCAATTGTTAAACTTCATAAGGAAGTTTCTGTAGAAATTCCTTTCGAAGTTGTTGCAGAAGAAGCTTAATTTGTATCTGTAAATACTTGATAAAAGCCCTGGACAGAATGTTCTGTCCGGGGCTCTTTTTTTTGTATATTGTTTTACGTTTTCTTTTGTGGAGATGATTTTGCTGGTCGGATAGCGGGTAATAATCTGTTTAATTCATTACCGTGGTATGCGGTATCTGATGATTTTGTTTGTTGGATTGAGGGAAGTGGCATGGTTGTAATAACCTGACCTCTGTGTTTCTTGTAATCAAGGGAAGATAAAAGGCATAAAAAAAGTCTGCAGTGCTTTACGCACCCAGACTTTCAATTCTCTCTAATTTATTCGATTAGATTATTCAGCAACAACTGCTGAATCACAAGCTGCTGAATCGCAAGCTGCTGAGTCTGTTGCAACTACAACTTCTTCTTCTACTACTACTGCAGTTGAATCTGCGCTTGCTTCAGTGTTAGCTGCTTTATTTCCACATGATGCGAAAGATGCAGCAACGAATGCTACGAATAAAAATACTAATTTTTTCATTTTCTTTGCTTTTTTAAAATCTGTAATACTTCTTTGTTTTCTTAGAACGCTGCAAAGATACGTACTTTTACAATACGTTGTTCACTTTAGGTCGACTTTTTATTAAAAAAATATGTTTTAAAATATATCTTTTTAGTTAACTTGTCTGATATGATGTTTGAGAAGAGGGGGAAAAAGGAGAAAATCTCGGAGAAATCAGTATCTTTGTAGGCTATATTAAAAAGAAATAGATATGATTGATACGACTGTTTTTCAAGATAAGAAAGCCGTTTATTATACATTAGGCTGCAAGCTTAACTTTGCAGAAACCTCTTCCATAGGTAAAACCTTAAGGGAAGCCGGAGTGCGCACCGTACGTAGAGGAGAGAAGGCTGATATTTGTGTTATCAATACCTGTTCGGTAACAGAAATGGCCGACAAGAAATGCCGTCAGGCCATTCATCGTCTGACCAAAGCGCATCCCGGTGCCTTTGTTGTGGTTACGGGTTGCTATGCACAGCTGAAACCTGGGCAAGTTTCGGAAATAGAAGGAGTAGACCTTGTACTGGGTGCTGAGCAAAAAGGAGACTTGGTGAGCTATTTGGGAAACTTGGAGAAGAATGCACACGGGAAGGCCATTACTACAGATGCAAAAGATATTCGTAGCTTTTCGCCTTCGTGTTCAAGAGGAGACCGTACGCGTTATTTTTTAAAAGTGCAAGATGGTTGTGACTATTTTTGTTCATACTGCACCATTCCTTTTGCGCGCGGACGGAGCCGTAACGGAAAAATTGAAGACCTTGTGGCTCAAGCCCGTCAGGCTGCTTCTGAAGGAGGCAAGGAAATAGTGCTGACTGGAGTAAATATCGGTGATTTTGGGAAATCAACCGGAGAAACATTCTTTGACCTGGTAAAGGCTCTTGATGAAGTAGAGGGTATTGAACGCTACCGCATCTCATCAATAGAGCCTAATCTTCTGACAGATGAAATCATAGAATATGTATCTCGTTCCCGTCGTTTTATGCCTCATTTCCACATTCCCTTGCAGTCGGGATGCGACGATGTACTGAAGTTAATGCGCCGTCGGTATGATACAGCTTTATTTGCTTCAAAAATCCATACCATTAAGCAACTGATGCCCGATGCCTTTATCGGTGTGGACGTGATTGTAGGCACGCGTGGGGAAACACCGGAGTTTTTTGAGCAGGCTTATGAGTTTATAAAGGGACTTGATTTAACTCAACTCCATGTATTTAGCTATTCTGAACGTCCCGGAACACAGGCACTTAAGATTGACTATGTGGTTTCGGCTGATGAAAAGCATCAGCGAAGCCAGCGTCTTCTGGCTTTATCTGATGAAAAGACGCATACTTTTTATGCGCGTCACATCGGGCAGGAAGCGGTTGTTCTGATGGAGAAGTCGAAGCCGGGTACTCCCATGCATGGTTTTACGTCAAACTATATCCGGGTAGAATTAGAGCATGATGAAAGCCTTGATAACCGTTTGTTACGCGTGAAACTGGGCGACTTTAATGAAGATGGTACGGCTCTGAGAGGGATTATATTAGAATGAAAACGTCGGTAGTTATTTTAAACTGGAATGGGGCTGAGATGCTCCGTCGTTTTCTTCCTTCCGTACTCGCTTATTCGCAAGGAGAAGGAGTGGAAATATGTGTAGCCGACAATGCCTCTTCCGATGATTCGTGTGAAGTCATTGAGCGTGAGTTTCCTGATGTCCGCTTAATTCGCTTGAGTAAAAATTATGGTTTTGCCGAGGGATATAACAGGGCTCTGCAGCAAGTAGATGCAGAGTATGTTGTTTTGTTGAACAGCGATGTGGAAGTTACTTCTGGATGGCTTCAACCCATGACCGACTATTTGGACAAGCATCCCCAAGTGGCAGCCTGCCAGCCTAAGCTGCTCAGCTTCCGGGATAAATCTTGTTTTGAATATGCTGGTGCTGCAGGAGGCTTTATTGATAAATACGGCTATCCATTTTGTAGGGGGCGTATTTTTGATGTGGTAGAATCAGATCATGGTCAGTATGAAGACATTATCCCCGTGTTTTGGGCAACAGGAGCAGCCCTTTTGATTCGCTTGCAGGTTTATCGCGAGGCAGGAGGGTTAGACGGGCGTTTTTTTGCTCATATGGAGGAAATTGACCTCTGCTGGCGCTTGCGCAGTCGCGGTTATGGCATCGTTTGTTTGCCGTTCAGCAAGGTGTATCATGTGGGAGGAGCAACATTAAAGAAAGAAAATCCTCGTAAAACATTGCTTAATTTTCGCAATAACCTGATCATGCTTTATAAGAATTTGCCGGAAAGCGAATTGCAAAAGGTGATGTGTGTCCGCCTTTTCTTAGATTATTTGGCTGCATTTGTTTTCTTGCTGAAAGGCGATAAAAGCAATGCTCTGGCTGTGTTAAAGGCTCGCGAGGAATATAAGTCTATGCGTTCTTTATTTCAGGCTGACCGGAATGAGAATTTGCGTTCTGCCTCATTGGTTTCTATTCCGGAACGTTTTGAGAAGAGTATTCTTTGGTGGTCTAAGGTACGCAGGTGCCATATTTTCTCTGATCTGCCGTGGAACCGGTAGGAGTGCAGAGAAACAGACAGCTTTACCTCTCGCTTCTCTTAGGCATTCAGGTTGGCATGTCAAGGCATTTGAATTGAGATGCGGAAGCATTTTACATGAGCCGCCAAGGCGTTTTATAGAATCAAGCGTGTATGGATGGAAGTTGTTGGACTAATTATTTTAATCGGCCTGTTTTTCAGGAATAAAAGAAAGAGTCATATCGCCTTTTTGTTTTCACAGAGGCGAAATGACTCTTTTATATTGGATTTATCCGCCTTTTCACTTCGTCTGATAGGTATTGAATCGGGAGGTGAAAAAGCAGGTAGGGTTTAGTTTGGCTTCATATGTAGGCTGATATAATCCATAATTTCAGTTTCTTGGTCTGGGTGAAACCAGGCAATATCGGCATCCCGTTTAAACCATGTCATCTGTTTGCGCGAGTAAATGCGTGAGTTTTGCTTTATTTTTTCAATAGCAAAAGGCAGCTCCCATTCTCCGTCAATAAACTTAAACAGCTCTTTATAGCCTACCGTATTGAGCGAGTTTAATGAGCGGTAAGGATAAACCCTTTCAGCTTCTTCCAGCAACCCTTCTTCCATCATCAAGTCTACCCGCCGGTTGATTCGCTCATACAGCTCTTCACGTTCCCGTCGCAATCCTATTTTCAAGATATTGAAGGGGCGTTTTTTCTGACTTCTGGTTCGGAAGGACGTATATGTTTTTCCGGTCATGTAGCATATTTCAAGTGCATGGATTACGCGTTTGGGATTTTTGATGTCTACCTGAGCATAATATTCCGGATCGAGCAGCTTTAATTCAGCACAAAGTGCCTCCAATCCTTCACTTTCATAGCGTTTCAGCATGAGTTCACGTGTCTCGGAATCTACGGTAGGTATATCATCAATACCTTTACATACCGCGTCGATATACATCATTGAACCTCCGGTCATAACCACCGATGAATGAGTTTGAAAGAGCTCCTTCAGCTTTTCAATTACTTCTTCTTCATATCGGGCAGCACTGTAATAATCGGTTAACTGAAGTGTTCCTACGAAATGATGGGGCACCCGTTTGAGTTGTTCGGGAGTTGGAGCAGCCGTGCCTATTTTCAGGTCGGCATAAAGTTGCCGCGAATCGGAAGAAATGATTTCTGTTTGGCAGTGTTCGGCTATTTTCAGGCTGAGTTCTGTTTTTCCGACACCTGTCGGGCCTATAAGTACGATAAGTGTGGGCATGGGAGTAGTATTAAAAAAAAGATAAAAAATTAAAACCAACTAATCAGGCTCTTGCACCTTGTTACTTGGTTTTAATTTTTTATCTTCTCTGTTTGGTTAATATTTATCTTCATCGTATGGATTGCCTCCACTTCCCATATCAAAGCCTTCCGGGTCGAAGTCTTCCATATCGAAATCTTGGTCTCCATAGAAGTTCTCATCCAAATCGAGTGAAGAATTGGTGCTCATTTGCTCATCAAAGTCAATCAGCTGTTTGGGTGCTTCACCTTCTTTTCGTGAACAGACAGCTTTGTCTAAATCTGTTCCGGTAATGATTTCAGAGAGTTCAATGAAGAACACACGTTCAGCAAGGGGGTCGAATACATACAGCAGTTTCTGCTTTTCATCCTCTAAGAGTTCGCTCAGCGGAGTTTCTTTCATTACATAGGTATCTTCTTCCGAGCTTCCGCCTCCCATGTCTTCCAGCGTGATTTCAGTTTCTTTTTCCCAGTCATCATCACAAATGAAGAAAGAGGTCATTTGGTCGTCCTTATATCCGGCCGATTTTAGGATAGCTTCATGTAATTCATAAAAAGAAGCTTCTGAATCAATTTTGATTTCTCTCAGGAAGTCATCGACTTCATCAGATATGATTCTAAATTTATATACCATAGGTGTATACTTTAATTTAAAAGTTTTGTTGATATGGTAAAGATACGAAATCTTTTTTTATCGGATAATACCTCGTTGTGAATTTTCAACAAACGAAATGATATATTCTATTTCCTTGCTCATCGGTATATCCGTGCGTACCTGCTCAAGTGCTTCAGTTACAGTCTTTCCGCTGTTATAGATGATTCGGTAAGCATTATGTATGTTTTCAATGAGTTCGTTTGAAAATCCACGGCGGCGCAAGCCTACGATATTGATTCCGCAGTAAGCTATAGGGTCGCGTCCGGCGATGATAAACGGCGGAATATCTTTGCTGAAACGGCATCCACCTTGAATCATGACATAACCTCCTACCCGGCAGAACTGGTGCATCAGGACATTGGCACTGACTATGGCATTGTCATCAACAATGACTTCACCTGCCATTTTTGTGGAGTTACCGATGATACAGTTACTTCCCACAATGGTATCATGGGCTACGTGTACACCTTCCATCAGCAGGTTGTTGCTTCCTACTACGGTTTTTCCTTTAGCAGCCGTACCTCGGTTGATGGTCACGTTTTCACGAATGGTATTGTTGTTGCCTATTTCTGCGGTTGTTTCTTCTCCGCGGAATTTAAGGTCTTGAGGAATCGCACTGATAACAGCTCCCGGAAAAAAACGGTTTCCATTACCGATACGTGCCCCTTCTAAGATGTTTACGTTCGGCATAATGAGGTTATTGTCGCCGATTACTACATTCTTGTCAATAAAGACAAACGGACCAATTTCTACATTTTCTCCGATTTTAGCTTCAGGGTGTATGTATGCTAATGGGCTTATCATATTTATTTGTTTTTTACGATTTGTGCCATAAATTCAGCTTCGCAAACAATTCTTTCGCCTACGAAGATATATCCTTTCATGGTTGAAATGCCACGACGTATGGGTGCCATCAGTTCAACACGGAAAAGCAACGTGTCTCCCGGAACTACTTTTTGACGGAATTTCACATTGTCGATTTTCAGGAAGTATGTAGAGTATTTTTCCGGTTCATCTACTGAGTTGAGCACCAGCAGTCCTCCCACTTGCGCCATGGCTTCCACCTGAAGCACACCGGGCATTACCGGTTCTTGGGGGAAGTGACCCTGGAAGAAAGGCTCATTTGATGTTACGTTTTTTACTCCGACAATATAGTTTGCTCCAATGGCAATAACCTTGTCTACCAGTTGGAACGGATAGCGGTGAGGCAACAGTTCACGGATGCGGTTTACATCCATCAGCGGTTCCTCATTACAGTTGTAAATCGGAGCTTGAATTTCATGCTGTCTGATCTCCTTGCGTAACTGGCGGGCAAATTTATTGTTGATGGTATGTCCCGGCCGGGTAGCGATGATACGTCCTTTAATGGGTTTTCCGGTTAAGGCAAGGTCGCCGATAATGTCAAGAAGCTTATGACGGGCAGGTTCGTTAGGCCATACCAGAGGAATATGATTGATATACCCCAGCTGGTTTGCGTCCATATGGGGAACTCCCATGATGTCAGCCAGCTTGTCAAAGTTTTCTTGCGTCATTTGCTTTTCGTAAATTACGATAGCATTATCTAGATCGCCTCCTTTGATTAGTCCGGCATTGAGCAGCGGCTCTATTTCACGGACGAAAACAAAGGTACGTGCAGAAGCGATTTCTGAAGGAAAATCGGCCATGTTTTCCAGTGAGGCATATTGATTGCTCAATATCTTAGAGTCATAGGAAATCAAGGCATTAACGCTGAATTTATCATCAGGAAGTACAATAATTGAAGAGCCGGTTTCTTCGTCACGGAATTCAATTTTTGATTTGATGATGTAATAGTCTTTAGGAGCAGCTTGCTCTTCGATGCCTACACGTTTGATGCATTCCACATATGCTTTGGCACTGCCGTCCAAGATAGGAAACTCTGGACCGTCTACTTGAATCAGGCAGTTGTCAATGCCTGCAGCATAAAGAGCAGCCAAGGCATGTTCTACGGTGCTTACCTTTACCCCGTTTTTTGCCAATACGGTACCTCGGGTGGTATCAATTACATTTTCAGCTACTGCATCTAGTATTGGTTGGTCATCTAAGTCGATGCGTTGAATTTTATACCCGTGATGCTCTGGGGCAGGATTGAATGTAACAGTAAGTTTGACTCCGGTGTGAAGCCCTTTGCCATTCAGTGAAAAACTGCCTTTTAAGGTTTGTTGTTTCAACATGGGTTTTATTTGTTAAGTTGTTTTTTTAATTCTTCGATTTCTCTTTGCAGACGCCCTAATTCAGTGTACATTTCCGGAAGTTTCTTGTAAACAGCTGAAGAGCGTGCGAACTGTTTGGGGTCAATGGCTGGATATCCCATCAGGGTGCTGCCTGATTTGGTGTTTCCGGGTATACCTGATTGAGCACCGACCGTTACATGGTCACCCACTTTGATGTGTCCGGCCACTCCTACTTGTCCGCCGAACATACACCATTCGCCTATTTTAGCTGAGCCGGCCACTCCTACCTGTGAAGCCATGACCGTGTGGCTGCCTACTTCTACATTGTGAGCCAGCTGGATTAAATTATCAAGTTTTACTCCTTTATGGATAACGGTAGCTCCCATGGTGGCACGGTCAATACATGTATTGGCTCCTATTTCCACATTGTCTTCAAGGATAGCGATACCTATTTGGGGAATCTTTTCATAGCCTTCCGGCGATGGGGCAAACCCGAATCCGTCGGCACCGATAACTGCTCCGGCATGGAGAATACAGTTGTTTCCGATTCGGCAGTCATGATAAACGGTTACATGAGGATAAAGAATGGTATTGGCTCCTATTTTGGCATTACATCCTACGGTGGCGTGAGGGTGGATATACGTATTGTCTCCAATTTCAGCTCCCTCCTCAATACAGGCAAACGGTCCGATGTATACATCTTTTCCTATTTTTGCACCGGTTGCAATGGATGCCAGCGGGTCTATGCCTTTCTTTTTGGGTTGGCTCATTTCATATAAGGTCATGAGTTTGGCCAGGCTTTCATATGCATTGTCCACCTTGATGAGTGTGGCATTAATCTTCTGTTCCGGCTCAAAGTCTTTATTGACCAAGATGATAGATGATTGAGTTTCGTAAATGTAATGGGTGTATTTCGGGTTTGATAAGAATGACAGCGCTCCCGGTATACCTTCTTCAATTTTGGCAAAGGTATGTACGGTTGCATTTTCATCTCCTATGATAACTCCGTGGATGTATTCCGCAATTTGTTTAGCTGAGAACTCCATAATACTTCTTTATTCCTTAGGTTTTCCTTTTATGATTAGTTGAGTTGTATCGTGTAGATACACTTTTTAATTATGCAAATTACGTGTTTTTTTTTTAGAAATCCGTAAAAAAAGCCAATTATTTCTCTTTTTGTGCTCTAAAACCCGTTGAAAGTGGTTTGTTTGCTGAAAAAAAAAGAAGGAATATTCATTGCAAAAGTATAAGTTGATATGCCCTGAAACAGGGAATATGGTGTCATCTTTCTTTTGCAACGGATATTCCTTCCGAACTGGAGAGGGAAGAAGATTACAAAATAGTCTTCAGCTGTTCTTCCATTTGTTTTTGCACTTTTTGTGCTTTTTGACCAGCCACGGTTGCGAAGTTTTCTGTTTTGTCGGCATAGATAATGGCGCGGCTTGAGTTTACAATCAGTCCGCATTCTTTGGTCATACCATATTTGCATACTTCTTCCAATGAGCCGCCTTGTGCACCGATTCCGGGCACGAGCAAGAAGTGGTTGGGGATAATCTTACGTATGTCTTCAAACATGCGTCCTTGAGTTGCGCCTACTACGTACATCATGTTTTCATCATTCGCCCATTCCTGTGATTTGCGCAATACTTTTTCAAACAGGCGTTCGCCTTCAGGGTCGGTGGTAAGCTGGAAATCGTGAGAACCTTTGTTTGAAGTCAATGCCAGCAAGATAACCCATTTTCCTTCGTAAGTAAGGAAGGGAGTTACGCTGTCTTCACCCATGTAAGGAGCTACGGTTACTGAGTCAATGTTCAGTTCCTCAAAGAACGTGCGGGCATACATGGCCGATGTGTTTCCGATGTCTCCGCGTTTTGCATCGGCAATGATGAACTGGTTTGGATAATTGCTCTTGATGTATTCCACTGTTTTTTCAAATGCAATCCATCCTTTTACACCCATGCTTTCATAAAAAGCCAAGTTGGGCTTGTAAGCGATGCAATAAGGAGCAGTGGCGTCAATAATTGCTTTGTTGAAAGCAAAGATAGGGTCTTCTTCTTTCAATAAGTGTTCCGGAATCTTTTTGATGTCTGTGTCCAGTCCTACGCAAAGAAATGATTTCTTGCGTTTGATGTTTTCAAATAATTCTTGTTTGTTCATGATGTTATAATGTTATTGTTTTTGAATGTTTTTGTTAAAAAACAGGTAGCCGCTTATAAAAAAGGCTGACCGCTTAAATTCTTGTCTGTAATATGTAAGGATAAAAACATGATTTTTAGAGTCAGAGAGTAGGGTAATAGGTTCTTTAGATTTATCCTCTCTCTCAACGTCCAGCAGGAGATCTGTTTCTATACGGCATGTATCCTTCGTTTCGGGAATAGGGATAGCCAGTTTTCTGCCGGGAGTCAGCTTGCCGTTTACCGGTATAGGCAGTTCCTCGATAAACCGGAAGTTGCGGTATCCCTGTGGTACAGGAATGGTTTCCGTGCAGAGTGTAGCTGAAAGAGCAGATTCTGCTGTTACCTCCATGTCTGCCACATTTGGATTGTATTTATTGGCATATGTATAAAAAGGAGTACCGGCTTCTACTACTGCGGTGTATTTTTGTTCTGAAAAAGAGCTGAGATAGCTCAGCTTTTCGTTTACACGCATTTGTCTCTCTTGGGACTGATTGCTTAGCCATGCCTCATATTGTTTTTGGGTGAGCGGAAGCTGGGATGCCCCATTTTGCTTCAATTCATCTGCTATTTCGTTGAGCAATACTTTGCAGGTAATGCTGGTATAGTTTATCGGAGAAACAGAAGTCAGCATAAAAACAGCAGCAAACGAAATAGGAATTCCTATCATGCGCCGTCCGCGGTTTATACACAGTCCGATGAAAACTCCGTAAAGCCAGAGATTGAATGTGAGCAGATAGAGCCGGTTAACGGTCAGTCCGTAGTCGTTAAACCGCCGGATTATGCCCACGGTCATCAGTATTAATAGAGGTAAAACCAATACGGGAATCCATCGGAAAAGCAGTTCATCAATGCGTCTGTTTTTTCGCATTCTTATGGGATAAAGCTGGGTCAACAGCAAGATACATCCTACCGAAAGGGCTGTAACCAGCCATGAAACCCATCCGTCTGGTAATTTCCACTGCGTAATGATACGTGCTTCATAGATGTAAAGCACTGCCATATAGCTCATCAGTAAGGGCAGAAACAGCCAGCGTAAGATGTTGTCAGCAGAATGTGAATGGTAAAACCGGCTGTCATGTTTTTTCTCACCTTCCGGCAGCAGGCCGAGAAAGAGCATGGGGGACAGGATAACGTTGCATAAAATGCTTACGTAGATGAAACAGTTGGTACTGATTTCGATATTGAAGAGTTTATCAAGTGAAATCAGCAGCAGGATGATTCCTCCGGTCATAATGACTCCCGTACAGGCAGCCAATGAAAAAGCTTGGATGGCAGATGCTGAAAAATTCCAGGCTGCCACGTCTTCTTTTTCTTTTATAAAAGGAAGGATGAAAGCCGATAGCAGCATGGAGAAAATCAATGCTCCACGCGATAAGACTAACTCTTGTGTCAAAGCTTGATCATGCAGATAAATACTGTCGGCAAGCAAAAGGGATAACCCCATGATGAAAGCACCCCATACGATTAATTTGCTTTTCTGCTCTTCCCCCCATAAGTGTAATGTAAGTGAGAGCAATGAGCCTGTCAGCAGATAATAAGAGCAGGTTACACTCCATTCCCATTCTTTGATTAGGGACGGATTGTAAACTCTTATAAACAGATAGGCAGAAAGCACCCATACAAACCCGATAGTAACGGGAAAGCGTTTGAGACATCGTGCGCTTGTGTTTAGAAGAAAGCTCAATGTCTGCTGTATGGAAAAAGAGGACAAGCTCATGGCATTATGGGGTTTTGTACTCAAATTACAGGGTTATAGTTCGCTCTCTTTCAAGCGTTCTGCGTTTTCTGCAACAATCAGATGGTCAATACAGTCTTGGATATCTCCATCCATGAAGGCAGCCAGATTATAAATGGTGTAGTTGATACGGTGGTCGGTTATACGTCCCTGCGGATAGTTGTATGTACGGATTTTAGCCGAACGGTCACCGGTACTGACCATGGTTTTACGCTTGGAGGCAATGTCGTCAATGTATTTCTGATGTTCTTTGTCATAGATAAATGTGCGTAAACGTGACAGGGCTCGTTCTTTGTTTTTCGGCTGGTCACGTGTTTCGGTACATTCTATCAGGATTTCTTCTACCACTCCCGTATTGGGGTTTTTCCAGTTATAACGTAGGCGTACCCCCGATTCCACTTTGTTTACATTCTGCCCTCCGGCACCCCCGCTTCGGAACGTATCCCATTTGATTTCTCCCTCATTGATTTCTACATCAAACGGTTCTGCTTCGGGAAGTACTGCTACAGATGCAGCTGAGGTATGTACGCGTCCTTGGGTTTCGGTAGCAGGAACGCGCTGTACACGGTGTACTCCAGATTCGTATTTTAAAGTACCGTATACTTTATCGCCTGTTACGGAACAGATAATTTCCTTGAATCCTCCGGCAGCTCCTTCGTTGGCACTCGATACCTCCAGACGCCATCCTTTTGATTCACAATATTTGGTATACATGCGGAAGAGGTCGCCTGCAAAGATCGCTGCTTCGTCACCTCCGGTTCCTCCTCGGATTTCCAAGATGGCATTGCGGTCGTCCTGTGGGTCGGCCGGGACAAGCAAAAGTTTGATTTTTTCTTCCATTTCAGGAATACGTGCTTCGCACAAGGCAGCTTCCTCGCGTGCCATTTCTTTCATTTCCGGGTCGCTTTCGCCCATCATGAGTTTAGCCTCTTCCAAGCCGTTCAAGTATTGGAGATACTCTTTGCGTGCTTCCATTAAGTCGCCCAATTCTTTGTATTCTTTGGTGAGCTTGACATATCGCTTCTGGTCAGCAATGACGTTGGGGTCGGTAATGAGAGTGGATACTTCCTCATAGCGTGAAACGAGTCCTTCCAGTTTCTCTAAAAGTGTATTGTTTTCTGCCATTAAATTATTTGTTGTTTTATAATCTTTGAGTTAAGATTTGTCTGTTCTTTCTGTAATCTGTTTGTCTGGTATCATTACGGAGTCTCAAAATAAATAAGGCATTCAAGAAAATGTAGTATGAAAAATGAGAGGCTGTTACTCCTAAGGCTATGGCTGTATCAAGACGAGGCATAGTAAACGATACCTTTCCATCATTTTGATAATTAAAATAGGAGAACAAGCGTCCATTACATTATGGGATATAGATTCCGTATGCTCAGGAAACAGTATAACGGCAGCAAAAAGATTCTGGTATATAGCTGTTATGCCGAATTTACACGATGAATCTTATTGCTGCCGTATGGGACTATCAATATTTGAATTCTCCGAATTCGCTCTTGATAATCAGCTCTTTTGAGCCGTTGCTTTCTTCTATGCGTCCTACGATTTGTGCATCGATTCCGAAACTCTTTGAAATGGCAATCACTTCGTCGGCATGTTCCGGTGAAAGATAAACTTCCAGACGGTGTCCCATATTGAACACTTTATACATTTCGTCCCAGTCTGTGCCGCTTTGTTCTTTGATGGTGCGGAACAAAGGAGGTACAGGGAAGAGGTTGTCTTTTATTACGCGACAGTTGTCGCCTACGAAGTGTAATACTTTGGTTTGTGCGCCGCCAGAGCAGTGTACCATACCATGGACTTGCGGACGGAGTGCATCAAGCAGCTTCTTTACAACCGGGGCATAGGTACGTGTAGGCGAAAGCACTAACTTGCCTGCATCGAGTGGAGATCCTTCTACCTCATCTGTCAGTTTCAGCTTTCCGCTGTATACCAAATCTTCGGGAACAGCCTTATCGTAGCTTTCCGGATATTTTTCTGCCAAGTATTTCGAGAATACATCGTGGCGTGCACTGGTCAGTCCGTTGCTTCCCATACCGCCGTTATATTCTTTTTCATAAGTAGCCTGTCCGTATGAAGCCAGACCTACGATAACGTCACCCGGACGGATATTGGCATTGTCAATTACGTCTGCACGTTTCATGCGGCAGGTAACAGTACTGTCAACGATGATGGTGCGTACCAAGTCGCCTACATCGGCTGTTTCACCGCCAGTAGCGTAAACTCCCACTCCCATTTCGCGGAGTTCTGCAAGCAGTTCGTCTGTTCCGTTGATAATGGCAGAGATTACTTCTCCCGGAACAAGTAATTTGTTTCGTCCGATTGTGGAGGAAACTAAAATATTATCTACGGCACCTACACAAAGCAGGTCGTCAATATTCATAATCAGGGCATCTTGGGCAATGCCTTTCCAAACAGACAAATCACCGGTTTCTTTCCAATACAGATAGGCCAATGAGGATTTAGTACCTGCACCATCTGCATGCATAATGTTACAATATTCAGGATCGCCACCTAAAATGTCCGGAATGATTTTACAGAATGCTTTAGGAAATATACCCTTATCAATGTTTTTGATTGCGTTATGTACATCTTCTTTTGAAGCAGAAACGCCACGCTGCATGTATCTTTGGTTACTCATGAGTTATGTAATTAGATATGTTTCTATATAGAATGTGCAAATTTAGCGAATATTCTCTTTATATCCATAAAGGCTGTTGATTTTTAACAAATGGATGGGTTAGCGTATCAGGATACCCAGTGGTTTGATTTCTCCATCCGGTGTGAGTAGGCTTACCCGGAATATGCCTTTTCCTATTGTACAGAGAAGTTCTTTCGACTGGGACGAAAGACGAATGATTTCCTGTCCGGTTGCGTCGAATAGAATATAGGTGGTATTTTGCGGAATTTCAGGTAATTCTTCTTCGAATATCTGAAGCATATTATCCTGAGGATGGTTGAATTGTGTGGGCATACTTTCATTGCCAAAGCGGTCAACAGCAGTCACTGCCCAGTAGATTTTTTGTTGCCATGGGGCAGAGGGTGAGAAAGTATAATGGGTGCTGTCGGTACGTGTGGTTACGATGTTCTGGGCAAGTTCTGTGCAGACCGGGTATTGATTGGATGCATAAACACGGTAATAGATGGCATCTGTATGTTCAGCTGCATTCCAGTTCAGCTTGACTTCATGTCTCTTCCGGGTGAGGGTAGGACGAACGGGTGGGGCAGGAGGAATGCTGTCTGCCCAAGTCATAGGAGGCACAACGGCTGGATAGGTATAAAACTGCTCAGTCAGTTCAGTGAGAATCCCTTTCGTATTATCAAGCAAGAAGCGGTTGCGGAAAAAGGCTTGTCCGTTTAGTCCATGGTTGCGTATGAACAGCATCTGTCGGGCTATTTCATCTAAAGGCCAATTTTGCTCTTTGGGGTCAAGAAAATAGATACCAAGGCCCGGGACAATCCATCTTTCTTGTTTATGTTCCTGCCAGTCGAGGGCAAAAGGATAGAAATGATTGCCTTTAAAATACATCATCGGGAAAAGGATATCTTGAATGCCTTCGGCGAGCCATCGTTGTGCATCTTGATAGACCGTATGATATGCATTCCATCCCCGTGAAGAATAACGTGATGTGTCATCGTATTTTCCTACGGGTGCACTGCTTACTTTTACCCAGGGCTTGAGCTTTTTTGTATCAGAATAGATGCGTTTCACAATGCGGGTAATATTGTTGCGGCGCCATGTGGCAAGGTCTTTTCCTTTGCCGAATTTGCGGAAGCTGTCTTTGTCGGGAAAGGTTTCAGGATGGTCCGGATAGCGGATATAATCTAAATGTATGCCGTCGATGTCATAACGTGAAACTATTTCATGTACGAGCTTGGCCAGATAATTTTCCGTATCCGGATTTCCGGGGTCTAAATACCAGCTACCTTTATAAAACTTGCAGAGCTTAGCTTGTTTTTTTACAATCGAGTTTTTGCCATGAAGCTTTACTTGCCGTGCGTTTCCGGCAGGTATTGCTACCATCCATGCGTGGAGTTCCATTCCTCGTTTGTGACATTCTTCAATGGCAAAGTGCAGTAAGTCATATCCTGGGTTTCGGCCGGTATGTCCTGTTAATGATTCGGTAAAACCTTCGTATGCAGACGGATAAATGACATCACCGCGCAGCCTTGTCTGTAAGAGAACAGTGTTGAAGTGAGCTTCCTGTAAACGGTCTAATATCCGGCAAAGCTCCTGTTTCTGCTGGCGTATGCCTTCAGGAGAAGTAGCTTTTTTTGAGGGGAAATCTAATCCTCCCAAGGTGGTGAGCCAAGTGGCTCGTATTTCTTGTTTGGGCTGAGCCTGTAAAGCGGTCATCCAGCAGCAAAGGATAAAGAATATAAAAATGATTTTTTTCATAAATCTGATTTTGTTGGGTGCAAATATACAAAGTATTCGTTGTATTTATTACTTTTGCGACATTCTAAAAGAAAATTTATTGATATGATAACATTTAGTATCGCATTGGCACTTCTTTTGGGAGGTTATTGGATTTATGGACGTTATGTTGAGACGTTGTTTTCACCCGATGCTTCCCGTAAAACTCCGGCTTTGACAAAAACCGATGGAGTAGATTTTCTTCCACTTCCTACGTGGAAGATTTTTATGATTCAATTTTTGAATATTGCAGGCTTGGGACCTATATTTGGAGCTATCATGGGCGCGCAGTTTGGTACGGCTTCTTATCTTTGGATTGTTTTCGGAACGATATTTGCCGGGGCTGTTCATGATTTTCTGTCAGGAACCCTTTCGTTGCGTAACGGGGGAGAAAGCCTTCCTGAGATTATCGGAAGGTATTTAGGATTGCGCACCAAGCGGGTGGCAGGCATATTTACTGTGTTGCTTATGATTTTGGTCGGAGCGGTATTTATATCAGGTCCGGCAGAACTGTTGGCTGGCATGACTCCCGATACATTCGATGTCTATTTTTGGGTAGCAGCTATTTTTGTTTATTATGTGCTTGCCACGATGTTGCCGGTTGATAAAATAATAGGTCGTATTTATCCTCTTTTTGCTTTGGCACTTTTATTTATGGCAGTGGGTATCTTAATCATGCTTTATCTGAAAAGTCCGGATTTGCCCGAAATATGGGAGGGATTTGGTACGAAATATGAGAAGAATCCTATTTTTCCGATGATGTTTATTTCTATCGCCTGTGGAGCTATCAGTGGATTTCATGCCACTCAATCTCCTTTAATGGCACGCTGTATAACGAATGAAAAACATTGCCGTCCGATTTTTTATGGAGCAATGATTACAGAAGGTATTGTAGCATTGATATGGGCAGCTGCAGCTACTTGTTTCTTTCAAGAGCATGGCATTGTGGATGAGGCTACCGGAATCGCTTATTCGGGAGCAAAAGTGGCAACAGACATTTCACGTGACTGGCTTGGTTCCATAGGAGGTTTGCTTGCTATATTGGGCATTGTGGCAGCTCCCATTACGAGTGGAGATACAGCCCTGCGTTCAGCTCGTCTGATTATAGCAGATTTTTTCCGTATCGAGCAGCGCAGCATACGGAAGAGGCTTTTTATATCACTGCCCATCTTTTTGGTTACAATAGCTTTGTTAGTATATAGCTTCGGTGATGCTGAGGGATTTAAAATTATATGGCGTTATTTTGCATGGTGTAACCAGACCTTGTCAGTCTTTACTTTGTGGGCGATTACCATATGGCTTGTATGCGAGCGGAAAAACTGGTGGGTGACTTTGCTTCCTGCCTTGTTTATGACTTGTGTATGTGCTACTTATATACTTATAGCTCCCGAAGGTCTTGCTTTGTCAGGAAGTGTTGCATATCCTGTCGGAATGGGATTGACGCTGGTCGCTGTAATAGGATTCGTGTTGTGGTACCGTAAAAATGCTTTGCACTCTTAAGGGTGGTATTCGTGGATTATTTGTAACTTTGCCCCAATTATATAAACACTAATAGCTTGAAAATGAAAAAACAATTGCTTTTTTTTGCCGTATTGGCTGCAATGATGCCAGAAGTAATGGCACAGAAGAAAGGATTCGATTACAAATTCTATGGGCAGGTGCGTACCGACTTGTTTTATAACAGCCGATCAAATTCGGAAACAGTGGATGGACTCTTTTATATGTATCCTAAGGATGTACTACCCGATGCCGACGGAAAGGACCTGAACGCGAAGCCCGACGGTAACTTTTATACACTTTACACTCGTTTAGGTATGGATGTGAAAGGTCCTATGTTGGGAAAAGCAAAAACTTCGGCAAAGGTAGAAGTGGATTTCCGCGGCTCTGGGTCGAACTTTCATATGTTGCGTCTCCGTCATGTGTATGTAAATCTTGACTGGGGACAGTCGGCTCTTTTGTTTGGTCAGACGTGGCATCCACTTTATGGTGATGTGGCTCCTGAAATCCTGAACTTAAATATGGGAGCTCCTTACCAGCCGTTCAGCCGTGCTCCCCAGTTGCGTTACCGCTTTATTCATAAGAACTTTATGCTTACTGCAGCAGCCCTTTGGCAATCTCAGTATTTGTCGGTAGGTCCGAAGTCGGATGAAGTAGGTGAAACCGCTACGCAGAAGCACCAAAACTTTATTAAAAACAGTTGTGTTCCTGAGTTTTATGTAGGTGTGGATTATAAAGCCGAAGAGATTCAGGTAGGAGCTGGTCTTCACTTATCTTCACTTACGCCGCGTGTTCAGTCGGTTGCTGACAAAAAAACTTATAAGGTATCTGAACGTATCACAGCTCTTTCGGGTGAGGTTCACATGAAATATACGCATAAGCTGTTTAAGATGGCAGCAAAATCGGTACTCAGTTCTAATTTGACTCAGACAAGTACGTTGGGAGGTTACGGTATAACATCTGTTGACTCTCGTACCGGTGAACAACAATATACTCCGCTCCGCTTTTCACATACTTGGATAAATGCGATGTACGGCGCAAAATGGCGCGGGGGGATTTTTGCAGGTTACCTGAAAAACCTGGGTGCCCGTAAAGAGGTTTCAGGTCTATTGGGTACGGGAACCAATATTGATCAGCTTACTACAGCTACAGCAGAGTTAACCTACAATTTGCCGAACTGGAAAATCGGAGCTGAATATTCTTGGACCGGAGCGCATTATGGTAAAAACGATGCCAAGGGAAAGGTGGTTGATACACACCTTGTAAAAAATAACCGTATTGTATTTACAGCGTTGTTCCAATTTTAACAGTAACTATCTCAATCAGACTCGTAAATCGTAATTGCTATGAAGAAGAACAAAGCACTTACATTTATTTTATTTGCAGCCGCTTCACTGACAGGAGCGGCGCAAACTTGGAAACCTTATGCTGTGCAGGCGCAGTCGGAAGCTTATCGTGCAGCCGACTGCATTACTTTGCTTGACAGCACAGCTGTTTCCGTAGCTTCTACCGGTCAGGGTTCATTTGCCGTATGCCGGGCGTTTAAGGTGCAAAACATAAAAGGAGCTTTGAAAAACCGGATTCTTAAATATGATTATGATCCGCTTACAGCAGCCGCGAAATTTCGTAAAGTAACTGTGTATCATGCCGACGGCACAGAAACCCAAGTAGACGTTTCGCGTACTTGTGATTATGCAGCTCCTGCCAGAGCCATTTACTGGGGAGCTCGCCAGATTATGTTGGAGTTAGGCGAACTTCGTCCGGGAGATGTCGTTGATTACGAGATAGAGAAAAAAGGATTTACGTATGCTCTTTTAGGAAATTTTCCGGCGGAAGACGACAGTCGGTTTATTCCACCTATGCGCGGACAGTTTTATGATATTGTTCCTTTTTGGGTAAGTGAACCGACTGTCCGTAAGGTATATCAGGTAACTGTTCCGATGGAGAAAGAAATGCAATATCAGTTCTATCAAGGAACCTGTGCTTCTTCTGTTCGCTTCACAGATGAGGGAAAGACCTATTCATTTGCCGTAAGCGGACTGATGCCTTTTGAGAAGGAACCGAACATGGTTGATTTATTTGATGCTGCCCCAAAGCTGATGATGTCCACCACTCCCGACTGGCAGGAAAAGTCACGTTGGTTTAATAAAGTAAATGAGGATTACGGGAGCTTTAATGCAATTCCAGAGGCACAGAAGAAGGTAGATGAGTTGGTAAGGGGCAAGCATACAGAAATGGAAAAAATAGCCGTGCTGACCCATTGGGTAGCCGATAATATCCGTTATGCCGGCATTACGATGGGAAAGGGTGAAGGCTTTACGCTTCATAACTTGAAGATGAATTATACAGACCGTTGTGGGGTATGTAAAGATATTGCCGGAACCTTGGTTGCCTTCTTGCGTATGGCAGGCTTTGAAGCTTATCCTGCCATGACGATGGCTGGAAGTAGGGTGGAATCGATTCCGGCTGATCACTTCAATCATTGTGTGGCTGTGGTTCGTCTGAGCAATGGAACGTTGATGCCTCTTGATCCGACTTGGGCTCCTTTTTGCCGCGAGTTATGGAGCAGTGCCGAGCAGCAGCAGAACTATCTTCCCGGTATTCCGGAAGGTTCCGACCTTTGTCTTACTCCGGTGTCTGCACCCGAAAATCACTTTGTCCGTATCCATGCAGATAACCGTATAGACGCCGAAGGGGTATTATATGGAACGTTTACCATAACTGCCGAAGGACAGAGTGACAGCAGTATTCGCAGGATCTTTACAACCGGATTCCAAAGTGAATGGCGTAATACCATGGAGCGTCAGTTACTTGCTGTTTCTCCGAAAGCGCGCTTGATAAGTGTAGACTGGGGACGCTCTCCGAAAGACTATCAAAAAGAACCTATACGCATCACTTTCCGTTATGAGATACCCGGTTATGCTCTGTCGGGAGGCAATACATTAGTGTTCCGCCCGTTTGTAATGAATCATCTTTATACGCAGGTGATGACTTATTTGCGTATAAATACCGATATAGAACATCGCAAGTATGGCTTTAAGGATGCCTGTTCACGCCTGGTTGAGTTAGATGAAAATTTGCGTTTGCCTTCGGGGTATCAGTTGCAGGGACAGGGACTTTCAGATAAACTGACCGGTTCGGCTGCCGACTTTAGCGGATCTCTTTTGCAGGAGGGAAGAATGCTGAAATTACAGACTCGGCTGGCTTTGAAAAAACGCGTTTATGAGGCTCCCGACTGGGAAAACTTCCGTCAGGCAGTGGAGGCTGCAAAGCGTTATGGAGACTACATTGTATTAAAGAAATAACTCGACCATGAAAAGAATATCAATTTATATAGGTTTGTGCATGATGTTGATATGTACTTGCCTGCCTGCATTTGCCGGTCCGGAAGCAGAGTTCCGTAAGCTGGAAAAACATTATACGCTCCGTGCCGATGGAAGTCAGGAGCTGCGTGTGCGTAAGGAATTGACCCTTTATACGCATGCTGCGATGAATGGGCTATATGGTGAAACCTTTATTACGTATGATCCGGCTTTTCAAGAATTGCAGATACATCAGTCGTATACACAGCAGAAAGACGGAACCATTGTGAAAACTCCGGATAATGCATTTGTGGAGGTTCTTCCTTCAGTAGCAGCCGATGCTCCGGCATATAACCGGCTGAAAGAAATGGTGGTGGTTCATACTGGACTTGAACTCGGAGCGACTATTTATCTCGACTATTCCATTATCAGCAAGCCAGGCTATCTGCCGGCACTTGATGTGTGTTGCCCGGTTCGGGAACTGAGTCCGATTAAAGAATTTATCTGCACGATTGAAACCGAGAAATCTCCTTTACTTCATTATGAATTGCTGAACTACGATGCGCCGGCGAAACGGATGGATACGCGCAATAACCGTCAATGTGTGCAGTGGACCTTGCGTAACGTCTCTCCCCGTCCGTATAACTATCCCACTCAGCATGACCACTTGTCTTTGATACAAGAAGCTGCAAGCGGTATGCAGCCGGTTATTGTAGCCACCACGCATACCTCGTATGCCGAGGCACTTAAAACCTTGCGTGCTCAGTTTGTTCCCGGTGATGAGGCCGTGATAAAGGAAAAGGTGACAGAGCTGGCTGTCGGGGCGGAAGGCGACAAGCAGAAACTGCGTGATGCTATCGGTCAGTATATGATGTATCGCTACAGCAGGTTAGGAAATATCAGCTTAAAGCTTGCCGATACGGGTTATCGTTTACGTCCGGCTTCCGAAGTGCTTCGCTCGGGATATGGTACAACGGCTGAATTGGTCAATCTGGATGTTTGTCTTCAGCGTGCAGCCGGATTGGAGGCTGATATAGTGATCTGTGCTCTTCGTGCTTCGAAAACCGATAATGTGGGACTAAGTGGCATAGTATCTGTCTTTGCCCGTAGCGGAGACATGGCAATGCGGGTGCCGCTGAGTGGTACGGCGGAAGCTGATTTACAGGAGTACATGACGATAACCGATCTGAACGGAAATTCGGTTGAACTCGAAAACAAGTGGACTGAACATGCCCGTACATACTATACCTTTGAAGCAGACGACAAGCGTATTCGTACCCTGGAAGGAGGCATCCGTTTGGTAAAGGCAGAGGGAAAAGACATGGCATTGATACTTTCAGATAATTATGCCAAGAATACGGAAATAGATGCTCCGGTTCTGCTTCCGATGAAGTATGACCATACGTTTGTTACTACGGTGAAACTTCCTGAAGGCATGACTTGGATAAAGAAATCAGACCGGGAGATGGCAAACGCCTGCGGTAAGGTGGTCTTTACTTATGAACAGGCTGAGGCTGAGGTAAAAGTAACTTGCCGTTTGGTGGTAAGTCAGCAGCTTCTTACGCCCTCGTCTTACACTGACTTTTATGATTTGATGAAGGAGTGGAAAGATGAAAATAACTATCTTCTTTTATTTACTCCCGAGGCTATATAACACCTGTCAAGGCATTCAGGTTTAAATGACTAGGCAAATGCAAGAAAACGTCTTGGCGAATACTGTGAAACGCCAAGGCGTTTTTTGTTTCTCAAAAAACACGCTTTGCTACAGCTGAAAACGTTGTGTATTCAGTGAAGAACTCGTAACTTTGCCGCCAATAACAAAAAAAGCCAAGTCAGCCGATGAAACAATATTTAGATCTGCTCCATCGCATCCGTACCGAAGGAGTAAAGAAAGAAGACCGTACGGGAACCGGAACCATCAGTGTGTTTGGTCACCAGATGCGTTTCAATTTAGAGGAAGGTTTTCCTTTGGTGACAACCAAAAAACTTCACGTGAAATCAATCATCCATGAATTGCTGTGGTTTTTACAGGGCGATACAAATGTGAAATATCTGCAGGAAAACGGCGTACGCATTTGGAATGAATGGGCGGATGAAGATGGTAATTTAGGACATATCTATGGATACCAGTGGCGCTCATGGCCTACGTATGATGGAGGTTTTATTGACCAGATATCAGAAGCCGTGAATGACATCAAGCATAATCCCGACTCACGGCGCATTATTGTCAGTGCATGGAATGTGGCCGATTTGAAAAACATGAACTTGCCTCCCTGTCATGCCTTTTTCCAGTTTTACGTAGCAGACGGACGTTTGAGCCTTCAAATGTATCAGCGCAGTGCCGATACGTTCTTAGGTGTGCCCTTTAATATCGCTTCGTATGCACTGCTCTTGCAGATGATGGCTCAGGTTACAGGCTTGAAGGCAGGCGATTTTATTCATACGCTGGGAGATGCACATATTTATCTGAATCATATGGAGCAAGTTGACTTGCAGCTGACACGTGAACCTCGTCAGCTTCCGGTTATGAAATTAAATCCGGATGTGAAAGATATTTTCAGTTTCCACTATGATGATTTTTCATTAGAGGGATATGATCCTTGGCCTCATATTGCCGGAAAGGTTTCGGTATAGTCCGGATTATTATACATCGCAGGTATTCAACTGAAAAACGTAAAGCCCCTGAGCAGAAGAACTCATAAACTTATAAACTGATAAATTTAAAAATGATAACCTTGATTGTTGCTATAAACAGAAACCGCGGAATTGGTTTTGAAAATAAACTGTTGTACTGGCTTCCGAATGACTTGAAGCGCTTTAAGTCGTTAACCACGGGAAACACCATCATCATGGGGCGTAAGACCTTTGAATCGCTTCCTAAGGGAGCCTTGCCTAACCGCCGCAATATCGTGTTGACCCGCAGTGAACGGGAGTTTGCCGGAGCTGAGACATTTCATAGCCTGCATGAAGCCTTGCTGCATTGTGAAGGAGAGGAAGTCTTTATAATTGGAGGTGCTTCTCTGTATGAAGAAGCCATGGCCTTTGCCGACCGTCTTTGTATCACAGAGATAGATGATGATACAGTAGAAGCAGATGTGTTTTTCCCGGAAATAGACCCAGCCATTTGGAAGGAATTCAGCAGAGAGCCTCATTCGGTTGATGAAAAGCATCTTTATGCTTATAATTTTGTGGATTATATTCGGATATAATCTTCCGGAATATGAATGGCTCATGAGAAAGATAAAAAATCAGTCTCGTGAGCCATTTTTTAATGAGTTGGCTTACAAATCGGTTGATTAGCCTTCGTTTTCTTCCGTTAATCCTAAAATAGGCATCTGGCGCTTGATCGCTTCACGGAATGAGATGATTGTTTCCGAACGAGAGAGTCCCAACGGCTGGAGTCTATCGTGGATAATTTCCAGCAGGTGATGGTTGTTTCGGGCATAAATTTTAATGAACATGTCATACTGACCGGTAGTGTAATGACATTCCACTACTTCTGGAATGTGTTTCAATGCATCGGTAACTGCAGCCGACTGTCCGGGGTCTTTCAGATAAAGACCGATATAGGCACAGGTTTCATACCCAATCTTTTCCGGGTCGATAATGAATTCTGACCCTTTTAATATGCCTAAGTTCGTCAGCTTCTGGATTCGCTGATGAATGGCAGCTCCTGAAACATTACAAACACGTGCCACTTCCAAGAAAGGAATGCGCGCATTGTCGGCAATTAATCGCAAAATCTGCTCGTCTAATTTGTCTAATTGATGATGTCCCATCTTTTCTAAATTAAATATTCATGCAAATTTAGTGTTTTTTTCGCTTCCAATCATTAACTTTGTCACGAATAAATTCTTAAAAACATGAAAAAGTTACTGATAGCCCTTACTTTTTGCTGTGGAATCCCCTTTTCTATGAACGGGCAGGATTTTAACGACTATTTTGTGGATAAAACATTGAGAGTTGATTACATTTTTACGGGAGATGCCGAACATCAGCATATTTATTTAGATGAATTATGTGCATTGCCCCAATGGGCAGGGCGTCGTCATCGTCTAAGTGAATTACCTTTAGGTGGAAACGGCGATGTTGAAATGACCGATAAGGAGACCGGTAAAGTGATTTATCGTACTTCTTTTTCGAGCTTATTTCAGGAATGGCTCGGTGAGAGTGAGGCTAAACAGGTAAAACGTGGGTTTGAGAATACATTCTTGTTGCCCTATCCTAAGCGTGCGGCTTTGGTTACAGTCCGCTTGAAAGATGCGTATCAGAAAGAAAGTGCTTCGTTGACTCATGAAGTCAATCCGTCGGATATTTTGATTCATCAGCGTGGGGAAACCCACATTACTCCTCACCGTTATTTGCTGCAGAGCGGATCAGATGAAGACTGCATTGATGTGGCGATTATGGCAGAGGGATATACGGAGACAGAAATGGAACTGTTTTATGAGGATGCCCAGAGGGCATGTGATGCGATTTTTGAACACGTCCCTTTCAAACAGTTTAAAAACCGCTTTAATATAGTAGCCGTGGCGAGTCCGTCGCACGATAGCGGAGTAAGTATTCCCCGTCAGGATGAATGGAAATCAACGGCTGTCAATTCTCATTTTGATACATTTTATTCCGACCGCTATTTAACCACCCGGAGCGTAAAGGCGGTTCATAACTGGCTGGCTGGTATTCCGTATGAACATATCATCATTTTGGCAAATACCGATACGTATGGGGGAGGAGGTATTTATAACTCATATACTCTTACCACCGCACATCACCCGATGTTCCGTCCGGTTGTAGTACATGAGTTTGGACACAGCTTTGGAGGTCTGGCCGATGAATATGCTTATACCGAAGCTCCCAGTCCGCTGTATCCTTATTCCGTAGAACCGTGGGAACAGAACATCACGACGCTGGTTGATTTCGGAAACAAGTGGAAAGATATGCTTCCCGAAGGAACTCCGGTACCCACTCCGGCTGAAACGGATGAGAGTAAGATATATACGAAGGTGGGCGTATTCGAAGGAGCAGGCTATTCACTGAAAGGCATTTACCGTCCTGTCACGGAATGCCGTATGAAGATAAATGAAGCTCCCCGCTTTTGCCCGGTATGCGAACGTGCCTTGGAGCGGATGATTCGCTTCTATACCGAATGATTTTTTATTGAATGAAAACAATATTGACGTATAAAAACGAAGTACTTATGCTAAAACTAACGCCAATTAAGACAACCGATCCGGTTTACCCTTTTGTGGAGCAGTTGCTTCACGATTCGTTTCCGTTAGCTGAACGGAGAGATGATAAAGCTCAACGTGATAATACGGATCATAATCCTCGCTTTACCTGTTATTTCATTTCAGATGATGAACTTCCGGTGGGGCTGATTACTGCTTGGGATTTAGATGGATTTTATTATCTGGAGCATTTGGCTACCACTCCCCTGATACGTAACCGGGGATATGGTAAGCAGATTATCCAGCAGATTAAGGATTTGCTTCCCGGAGTGATTATTTTGGAAGTGGAGCATCCGGAAGATGAAATGAGCCGCCGCCGAATCGGCTTCTATCAGCGTTGCGGTTTTCAGCTCTGTGAGAAAGAATACATCCAACCGCCTTACCGTGAGGGGGGAGAGGAAGTCCCTCTTTTTTTAATGTATAGCGGTACAGATAGTATTGATGATGCTTTTGATACTATTCGCCAGCGTATCTATAAAGAGGTGTATGGGGTATAAACAGAAGTAGCTTCTGCAAAAAAAAGACATTATCTATGGCATTAGATAATGTCTTTTTTTATGTATAAGTCAGGAGTGTTTTTTTTGTTTTATGATTTTGAAACGTGATAATATTATAACTATTGTAGGTAACGTAAAATATAACACCAATGGATAGAAAATAATGCCCCAAAGATTTGCTTTATATGGTAAATATACTTGTTAAGCTAAGCTTCAGAGTATATGCTGTCAGCTTAAACACAAAAAAAGCTGAAAATTAGATTATTATTTTTGTTTTAAAATGTTTCAAAATGCTTTGCTGCAATATAAGATATGAAACGATTATTTGTTTATTTATTTGTGCTGTTGTTCTCCATGGGAGGGCTTCAGTCTTGTGGTAATGATGTTGAAGACTTCCATGAACAGGAGTTGGCAAGGAAAGTATCTTTGTTTAATGAGTTCCTGGAAGAAACACAGTATCAGCAACGTACTACCTACGTTGTATATGTGGGTAATATCCATGTTGGAACTTTGACTAGGGGAAGTGCTTCTTATCAAATTGAAGTAGTTGACGGAAGATTTTTGAATCTTGAAGGATATAGATTAGACTTGTATAATTTTATTGGTTATAACTTGAATAAGAATGCTTTATATTTCAGCTTCTGATTCAGGTTTGGTAAGTCTGTTTTGGAGGTATAAGGTAGGCATTAACAAGCAAGACTTCTGAAACCTTGTTGCGGTTGGCAGAAGCTCGATTAACTACCGATTAAACTTGAATTATATAATCAGAGGGCGAAGGAAACCAGTTCGGTTCTTCCGCCCTCTTTGCTATTTTAAAAAAAGTCTTTCGTTAAAAGAACATGGCAATAACCTGAATAAACAGAATCAGGAAAACCATGGCAATAGGATAAACGGTAGCGTAAGCCACACCGGGAATGTTGCTGTCTGTCATTGAGTCAGCAGCCGCCAGTCCGGGTGTACTGGTCATACCTCCGGTGATGGTTCCCAAGAGGTCGAGCGTACTGATTTTGAAGACAAGCTTGCCTACGAAGGCGGCAATCAGCATAGGGACTAAAGTAATGGCAGCTCCTACAGCAAACAGCGTGAATCCACTTTCCTGAAAGGTAGCCACGAGGTTTTTACCTGCTGAAGTTCCTACCTCTGCAAGGAACAACAATAGTCCTAACTGGCGCAACAGTTGGTTGGCAGGACCTGACATAGACCATAAGATGGGACCGGTTTTTCCGATGGCACTTAAGAAAAGAGCCATCATCAGCACGCCTCCGGTCAGTCCGGGAGAGAACGACATACCACTGCCGAATGAGATGTTCAGCTTACCGAACAGTACTCCCAGTACGATACCCATGGCAATGGGGAAGAAGTCGGTATCTGAAAGTCGCTTGGCGTCATTTCCAAGCAGACGGGCTACCCCCTGTATCCCTTCTTTTTCGCCCACTACCATCAGTTTGTCACCAAACTTGAGGGCCAAATCGGGCGAAGGTGAAATGTCAATACCGCTTCGGCGGATACGGGTAACCGTACATCCAAAGTTCCGCTGTAAGTTTAAGTCGCCTATTTGCTTGTTAATCATTTCCTTGTTGGTGAGCAACAGCGATTCGATTGACTGGGTATGCTCTAAAGGCAATTCGCCTTCTTCACGGCTTCCCAGCATCACAGCCAGGTTATTCAGTGCTTCCTCGCTGCCTACAGCCTGCACACAGTCGTTTGATAGAAGTTGGGTATGAGCTGCAGGCATCATGATTTCATCTCCACGTTTAATTCTCGAAATCACGGCTCCGGTTATTGCTCGTATGTTCAGCTGAGCCAAAGTCCGGTTGATAACCGAGGCATTGGTTACTCTAAAGAGGCATGTGTTTAATTCCGGGAAGTTACTCCGACGTTCTTTTTCCAATTGGCGGGCTTCTTGTTCTAAGTCGATGCGTAAAATTTTAGGAAGAAGCTTTACGAACAAGATGACTCCGATAACACCAAACGGATAGGCAATACCATAGGCAATCGAAGCAAGAGGCGACTGCGTACTGTCAATGGCTACAGCCAAACCGGGTGTGCTGGTTAAAGAGCCTGCGATGAGTCCCACCAGACTCGGCGTGTCAATGCCAAATGCATATTTCATTCCGATGCCGGTTAGGCAGGCAGAGGCAATAATGAGCAGAGTGATTAAAATCAGTGTCTTCCCTTTGCTTCTGAATGAGTGGAAGAAACCCGGACCGGCCTGAATACCGATGGTGAAGATAAACAATACCAAACCGAAATTACCTAAAGCTTTGGGAATGGTAACTCCCCAATGTCCGAAGGCCAGTGCAATGAAAATTACGGCCGAAACATCGAGCGACAGACCCATTACTTTAATACGTCCCAGCATGAAGCCTAAAGCCACAATAAGGAAGATGGAAAAGTAAGAGGATTGAAGTAAATCTAATAACATAAATGTGATTTTAAAGGTTTAAGATTTGCGGCAAAGATACAAAAAAACTTGTAATAATCTTGAAAAACCTTTAGTTTAGTAGAGTGGAGGCAGCTTCTGGTTTGTATACACTGTTTCCGTTCTGGCACATTACCTTCCGCTCATGGCTTCAGTACTCCGGCATAAGTACTACAGTACTCTGGTGAAAGTACTACAGTACTCCGGGCAAAGTACTGAGGAGCTATGGCTTATATGGTCTTTATTTGAGTGTATACTTACAGGTATCTTTAGACCGATGGCTTTTTCCCGTTGGTAAAGTTGCGTATTACTTCAACGAAATCTTTTCCGTACTTGTTTTGCTTATATTCTCCGATTCCACTTACTTCACCGAAGGCCTGTATCGTAGTTGGTTTTTGAAGTGCAAGTAAGTGAAGAACCTTGTCTGATAATACAATATACGCCGGAATGGCCTGCTGGTCGGCAAGACGCTTACGCAACGTGCGAAGTTCTTCAAACAGCAAGTCGTCTTCATTTTCAAAGACAGGATGCTGAATCTGAACGGGCATACTCTTCCCTTTGGAAGTTCCTTTCCGCGATTTCTGTGTGCCGAACTCCTCTCGCTTGATGACCACCAGCACGGCCTGTTCATATCCATAAAGCACTTTGTTTCCGGTTTCCGTTACCTTAAGATGATTGTTTTCATTGTAGGCTATTTCAATATATCCCAAATTGAGCATCTGAAGTAAATAGTCTTGCCAGTCTTTAGCCGGAATGTCTCTTCCTGCCCCATAGGTTTTCAGCTTGTCATATCCCCGCTCGATGATTTCCTGTGATATGGCTCCTCTCAGGATATCAATTAAGGTATGCATTCCTATTTGCTGATTGGTGCGCACCAGTGCACTTAATGCTTTTTGTACGATGATGGTACCGTTAAAACGTTCTGGCGGATTCTTGCATACATCACAGTTGCCGCAATCGTGGTCCATTGCTTCACCGAAATAGTTGAGCAAAATGCGGCGTCGGCAAATATCGGCTTCAGCATATTGCTGCATGCGGTTCAACTTTTCCATATTGATTTCCTGCTGATTACTTTCTGAAGCAAATTTGGAAAGCAATACAATGTCGCCGTACGAATAAAACAATAAGGTGTCGCCCGGCAGCCCGTCTCGTCCGGCCCGTCCGATTTCCTGATAAAAGCTTTCAATGCTTTTCGGCAGATTATAGTGGATAACCCAGCGTACGTTTGATTTGTCGATACCCATCCCGAAGGCAATGGTTGCGCACACTATCTGTACGCGGTCATTGATGAAATCCTCTTGTGCGGCATCTCTGTCCGCATTGCTTAGTCCGGCATGATAGACCGCCACTTTCAGTCCCTCGTTTTCAAGTAAGCTCGCCACCTTCTCGGTTCCGTTCCGGCTCATACAGTAAATAATCCCGCTTTCACCCGGGTGTCGTGCGATGAAATTTAAGATAGTGCGTATCTTTTCTTTTTGCTGATAGCCTCGTTTAACCTCCAGGCTCAGGTTTGGCCGGTCGAAAGAGGAGATAAATGTTTCTGGGTTACGCATGGTCAGCTGGCGGGTGATGTCCTGCCGGGTAATTTTGTCGGCTGTAGCGGTGAGAGCTACTATGGGAACCGCCGGAAACTGAGTGCGCAGTGCTTTCAGCTGTGTATATTCCGGACGGAAGTCGTGTCCCCATTGAGATATGCAATGTGCTTCATCAATGGCAAACAGTGAAATTTTGATATCGCGTAGCAATCCGTTTATTTCAGATAATGCTTTCTCGGGTGAGATATAAAGCAGCTTGACACGTCCTTGTATACATTCAAAGCGTAAATTGATGTTTTCGGTTTCATCGTTGCTGCTGTTTAGAGCACGGGCGATGATTCCGTTGGCCTGCAAAGCCTTTACCTGATCTTTCATCAGCGAAATAAGAGGAGATATAACAACGGCCGTACCTTCCATCAGCAGAGCCGGAAGCTGGTAGCAGATTGACTTTCCTCCACCGGTTGGCATGAGTACTAATGTATCTTTTTTTTCAAGTATGCGCTTGATTATTTGTTCTTGTAGCGGACGGAATTGAGTATATCCAAAATAGGCTTTTAATGTTTTCAGAATCATGTTTGTTGTTCTTTGGAAGAAAATGCAAAGATACGGATTTTTTAAAAATATGGAAGAATGATGTCCGTATCTATTGTAAATTAAAAAAGTTTTGCGCACATTTGTAAAACATAAATATTAACGTTAAAACTTCAATCTAAAACTGATACGTATGAGAGGTACAGATGAACAGGCTTTTCCTGAAGAACAGCTGTCGAAGGAAAAACAGAATATAAAAAAGTATAATATCCGTGAGCGTAAAATTGTCAATGCTGCTTATCGTGAAATGATTCGTGCTGAGTTGGCAGACAAACTGTATGATGAGATATTAAGAATTATCGTAGCACAGAAGAAGTATAAAGACCCTCACTATAGCGCAAAAGATTTGGCTAAAGAATTAAAGACCAATACGCGTTATTTGTCGGGTGTGATTAACTCACGCTTCGGAATGAATTATACTTGCCTGATAAATGAATACCGTATCCGCGAAGCGAAACATCTGCTGGTAGACAAGCGTTATACGGATAAAACAATAGAGGAAATCAGTGCGATGGTAGGATTTGCCAATCGCCAGTCGTTTTATGCGGCTTTTTATAAACATGTAGGTGGTACTCCGCGTGAATACCGCTTGAATAATACATCTCAAAAATAAAATGATACAAGAAGCACAGGAAAAAGAACCGTTCAGCTATACGGTAGAGCAGTTTGCCGATTTACAGGTGCTGCGTTACCGGGTGGCTGGCTTTGAAACGTTGAACTTACAACAAAAACAACTGATTTATTATCTTTCGCAGGCTGCTCTTGAAGGTAGAGATATCTTGTTTGATCAAAACGGAAAATATAACTTGCAGATACGGCGTCTGCTGGAAGCCATTTATATTCATTATAAAGGTGACCGGACAACAGATGATTTCCGGGCATTGGAGGTCTACTTGAAGCGGGTCTGGTTTTCGAATGGAATTCATCATCATTATGCTTGCGATAAATTCATACCAGGATTTTCTTCGTCTTATCTGAAGGCCGTTATTGAAACACTGCCGGCAGGCGTGCTGCCCTTGGGAGAGCATGAAAGTGTTGACTCAATGTGTAATCAGCTTTTTCCTGTATTGTTTGATGCTGAAGTAATGCCGAAGCGGGTAAATCAGACCGACGGAGAGGACTTGATTTTAACATCGGCAGCCAATTATTATGAGGGGGTTACCCAAAAGGAAGCAGAAGAGTTTTATGCTTCTCAAAAAACAGCAGGTGAAACAGAGCCTGTAATGTATGGCATGAATTCGCGTTTGATAAAAACCGACGGAGTCATTCGTGAGCAGGTTTGGAAAATAGGTGGAATGTACAGCCCGGCTCTTGAAAAAATCGTAGGCTGGCTGGAGAAGGCAGAGGCGGTGGCCGAGAATGAGGAACAGCGTCATGTGATACGGTTGCTGATTACATTTTATCATACCGGTGACTTGAAAGTTTTTGATTCCTATTCTATTGCTTGGTTAAAAGATACTTCTTCGCATATTGATTTTGTCAATGGATTTATAGAAAGTTACGGTGATCCGCTTGGGATGAAGGCCAGCTGGGAGTCGATTGTTAATTTTAAGGACTTGGAAGCTACGCATCGCACTGAAACCATCAGTAATCATGCGCAGTGGTTTGAAGATCATTCACCGGTAGCACCTCAGTTTAAGAAAGAACAGGTAAAGGGAGTTTCTGCCAAGGTGATTACCGCAGCCATTCTTGCTGGTGACTTATATCCAAGTTCGGCTATCGGAATCAATTTGCCTAACTCAAACTGGATTCGCAGTGTGCATGGCTCCAAATCAGTAACGATTGGAAACTTGACGGATGCTTATAGTCAGGCTGCCCGTGGAAATGGATTCCGTGAAGAGTTTGTATACAGTGAAGTTGAGAAAAACTTATTGGATAAGTATGCCGATATTACCGATGATTTGCATACAGATTTACATGAGTGCCTGGGGCATGGGTCTGGAAAACTGCTTCCGGGAGTTGACCCGGATGCTTTGAAAGCTTATGGCTCAACCATTGAAGAAGCACGTGCAGACTTGTTCGGACTTTATTATCTGCCCGATTCTAAATTAGTGGAGTTAGGGCTGACACCCGATGGGGAAGCTTATAAGGCTGCTTATTATTCGTATATGATGAATGGATTGATGACCCAGTTGGTCCGTATAGAACCGGGTTGTGTGGTGGAAGAAGCGCATATGCGCAACCGGCAGTTAATAGCACGCTGGGCATTGGAAAAGGGACAGGCCGATCATGTCGTTGAATGGGTAAAGCGGGAAGGAAAGACCTATGTGCGTATCAATGACTATATAAGATTACGTAACTTGTTCGGACAGTTATTGGCAGAGATTCAGCGTATAAAGAGTGAAGGCGACTACGAGGCAGCACGTCAGTTGGTAGAACGCTATGCAGTAAATGTAGACCCAGACCTTCATGCAGAAGTACTGCTTCGTTATCGGACTTTACATTTAGCTCCTTATAAAGGATTCCTAAATCCGGTTTATACACCGGTAGTAGATAAGGAGGGAAATATAGTAGATGTGAATATAAGTTATACTGAAGGCTATGCCGAACAAATGCTTCGTTATAGCCGCGAGTATTCAAATTTATAATAAGTAGTATGGCAGACGTACATGAAACAATAAAAGATATAAAGTCTAAATTCCGTCTTTTTATGAACGGAATTATTTCGCAGAGTATGCGTGACAAAGGGATGGATTATAAATTAAACTTTGGAATAGAATATCCGCGTATCCGCGAAATTGCAGCAGACTATGAGCCCAGCCATGAGTTGGCACAAGCTCTTTGGAAAGAAAATATCCGGGAATGTAAAATAATGGCAGGCTTGCTTCAGCCAGTGGAACCGTTTTGCCGCGAAATAGCGGAAATATGGATAGAAGACATGCGTTATCCGGAACTGGCAGAATATACGGTTATGAATCTGTTTCAGCAGTTGCCTTATGCTTCAGAGGTGGTTTTTCCCTGGATGGCCGATGAACGGGAATATTTTCAGATTTGCGGCTTTTTGCTGATGGCCCGTTTGTTGTTAAAGGGAATGCAGCTGAATGAGCGAGCCGAATCCGAGTTTCTTGATCAGGTATTTACTGCCCTTGAAAGCGAGTATCCGCAGGTGCAGAAGGCTGCTTCGCTATCCTTGCGCAAGTTTGGACTTCAGTCGCGAAATAACTTTAAGAGAATAAGTAAGCAGTTAACAGCATTGGCTCATTCTTCTAAGCCGGATGTGGCTGCTTTAGCGGAAGAAATAAAAAATGAGTTAGAATATTGTCTGTAGTCTTTCTAAATTACGTAAAAAGAACTACCTTTGAAGCCTGAACAGATAATGGAGATGGAAGAAAATATAAAAGATACGGTGAAGCAGATACTAACAGAGTACTTGCAGAAGAACGGACATCGGAAAACTCCTGAACGTTATGCTATACTGGATACGATTTATTCGATAAAGGGACATTTCGATATTGACACATTGTATAGTTATATGGCTGAAAAGGAAAAATTTCGTGTCAGCCGGGCTACGTTATATAATACCATTGTCTTGTTGATAGATGCCGGACTGGTAATTAAACATCAGTTTGGAAATACTTCCCAATACGAACGCTCGTATAATAATGAAACCCACCATCACATGATTTGCACTTGTTGCGGAAAGGTGTCTGAGTTTGAAGACGAGCACCTTAAGCAAGCTGTTGCGCAGACAAAAATCAAAGGGTTTTATGCTTCACATTATTCATTATATATTTATGGTTTGTGTAGCAAGTGTATGGGACTGAAACGAAAGAAAAGTAAATAAGAATATAAAACAAAGAAATCATGAAAGTAGATGTTTTATTAGGTTTGCAGTGGGGCGATGAAGGCAAAGGAAAAGTTGTCGATGTGTTAACTCCGCGCTATGATGTAGTGGCTCGCTTTCAGGGAGGTCCGAATGCCGGTCATACCCTAGAGTTTGAAGGTCAGAAATACGTACTCCGTTCTATTCCTTCAGGAATTTTTCAGGGAGATAAGGTTAACATTATCGGAAACGGTGTCGTACTTGACCCGTCTCTTTTCAAGGCTGAGGCTGAATCGCTGGAAGCAAGTGGCCATCCGCTGAAAGAACGCTTGCATATTTCAAAGAAAGCTCATTTGATTTTGCCTACTCACCGTATTCTGGATGCTGCATATGAAGCAGCAAAAGGAGATGCGAAAGTTGGGACAACCGGAAAAGGAATCGGTCCTACATATACAGATAAAGTAAGTAGAACCGGCTTGCGTGTAGGCGATATTCTTCATAATTTTGAAGCTAAATATGCAGCCGCAAAAGCGCGTCATGAGCAGATTCTGAAAAGTCTGAATTATGAGTACGATATTACTGAACTGGAAAAACAATGGCTGGAAGGTATTGAGTATTTGCGTCAGTTCCATTTGGTAGACAGTGAACATGAAATCAACAATCTCTTGAAAGAAGGAAAAAGCGTATTGTGCGAAGGTGCTCAAGGTACGATGTTGGATGTTGATTTCGGTTCTTATCCATTTGTTACTTCTTCAAACACCATTTGTGCCGGTGCATGTACGGGCTTAGGCTTGGGCCCTAACAAAATAGGCGAAGTATATGGTATCATGAAAGCTTATTGTACCCGTGTAGGTGCAGGTCCGTTCCCTACCGAACTGTTTGATGAAACAGGTAAGACTATCCGCGATTTAGGACATGAATATGGTGCTGTAACCGGACGTGAACGCCGTTGCGGTTGGGTTGATCTGGTAGCTTTGCGCTATTCTATCATGGTAAACGGAGTTACTCAACTTATCTTGATGAAGAGCGATGTACTCGATGCTTTTGAAACAATCAAGGCTTGTGTAGCTTATAAAGTAAACGGTGAGGAAATTGATTACTTCCCTTACGATATTACTGAAGGTATCGAGCCGGTTTACGTAGAAATGCCGGGATGGAAAACAGATATGACTGGTATGACAAGCGAAGATGAATTCCCCGAAGAATTTAATGCCTATATTTCATTCTTGGAAGAACAGCTTGAAACTCCAATCAAGATTGTTTCTGTAGGTCCTGACCGTGCACAGACAATTGAGCGTTATACTGAGTAATCGGAGCAACTGATAATAAAAAAAAAGGTGTCATTTCTGACACCTTTTTTTATGGGTATTTATTTCATTTCCGTATAAGGTATTTTATCCATATCGTTGTAGTCAAGATTTTCTCCCGCCATCCCCCAGATAAACATATAGTTACTTGTTCCGGCAGCAGCGTGGATAGACCATTCGGGCGACATGATAGCCTGTTCGTTGCCTAACCATACCAGACGCTCTTCTTGCGGTTCTCCCATCAGATGGCAAACCATGTTTCCGGGTGTTACGTTGAAATAGAAATAAGCCTCCACACGGCGTGAGTGTGTGTGGGCAGGCATGGTATTCCACACGCTTCCTGGCTTCAGTTCGGTTAATCCCATCTGGAGTTGGCAAGGACCTTCTTCCAATACGTTGGCAACAATCAGCTGATTGATTACGCGGTCGTTGCTCTCTTCCATTTTACCGGCAGCAAAAGAGTTGGCTTTCAGCGAACCTTTGCGTCCGTCTAATGTTACGAGTTGTGTTTTGTATTCTTTATGTGCCAATGCTGAATTGATATAAAACTTGGCAGGTTTTGAGGCATTCTTGCTTTTAAAGGTTACCTTCTTGTTTCCTCGTCCAACATAAAGTGCTTCTTTGAAGTTTAGGGTATATTCTTTTCCATCAACAGTTACCACTCCTTCACCTCCTATGTTGATGATTCCTAATTCGCGGTTAAATAGAAAGTAAGGAGCTTTCAGGGCATCGAATGTTTCAAGAACCAGTTCCTTGTTTACCGGAACGGCACCGCCGAAGATAAGCCGGTCGTACATGGAATAAGTAAGGTTGATTTCATCGGTTGCCATTACTTTTTCCATCATAAAACTTTTACGCAAGCGTTGAGTATCATACGTCTTTACATCTTGTGGATGACAAGCTGTCAGCATGTTAACATGGGCTATCTGGGCATTTGCAGCTAAAGCCGCAGCTCCAAACAGCAGTCCAAAAGCTAGTTTTTTCATATTCGTTATTTATTTGGTTATACAGTTTCTTTTGCCTGTCGGCTTTCTTTTATAATGCGTCTCCGGTTGAGTACCGCCATCCCCAGTGTGAAGATTACCAGTATTCCTGTTCCTATCAGCTTAAGGTTATAAATGAGGTGGAAGATAACCCAAGAGAATAGACTAGAAGCAAAGTCGATAGCTCCCCCTTGAAACCCTTCGGGTATTTTGACTGCAGCATCGCCCGTTTTGGCAAACACGTCTTGTGCAGCTTGGGTAAAGAAAGGAGCAAGGTCGGTAACAAAATAGAGACCAGTTGTTAAGGCTACCAATCCGATGATGAATGTTTTCAGCACGTTTCCTTTCGTAATGGGAAGTACCGCCGGAAACAGATAAAACATTCCGGCAAGCGAGGCCAGCGGAAGGAATTGGTTGCCCGGAAGAATGACCGACAGGAAGAGGGTGACAGGAATGAGCAGCAAGGAAACAACCAGCGTAGTGGGATGACCGATAACCAATGCCGGACTCATACCGATATTCAGTCCTGTAGCATGCTTGAATTTACGCGCAATCAGTTCACGGGTTGCATCGGAAATGGGGCGGAGACCTTCGATGAACAAGGCCGTGATGCGTGGAATCAGTTCCATGACCGCTCCCATCTTAATTCCCAGTCCAAGGATAGAGGGAATATTGTCAACCAGTTCCTGTTTGTCGGCACACGCCAAGACTCCAATTCCGCATCCCACGATTACACCGAGAAAAAGCGGCTCGCCCATTACTCCGAACTTCCGTTTCATTCCTTCAGCATCGATGTTCAGTTTTTCGAAGCCGGGTATCTTGTCGAGCAGTTTGCTTATCAGTACGGCAAAGGGAACAAACCCCTGGCAGAAAGGCTGAGGGATGGATATACCGTCCATTTTTTCATAAAACCGTTGGAACTGTGCGGAAGTGAGGTCTGCCATAATCAAGGTGAGCATGTAGCAGATAACGGCAGCAAAGAACCCCCACCATATATTATTGGAGGCGAAATATACCACAGCACCGATAAAGGCGAAGTGCCAGTAATTCCACAGGTCGATGTTGACGGTTTTAGTAGTTTGGGTAAGCAACATCAAGACATTTATCGCCAGACATACGGGAATGATCAATGCGCCCACTGAAGTGTTGTAAGCTACCGAGGCAGCAGCAGGCCATCCCATATCAAAGATACCGAGGCTTAGACCGTATATTTCGGTTACCTTTTTCAGCGGTTCGCCTAAACTGCCGGTAAGCAGAGCTGTTATAACGGAGAGACCGACAAAGCCGACACCGACCAATAAACCGCTTTTTAATGCTTTCCCGAACGGAATGCCGATGCAAATGCCCAGTACTGTGAAGATGATAGGCATCATTACTGCCGCACCCAGTCCGATGATATAGCTGAATAATTGTTCCATTGTTTTTCTAAGTTCATTTAGTTAAAGGTTATTTGTAAGGGAGCTTTCAGTCTTCGGTCATAGTTTTTCAGATATGTTTCCCATGCCTCCATGTTGCTTATTCCTGCCTTGCTCCATCCGCTTCCCCAATAGTAGGTATAGCAGTTTCCGGGGTGGTAGATACCTCCTCCCAGCAGATGTCCCAGTGCACCCGAATGTTTTTTCTTTTCTTCCTCGGCGAACCATTGCAGGGTGATGTTTTCCGGATCAGATGTAAAAACAGTCCCCACGTAAATAACGCCGTTGCCGCAGGTAGTGCAGTCGGTAGAGTCAGCATAAGCCATGTAGCGTGATTCGCGGTCGAAGCTGTATCCATCAGGGTTTTGTGGATGAATGACGATACCTGCTGCTATTGGAGTTGCTTCAGATAATCCCTGATAGTTTACTTCTGTCCGGTTCAGGTGTGAGCCTTGGTCAAGGCTGATCAGTCTGGTTTCGGTGACAGCGATGTCTTTTCCTATTGCGAACGGTGCATAGGTGAGACGCACGGTAAACCGGAGTGGACCATTATCTAGTATTTCATGTTTGCGGTAGGCATAAGGATAAAGAATGGCAGAGTCTGGCATAAGGGCGGCAGTTCCTCCTCCCAATGTAGCCCCTACGCTATATACATCCATCCCGTTACCGTGATCCACATGGTAAGAGAGTGGATTTTTGGAGTCAAGATGCATTCGGTAGCGTTCTTCCACGACTGGCTCGGCAACCGATTTGGTAAAGATATCGTAACCGAAACTTCGTTCGCCTTTTTCTTCCAGTGCCGAACCATAGGCACGGTAGGCAGCCTTATCGTTTTCCCAAGCCAAATCATCCAGTCGTTCCGGATATTGCTTTCCGCATGTAATAACGGGAGTTTTCTCAGGGTTACCTGTGCAAATCGTATAGTGTGACTCACCGTTTGCCGCAACAGAAACAGGGAATATCAGCAGGCTGTCGTAAGTAAGCTGATAGGCTACTTGTTGGTTATTCTGATTAATTACCACCAGTTGCTCGCTTGGCTGCAGGCTCAGCGGAGTCAAGGCTCGCATCGGGATTTCTATTATTTCGTTTTCGCGTGCCAGGTCAATGGAGTTCTTAACCGAAATGTGGATTTCCGGGTGTGAAGAACATCCTGCTAAACCGCATGCAGCCAGCAGGATATTTGTAGCTCTTGTAATCAGATTCATGTATAGTGATATTGTGTCTGTGTGGTTTTATTTGGGCTGTTTGCCAATATAGGCAAGAATACCGCCGTCAACATATAACACGTGTCCGTTTACGAAGTCTGATGCATCTGAAGCCAAGAATACGGCTGGACCCATCAAGTCTTCAGGGGTTCCCCAGCGTGCAGCAGGAGTTTTTGCAACAATAAAGGCATCAAACGGATGGCGTGAACCGTCGGCTTGGCGTTCGCGGAGTGGAGCGGTCTGGGGAGTTGCGATATAACCAGGACCGATACCGTTACATTGGATATTATATTCACCGTATTCTGATGCGATATTGCGGGTCAACATTTTCAGACCTCCTTTAGCGGCTGCATATGCCGATACAGTTTCACGTCCCAGTTCGCTCATCATCGAACAGATATTGATGATTTTTCCGTGACCTTTTTCAATCATGCCGGGGATTACGGCTTTTGATACGATAAAAGGAGCGTTCAGGTCAACATCAATTACTTGACGGAATTCTGCTGCCGACATTTCGCACATCGGGATACGTTTGATGATTCCCGCATTGTTTACCAGAATATCGATTGTACCTATTTCTTGCTTGATTTTTGCAACCATTGCTCCCACAGCATCTTCGTTGGTCACGTCACATACGTAGCCGTGAGCTTCGATACCTTTTTCCCGGTATGCTGCCAGTCCTTTATCTACCAGTTCCTGTTTGATGTCATTAAAAACAATTTTAGCACCTGCCTGGGCGAATGCCGTGGCAATAGCGAATCCGATTCCGTAAGAAGCTCCAGTTACCAGAGCAATCTTGCCTTCAAGTGAAAAGTTTACCATATTTTTTATTTAAGATTATGTTTAAGCAAGCAGGGCATTTCCACCCCTACCTTATTTTACAAAGTTAGAGAGGTATCGGCAAAACAAGGTCATAAAAATGAGCAATGAGGATATAAAAATCGTGCAATTTTCACTAATGAGCATAGCTGAAAGACGGTTTGGTATAAATGAAGGTGGATTTTTGTTCACAAGTTTGCCGTGAAACGTCAAGGCGAGTTAGAATAAACGCTTCGGCTTTCAGGCAAGAATACCTAGGTGTTTTAATGGTGATGTGTCTTGTGATATAATAGGTTATGTTTAATATAGCCGATGATTTTTTCATCAGTATATACTTATAAAAAGCAGAACGCCTGATGCTAGAGCATCAGACGTTCCGAATTAAAATATTTGTTGTCGGGTTTAGTTAGTTGTTTCTTCGTCGGCAACAGCTTCTTCCCAAGTTTCCCACATCGGTATAGTTGCATCGTAGCCGTCATATCCGTAGTTTTGACGAAGTTGGGCTCCGGTATTGGCGGTGATAGCAGAATTGGGTACTGGCCAGAAGAGGTTGTGCTTGTCAACGCGGTAGTTCAACTCTTTACCTGAAATGATTGTTCCATGGTTAAAGATGTTATAGCGTGTGGTGCGTTTATACCAATAGCTTCCCCCCTGCAAATCGGTGCCATTCTGTTTGTCCCAAGTGGTCAAATCATAGGTTTCTCCCCATTCGTCAGGTTGTCCGCTGCGGGCAAGACACCAAGAGATACGGGTCAATTCGGGTTGTCGCCATTCTTCAAGATAAAGTTCGCGGGCACGTTCGTCGCAAATGTCGCCGATAGTTACTTTATCGAACATCTTTTTGGCGTTAGCACGGCGGCGTACTGTGTTCACGTCGGATGCTGCCCCTGTTGCATTTCCTTGATAGAACTTGGCTTCTGCGCGGAGTAGGTAAGTTTCAGCCAAACGGAAGAGATACATGTTGCCGTTAGATACGTTGTTCCCTTTTGTTGCACCGTTAAATTGGTTGGCACCCATATTTTCTTCGGCAGCTTGGTCAAGAATATAGACTTTATATAAAGGAGTTGGGAACCAGCTTCGGATAGTGTCCGAACAGAGTAAGTCTCCTTTTTTCACCAATAGTTTTCCTTCTGCATTATAATAGTCATTTGGTGCATAAAGCATCATGTTCTGTCCGTAGAAATCAGATTCCGGATTGTTGTATTTCAGGTCTGTCATTTCTATCCAGTTACCTTTTTGGTTATTGTGGCGCAAATCCTGCCAATCGGTTTCTCCATCATAATTCCAGATGGTCTGGTTATAGTGATAAGAGGTACGGAAACATCCGATACCACGTCCCATAGCCCGAACCCAATCTAACTGTGCATCGTATTTTTTATCGTTGCGTGCATAGTTATAAGTGGGTGAACCTAAGTTGTGTGGGTCACGAATGATGCCGTTGCTCCAATGTACGGTCATAGCACGCATCTGGGCATAGGATATAAAACCTTCTGAGTAATAGTTTAAGATAGGCATGATGGTCTCAGTATTCGAAGCATCTGTGATGTTTACTCCTCGGTGCAAATCCCATATTACATTGCGTTCTATTGGCCATGTGTCCGGATTACCGGAAGTTACGTTGGTTCCAAAAGGAACTTCCATCAGTTTCAGTCCGTGATTTTTAATCAAATCATCAGCCATTCTTTCGGCTTTTTTATATTCTCCGACAACTAGATAGCATTTGATAAGTAACTGCATGCAGGCTTCTTGATTAACGGTTCCTACATAGCCGATTTCTTTCTGAGGAGGTACGTGTCCTACGGCAAACTCTAGGTCGTGTACCAGCATTTTGAAGATAGCTTCCTTGTTCGTTGATTTATAGTTTTGTTTAGGAGCTTCAATCAGTTTTGTAATCAGAGGGATATCTCCGAAGAGCAATACACCATGGTAGTAGGCGTATGCACGATGGAAATAAGCGCGCCCCAAGTACTCATCTCGTAAAGTAGGGTCTAATCCTTCTACTTTCGGTACGTTAGAAATTATGGTGTTTGCAAAGGTAACACTGTTCCATGTGCGGTCCCAAAAACGTTGCATGGCATTTTCGTCACCTCCACCTTTCATTCCGGAAGTCGGGGTAATTTTATTCGCAAAGTCATCCTGCATATCGCCTGCATCGGTCTTGGCATATAATCCCATATCAGTCATGAAGTAAAGGGAAGCCATGGGAAGGACATTTCCGTTCCCGTCCATCAGCATTTCTTTCAAACCATAGTCGCACATGGCTATGGCAGCTTTTAATCCAGCTTCGGTGGTATAGGTATTGTCCGGATTATAGAATGATAACGGGTCTTGTTCCAGAAAATCGTCTGTACATCCGGTAGTGAGCAGGGCAGCCGAAGCCAGCACCATACATCCTTTTGTAAATATCGTATTGATTGTTTTCATAATGTCTTTCATTGATTAGAGTGTTACGTTGATACCAAAGTTAAAGGAACGTGTGGCAAGTCCGCCTGTTTCGGGGTCGCCGTATTCCCAACTGTCAAAAGTGCAGACATTCTTGCATGTTGCAGTCAGACGGATGCGGTCAATCATAAACTTATGTGTCCATTTTCTCGGAAGTGTGTAGCCAATGGTAATGTCATCCAAACGGACAAAGCTGCGGTTATATACTTTATCTACGCCTCCTGCCAGACCAGTATTCGGACCGGCTGCATTCAAACGGCAGTAGTCATTTGTCGGGTTTTCGGGAGTCCAGTATTCTCTGGCTGGAACGTTATATCCGTTTGTAACTTGTGAACCTCCGTTTTCATGATTCAGCCAATAACCTGCCTGGCTCTTGTGTCCCATATAGGAGTAAAGAGAGAAAGAGAAAGTAAAGTCTTTCCAAATGGTGAAGTCGTTTCGCATATTCCAGTAGATGGGAGGAGCTGTTGTGCCTTGATAGACTTTATCGTTGTCATTATAAACCGGTACACGGGTTCCGTCTTCTAATATCTGGTCGTCTTCGGTATAATGGTTGATAACCTTCGGGTCACCCGGTTTCTGTCCTACCAAAGCAGCAGCTTTGATGTCTTCGGGGTTGTTTTGCCATACACCATCGGTTTCGTAATACCAAATGGTACCAATAGGTTGACCGATGAACCATCCGTTGGAGGTATCATCTTTTTCTACACCGTTTTCATCGTAGTCGTAGTAAATGTGGTTAATTTTGTTCTTGTTGATAGAAAATCCTACAGAAGTACTCCATTCAAAGTTCTTACGTTGCATATTCAACGAACTAAGTGCGATTTCGAAACCTTGGTTTTGTACTTCACCTAAGTTAGCCATAATCGAACCGAAACCGGAGAAACTTGGCAGACGCTGGCTCATAATCATGTCTGTGGTCTTCTTGAAATAGTAGTCCATATTGGCTGTCAATCGTCCGTTAAAGAATGAAAGGTCTAAACCGACGTTCCAGGCTTTGGTTTTTTCCCATTCCAAGTTAGGAGCAGCCAGACGACTCATGTAAAGCGGGTTGACTACGTTGGAGTTTCCATTCTGATAGTAAACCATGTTTCCTCCCGCCAAGGCCAAGTTTGCCAATGTAGAGTAAACGTCACCAAATTCACGGTTACCATTGGTACCCCAAGACAAACGTAACTTACCCATGTCTAACCAGTCGCGCGTACTTGACATAAAGCTTTCTTCCGAAAATACCCAGCTGGCACCGACAGAGCCGAAGTTACCCCACGGGTTGTTGGTTCCGAACCCAGAGTAACCATCCCGGCGGAATGTTCCGGTTATCATATAGCGATCTTTCAAGCCATAGAATACACGACCCAAGTAAGAAGCTGCCGTGTAATGGGTGTCGTTGGTACTGAAGCTACTTTGGTTTTTGTTAGCTCCCGCTGTATAGTGGAATCCTAAGGCATCGCTTGGTGTGATGTTTCGGGCATTGACTTTATCTTGCCAATAGCGGTGTTCTTCGGCTTCTTGTACTAAGGTGGCGGTAATATGGTGGTCGCCGAAAGTTCTATCCCAAGTAATCGTGTTATTCAAGTTCCAGTCAAAGTTCTTGCTCCATTCACGGTCCACACCACGGCTTGGCGCTGAAGCGTCGGGCAAGTCGGCTGACATCCAATAGCGGTTATAGAACCATTGGTAACGGGGAGCGATATTGAATGAATAGGTAAAACCTGCTGGCAAGGTGATTTTGGCATTGAAGATGGTGTTTAATACTGTGTAACCTTTTTCCAAATCATAATATTGACGGTCGAAGTAGTAGTTATATCCTCCGCCTGGCAATCCGGACATCGGATATTGTTCGTATTCTCCATGTTCTCCGTCTTCGCTATACAGAGAGGCGTAAGGCGAGTTACGTAACATGTTGTTGTCCCAATAATTGCTTCCCAATGAAACTTGTATGTCGCCATCCGAACGGTCTTGGAAATTAACGTTTGCTCCAATTTCCAACCAATCGGTGATTTTTGCATTGATTTTCATGTTAGAGCGTAAGGCATTATATTCATTTCCTTGTACAGCACCTTCATTGTTGACATAGCCTAATGAAAGGTAATAGTTTACACGTTCTGTAGCTCCCGAAATGCTAGCATTGTAATCTTGATTGAATCCAGTTCGGAAGGTTTCGTTATTCCAATCAACCATGCGTCCGTTTAGGAAGTTTTCCATCATTAACGGGGAGTTATTAAACTCCAAACGGCGGGCAAATAGGCTGAGGTGGGACTCACCTTCTGCCAATCCTATTCCGCTAGTACCTAAATTGCTTTCCCATGCATTTTGTTCAGCCTCTGTCATAAGCCTCGGGTCATCATAATAACCTTGAGGATACAATGGATTGCCTTTGTCATCTTTTGCTTGATAATAGCCATACAAACCATCTTCTCCTTGTCCGTATGTATAATACATCTTGCGCCAGTCTTGATGAAACTTCAAATAGCCGGCAGCATCAACGTAATCACGGTAATCTGATTTGTTGGTGACAGAAAGATTGGCACTGACATTAATGACAGGTTTTCCTTCTTTTCCTTTTTTGGTCGAAATGATAATGACACCTGCAGCGGCTTTCGCTCCGTAAATGGCAGCCGAAGAAGCATCTTTCAACACGTCGATTTGGGCAATGTCATCAGGGTTTATTTCGGAAAGTTCTCCATAGAAAGGCATACCGTCTAGTACTATCATCGGGCTGGCATTCGTTCCTAAAGAGTTTTTTCCTCGTAATTGGATAGACGCATCGGTACCTTTAGCCGAGGCATCGTAACCGATTTGCAGACCGGGAGTACCTCGTAGTACATCTTGTACAGAACTTGGATTTTGGTCGGCAATCTTGGTTGGGTTAATCTGTACTACCGAACCGGTAAGGTCTTTCTTACGCATCGTACCATATCCGACAACAACAACTTCTTCGAGCATTTCCGAATCGTCTTTCAGCATGATGTTCAATTCTTTTGCTGAATCAATTTTAAACTCTTGAGTCTTGTAGCCGATGAAAGATACTTCGATAACACTTCCTTTAGCAACATTTAATACGAACTTACCGTCAATATCCGAAATTGTTCCGGTAGTCCCGCCTTTAACAGCAATGCTTGCTCCGATGATGGGCTCGCCTGCATTGTCTTTTACGATACCTGACACTGTCAAGTTTTGTTGCTGAGTAGCTTGTACCTCATTATTGTTTGCCATTACAGTTAATGGGTGTGCTGCAATAAATCCTGTACAAAGCAATAAAGCAAATAATGCTTTTCTGTTGTTTTTTACTGAATCTACTTTCATTGCTTTTCAAGTTAATTAGATTTTCGATGGCAAAAGTATATAACTCTGTAATCAAGCTAGATGAAAAAATAAGCAAATAAGTCGTTTTTTTCGTCATTCTATCTTCTTGGTGAGCCGGGAATTTATGTTTGAAAATTTGATTGCAGTGAAAATAAACAGATCCTAAAAATACCAATAGATTCGGTGACTCTTTTTTTAGTTTTTATTACTTTTGCTTTTAAAAATGAAAAACTATGTATTTCCTAAAAAGATTTTTTCTGTTATTCGTTTTAGTATTGCTTGGCTTTGAATGTAATGTGTTTGCACATTCTGATTATTTTTTTCGGAAGAATTGGAGTCACGAACGGATTAACCAGTAATTATGTAACGGATATAATTCAAGATGAACGGGGACATATTTGGGTTGCTTCGGAATATGGATTGAATCGTCTTGTGGGTAGAAGTATAACTACATATAATGTTGCTAATTCAGGCTTAAAGAGTGATGAACTGACGGCATTGCTTGACAACAATGCGGAACATACTTTATGGATTGGAACCAAAAGGGAAGGTATTTGTATTTTTGATTATCGGACCCAACAGTTTTTGGAGAGTTATACCAAAGAGAATGGATTGCTGACCAACGAAGTCATTTCATTAAGTAGGGGCTTTGACGGTGGACTCTGGATTGTGCATAACACCAAAGGAATAGATTATTATAACTTGAATACAAAGTCGTTTGTTTCTTATGAATCAGAAAAAATTAAAGGATTGCCCGACGGGTTTCTGTGTGCTTGCGAAGACGGGAAGGGTAATCTGTATGTAGGTCATGCAGAAGGAGGAATGAGTATTATTCGCTTAAAAGATAATCAGTGCAAGAACTTCCGTCATGATAAGAATAATCCGTTGTCTATACCAGGGAATGCAGTACAGCGGATCTTTATAGATAGGGAAAATAGGATATGGGTTGGAACAGATAATGGATTAGCTTTATATTCAGACGAAAAGGAACAATTTACCGTTGTCAGACATCAGGAAAATAATCCTAATTCTTTATTGTCGAATAAAGTATCAGATATAGGTCAGACTGCTGATGGTAAGATTTGGATTTGTACGATGATGGGTGGAGTGAGCATACTGGATATGCAGGAAAATGCTTTTACATCGCCTCATGATATTTATTTTCAGAATATCAGGGCTACTAACGGGCGTGACGGACTTTCTTCTCCAAATGCTTGTTGTTTTTTACAAGATTCGTATGGAAACATCTGGATTGGAAACTTTCGGGGAGGCGTTGATGTTTTAAGTTATGGTCAGAATGCTTTTCGGATTTTGGACTATATGGTCTTGAAAGATGGTACTTTCTCCGGGAAACAGGTTTGGGGGATGGCTATCGATGATGAAGGATTGGTATGGCTGGGAGGAGAAAACGAAGTGGTGGCTTTCAGGGAAGGAATGCTGCAGAGAACTATTTCGTTGATGGGAAAAGTGAAGATGAATACCCATGTTTCTGTTATAGGAAAAGATAAAAACGGTATGTTGTGGTTTGGAATGTACCGTGATGGAGTGTTGTTATGTAATCCGCATACAGGCGAAGTTACCAGGCTCGATATGGGGGAAGACGGCGTGGATGTATGTTGCTTTTATGAAGTAGATGGTAAAATGTGGATTGGTGCACAGAGCGGGTTATTCTCTTATTTTGAAGGCAGGGTGGTAAAGGAAGAAAAAATCAATGCTGTCTTGCCGGTGCCCATGGTACATGGGATAAGGCAGGACTTGAAAGGTAATCTTTGGTTAGGGACTTTTGGCAACGGGGTAATCATTGTGACACCGGCAGGTGAGCTGTTGCATGTGCTTGATACGTCTGACGGATTAGCTTCAAATGCAGTTAACGGACTCTTTTCGGATAAAAAAGGAGGGGTATGGATAGCAACACGTAATGGGGTTTCTTATCTTCCTGACATGAGTCATTTTGAAAGCCTGGAGGTTTATACTGATAAACATGGACTGGAAAACCAGAATGTGAGAGCTGTGATTGAAGATGCGCAAGGGGAGATATGGGTCAGTACGAATGGAGGCATATCTCGTTGGGACAGACAGAAAAAACGTTTTTTCAATTATACCCAGCGGCATGGAATTCCTTTAGGAGATTTTATGGATGGTTCGGCTTGTTTAGATGAAACGGGTAATCTTTATTTCGGGTCACAAAACGGGGTGTGCTGTTTCAATCCTTTAAAGGTTGAAACCCAATCAAGAAAAGGAGTGCAGGTTGAAATTACAGAATTCAGAAGTTATGGAACTTCCCAGATGAAGGAAAAGAAAGAAGATATCATCTTGGGATTAGAAGATGAAATTCGTTTACCTTATAACCGAAATACGTTTCGTATAATTTTCAATGTACTTGACTATACGCAGGTAAGCAGTCAAAAATTGGCTCATAATTGAAAACCCTATCTTCGCTGCGAACAAA
>CAUDXH010000004.1 GCA_958453305.1 uncultured Bacteroides sp. | reverse complement strand
GGTTATCCATGAAGAAAAAACCGGATTCGACTTCCCTGAATATACAACTACTTTCCTTACTCCACAAAGCGATGCCATGATCGGCTGGAAACGCACCAAGCCAAGCTATGAAGAAGAATATACTCCCGATGCGCCCATGAACACACGTTCACAATACGGACACGGCTATACATTCCCCGGATTGTTCCGTATCGGGAACGACGGATGGGCACTGGTCAGTGAAACAGGAGTAGACAGCAAATTCTGTGCTTCCCGCTTAAGTGATGCCACTCCGGAAGGACTTTACACCATAGCTTATCCGATGCCCGAAGAAAACAACGGCAACGGCACATCAGCTCCGGGTATTGCCTTACCGGGCGTAACTCCCTGGCGTACCATCACCGTGGGTAATAATCTGAAGCCCATCGTTGAAACAACGGTTCCATGGGATGTGGTAGAACCTCGCTACGAAAGTGAGCATACTTATCAATTCGGAAGAGGCACATGGAGCTGGATTTTATGGCAAGACGGAAGTATCAACTTCGATGACCAGATACGTTATATCAATCTGGCTGCAGCAATGGGGTATGAGTTCTTCCTGATAGATAACTGGTGGGACAAAAATATCGGTCACAAGCGAATGGAAGAATTGGCCAGATACGCTCAGAGCAAAAATGTCTCACCTATAGTATGGTATAGCTCAAGCGGCTATTGGAACGATATTGAACAAAGTCCGACTAACATCATGGACAACCCGATTACACGCAAACGTGAAATGAAATGGTTACAGAAAATAGGTGCAAAAGGCATCAAAGTGGACTTCTTCGGAGGCGATAAGCAAGAAACCATGCGCTTGTATGAAGCCATTTTAAGTGATGCTGATGATCATGGCTTAATGGTCATCTTTCATGGTTGTACCCTTCCGCGCGGATGGGAACGGATGTACCCCAACTATGTAGGAAGTGAGGCGGTGCTGGCTTCCGAAAACCTGATTTTCAACCAACACTTCAACGACAATGAAGCCTTTAATGCTTGTCTGCATCCGTTTATCCGCAATGCGGTAGGCTCTATGGAGTTTGGAGGTACCTTCCTGAACAAACGGTATAACCGGACCAATGACGGGGGAACTACACGTCGCACTTCGGATGTATTCCAGCTGGCTACTGCAGTGCTCTTCCAAAACCCGATTCAGAACTTTGCGTTGGCTCCCAATAACCTGACTGATGCTCCTGAGGTAGCACTCGACTTTATGAAACAGATTCCTACTACATGGGATGAAACAGTATTCATCAACGGCTATCCGGGGAAATACGCTGTCCTTGCACGCCGTCACGGAAACCGTTGGTACATTGCCGGAATCAACGCACAAAAAGAGCCACTAAAGCTTTCTCTTAATCTCCCGATGCTGAATAATGGAGATGTTGTTGTTACCTATACAGATGGCAAGCAAGGAGAGCCTCAACGGAAGGAGTTATCCGTCAAGACGGCTACATCCGTACCGGTAACCATTCAACCCAACGGCGGTGTTATCTTAATGAAATAAAATCTCCAGCCAGACGCTGGCAAGCCACTGCCCATCAATTACCATGCTGCCTTTTCGGTAAAAGCCAAAACATCCCGCCTCCCTTTTCCATCTGAAAAACATCTCTCTGTCCGAAACAAGTAAAAAACCAATGAGGCTTTATCTCATTCCTTCGAAAAAAAATTGTAACTTTGTGGCATTAACTCAATTCATTATGGAGAATAAACTAACCATTTACAATACGTTAACCCGCCGGAAAGAAACCTTCGTTCCGATTCATGCCCCTCACGTAGGCATGTATGTATGCGGACCTACAGTATATGGAGACGCGCATTTAGGTCATGCACGTCCGGCAATTACCTTCGACATCCTTTTCCGCTACCTTACCCATCTAGGCTACAAGGTACGCTATGTACGTAACATTACCGATGTAGGTCATCTGGAACATGATGCCGACGAAGGAGAAGATAAGATCGCCAAAAAAGCCCGCCTGGAACAGTTGGAACCGATGGAGGTGGTTCAATATTACCTGAACCGCTATCACAAGGCAATGGAAGCCCTCAATGTACTTCCTCCAAGCATTGAACCTCATGCATCAGGACATATCATTGAGCAAATCCAGCTGGTAGAAGAAATTCTGAAAAACGGCTATGCCTACGAAAGCCAAGGCTCTGTTTATTTTGACGTGGCGAAATACAATAAAGATCACCACTACGGGAAGCTGTCAGGACGCAATCTTGACGACGTAATCAATACGACCCGTGAACTGGACGGACAGCAGGAAAAACATAATCCGGCAGACTTTGCTCTTTGGAAATGTGCACAACCGGAGCACATCATGCGCTGGCCTTCACCATGGAGCAACGGATTCCCCGGATGGCACTGCGAATGTACAGCCATGGGACGCAAATATTTAGGTGAAAACTTCGATATTCACGGAGGAGGAATGGACTTGATTTTCCCCCACCATGAATGCGAAATTGCACAAAGCGTTGCATCGCAAGGACATGATATGGTACATTACTGGATGCACAACAATATGATAACCATCAACGGACAAAAGATGGGTAAGTCATTGGGAAACTTCATCACACTCGATGAGTTCTTTGCCGGTTCAAACAAGTTGCTCGCTCAGCCTTATTCAGCCATGACCATCCGTTTCTTCATCCTTCAGGCACATTACCGCAGCACGGTTGATTTCAGCAACGAGGCATTGCAGGCCGCAGAGAAAGGACTGGAACGCTTGATGGAAGGAGTGAAAAACTTAGACCGCATCACTCCGGCAAAAGCTACCGAAGGTATTGACCCGAAAGGCCTGCGTGAAAAATGCTACGAAGCAATGAACGATGACTTGAATACTCCGATTGTGATTTCACATCTGTTTGATGCTACACGTATGATTAATACAGTCATCGACAAAAAAGCTACAATCAGTGCCGAAGACTTGGAAGAACTGAAGAAAGTATTCCATCTCTTTGTATTCGATGTTCTTGGGCTGAAAGCTGAAGCAGAAAACAATGCCGCACGCGAAGAAGCATACGGTAAAGTAGTTGATATGCTATTAGAGCAGCGAATGTTAGCCAAAGCCAATAAAGACTGGGCAACCAGTGACAAGATACGCGACAGCCTTGCCGCACTGGGCTTCGAGGTTAAAGACACCAAAGACGGATTTACCTGGAAGCTAAACAAATAATCTGCAAATTGATGAGTTTGTGAGTTTTTAAGTTGATGAGTTGATTCCTCTTTACATCATCCGTTGGACAAAGCCCAAAGATTCTGTTTTAAGAGAACTCAAAAACTTAAAAACTCAAAAACTTAAAACTTACTCCCTCCGCAACGGATAATCTCCACGTAACTGTTCAAACAATTCCGGATTCGCACGCAACGCATCACAATCCCGATGCGGATTATACTGTTGCAAGATACGTATATTTTCATCCTTGTCATAAACCTGATGAGAATCATCGGGTAATGTTATCGTAAAATCAATTTCTTTTCCAAAGAAACGACAGAAAGCCTCCAATACCATGCGCGTAGCATTAGCTTTTCCGTCGGCTGAATAACCGGCAATATGAGGAGTACCCAAAAAGACCTTATCCAGTAACTCTAAATTGATATGAGGCTCATGTTCCCATACATCAATGACTGCGCCCTGAATCACTCCGTTATCCAGAGCATTCAGCAAAGCCTCTGTTTCAACCACCTCTCCTCTTGAGGTATTAATCAGATAAGGCTTTTTCTTCAGGCTTTTAAAAAACGAGGCATCCGCCAAATGAAAGGTTTCATATTTTCCCTCTCGGATCAGTGGGGTATGGAAGGTAAGGATGTCACATTCCTCGGCTAAGGTTTGCAAAGAGACAAAACCGCTTTCGCCCTGATCGGCACGCGGAGGGTCATTCAGAAGCACACGCATCCCCAGTCGTCCAGCCATACTCAAGATATGACTGCCCACGTGTCCTACCCCCACAATACCCAAACAGGCTTTACGCAAGTCGATTCCCTTTTCCTGCTGCAGCAATAACAGCACGGCATGTACATACTGCTCTACTGCTCCTGCGTTGCATCCCGGGCAATTGCTCCACCGGATTCCGGCTTCCCGGCAATACTCTGTATCAATATGATCAAATCCAATCGTGGCTGTTCCTATAAACTTCACCTTGCTTCCCTCAAGCAACTCACGGTTGCATAGCGTACGGGTACGGATAATCAGTGCATCTGCATCCTTAACTACTTCCGGAGTAAACTCTTTTCCCGGCAAATACACCACCTCATCCGCTAAACGCGCTAAAGCCTCACGGATGTAAGGTATTTTATTATCAACAATGACTTTCATTTTTTCATCTCTTCTCGAATAGGTCAACAAAGGTAAATACTTTTGTTGAATAATAATTGTAGGTATTGAAATCTTTGCCTAAATTTGTTTTTTAGAAATCAAGCCATTTATGGAGAAAAAGCAGTATGATTATTTAATTGTGGGAGCCGGATTGTTCGGAGCTGTATTCGCTCACGAAGCCAGACTTGCCGGAAAGCGTTGTATCGTCATTGATAAGCGCAATCACCGCGGTGGGAATATACATTGTGAGGAAGTTGCAGGTATTCAGATACATACCTATGGTGCCCACATCTTCCATACAGATAACCAAGAAGTATGGGACTATGTCAACCGCTTCGCAACCTTCAACCGATATACCAATTCTCCGCTAGCTCTTTTCAAGGACAAACTCTATAATTTGCCCTTTAACATGAACACCTTCTATCAATTATGGGGAGTAAAGACTCCAGAGGAGGCCAAAGCTAAGATTAACGAGCAACGCCAGCAGTATGACGCAATTACTGAACCAGCCAACCTGGAAGAGCAGGCTTTGAAACTTTGCGGAGAAGATATCTATCATACTTTAATCAAAGGATATACGGAAAAGCAATGGGGACGGCCGGCTACCGACCTCCCTGCCTTTATCATCAAACGCATTCCTTTCCGATTTACTTTCGACAACAATTACTTCAATGACCGTTTCCAAGGTATCCCGATGGGAGGATATAACGTATTAATCGATGCCTTGCTCGAAGGAACTGAGGTGCGGCTGGGAGAGAATTATTTCACCCGACGCAAGGAATGGGATGAACTCGCCGACAAAATTCTGTTTACCGGATGCATCGATGAGTTCTTTGATTTCTGCTACGGCCATTTAGACTACCGGAGCCTCCGCTTTGAACATAAACATCTTGACATTGAGAGTTTCCAGGGAAATGCGGTGGTTAACTATACTGCCGGTGATATTCCTTATACCCGAATCATTGAACATAAGCATTTTGAATTTGGAACACAGCCTACCACCGTCATTACTTATGAATATCCGGATGACTTCCAGGTAGGAAAAGAGCCTTATTACCCGATCAATGATGAGCGGAATTCCAAGTTATACCATCGCTATCAGGAATTGGCACAACAAGAAAAAAATATTTTATTTGGAGGACGATTAGGGCAGTATATGTATGCAGACATGGATGATACCGTTGCCGCTGCTCTTAAGCTCTGCCAGAAAGAACTTTCCTGATGCTACTTTCGGGAAAGCCACCTATTATATAAACTCAGAATGATACTGCCTATGAAATGTCTACATATTCTTACACCGGTAAAAGACTCGATTGACTTTACACTTGAAACCATAAAGGCAATTATGGAGTCGGATATTACCGTACCGTTTACCTATACCGTTTATAATGACTTCAGTACTGAAGAAAATACCCGGAAACTGGAAGAAGCATCCCGTACTTATGGGTTTCAGTTGGTTAACCTGGCCGACTTAACGACCCATCCCTCTCCCAACTATCTGCTCGTACTGCAGACAGCACAAGAAAAAGCCATTGAGGCCGATGCAGGAATGCTGATTGTGGAATCGGATGTAGTTGTCAAAAAAGACACCCTGCAGAAGCTATACGACGGGGCATCGGAACGGAAAGACTGTGCCATTGCTGCCGCAGTTACAGTAGATGAATCAGGAGAAATCAATTATCCTTATCTTCATGCAAAAGGAAATGAAGGGAAAATATATGCCGAGAAAAAGCACTGCAGTTTCTGCTGCTCGCTGCTCACCCCCGAATTCCTGAAATCATTCGATTTCCACCTGCTAGACCCTACCAAAAACTGGTATGACGTAACTATTTCACACGAAGCGCCTAAAAAAGGTTTTCAGAACTATCTGTTCACCACCCTTCCGGTATGGCATCGCCCTCATGGAAGCCGCCCGTGGAAACAACTGAAATACAAAAATCCCTTAAAGTATTACTGGCTCAAATATACCAAAGGACTGGATAAGATTTAAAAACATTTGCAGGAAATTATGAATGTATTGAACCATCGTACTGTTGTTGTTCACCCTGATTGCAAGCAATGGGAGGAGTTTATCCTTTCCATACCCGAGCGTTTCAGAAACCATGAAGGAACTGTCATTCATCAGGGAAGAAATGAACTCCGTAAAATAAGCTATAAGGGAACCGACTTTGTTGTCAAATCGTTCCACCGCCCTAATATCATCAACCGTTTTGTTTACGGGATATTCCGCCCGTCAAAGGCAAAGCGCTCCTACATCCATGCCCAAATGTATTTATCCATCGGGGTAGGCACTCCGAAACCAATCGGATACTTGAATGTGCGCAGCGGTCTCTTATTCGACCGCAGCTACTACGTCACACTCGCCTCTACATGCCCTTATACCTACGAGGATCTATTCAAACAAAAATTTGAATACGAAGACGAAGTCATACGTGCTGTAGCAAGAACCACTGCCATTCTTCATGACCATGGTTACGCACATAAAGATTACGGACGCGGAAACATCTTGTTCCACAAAACAAACCAGGGCATTGACATCGAAATCGTTGATTTAAACCGGATGGCTATTGGTCCGATAAATCTTCGCAGCGGATGCAAGAATTTGGAACGACTGCCTGCAACACCTCACATGCACCGGATTTTTGCAGAAGAATACGCACGACTTCGCGGCTTTGATGCTGAAGAATGCTATCGCTTGCTGGTTGAATTCCGGAGCACTCAACCCGGAAAAATTGACGGACTTTATTAATGTTTTAACCCATGAAAGTAATTGCTGTAGTTGTTACCTATAACCGAAGTCAGCTGCTGAAGCGAAACATCGCCTGCCTGAGAAAGAACAGTCCCCACGCAATCATTGTTGTAAATAATGGCAGCACGGATGATACCGGAGAATGGCTGGCTGAACAGACGGATTTGATTGTGATTACCCAAGCGAATGTGGGAGGTTCCGGCGGATTTTATACCGGTATCCAGCAAGCTATGGAAAGAGGAGCCGACTGGATATGGTGTATGGATGATGATGTTTTTCCTCGTCCGGACTGCCTGTCAAACTTATTGGATCATACCGCATCTGAAGAGGTAGGTATTCTTGCCCCCAGGCGACTCATGGAAGGCAATATCTTTACAAACGACTTCCAGGCTGTCAATCTGACCAATCCATTCTCTTCGATGTATAAAAAGAAGCTGAAAAAGCAAGTTATTAACAAGCCTGTTGAAATCTTGGGAACTGCTTTCGAAGGATTATTCATCCGCAAAGAGACTGTTGAAAAAATAGGTTTGCCCAACAAAGACCTTTTCATCTTCTGCGATGATACCGACTATTGCTTACGGGCTGTACTGGCCGGTTATAAAATTCTTTATATTCCTTCTGCCCTGATGGATAAGGAAAAATTCTTCTCGAATGATACCTGGAATGAGCGCAACAAAAAGAAAAAATGGAAACGCTTTTATCAGATAAGAAATTCCACCTACCTGAACCATCATTACGGCAGAAACTGGGGAGTGAAATACATCAGAGGCTTTAACGGAGTAATCGGATACATAGCTATTGCGTTGTTTACTTGTCCTTTTTCAGATGCTTATTCTCTGAAAGATGTTGCTAAGCTGTGGAAAGCTTATCAAGACGGCATCCAAGAAAAATTAGGAAGATACTGAGATCGCGGCTCTCTGCAAAGAGAAAGCCTCAGCAAAAATCACTATCTTTGTAAACTCAAACTGACAAAAACAATAATTACATACACATGAAAATAGAAGATAAACTGACCGAATCGGTCCTGAAGGGCGTGAAAGAACTGTATAGAGCAGAAGTACCTGCCAAGATGGTACAGCTTCAGAAAACAAAGAAAGAGTTTGAAGGTCACCTCACTTTGGTGGTATTCCCTTTCTTGAAAATGTCTAAGAAATCTCCGGAGCAGACCGCACAAGAAATCGGAGAATACTTGAACCAAAACGAACCGGCGATTGCAAACTATAACGTAATCAAGGGATTCTTGAATCTCACCATTGCTTCGGATGTATGGGTGGAATTACTGAACCGCATTCATGCTGATGCTCAGTGGGGTATTCAGAAAGCAACTGAAAACTCTCCGCTGGTCATGATTGAATATTCATCTCCTAACACCAACAAGCCGCTGCATTTGGGTCACGTCCGCAATAACCTGTTGGGCAATGCACTGGCTAATGTGATGGCTGCCAACGGAAACAAGGTGGTGAAGACAAACATTGTAAACGACCGTGGTATCCATATCTGCAAATCCATGCTGGCATGGCTAAAATACGGTAACGGAGAAACTCCTGAATCATCAGGCAAGAAGGGCGACCACCTCATCGGCGATTACTACGTGGCTTTCGATAAGCACTACAAAGCAGAAGTAGCTGAACTGATGGAAAAAGGACTGAGCAAAGAAGAAGCCGAAGCACAGTCTCCGCTGATGCTTGAAGCACGCGAAATGCTCCGTAAATGGGAGGCAAACGACCCCGAGGTTCGCGCACTCTGGAAAAAAATGAACGACTGGGTATATGCCGGATTCGATGAAACCTATAAGATGATGGGAGTAAGCTTCGATAAGATTTATTATGAATCGGAAACCTATCTGGAAGGAAAGGAAAAGGTCATGGAAGGTCTGGAAAAAGGATTCTTCTTCCGCAAAGAGGATGGTTCGGTATGGGCTGACCTGACGGCTGAAGGACTCGACCACAAACTATTGCTTCGTGCCGACGGTACATCTGTTTACATGACACAAGATATCGGTACAGCGAAATTGCGTTTCCAGGATTATCCAATCGATAAAATGATTTATGTGGTAGGTAACGAACAGAACTACCACTTCCAGGTGCTCTCTATCCTGTTAGACAAGTTAGGATTTGAATGGGGTAAGGACTTGGTACACTTCTCTTACGGAATGGTAGAATTGCCTGAAGGTAAAATGAAGAGCCGAGAAGGAACGGTTGTTGATGCCGACGACCTCATGGAAGCCATGATTGAAACAGCCAAAGAAACCAGCAACGAATTGGGCAAACTGGACGGACTGACTCAAGAGGAAGCGGATGATATTGCACGTATCGTAGGATTAGGAGCCTTGAAGTACTTCATCTTGAAAGTAGATGCACGTAAGAACATGACTTTCAACCCGAAAGAATCTATCGACTTCAACGGAAATACCGGTCCGTTTATCCAATATACATACGCCCGTATCCAGTCTATCCTGCGTAAAGCAGCCGAAGCTGGTATCACGGTTCCTGCCACCATCCCGTCGGGCATTGAACTGAGCGTGAAAGAAGAAGGACTTATCCAAATGCTGGCAGACTTTACGAATGTGGTAAAACAGGCTGGTAGCGACTATAACCCGTCTATCCTTGCCAACTATGCTTACGACTTGGTAAAAGAATATAACCAGTTCTATCATGACTTCAGTATCTTACGCGAAGAAAACGAAGCACTGAAAGTGTTCCGTCTTGCCTTGAGCCAGAACGTTGGCAAAGTGGTAAAACTTGCCATGGGCTTGTTAGGTATTGAAGTTCCTGAAAGAATGTAATCCAATCAGGCAACAAGGTTTCAGTTGACGAGTTGACAAGGTTTTAAAAATACTTTGTAAAGTATCTAATAGCCTTGTCAACTTGTTGCCTTGTTAACTTATCAACTTAAAACTACTAAAACCTCAACCAGAAAGTGGGAAAACAGAAATTCTACGTCGTATGGAAAGGAGTCAATCCCGGAGTCTATACCTCATGGACAGAATGCCAGTTGCAAATCAAGAACTATAAAGGAGCTCTCTTCAAATCATTCGACACCCGCGAAGAAGCGGAACAGGCACTTGCCTCTCCTGCTCATCACTATTTCAGCCGGGAGGAAAAAGAAAAACCGGCTACTGCTCTACCTGAAAACTTTAATCTGAATTGCCTTGCGGTAGATGCTGCTTGCAGTGGTAACCCGGGACCTATGGAATACCGGGGCGTATATCTGCTCACCGGACAAGAAATCTTCCACTTCGGACCGGTTTACGGAACCAACAATATCGGTGAGTTTCTTGCCATTGTTCATGGACTTGCTCTATTGAAGCAGAAGGGATTAGATATGCCTATCTATTCCGACAGCCGGAATGCCTTAAACTGGGTCAAACAAAAAAAATGCAAAACCAAACTGGAACGAACACCGCGCACAGAAAAATTGTTTGAACTGATTGAACGTGCCGAAAAATGGTTGCATTCCAATAAGTATACCACTCCGCTGCTCAAATGGGAAACCGACCAATGGGGAGAAGTACCCGCCGACTTCGGAAGAAAATAAAGCCGTTGTTTAGGCCTTTAAGAAACGACCAGACTTTCATACGGGTTAACTCAAGTCTTTCCCACTTCCCAACCTATCAGCTGAAAGCCTGCAATATAAAAACAAACGAATATGAAAAAAAGAATAGCTTACCTCCTCTCTTTTTTTTCTGCCATTTTAGGATACTTCCTGATACAGAAGCCGCTGTTCATGCTCTATAATGATGCCGCAGATAAAGGAGTTTCATTCACCGACTACGGACGTGTCGTTTTTCATGGCTTCACCCTTGATGCCGCTACCACAGGATACCTTACTGCCCTTCCTTGGTTAGCTGTTCTGGTCAGTATCTGGCTAAAGCAATTCCCGCTACGGAAGATATTGACCGTTTATTACGCACTGATCAGTCTGCTGGTCGCTTTGATTTTCATCGGCGACATGGCGCTTTATCCGTTTTGGGGCTTCAAGCTCGATGCGTCTGTATTCTTCTATCTCGACTCTCCTAAAAATGCGGCTGCCAGTGTATCCATCGGCTTTATTCTGCTCCGCATTATAAGCATTCTGCTCTTATCCGTATTGACTACATGGGGACTCTACAAGCTCACTCCCGCTGTACTGCCGGCCACCCGGCACCGCATCAGTGGAAGTATCGGGACTCTTCTTTTGGGAGGAGTCTTGTTTATCATCATCCGAGGAGGTGTAACCGAGTCCACTTCGAATGTAGGACAGGTATATTTCTGCAACAATGAGTTTCTGAATCATTCGGCTGTTAATCCGGCATTCAGCCTGCTTTCTTCTGCGAGCAAAACGCAAGACTATGCCAAACAATTTGACTTCTTTGAAGAGAGCAAACGAAAGAAGCTTTTTGATGGCTTGTACCCTATCTCTGGTAAAAACACAGTAGAGTTGCTGAGCACCAAACGGCCTAACCTGCTGATTATCTTGATGGAGAGTTATGGAGGCGTATTCATGGAATCATTAGGAGGTGAACCCGGTGTCAGTCCGAACCTGGAGCGGCTGGCGAAAGAAGGCGTATTCTTTACCAATTGTTATGCCAACAGCTTCCGAACCGACCGAGGTACCATCTGTACGCTCAGCGGCTACCAAAGTTTCCCTTTGCTCTCGGTCATGAAAATCCCTGCCAAGAGCCGTACCCTTCCCTCCATTGCCGGAAAACTGGTAAACGAGGGCTATGCCACTGATTTTCTTTATGGAGGAGATATCAACTTTACCAATATGAAAAGCTATTTGTTGGGAAGCGGGTATCAGAAGCTGACCGCCGATGTGGACTTCAGTATGAACGAACGTCAGAATCCGTGGGGAGTAAACGATGACATTACGTGTGAATTTCTATATAACCAAATCAAGCAGCGCCCTGAAGGAAAGCCTTGGCATACAGCTTTCCTGACTTTAAGCAGCCATGAACCGTTTGAAGTGCCTTACCATCGGTTAGAAGAAAAAATCCCGAATGCTTTCGCTTTCACCGATGCGTGTTTAGGCAAATTAATCGACCGTCTGAAACAACTTCCACAATGGAAAGACCTACTGATTGTCTGCCTGCCCGATCACGGATTTGCCTACCCAGTCGGAGCTTCTGCAAGTGACCCTCGCATCCATCATATTCCGATGATTTGGTTAGGAGGAGCCGTCAAACAGCCCATGGTCATTGATAAATTGATGAATCAGACCGATATGGCTGCTACCCTGCTGGCACAAATGGACATCGACCACCGAGAGTTCAACTTCAGCCGAAACGTATTGGGCGAAGAATATACTTATCCGTTTGCCTTCTATACTTACAATAACGGCATGGCTTTCTGCGACAGTACCGGAGTAACCCTCATGGATAATAATTCCGGAAAGGTACTGATGGATGAACCTACTCCCAGCCTGCGCCGTCAGGAATTGGGAAAAGCCATTCTGCAAAGCGCACACGATGACTTGGGGAGCCGGTAACAGACTGGCTTCCCGAGAATTCCATTCCCAATGAGACCCTTCCCGTCCTCATACTCCTTTATTTATATATGCGAATCCATGTCATGGATTGTCCCGAAAATAGACAGTTACAACAGTTCAATGTATTACGAAAACACAAGCTACCAATATGCCTCGTATATCGCAGGAAAGGTTTTGTAAAGCACACACAGCCTCTTACCAACATGACCTTTTACAAAAATATTCACCGGTAAAAACACGCTTTCATTTGAACAAAAGCTTCTTTCTCCCGATGGAAAAACACATACTTATGGAAGAAAACTCAAAACAAAAGCTCTGTTTCTAAAAACAAAGGCTTTGAATGTAAAAACAAAGGCTCTGTTTCTAAAAACAAAGACTCTGTTTTAAGATTATAACCAAGAAAACGGAAGTTTATCATGCGGAGAAAAACTTCCGTTTTCCACACGCAGCAACTTCTTTTTCCGCATCAGAAAAAGTTACCCACACTTCTATTTATCTTTGTCTATATCCGAAACTTTACGCTTCTGCGCCTTTGCGTTCAGAAAAAACTCTCTACCTTTGCAAAAAATAAGAAAAGAATCACCATGAGAGTACTTATCATCAATACAGCTGAAAGAATAGGAGGAGCGGCTATCGCAGCCAACCGACTGATGGAAGCTTTAAAAAATAATGGAATCAAGACGAAAATGTTGGTTCGCGACAAGCAAACCGACCAGGTCACCGTTGTTGCATTAAAGAAATCATGGAGAAGAATCTGGCAATTTGCATGGGAAAGAGCCGTAATCTGGGCAGCCAATGGCTTCAAACGCAAGAACCTGTTTGCCGTAGATATTGCCAACACCGGAACAGACATCACCTCCTTGCCTGAATTCCGTCAGGCCGATGTCATTCACCTGCATTGGGTAAACCAAGGTATGCTTTCGCTCAATGATATCCGACGCATTATCCGTTCGGGCAAGCCTGTGGTGTGGACCATGCATGACATGTGGCCCTTTACTGGAATCTGCCACTATGCCGGCTCCTGCAAAAAATATACACAACAATGCCAAAGTTGCGAACTGCTCCAACGCCCTCATAAGCGCGACCTGTCACATACGGTTTTTCAGAAAAAGACGAGACTCTATGCAGGAAGCAAACTCACCTTTGTGGCATGCAGCCATTGGCTTGAAGAGATGGCGAAGCAAAGCGCACTCTTGCAGGGACAAGCCATAACCAGCATCCCCAATGCAATTAATACCAACCTGTTCAAGCCACGCCCGAAGAAGTTCGCCCGCGAAAAGCTCAACTTGCCGTCCGATAAGAAACTGCTGCTGTTCGGCTCAATGAAAATAACGGATAAACGAAAAGGAATCAGTTACCTCATTGAAGCCTGCAAACAGATAGCCGACCATGATCCGGAACTGGGCCAAAACTTAGGTGTAGTGGTATTGGGAAGTCATGCAGAGCAGTATGCTTCACTCTTTCCCTTTCCTATCTATACCATGAACTATGTAAGCAATGAAAAAGAACTGGTTGATATTTACAATGCCGTTGATCTTTACGTAACCCCTTCGCTACAGGATAACCTGCCGAACACCATCGTAGAAGCCATGGCATGCGGCATTCCGTGCGTAGGATTCAATGTAGGCGGAATTCCTCAGATGATAGACCATTTACATAATGGGTACGTGGCACAGTATAAGTCGGCCGAAGACCTTGCAAACGGAATCCACTGGACACTGACCGAGGGTGACTACGAGACCTTGAGCGCCGAGGCTTACCGAAAAGCCATCGCAACCTATTCGGAAAATACCGTAGCGGGGCAATACATCAAAATATACAACCAAATAACGGGAAACAATGCCTAACATCCATCATGTACATCCCAAATTCTCCATCATTACCGTTACCTATAATGCGGGAAGTGTACTGGAAGACACCATTCAGAGTGTAATTACACAAACGTATAAGAACGTGGAATACATCATCGTAGACGGTGGCTCAAAAGACCATACACTGGATATCATCCATAAATACCGGGAACATATCCACACGCTGGTCAGCGAACCCGACAAGGGACTGTATGATGCCATGAACAAAGGCATCGCACTTGCCACCGGCGACTACCTCTGCTTTCTGAATGCCGGAGACGCCTTGCATGAAGATGATACGCTTTTTCAGATGGTACACTCCGTTACGGGAGCGGAGCTTCCCGACGTATTATACGGAGAAACAGCCATCGTGGACCGGGAAGGTCATTTTCTCCGTATGCGCCGCCTGTCGGCTCCTGAAGAGCTGACATGGAAAAGCTTCAAACACGGGATGTTAGTTTGCCACCAAGCCTTCTTTGCCCGCCGTGACCAAGTGGAGCCTTACGATTTAACCTATCGCTTCTCAGCCGATTTCGACTGGTGTATCCGCATCATGAAGAAAAGCCGGGTCCTTCATAACACGCACCTCGTCTTGATAGACTATCTGAATGAAGGAATGACCACCCGCAACCACAAGGCCTCCTTGCGCGAACGGTTTCACATCATGTGTCATCATTACGGAACACTTTCAACCCTAGCACGGCATTGCTGGTTTTTAGTGCGCTCTATAATAAAGAAGTAGATTATACGTGCTCTCCTCTGCAAAAAGCCCCCCAGAAAAGTAAAAACAGTGCTTTTCATGCACACAACCTTTTAAATTGTGCAAAGAAGATGCATTTATTTGCCTGAATATTTGCTTAGAACAAGAAATATTTATTCCTTTGCAGCGAAAAATCAATAAATTATCCTATTTATAAACTTAAAAAATTAAAATTATGTCTGAAATCGCATCAAAAGTACAGAAAATCATCGTTGATAAATTGGGCGTAGAAGAATCAGAAGTTGTAGCAACTGCAAGCTTCACTAACGACCTGGGTGCTGACTCTTTGGATACTGTAGAACTGATTATGGAATTCGAAAAAGAATTCAATATCTCTATTCCTGACGATCAGGCAGAAAAAATCCAGACTGTAGGCGACGCTATCTCTTACATCGAAGCTAACGCAAAATAATTTAATTCTGCTTGTATGGAATTAAAAAGAGTAGTAGTAACAGGTCTTGGTGCACTTACCCCCGTAGGTAATACAGTTCCTGAGTTCTGGAACAACCTGATCAACGGAGTAAGCGGAGCAGGACCTATTACTCATTTCGACGCATCAAAATTCAAGACTCAGTTTGCTTGTGAGGTTAAAAACTTCAATGCGACCGATTTCATCGACCGCAAGGAAGCCCGCAAAATGGACCTTTATACTCAATATGCCATTGCCGCAGCCAAAGAAGCAGTTACTGACTCTGCTATCGACGTCGAAAAAGAAGATTTGAACAGAATCGGAGTTATTTTCGGAGTAGGTATCGGCGGACTCCATACTTTTGAAGAAGAAGTATTGAGCTACGCACAGACTAAAGACACTATTGGTCCGCGCTTCAGCCCGTTCTTTATCCCGAAAATGATTGCAGATATCGCATCAGGTCACATTTCAATGCTCTATGGTTTTCATGGACCTAACTTCACAACCACTTCAGCCTGCGCATCTTCATCAAACGCAATCGGTGCTGCTTTCGACCTCATTCGCTTGGGCAAAGCAAACATGATTTTAGCCGGAGGTGCAGAAGCCACTATCTTCCCGGCTGGAGTAGGCGGATTTAACTCTATGAACGCATTGTCAACACGCAATGATGACCCTGAACACGCTTCACGTCCGTTTAGCGCAAGCCGTGACGGTTTCATCATGGGTGAAGGAGCCGGATGTCTGATTCTGGAAGAACTTGAACACGCTAAAGCACGTGGTGCGAAGATTTATGCCGAACTGGCCGGAACAGGTGCATCAGCCGACGCTTATCATATAACAGCTTCTCACCCCGAAGGCCTGGGTGCGAAATTGGTGATGATGAATGCCTTGGAAGATGCAGGCATGCAACCGGAGGATATCGACTATATCAACGTTCACGGAACTTCTACTCCGGTAGGTGATATTTCTGAAGTAAAAGCAATTCAAGCTCTTTTCGGAGAACATGCTTACAAACTAAATATCAGCTCTACCAAGTCAATGACTGGTCACCTCCTTGGTGCAGCCGGCGCAGTAGAAGCTATTGCCAGCGTATTGACTGTTAAAAACGACATTGTGCCTCCTACCATCAACCACGAAGAAGGCGATAACGATGAAAACATCGATTATAACCTGAACTTCACATTCAATAAAGCACAACAGCGCACCGTACGTGCGGCGTTGAGCAATACCTTTGGATTTGGTGGACACAATGCATGTGTAATCGTTAAAAAATACACTGAATAAACTGTGTTTAGCAATATAACAGATAGGATAAGACTTCTTTTTCGAAAGGATAAGGAGTCTTATCTTTGTTTTTATAAGATACTTGGATTCTATCCCCGAGACATCAGTCTTTACCAACAAGCCCTCTTGCATAAATCTTCATCGGTAAAATCAAAAGGGCGGTTAATGAACAACGAACGTCTGGAGTTTTTGGGAGATGCCATCCTGGATGCAGTCGTAGCCGACATTGTCTATAAACGTTTCGAAGGAAAGCGGGAGGGATTTCTGACCAATACCCGTTCTAAAATCGTTCAGCGGGAAACGCTCAATCAGGTGGCTGTACAGATAGGATTAGATAAACTGATTAAGTATACCACCCGACAGTCTTCACATAACAGTTACATGTGCGGAAACGCCTTTGAGGCTCTCATCGGAGCCATCTATCTGGACCGCGGATACAGAGCGTGTAAAAAGTTTATGGAAGAGCGCATCATCAGCCAATACTTGAATTTGGATAAAATCTCACGTAAAGAGGTCAACTTCAAATCAAAACTGATTGAATGGAGTCAGAAAAACAAATTCGAAATCGAATTTAATCTACTCGACCAGTCAGTCGACCAAGAACAGAATCCGGTTTTTGAGACGCAAATAACCGTAGAAAACATCCCTGCCGGTTTAGGAAAGGGATATTCTAAAAAAGAGTCACAGCAAGAGGCGGCTCATGAAACACTGAATAAAATCAAGTCAGACCCTCAGTTTATTGATGCCATCTTCACGGCAAAGTCACAACGCGAACAAGCCGCAGAAAAATCTGCAGCTGAAATGCAGCCGGAAAAGCCCTCTGATACAGCCGACGAAGTAGCGGTAACAGAAAACACTGCCAGACTGCCGGAGGTGGAAACGCAACCGGTACAAGCAGAGGCTGAACAACGAACAATGAACAAGCGAGACAATGCCGAACTGATCATAGCTCAAGCCGAAGAAGCGGCCTTTAAAGAGCTCCATGAGGAAGAACAGGCAAAAAATGTTCAAGCTTAAGCCAACACGGCTTGACTGTTTTTCTACACAAGCATTCGTCTTACATCTTGTGTAGAAAAAGAGGATAATAAACAAAAGTTCCCCCTTAACCTGTTTTTTTACAGACTGGTTAAGGGGGAACTTTTATATTTTATCCGCTTCCAGACCAAAGTTCTTTTCTATAAAATCCAATATTCCGTTTAACTCATCAAGCGTCTCTGCCCGGAGCATCGCAATCCGCGTTTCCTTGAAGTTCGGAATACCCTTAAACAAAGGAGATGCAGCCAAATGACGCCGCACATGCAAAATACCCCGGCGCTCATCCAGCAGGTTTACACTGTCAAGCACCTCTCTGCGCAAAACATCCATCCGCCATTTAAACGACAACGGTGGCAGCTCCTCCCCCGTTTCCAGATAATGTTTTACCTCTTTAAAAATCCATGGGCGGCCAAAGCTGGCGCGTCCTATCATAATAGCATCCACACCATACTGATCAAAACACTCTCTGGCTCGTTGCGGAGTAGTCACATCTCCATTCCCGATAATCGGAATACGCATTCGGGGATTCTTTTTCACCTCACCTATCAAGGTCCAGTCGGCTTCCCCCGTATACATCTGTGCGCGGGTGCGTCCATGAATAGTCAAAGCCTCGATGCCACAGTCCTGCAGCTGTTCTGCCAGCTCCACAATCACTTTATGCTCAGCATCCCATCCCAAACGAGTCTTTACGGTTACAGGTATCTTCACCGCATCGACCACCGCACGGGTAATTTCCAGCATTTTCGGAATATTCTGCAACATGCCTGAGCCTGCACCTTTCCCAGCCACACGCTTCACCGGACAACCGAAGTTCAAGTCCAATATATCCGGATTAGCCTGTTCCACAATCCGTGCAGCCTCAACCATCGTATCCGTATCTTTCCCGTAAATCTGAATAGCCACCGGGCGTTCCTTTTCACTGATGTTCAGCTTCAGCATGGTTTTTCCCACCGAGCGGATCAGCGCATCGCTTGAAACAAATTCCGTATAAACCATATCAGCGCCAAACTCTTTACAGAGCAAGCGGAAAGCCGGATCGGTTACATCTTCCATCGGTGCCAACACTACAGGCTTTTCTCCCAAATCAATATTTCTAATCTTCATCCTAAGTTTTGGTTTTATAAGTTTTAGGTGACAAGGCTTCAGGTGACAAAAAAACAAGGTCTTGACAAACATTTCAAGCCTCATCAACTTGCCATCTCATCAACTAACAAATATCTAAACAAACAGTTATCCGAAGCAGATTCCCATCCGTCTTCCCTGTTCTATCAAATCATGATTTTCGGTAACCAGCTTTAATTTTCCAGCCACTTCGTTCAGAGGAACCGAGCCGATAGCATCTCCCTGAAGCGCAATCATACGTCCAAATTCTCCCCGGGCAATCAGTTCAGTGGCATGTCCACCCATCCGGGTAGCCAGATTGCGGTCGAAAGCCGTAGGACTTCCCCCACGCTGAATGTAACCCAGCACAGTTTCACGCGTTTCAAACCCGGTTTCATACTCAATTTCTTCCGCAATAAACTGTGCCGCCTTTTTCCCGTCGCGTGTCGGAATTCCCTCTGCCACTACCACAATCGAATACGGCTTTCCTTTCTTAAGACGGTTAATAATTGCATCCCCAATCCGGTGAATGTCAAAAGGAATTTCCGGCAGCAAAATAATATCTCCTCCACCAGCCATGCCCGAATACAGCGCAATCCATCCGGCCTTATGCCCCATCACCTCAATCACCATCACACGCTGATGCGCACTGGCGGTTGAATGCAGACGGTCTATCGCATCGGTAGCAATTGATACCGCTGAATCAAATCCGAAAGAAACATCCGTTCCCCACACATCATTATCAATCGTTTTAGGAATAGAAACCACATTCACCCCTGCCTCCACCAATTTGGCAGCTGTTTTCTGTGTACCATTTCCTCCAATACAAACAATGCAGTCCAACTCACGCTCACGAATTGTCTTAAGCAGCATCGCCGGTTTATCCTGCGCTACAGGAGTCATATTCTTTTTCTTGAAAGGCTTCTCACGTGAAGTCCCCAGAATAGTTCCTCCCATATTCAGCAAACCGGTCAACGAGTTTTCCGTCAAGGATACAATATCATCATCCAGCAATCCGCGAAAACCGCTATGAATACCATACACCTCCATGCCATAATGATTAATGGCTGTTTTGCATACACCACGAATGGTAGCATTAATGCCCGGGCAGTCGCCTCCAGAAGTCAAGATTCCGATTTTCATCTGTATCAAGTTTTAGTTTTTAAGTTTTTTTTAATTCTCAGACTGTTGAGGTTCTTGAGTCTTTAAGCTTCCAAGTTTGTTTTGAACTTTGAGGTCCTTGAGTGATTAAGTGTTGCCTTATACCTTTTGCCGTAAGCCATTCAACCTAATTTCTCCGCATCTATTAACCCCGTTACCTAAAATAAGCCTTGAAAATGAATTTCCAAGGTTTATAACCAAGAGTTCTTCCTCAAACCCATGAGCTTTCTTCTTTAAATCATTCTGTCGTAAAGGTAAGAAAAAACTGCATAAATGTCTTATTATAAGAAAAAATAATACAAAGCCATTCGGTTTTATGTAGAAAACCTCTACCTTTGCAATTTAAGGATTTGAAATTTTACAACCCATGAATTCTACAAAATTAATAGGTAAAATATTCGAGCCAAGGCAAAAAGCTTTAACCAAATATGTTTCAGAAGCTGAAGCTATCCAAGACCGAGTATTCCGGAAATTAATACAAGCCGCTTCCTCTACCGAGTGGGGAACTCAATATGACTACAGCCACATCAAAAACTATACCGATTTCCAGCGCGTTCCAATTCAAACCTACGAAGACATCAAGGGATATGTTGACCGTATGCGTCACGGCGAAACCAATGTTTTGTGGCCGGGGAAGGTGATATGGTATGCCAAATCATCCGGAACCACCAATGATAAAAGTAAATTTATTCCCGTAAGTAAAGACGGATTACACCATGTCCATTACATGGGTGGAACCGACGCGGTAGCCTTATATTTACAACAAAATCCACAGAGCCGCTTCTTCTCCGGGAAAGGCCTGATTCTGGGAGGAAGTCACAGCCCGAACTATAATGTTAAAGACAGTCTGGTGGGCGACTTATCAGCCATTCTGATTCAGAACATTAACCCACTGGTAAACTTCATCCGGACTCCGAGCAAGGAAATCGCCCTACTCAGCGAATTTGAAGAGAAAGTGGAACGCATTGCCGAAACCACCATTCACCAAAACGTAACCAACCTTTCAGGGGTTCCCTCATGGATGCTGGCGGTCATCAAGCGCATCTTGGAAAAGACCGGAGCAAAAACACTCAACGAAGTATGGCCTAATCTGGAAGTCTTCTTCCACGGAGGCGTTTGCTTTACTCCTTACCGTGAGCAATACAAGGCGCTTATCCCGACCGACAAGATGCATTACATGGAAACTTATAATGCCAGTGAAGGCTTCTTCGGACTACAGAACGACATGAACGATCCTGCCATGATGCTCATGATTGACTATGACGTATTCTATGAATTCATCCCGCTTGAAGAAATTGACAATCCCAGTCCTACGATTGTTCCCCTCAGCGGAGTCGAAATCGGACGGAACTATGCCATCGTAATCAGCACCTCATGTGGACTCTGGCGATATATCTTAGGCGATACGGTAAAATTTACTCAGAAGAACCCGTATAAGTTTATCATATCCGGACGTACCAAGCACTTTATCAACGCATTCGGTGAAGAACTGATGGTTGACAATGCTGAAAAAGGACTAGCCCGTGCCTGTGCCGAAACCGGAGCACAAGTGCTTGAATATTCGGCTGCCCCTGTATTCATGGATGCCAATGCCAAATGTCGCCATCAGTGGCTCATTGAATTCAGTGTCATGCCCGATTCATTAGAACATTTCCGCCATGTACTCGACCGTTCGCTACAGGAAATCAATTCAGACTACGAGGCTAAACGGCATAAAGACATTACCCTGCAAGAACTGGAAATCATCGTTGCCCGCCCCAATCTGTTCCACGACTGGCTAAAACAAAAAGGGAAACTGGGAGGACAGCATAAAGTACCCCGCTTGAGTAATAACCGCGAACATATTGAAGAAATGTTAGCACTGAATGCATCTTTATAATGTTACGAGTTCCTGATACAGGTGACAAGGCTTTAAATAAAACCCTGATACCTCGTATCTGGAGGCTAACACAATAAATCTCAAAAGAAAAACAAAAACTTAAGAACTCAAACATGCGTCCCATACCCAAATACATAGCCATCCTGATTGTAATCATCGGTTTCTACGCCTGCGCAAGCACAGGTATGCCCGACGGAGGTCCTTATGACGAAACTCCTCCCAAATTCGTGCGTGCCAACCCTGAGACAAACGCCATCAACAACAAGCGTAAGAAAATAAGCATCGAGTTCGATGAATTCATCAAGTTAGATAAAGCTTCCGAGAAGGTTATCGTTTCTCCTCCACAAAGCGAAAGCCCCGAAGTGAAAGTCAGCGGCAAACGTGTTTTAGTTGAGTTTTTTGATTCACTGAAAGCAAACACCACGTATACCATCGACTTCGGAGATGCCATTGTAGACAATAACGAAGACAATCCTCTGGGAAACTTTGCCTATTCCTTCTCTACCGGAAACAGTATTGACACGATGGAGATATCAGGAACTGTATTAAATGCCGCCGACTTAGAGCCGGTAAAAGGCATTCAGGTGGGTATCCATAAAAACCTGAACGATACCGCTTTCTCCAAGATTCCATTCGACCGTATCTCACGCACTGACAGCCGGGGACACTTCAACGTGAAAGGCATCGCACCGGGTACCTACCGGATCTATGCCCTGATGGATGGAAATCAGAACTACCTGTTCGACTCCAAAACAGAAGCAATAGCTTATCTCGACTCACTGGTCGTACCAAGTATGGAAGGAGCAGTACGCGAAGATACCATCTGGAATGAAATCGACACGTTGGCTTACGATACCATTTATAAAATCAACTACACCCGTTTTCTTCCAGACAACCTCATCTTGCGTGCCTTTAAAGAGGAAAACCCATTGCAATATCTGGTCAAAAGCGAACGTCCACAACTCAACCGCTTTTCGCTCTACTTCAGTGCAAAGGCAGATACACTTCCCACCTTGAAAGGACTCGATTTTGACGAGAAAGACGCATTGGTAATCGAAAGCAATTTACGCAAAGACTCCCTCCTCTACTGGATTAAAGACACCACCCTATGTGAGCGCGATACCTTGACAGTACAACTCACCTACTTGGCTACCGATACCTTAGGACAGCTGGTTCCGAAAACCGATACCTTACGTATGGTGAACAAAATCAACAAGGAGCGACGCCTTGCCATGGCTGAAGAAGCCCGCAAGAAAGAAGAAAAAGAACGGAAAAAGCGTGCCCGCAAAGGCGATACGCTGCGCGTGGAAACCAAGTTCCTCACCATAAATGTAGATGCTCCCTCGGCTTTCGACTTAAACCGCAACATAACCCTGAAGTTTGAAGAGCCCGTGGCCCACATAGATACTTCAGCCATCCATATGGCAGTAAAAGTTGATTCGCTCTGGGAAGATATTCCCTTCATCTTTCAAGCCGACAGTATTCTGCCACGCCAGTACCAAATCTTGGCCGACTGGCAACCCGGAAAAGAATACCGCATGCAGATTGATTCACTAGCCATACAAGGATTATACGGACTTTATACCAACAAAGTGGAAAACACCTTAAAAGTGAAAACATTAGAAGATTATGGTACACTCTATCTGAATATTGTAGGAGCCGGTCCGCACGCCATCGTACAGTTGCTGAACAGCAGTGATGCCGTGGTACGCCAACAGCCGGTAAGCCGTCAGAACACCTGCGATTTTTATTTCCTGCAGCCCAATACCAAATATTACATCCGCCTCTTCAACGATGATAACCAAAACGGAGTATGGGACACGGGAAACTATGAAGCAAAACGCCAGCCGGAAGAGGTATTCTATTTCCCCAAAGTATGGGAAATGAAAGCCAACTTTGAGTTTGAAGAGACCTGGGACGTACAAGCCATTCCGCTCAACAAACAAAAGCTCGACGAAATAAAGAAACAGAAACCTGACGAAGCAAAAACCATTAAGGACCGCAACAAAGAGCGTGCCCGTAAATTAGGAAGAACACCATGATAAAAAAAGTAATGCTCAGCCTCTGCCTCCTGATAGGAAGCATAAGCACTATCAAAGCCCAGTGTGGCGCTGTAAATGATGCCATCCAGCCGGGAGAGACCCTCTCTTATGAACTGAAGTTCAACTGGAAATTTATCTGGATTAACGCCGGATGGGCAAAGATGACAGTCAATAAAGACACCCTTCAGGGAAAGTCTTGCCTGCGCACCGACTTGCAGTCATTCACGAACAAGCGGATTGATTTCTTCTTCAAAATGCGCGACACACTGACCTGTGTTACAACCGAAGACCTTGTCCCTCTCTACTTCCGTAAGGGAGCTGAAGAAGGGAAACGATATACGGTCGATGAAGTAAAGTTCAGCTACCACGGCGGAAAATGCATTGTCGACCAGCAACGTACACTTCGCGGCAATACCAACAAACAGCATGAAGAGTCTCCCGTTTGTGTATATGACATGCTGAGCATTCTTCTGCAAGCCCGCTCTTACGATCCTTCCGATTATGAACCGGGACAGAAAATACGCTTCTCCATGGCTACCGGACGCGCCATTGAGAAACAGACGCTCATCTATCGGGGAAAAGAAAACTATAAAGCCGAAAACAAAGTAACCTACCGCTGTCTGGTATTCTCGCTGGTGGAATATAATGCCGAAGGTGAAGAAAAAGAAGTCATCACTTTCTATGTTACCGACGACCGGAACCATCTCCCCGTCCGTCTGGATATGTACCTGAATTTCGGATCAGCCAAAGCCTTCCTTACTGAAATCAAAGGAAATAAATATCCGCTGACTTCTGTAGTAGAAGAGAAATAAGGTTTAATTTGTCAATCCGTATATATTTAAGCCCCTATAAGAAAAAAAGATAAACTTAAACAAGCAAAATATAAACCAAACATGTATCTTTACCGCGGAAAGTCGATATAGGAACGGCTTCTTAATGAGACATTAACGGAAAAGCGTTTCCATTCCTATAACTTATAAGAAAAGATTCGAGCTTTTGCTCTCTTGTTCTCTATTCTGAAAACCGCCAATTTGAAGTAACCGGAGAATGAGTCGGAGAGGTTCGCGCTCTTAGGGGCGTGAACCGTTCGTGCTTATCAGGTTACAAGGTGCTTGGCGGTACCTCAGAATGAAATAAGTTACGAATGGTTCCGCCTTTTTTTTATTTTCTACTGCTATGATACATATCGGACAACTCATCGAATCGGAACTACACCGGCAAGAACGCTCTGTAGCTTGGTTTGCCCAAAAGCTTTGCTGCGAACGGACGAATGTATACTCCATCTTCAAAAGAAAAAATATCGATACAGCTCTGCTTCTACGCATATGCCGTGTCCTCCACCATGATTTTTTCTCTGTTTATTCCCATTCGCTGGAGGATGAAAGACAAGAAAACAGGAAATAAGTACAAAATAAATCAACACTTCTGTACAATCTTCCACAACAACATTTTTAAGTTTATTCAGGTTTCACAACTTATCTTTGCAAATAAAGAATCTATTGTTTAACATAACATTAAAGAAACATGAAGAAACTAATTTCTATGTTGTTCATGACAGTACTTACCTTGACTGTCATGACCGGATGTGATAATGATGAAACCATCTTACAGAAGTTTACGGTTGTATTCGATTCCCAAGGAGGTAGCGAAGTAGCTGAACAGTCGGTATATGCAGGCGAAAAAATCGTACAGCCCATCAACCCGACCAAAGAAAAGGCATTCTTTTCCGGATGGTATAAAGAAGCCGAATGCACCAATGCCTGGGAGTTTGCCACCGAAAGTGTATCGCAAGATCTTACCCTTTATGCCAAATGGACTGATATCGCCTATACCGTTACGTTTGAAAGCAACGGCGGAAGTGCTGTAGAAGCCAAACAGATTCCCGAAGGCGGAACGATTGGAACGCCTCAGCCGGTACCTACCAAAGAAGGCTATCTGTTTGAAGGATGGTATACTGAAATGACCTTAAGTACTCAATTCGACTTTTCCACTCCCATCACCAAAGACATCACGCTCTATGCTAAATGGATGGATATTGCTTCCATTGACCAAAATGACTTAACCAATCTGTTCAACCAAGCCATGAACATCGTAAGAGGGGAAACTTATGCCTATACAGAAGAGTCACTAGCGGCTTTGAAAACAAAAACAGAAGAAGTACGTCCCGTTGTCAATAACCCATCTTCCACACAGGAAGAAATCGCCACGGCTTACCAAGCCCTCCATAATGCAATGTTGGCACTGGTAGAAGCACCTTACCGTCCTACTGCAAGCTTGCAGATTTCTCCGGAGCCTACAACTGACGGCATCATCCCTGTCTATTTGAGTCAAGGAAGCGCATATATTGTCATATACGGACTGGATGCCCAAGGCAATCTGGCTACACGCCCTGAGATTAGCCTGGAATTTGACGGGAATAAGCTGTCAGAATGGGGAAACTATTATTATTATGGCGAAGGCAGTCTTCAAATCAATTTCAAGCAAGATTTGGAGTCCGGCAGCACCTTTACCCTGAAAGTGATTTGCGGAGATGTTCCTTCACTTTCAACTACTCTTACACTGAAGACCGTCAACAAAGAGGAACAAAAGAAAGATTTCCTTGACCTTGCCAAGACTTTCCCTTCTGAAATCACCTTTGATAACTATAAAGAGGCATACACATTATACACAAAAATATCCAATACTTACTGGAATCTTACAGAAGAACTGAAAAATGACAATGAAATAAAAGCAGCATATGAAGTCTTAAATCAATCAAAGATATGGCAATTCAGCTCTTACGACTTCAAATTCGAAGGGAACACCTGGGTTGCCACCACCAGTTCGGGCATCGTCTACTATGAATACAAGGCTGATGGCGACTTCCCTTGCGGAACCTATACAAGCGAATGGGTTGATTGGGGATACGACCAGATAAATTACGATCAAACAAAAATCATACTGAAAAGCGACAACACCTTCGAACAATACTACCGCCAAGCTACCTCAATAGAAGGGCAAGCCACAGCAGAATGGGGTTCAAGCGGATCAGGAATCTATAAACTTACCGGCAACCAAGCAGACGGAGGTACGTTGATTACTCAATTTCAGTAAGCATCCTTAACCAAGGGATTCATTTCCCGAACATCACACAATTCACCCCTGCCGCAGTCAATTTGAATTGCAGCAGGGGTATTTTCTTTTCCACCGTCGGCAATTAAACAACAAAAGGCTTGCATATTTCAAAATAAATTCAAAAATTGCAACATAAATTTAACGTATGAAGAACCTATTGCCTTTTATCATTCTGCTTCTGTCTTTTGTTACCGCCTATGCAGACGGAACAACCCAATATTCCTTCCAGCAAATAGACTTAAACAAGCTGAACAACCTGAACAACGGACTTTCACTGAATGTTTCGTGTATGACAGTCAGCCATGACAAAGGATATGTATGGATTGGTACACGAACCGGAATAGGGCGGTTCGACGGCTATGAACTGAAAAAATATCTGCAGGGAACCGTCGTTACCAACCTCGCAGAAGACAAGGAACATACCATCTGGGCCACTACCCGAAAAGGACTGTTCTATTACGACTACCAGACCGACCGCTTCATTCAAGCCACTACCCCGAACCAACAGATACCGATTACCTACTCTACCACACTCACTGAAAATGGAGTTTTATTCGGTGGACATGGAGTGATTTTCCAATACATATATAATAGTAAAGACAAGCATATTATCCCTCAGTTTAAATTATCACCGCTTTTCCAGAGAAATATCACCCAGCTCATCCGGTGGGATGAACAAAACGTGCTATGCGCCAACCGGTGGAGCCACGCTGTCTTGTTTAACCTCCACACCGGAGAAACCCGCCCCACCCCGTTCAACTGTAACGAAGCGGTTGCCATCCTAACCGACTCAAAAGGAAACATCTGGGTTTCACATTATAATAACGGAGTGAAATGCTATAACAAGCAAGGCGAACTGCTGCACAGCTATAACACACGGAACTCACTGCTGAAAACCAACGTGGTGCTGGCTCTGGAAGAACATAACGGAGAAATCTGGATTGCCACCGACGGAAACGGCATCTATATCCTGAACCCTGAAACTAAGAAGATGACGGTGCTCCAGCATGTGCCGGGAGAATCTTACTCCCTGCCTGCCAACTCCATTTCGTCGCTTTATAACGATTCACAGAATCATATGTGGGCCGGCAGCGTCCGAAACGGACTGATCCGCATCAAGGAGGTCGGAATGCGGATTTATGGGGATGCTCTTCCCGGATCAACCTTTGCCCTGAGCGAAAAGTCTGTACTCAGCCTGTATCAAGACAGTAATAACGACATCTACATCGGTACCGACGGAGGAGGTATCAACCGCATGAATCCGGTTACACAAGATTTTACTCATCTACTCTCTACCTATGGCGATAAAATAGCCTCCATCACCGGAGCCGACAAGGAGCACCTCATTGTTTCTCTTTTCAGCAAAGGCGTCTTCTTTTTCAATAAGCAAAACGGAAGCTACCGCCCGCTGATTATCGTAAACGACAGCATCAACCAGAATCTGTGTCTGAAAGGAAAAACGGTAAACGTACACCGGAACACACCCGAAACCATATTGCTGCTGTCAGACACTCCCTATATTTATCACTTGAAAAACCGGAGTTTCACACCGGTTACGTGCGAAGATACCACTCAAGTCATTAACGGTCCGCTGCTTTCCGTACCCGGAAACTTCGGCAACACCACGTATCTGTATGACCAGGCAAGCATCTATACTCTTCAAAGCCCGTCAAACCAGATCAAGAAGATTTACCAGACTTCAAAAGATACCCTGATTAACAGTGTGTCGGTGGATAAAAATCATCAGGTATGGATAGGAACCAATTACGGTTTAGCATGTTACAACCCCTCCAGCCATACCTTTCAAGCCATATCCACCTCGCTCATCAACTATGTATCATCGGTGTTATGCGACCACGAAGACCGGGTATGGATTGGAACGGAAGGACAGCTTCTGGCTTACCTCACGAAAAAGAATGAATTTATTATTTACGGAGAAACCGACGGCATCTATCCCAACGAATACTTAAACAAGCCCCGCCTGCTTTCCCGTCAGGGAGACATTTACATGGGAGGTGTGGAAGGTTTGCTGCGCATCAACCACCAGTTGCCCTATGAACCCGAAAGGCTATCCAAGCTGGAGCTGGCAGACGTACTGGTAGGAGGCGAACGTGTAAACGAAATCAACCGAACACATCCGGTACTGACCGTCAAGGAAAAGAGCAAGCCCATTACGGTAAAACTCATTGCCGTAAACAAAGATATGTTCCGCAAGCCCGTATACAGATACACGCTTCAGGGTATGGACGGACAAGTTATCTATTCATATCTGCCCGAACAAACCTTCAACGGCTTACCTGCCGGCGAATACCGGGTACTGGCTGCCTGCAACACCCGAGCAGGCGGATGGACCGAAGATTTCCCCATACTGGAACTCCACGTGCACCTGCCGTGGTATAAAACAGGCTGGTTTTACCTGACCTTGGTCTTAGGAGTATCCGGCATCCTTCTCTTTTTTATTTTCTCTTTCTTCCGCAAACGCGAAAACCGCTTGAAAATGGCTATGAAAGAGAAAGAAAAACAGATATACGAAGAAAAGGTACGCCTGCTCATCAATATCAACCATGAGCTGCGCACGCCCCTCACCCTCATTCATGCCCCCTTGAAGCAACTGCTCATAAACATTCCTCCGCAAGACAGCAACCACCTCATTGTATCGCGGATATGCAAGCAAACCGACCGCATGAAAAGCCTGCTCAACATGGTCTTGAACGTACGGAAGATGGAAGTTTCATCTACCTCCATCCGGTTAGAGTCCGTCTGCCTCCACCAGTGGCTGAAGGAACTAATTGACGATTTCAAGTCGGAAGCAGAAGACAGAGATATTACTCTTGTATTCCAGCCCGACCCGCGCATCGGCCAGCTTTGCATGGATAAAGAGAAATGCACCACAGCCTTAAGCAATTTGCTGATTAATGCATTGAAATACAGCCCAAACGGAGGAGCGATAACCATTTACAGCCAATTGTCGGACGATGAAAAACACATCCGCCTTTCCATAGCCGATGAAGGACCGGGACTGAAAGAAATCGATACCGAATCTCTGTTCAACCGTTTCTATCAAGCCAAAAACAGCCGGCCGGGAACCGGTATCGGATTGTCGTATGCCAAAATTCTGATTGAGCAGCAAGACGGACACATCGGAGCTTACGATAACGGAGAAAAACCGGGCTCTACTTTCTGGGTAGAGTTACCCCTGCGGAAAGAATCAGGAGAAATACGGATACAGCCCCAGCCTTATCTGAATGAACTGCTGGCTTCAACCCAAGAAGTAGAAAGCATTCCGCAAGCCGGAAAGCCCGGCAAAATAGACTTTCTTGATTCACACAGCATCCTGATAGTCGATGATAACCAAGACTTGACCGATTATCTGCATGCCGAGCTGAAAGAACGGTTCAGTAAAATATGGGTGGCAGCCAATGGAGAAGAAGCTCTGAATATTTGCAAAAATCAGAAGCCCGACCTCGTGGTCAGCGATGTACAGATGCCTGTCATGAATGGTTACGACCTATGCCGTAACATCAAGCAAGATCTGGAAATCAGTCACATACCCGTCATCTTGCTCACGGCACGCATTGACGAAGAAAGCCGGGCATTCGGATATAAGAACGGAGCCGACGATTACTTAAGCAAACCCTTTGAAATAGATACGCTCTGCACCGTGATTCACAGCCTGCTGGAAAACCGCGACCGCATCAAGGCGCAATATCAGGGAGAATTTCCGCTGCCACAGCCCGAAGATACCACCTTCAGCACGGCTGATGAGGAATTTCTCAAGAAACTGAACGGGCTTATCAAAGACAATCTGAATCACCCTGAGATGGGTGTAAGCTTTTTGTGCAGCGAACTGGGCATGAGCCGGGCTTCGCTTTATAACAAGCTGAAAACCGTTACCGGCATGGGAGCAAGCGATTACATCACCAAGCTGCGCTTAGAGCAGGCAGTTTACCTGCTCACACACAGCAATATGAAAATCAACGAGATTTCCGACCATACAGGATTCTCTACCTCCCGCTACTTCAGTACAGCCTTTAAGCAATATATGGGCTGTACGCCCTCACAGTATAAGGAAAAACAGAGCAATGCCGGCAAGCTAAACGGATAACTGGTCACTCTTGATGCCTAGTAGAACTTCACAGCTGAAAGATGATGAGCCTTGTCTCACCATCTTTCGGCTTCAAGGAGTCGGTAGAAACATCCTGCACGACGCCAGAAGCCACAAAGCAAAGCTTAAGCTATAAGAAACTGTGTATACTTTATGATTACACAAGCAATTTACGGTTCTGGAGAAAATGATAAAATTCTACACCTTTCTCTGTCAGAACATATCCCCCGATTCTACGTGAACCCTTATACTCAATCAAGCTGAAAGGTTCTGTAGTCAAAACTTTTGTTAATCTGTAAATCGTACTTTTAGATAAACCAGACATAGCAATAAGAGTCTTCATATTTATACCCTGTTTCTCAGCTATTTTAAGAAAAACTTCTACTTCATGCTCATTTATAGTTTCATTTATAGTTTCATTTATAGTTTCATTTATAGTTTCATTTATAGTTTCATCCGGAAATTTAAATTCTTCCCTACAAGGAATCTCAATTAAAAAATAAGAACGATCAAGATCTGTCTCAATTCGAGCAGCCCCCGAGCCATTTTTACGTAACTCATCCTGAATAGTCGGAATACCCGTTGCCCGTCCTTCAGAGAGTTGCAATTCTTTGAGATAATCACCCAAACGACGGTTACGATAACGACGTGACTTTAATCGCTCGGCCTTTTCTATAGCCTCCATGCTTATTGAACGGTCAGGACCTGCATAACTCAAAATAGAAATTTTATCAGGTTCAATAGTGATTTCTACCGGCTCACGTTCTTGATAATCTCTATGATATAAGGCATTTACTACAGATTCTTCCAGTGCCTGATATGGATAATTAAAAAACTTGATTGATTCTGCTCTATCTTTAGGTTTAATAATACGTTGCTTTATCACATTTGTTCGCAAATAATCCAATGTCTTATTAATCATTTGCGGAACAGTACCTATAATTTTAGGTATTTCAATCATATTATTAGGATTCTGCACACATCCTTCCGGAAAGATAACTATATCTACTTGAGTTGTCGGAAAAAATTTTGAAGGATTCTTGCCAAACATCATAGCAGCCACATTTTTTATCATCCTCTTCTCCGAAGGTCCAACAAGTAAGTCCATCTGCTCCAGTAAATCTACAAATGATTGTTTATCAAAATCTTTCGCCAATTTACTATTAATTGTCTGAAGATAATCAAGCACCAATGCAGGCGAAAGGTCTGTGAGAGCAATATCTGGATTTCCCCTATCATCAAAAGGTACACGGATAGCCATATCTCGTAGTTCATCCATAATTTCCCCCTTTGCCTCTATACTACTAGTACCACTACGCACATACCATTTTACAGGTGTTGGGGTATTGGAAGATACACGTTCACGAACATTATACGGGCGATTAGCTCCTGTTGGCACCCATATAGCCAACACCAATTTGCCATCTACTTCCTCTACATCAGTACGAGGCATATAATAAGGTTCTATTTTATTATTAAAACCAATCATATCCCTTTGAATTTTGTCTAAACTTTCTATAGGAATACCGACTACAGGCCGTTTAGCTCTACCATATTCATCCTCTTCTACTCCAACAAGGATATAGCCTCCACCTATATTATCTAAATCATTAGCAAAAGCACAAATAGTATGATATATCTTATCCGGATTCCAACCTTTCTTAAATTCAATACGATTTGATTCTATCTTTTGCTTACGAAGCAAGTCTTCAACATTAATAGGTAATGACATAATTATTTATAAATATCAGGGTTTACAATGAACTTAAAGTTACAGATAATTCTTTTATAGCAAACAGCTTTTACGAAAAAAACACGTTTTCAAGCATGAAAATCAACGAGATTTCCGATTATACTGGATTTCTCTACCTCCCGCTATTTCAGTACAGCCTTTAAGCAGTATATGGGCTGTACGCCATCACAGTATAAGGAAAAACAGAGCAATGCCGGCAAGCAAAACGGATAACTGGTCACTCTTAATGCTGTAAAAAAAATGCCGAAGCGTTTCATGCAAGACACTGAGTCTTTGTCAATGAAACGCTTCGGCATTTTTTCAGTAAAACGTAACAGCCGGAGCCGGTGTACCCTGATATGCCTCGTTCACATACACGCGCACCCAGTCAATACACATATCCGGACCATCGTTCTTCTTCCACTCTGCCGGATTAATAACCCCGGGCCACGATTTCGGATTGGTGGAGATACCTGTACTGAATATCAGATAAAAGCCTGCGGGGTCGCTCCACGGCCAGTCCAGATTGCCGTCGGCTCCCTTGGTATGCGTGAAATACGCCTTCCCGTTTACACCGCCCACGATGCGGTCAGGATACCACTCCAGCCAGTAAATATTCCATTCCGACATATCTTTCAGCTCGACGGTAGCCGTAACGCTCCCCTTGCCACCCATCACGCCGGCATAATGGTTTTCAGAGTGCAGAGTGAAATGCGCCCTGTTGTTCACCTTCTTTTTCGGATTTTCCAGCAAGTCAATTTCCCCGTTGGCAGGCCACGGACGATCATTGTTTCCCATAAACCACAGTGCATCGTTAAAGCCCTGATAAGGAGTGCGCTTGAAACGTATCTCGATACGCATATTCTCCGTAAAGTTACACCACATTTCAGCCTCATCGCGCGGAGTAGCCGAGCGGTAACAGCCGTGTGAATACTTCACCGCCTTGCCGAAACCGTTATCTATCGAATCAGCCTCTTCTCTGGCATAGATATGTAACACCCCGTCTTTCACCTCCGAGCAACAGGCATTATCGACCTTGGCACTGCGGCTCATATGCACGCCACGATGCTCCACAAATCCCTTGGGGAGCTTGCCTTCTGTATCACGGTCCAGAAACTCATGTGCCGTAAAAAACTTCCATCCCTTTACCGACGGATGTGCATCACCCGGTTTCAGTACCAGCGGAGCCTCCGGTTGGGCATATATCCTTGTTTCATCATCTTTCGGCTGTAAGGAGTCGGCAAAAGTAGCCTGCACGGCGCATACCAACAGCGAGGCAAACAACGTTCTTATTTTCATAGTTCATTTCATTTTATAGTTTCATGTATTGTTTCATCCTATTAAGATGAAAATCAGCATGATTACTTGAAAGGTTTGATATTTTTCCATGTTCTATTCTATAACCCACTATTATGGGTCGTATGACTCACCATTATGGGTTATATAACTCACTATTATGGGTTATACAGCTCATAATAGTGGGCAGTAAAAATTATACGCTCAAAAAGCAAAACTCCTGCTTTCTGTCTGGAAAAAGCAAAGCCCAATTAACCTCTTTACGAATAGTTAATCGGGCTCTTGCTCATGAGAAGTCAGTTTGTATTACAGTTTGTGCATATTTCGCTTATTCTTGTGGAAGAGAAGAAAGAGGCAAGATTTTATCTTTAATATCACTCAAATTAACCTCTTTTTTATATTTTTCTACTAATTCATCCGGAACATAAAAAGCTTGCAAAGCGGTACATCCTGCAAAAATTTCCGCATCAACACCTATAAACTCTTTGCATCGATTGATAACTGTTTTCAAGGCTACACAATTCTTAAATGCCTTTGTCCAAATTTTCCCATTATAGACATTAGGAAGAATAATCTTTTCTATAGTTGTATTCTTATCTAAATCTGGATTAGAATTACCCATATAGAATGCTTGTCCCGGGAAAGCTGTATTCAGCTTTAAATTAGACAAATCCACTTGTTTTAAAGTAGGACAAATCTTTAATACTCCCATTATTGCCGGATTAACTGTACCTGCAGCGTACTTTGCATCAGGATTTTCCTGTTCGATTTTCACATATTCTGTTCCGTCAGGAACAACAATATTGTTAGTTCCGTCAAAAGAAAGAGTCACCCAGTTAATTTGAGCTTCACCAACCGTAAAAGTAACTTCCTTGATAACGCTCAAGCTCTGACCGTCTGAAATAATAAATTTCACCTTAGCCGTACCACTTGCCGGGTAAGTAACCTTCAAGTTTGCACCAGTTTCTGTTGTTTCAACCGCAATAGTCCATTCTGCCGGCACATTCAATGCTTCCATCAAGAAACCTTTTGGCAAAGACAGCGGATGAATCTTTTCTCCTGCCGGATTTTCGTAGCTTTCATTGATAACTTTGCTGAAGTCTACATATTTCACCAATTCTACCTTCGTATTTGCATTAATATTAACGATAACCTTACCGTCTTTCTCTTCTACACCTAAAATCGGGTGAGCACCTACAGCATTCTGATCAACTGTAACCGTATAGTCACCAATAGTCAAATCGAAGATTTCCGGATTTTCAGCATTCGGCTTCATAGAAACAGCATCGTTGCCCGATACATAAACCTTCTTGCCGTCTACCATCAAAGGCTCACCGTCCATAGTCCAGTAATACTTGTTGGTACCTTCTTCCTGAGCCACGCCTACAGAGCTGCTTCCGCTGATTTCGCCGCCTTCGTTATAATACAACGTGATAGGCTGTGCGTGTAAGAATGAAATTTTATATCCTTTTACTCCGTCTTTTTCTACTGCTTCTACACCGGTTACATAATCGGTAGCCGAGATAATACCCTGCAAAGCACCCAGCTGAGCTTCTACACTCTTCTGCCATTTTTCAAGAGCAGACAAACGTTCTTCCTGGCTGTTTACTGCATTCCACAATTCGCCATCATCGAAGCTACAGCTTCCTAATACAGTTGTTGCACACAAAGCGCACACTAAAGTTTTGATTTTCATATTCGTTAGGTTTTAAGTTTGTTTTAAATTAATAAAGAATGATGTCTTTACGGTAAGGCATTCCGTGATCTGAGTAAGTATCATCAATATAGAAACGTACCCAGTCGATTTCCATACGTGGAATCTTGGCATTCGGGTTTACCTTCAGCAGGTTGCGGGCTGCCTTGTAGCTGTTATTCATATCGGTATTTTGCCAGTTTGGTTCGTCTTTTCCCAAGAACATCATGGTAATGATATAATATAAACCTTCTGTATTGACTTGATCTGTAAACGGCCAACGAGCTCCATTCTGTTCAACCAACTGTTTAGTGATGGTATTACGTGCCTCTCCATTTACTCCAATAACAAATGTTTCGTTATCTACCCACTCAGCCCAATAAATCTGGAAATCATCAATAATCGTTCCATCCGTACCTTCTGAATCTGAAGCCAATTCTGTGACAGCATTTGTTGGACGATAAGTATCTCCTGCATTCGGAGTTTTACCTCCAATGTGATAAGTCAGTTCCACCCCACGTCTGTATGCCAAATTACCATGTTCACTATTATTTTCCATAATATCCACTTCTCCAAAATCCGGCCAATACATCCATTGAGCATCATTACTTACCTGCTTATTTCCCTGCAACCAAATACCCGGCAACATTCCTGTATTTTCCATTCCACGCAAGCGAGCACGGGTTTCAATACGCATACCCGGATAAATACGCAAGGTTTGAGAAGCCCATGTAGGCCAGTTCTTATCACCTTCTTTATATTTATTAGCATAGAAAGCAGAAGTTCCGAAATTAAATTCTTTACCTCCATTTGTAGACTTAGCTCTCTCTTTCAAAGTCATCATACGAAGGTAACCTTCATCCATCACGTAAGCATACTTCGCATTGTCTACAGCTCCGGCTGTTTCTACCGCACCAGTATTCTGATCGGCAAATCCAAAGGGACATTCTTCGCTGACAAAATCCTTCATACCACTTTCTTTCTTGGTAAGCAGTGCCGGAATCTTATGGAACTCGTATGCACGGAAGAATTTCCACTTATTAGCCGGCAATACTTTACCGCTGTTCGGATGCGGGTCGCCTTCATGCATTACCACGTAGTTGGTCTGTCCCCATTTCTTCACAGCTTCTTCATTCTGCGGAGAAACAAAGAGCTGATCGGGGTCTTCATACAACCAACGTTCTTCACGCACTTTAGTATCCATCTTCTTGTGAATATCCACACGGTCAATATCAATGGCATCTGCCATCAGCGGATAACGGCTGCCTGTAGGTACGCTGAAAGTCAGCTTCACGACTACGTCCTCAGTGGTATCCGTACTTTTCACCACCTTAACCGGTTCACTTTCCACGCTCTTTTCTCCGGCAGGAATTACCAGCTGAGCAGGCAGGTTTTCAAACAGGTCTTTCTGGCGTTCGTCGCAAGCCACCGAAATGACAAGCGCTTCTTTTACAGTAGTATTTGAAGAGGCCTCCAATACAAAGGTCTGTCCTTCTTTCACCTTATTGTCGGCATTGTTCTTGATGCCCACTTTCACATAGTGATAATCGCTCACCGTAACAATCTGCATACCGCCTTCCAGCTTGTATCCACGTACGAAAGCAGAGATTTCAACCGGATGCTCCTTGTTCAGTCCTTCTTTCTTCACAGGAACTTCAATGGTCATGGTTTTCAGCCCAGCCTTCATCACGACTTCTTTCGGGAAACCGTCGAACAACAGGCAGTCGACCGGCTTCTGAGCCGAAGTGGCGCTCAGCTTGATGTTGATATCTTCATTGGTAGCAGTTTTTCCTTCTTCAGTTCCGGTGACATCGAATGTAATCGCCAGATTTTCTCCCATCACCAAGTCGGTGGTGTTCACGCTCATTCGCAAAGGCACAGTTCCGGGAAGCGGAGCCATCTTTTCTTCCGAACAACCGGTCACGCCCAGTGCAAGCAGCAATAAGCCGCCATATATAGATGTAAAGTTCTTCATGCTCGTATTTTGTTAAGGTTTCGCAAGTACGCAAGTGATAAACGTATTGCCTCAGAAGAGTACTTGCGAAACCGGAGTAAATTAAAATGTTACGGTAATTCTCTTTATTTGATATCCCATCCCGGATTCTGGTGCATTTCCTTGTTCAGGTCGAGTTCGCTCGGCGGAATCGGAAGCAGGTAGTCACGGTCTTCTTTAAACTGGTATCCGCCGGGAAGCAATTCCTGCAACGGGTCGGTCCAGCCGTTACCGTCCACCAAAATCAAGGTCAGTTTTTCTTTCTGCTCATCGGTAAATGAATTGTAAAGCAACGATTCTTTTCCGAAATAAGCTCCTCTGCCACGCTTGCCTACGAAAGCTTTTGCTCCGTTCCAGCGCATCAAGTCATCTAAGCGGTAACCCTGCAAAGCCAGTTCCACACGACGTTCACGACGGATTTCCTGCATCACCGGAGTCAACGGATAACCGTAATCGGTGAAGTGCGGGTCAATCGTAGTAGGTTTCACATATTTCACGCCGGCACGCTCACGCAGCGGTTTCAAGGTCTTGTTTAATACATCATCGGTACATTTACCCAATTCTTCGGCTGCTTCGGCATAGCAAAGCAAGGCATCGGCATAGCGCATGATTACCAAGCCGGTTTCACTCTGTTTTTCCAAGTAAGTGGTATCTACGCCCAGACGGATGTGATAACCGGTTACGCTCTTGGCATTTCCTTCACTTGCCATAAACGGAGGATTGATGTCTTTTTCTCCCGAGGCAACGTCTGCCACTTTCAGCGGCTTGCTTCCCTTAGCAGTTGAACGGAATTTGTATCCGGTACTCATCACGGTTTCAGTCAGACGAAGGTCACGGTTTTCAAAGGTCTTGTTGAAGTCTTTAAACTTCACATCGTTCGGATTAATCGGTGTACCGTCGGCATTCAGATAGGTATTTACCAAATCGCCTGAAACCCCGGCAGGTCCGTCCTGATCGACTACCCCTCCAGCCAGCAAGCCGTTCAAGTCATGGAATACACCTTCTGCCACTGAATATTTCTTCCAGAAGATGGCTTCGCTCATAGCCGAATAATCTTTCTGGTTGAACAGGCGGCCGTATGCATCACCCGGATTTACTACACCTTTATCTGTATCTTTGGTGTTCAACTTCAAGCCACAGTCGAACAGCATATCTCCCCAGCGCAATACTTCGCCAAAGAACCATTCAGACTGATCGGTAGCGGCAGCAAACTTATCATTCTTATGGTATTTTTCCCAAGAACCTTCATACAAGGCTACCTGCATGGCGAGCAGCAGAGCAGCTTCGCGCGAGATACGCATACCTGAATATTTGCTACGGCTGAACAGCAGTTTTTCGGCACGGTCCAAGTCTTCCAGAATAAACTTGGCTACTTCACCGCGGTCTTTCTGCGGAATCTGCAATCCGGCAATCGTTGCATTTTCATCCCAGAAACCATCCATCACCGGAATGTCACCGAATTTCTTCAACTGAACGAAGTGCCAGTAGGCACGCAAGAAGTAAGCTTCTCCCTTCAGCGATTTGATTTCATCGGTTTCAAGACTTTCATCTATTTTATAATAATGGAAGAAATAGTTCACGTTACGCAGGTTCTTATAGCCTGTTTCCCATGCCTGGCTGCTTGAGAATGCCGTTTCTTCCCCGTTCAGTCGCTTATCGTAAATTTCAGAAAGAATGTTGTCGCTGTTTTTCTCTTCCCCGCGTATTCCCATACCAAACTTCGTAAGCGAAGGAAGTGCGGTGTAAAGACCGTTGATGTATCCGCGTACCTGCGATTCGCCCGAAAGGAACGATTCGTTGTTAGGCGAAGTAAGCGGTTCTCGGTCAAGGAAATCAGAGCATGAAGAGGTCAAGATGCCCATTCCCATTAAAAATGCAATATATATTTTTTTCATATCTTAGCCTGTTTAAAAAGTGAAGTCAACACCAAATACAAAGTTGCGGTTCATCGGATAAACCTTACCGTTACCGTTTTCGTTAGCAGCAGAGGTAAGACCCGGTGCTGTATCGTTGCTACCACCTGCCCATGTATTAACCTGGTTCAGTGTCTCAGGGTCGAATGCCTTCGGCAATGAAGTGATGGTAAACAAGTTATCGCAAGTAAAGTAGACGCGTAAGTTTTCCAGATGCATGGCTTTCAGCACTTTCTTGTCGAAAGTATAAGAAACCATCAAGTTCTTCATACGCATATAAGCAGCGTTCACCAGATAACGGGTTGTGTTATAGCCGGCATTGGCTTTATAATCCACCGTCTTTACATCGGCCAGACGAGGCAAGTAAGCTCCCGGATTTTCAGTCGACCAGTAATCCAAGTGTTCCTTGAAATAGTTCTTTCCACCGAAGAGGTAAGTACTACCCGCCAGCGGGAAGTCGCGTTTAGCTACACCTTGCAACAAGGTTGATACTGAAAAGCCTTTATAGCCTACATTCAGGTTGATACCGAAAGAGTATTTCGGAGTGGTATTACCAATGACACGCAAGTCACCGTGGTCGGCCAAGGTACCTTTACCCGGATCAACTTTACCGTCGCGGTTGGTATCAAGGTATTTCAAGTCACCAGCCTGCCACAAGTTGTCGGCTTTAAAGAAAGAAAGGTCTTTGCTCTTCAGGTATTCGTCGACTTCTGCGTTGGTCATAAACAAATCGTCGGCAACGAATCCCCAGATTTCACCTATATCCATGCCTTCATAGTAACCTTTGTTACGGTCCAGACCGGTATGGTTGTTATAGATAATACCTTCAGGGTTGTTATATTTAGTAACTACAGCCTTATAGTTAAATACATTGAAACCAATGCCGTAAGAGAAGCCGTTTTTCAGTTTATCCGACCAGTTCACCGACAACTCCCATCCACGGTTACGCAAGGTAGCATTGTTGATTTTAGCACGGTCGCCCGGTGCGATACCGCTGATAGCCGGAATGGCTTCGGCAGGACCAATCATATCTTTCGTAGTACGCTGGTAGGCATCGAAAGTCAAAGAAAGACGGTCATCAAACAACATCAAGTCTAAACCGAGGTTAGCATTGTCAACTTTTTCCCATGTAATGAACGGACTGATCATTTTCGGAGTCAACGAAATGGTTCCTTTGGCTGGAGCTGCACTTCCGCTGGGAAGCAACCACGCATTTACGTTGTTTGGGTCAAGGCTCATTACGCCCAGATAGTCATACAGACCGGCACCGTTCTGGTTACCCAGACGTCCGTAAGAAACACGCACCTTCAACTGAGAGATAGGCAGATGAAGTTTGGTAAAGTAATTGGTGCGGGCAATATCATAACCTGCAGAGAATGAAGGGAAGAATCCCCAACGGTTACCCGGAGCAAAACGAGAAGAACCGTCGTAGCGTCCACTGAATTCCAAGAAATATACATTCTGGTAGTTCCAGTTCAAACGGGCATACATACCCATGGTAGCCCAGTGGCTGCGGGCTTCACCGGCATACGGAGTTCCGTTGGCATTGTCGAATGAGTAAATATCTTCACTCATCATGCCGTCTTTATACAGGAACTCGCTTGAATTTTTCTGCAATTCCATCTGGTAACCTGCCATTGCCTTAAAGAAATGGTCGCCCCACTGATGGGTATATGAACCCGATACGCTGGGTGACAGGTAGTAATTGAATACACTACCGCGAGTATATGAACCAAACTGTGTGTTCTGCCATTTCATACCCGGATAGTGATAACCCTGACGGCTACCTGAAGTTTCAACAATGGTACCGTTTGGCTGAGCAAATGCATTTTTACGCAATTCAAAGCTGTTGTTTTCAACATCGAAACGTGCTTTCATGTCGCCCATAAATTCCAGTCCTTCCAGCGGGTTGATGATGGCTGAGAACGACATCGCATCAGAAATACGAGTCTGATTGTAGGCTGATTTCTGCATATAGTACAATTCGTTCCAAGTAGGAGTAGCATATTGAGACTGTTCTACCGGGAGTTGAGTCACTCTACTCGGTGACATATTGGCGATAGTACCGTAGAAGATAGTCTGGTTAGCCAACGGACGATCCAAGATATTCAAAGAGATGTTATTGTTGAAATTAAACTTCAACCAGTCGTTTGCACGGATAGAGAATTTGGTGTTTACGTTATATTTTTCCAAATCATCCTGTACACGGTCCATCAAACCTTCCTGATAAATGTAACCTAAACCTACATAGTAAGTGCTCTTTTCAGAACCACCCTGAATACTGATGTTATGAGAATGACGGAGAGCACGGTCGCGGAAATAATAGTCGAACCAGTCGGTATTACCATACTGTGCGTTATCGGCTGCTGCCCAGCCATCGCCAGCCTGATTCGGCTCGATACCCGGAAACTCAGCTGAATACGGATTGTTGATAAATCCCTGCATCTTTTCAATGGTCTTCTGCGAAACCTGCGGTGTACGTCCCATGCTCAAGTCGCGCTCGTTGTTATAGCGTGCCCATTCCAGTGAACTCATCATCTGAGGCATGTTAATAGGTGAACTCACACCCACTGTACCACGGTAAGAAACTCGTGCCTTTTCTTGTTTACCGCTCTTGGTAGTAACCAATACCACACCATAAGCTGCACGCGCACCATAAACAGCTGCTGCCGAAGCATCTTTCAATACACTGATGCTTTCAATGTCGGCAGGGTTTACGTTCTGCATGCTCTGTTCGATACCATCGACCAATACATAAGGTTCACCCCCATTAATAGAACCGATACCGCGGATGTTGAACTTGATTTCAGCACCGGTTTCACCACCTACTCCGTTTGCAGAAGCATCGGAAGCAAAGTTCAAACCGGCTACGTTACCCTGCAAAGCACTGGTCAAATCGGTTACCGGACGAGAAGTAATGGCTTCCGATTTTACGGTAGCTACGGCAGCCGTAATGGTATTACGTTTCTGCTTATCCATACCCACTACCACAACTTCTTCCAGCAGTTCGGTGTCTTCTTTCAACGTAATAACGTTACCCGTAAGTTTGGTGATTTTTACATCGATGGAGGAATAACCGATATAAGAAATGGTAAGCACATCGCCCACCTTACCCGGCACGGAGAACTCTCCATTAAAATCGGTTATACCACCGGTTGTTGTACCCTTCACAGCAACGGATGCTCCGATAACGGTTTCCCCCGTTTCATCGAAAACTTGTCCCTGAATCTGCTGCTGTGCTAACGCTCCTAAAGGAAATGATAAAAGGAGCAAAAGAAAAACGAAGCTAATCTTTTTCATAAGCATTCTTTCATGATATTAAAATTTACTGTTAACACATCTCTTTGCATCGGCATTCCCTGCCAAATGCACTGCAAAAGTAGAAGTACCGGCTTCAATAAATGTTCAATAATCACTAATTTTTAGTCCAAATCTAACTAAAACGCCTTATTTGAGGGTTTTAAGGTATTATTTTTTTGCGTCTGAAGGGTATATACATGCTTGCGTATGGATGTTTTTAGGGCTTAGACAATGAAAAGATGGGGGTAATTTGGGGTCTTGAAAACTTGAAGGTGAGCCCTTTAAAAAAACAATGGTGGGAGTCAGTGACCCCCACCATTTTATTAAAACACTTTTGCTGTTTCAACCAGCAGCTCTCAATTAAGTCTACTTATTTCCAGTCTTTAGCACCTCTTTCCTTCAAGCATTTAGTAAACGCTTCAGCCTTTTCCAGAGCTGCTTTTTCATCGGCTTCCGAAGCATAAGCATGCTTATAACCTTTCACCTTATTCCAGTCGCCACGAGTAAAGTCAGGGAAGGCTACCGGAGCACAGTTATGATCCATTGACAATTCGCCCAACTCTGCCAAGCAGCACCATTCTGCCAAATCGTATACGTCCATATCAAGCGGTAATCCGTTCTGCAAACAATAAATCAAACGGCTATCCATGATAAAGTCCATACCTCCATGACCTCCTACTTCTTTAGCTGTCTTTCCGTATTTTTTCAAAATAGGGTGCTGGTATTTCTCAACCAATGCCTCTACTTCCGACTGGGGAAGGAATCCGTGCGAATTTAAGTTGTCTACCTTCGGAGCTACACCCGAAGCTGTCATCTGTTCAGCATCGAGAGCATAGCCTTCTACCGGATACTTATTGGCAAAGCCTTTAGTACCCGTTAACTGATATAAACGGTTATAAGGCTGCGGAGTCATTACATTATGCTGTATTTCAATTACTTTTCCGTTTTCAGTGCGAATCAGGGTAGTAGTATGGTCGCCATTACGGAATTCTTCACAAGCAGTTCCGGTTCTCTTTTCTACCAGTTCCTTACCGATTACTGATTTTGTATCCATTGCCACCAAAGTCTTCATACGGTCGCCTCGGTGAATATCTAAAGCCTGAGCTACAGGACCTAAGCCATGAGTGGCATATACATCGCCACGATGCTTCATATTATAATCCAAACGCCAGCCTAACTTATCGTTCTCGCCGTTTTTCCAATAGTAGTCCCAGAACTGACTTAAGTTATGAATATAAGCTCCCTGAGCACGGACAACCTCACCGAAAACGCCTTGCTGTGCCATATTCAACGTATTCATCTCGAACCAGTCATAACAGCAGTTTTCAAGGATAAAGCAGTGCTTACGTGTTCTTTCACTGGTATCAATCAATGACCAGCATTCTTTCAGATTCATGGCAGAGGGAACTTCTATCGCTACATGCTTTCCGTTTTCCATGGCACACATGGCTACCGGGAAGTGGTGCAGCCAGTCGGTTGCTACATAAACCAAGTCGATGTCATCGCGTTTACATAATTCTTCATATCCTTTTTCGCCTCCGTATACAGTTGCTTTCGGCATAGAAGTTTGCTTCAAATATTTCTGGCATGCTTCAGCTCTTTCTTTTTCGTAATCACAAATAGCTACAATTTCAACTCCCGGTATATGGGTAAAGCGTGCCACCGCACTTACTCCACGCATTCCTACACCTACGAAACCTACTCTTACAGCTTCCAGTTTAGGAGCGGTCATACCCAAAGCACTTTCTTGACCTGCCGGACGCTCCGGACTTTCAACTACAATCGTCCCGTTGTCCCAGCTCCAAACGGTTCCTTTTTCCGTTACTTGCTGTCCGCCTTCTTGCTGAGCTGTACAAGCTCCTAAAAACAGACTTATGAATGCCACTAGAAAAGCAAGATTCTTCATAAATAAAAGATTTAATGATTATATTAAAATAAATAATTTCTTTACTACGACAAGGCAAAAATACAAAAATAAAAACTTATGCGCAAATAAATAAAAAATTTAATTAGCCGCGCCTCAAAAATATTTTCTGATAATAGTTCACGGAGATTATACACCTATTTATATATAAGGCGGTCAAAACAATCAGAACCCCGCCGGTTTCTTACCCGCAGCCTCATCACCTATAAAAGAGGCTTTATTGACTCATAAAAAATAAGATACAAGTACAGAATAGCGATTTTTGGAGTTTTTTTAGCAGAAATAGAACATCTTTTTCTAATTAAGTCAGCATTTTTGCATAGTGAATAGAAAAGTTCTGTTCACCCCTTGTTATAAAACAAGCAAACAGCTTTCACCTTAAATCGAATCTGTCTAACCGCAACCCGGTTATATGGTCGGTTTTCATGCTGTGAAACTTATAAAACTTAGTTACCCAATACCCGGCCAATAAATTAAAAACATATAAAATATCGTATCATGAAGACAATTCAGTTACTTTACTCCATGGCAGGTGTTGCCGCTTCAGCACCGCTATTCTCTTCCTGCCAAAGCAAGAAGGCAGAAGAACCCAAACCTTATAACATTGTTTACATCATGACCGACGACCATACAGCCCAAATGATGAGCTGTTATGATACCCGTTACGCAAAGACTCCGAACTTGGATCGTATTGCTGCCGACGGAGTCCGGTTTACCAACAGCTTTGTTGCCAACTCACTGAGTGGTCCCAGCCGCGCTTGTATGCTTACCGGAAAACACTCGTGCGCCAATAAATTTTATGATAACTCTACTTGCGTATTCGACAGCGCACAGCAAACCTTCCCTAAATTGCTGCGCAAGGCCGGCTATGAAACTGCAATTATCGGAAAATGGCATCTGGAAAGCCTGCCTACCGGATTCGACCACTGGGAAATAGTACCCGGACAGGGTAATTATTATAATCCGGACTTTATTACAATGGAGAATGATACCATCCGGAAGAAAGGCTATCTCACCAACCTCATTACCGACATGAGTATTGACTGGATGGAGAACCAACGCGACAAGAACAAACCTTTCTGCCTGCTTATCCATCATAAGGCTATACACCGTAACTGGCTGCCGGAAATCAAAAACTTACCGCTTTATGAAGACCAGACTTTCCCGCTTCCGGAAACGTTCTATGATGACTATGAAGGACGTCCGGCTGCTGCAGCTCAGGAAATGAGTATCTTGAAGGATATGGACTTGGCATACGACTTGAAGCTGCTGAAAGACGGAAAAGAATCGCGTCTGAAAAAAAGCTACGAAAATATGCTGAACCGGATGGATCCGGAAGAACGCAAACAGTTTGAAGACTTTTACAAACCCATTACAGAGGATTTCTACAAGCGGAACCTCAAAGGAAAAGACTTGGCAGAATGGAAATTCCAACGATATATCCGTGACTACCTGAAGGTGGTGAAATCACTGGATGACAACGTGGGACGTGTGTTGGATTATCTGGAAGAAAAAGGGATGATGGATAATACACTGGTGGTTTATACTTCCGACCAAGGTTTCTATATGGGCGAACACGGATGGTTTGACAAACGGTTCATGTATGAAGAGTCTATGCATACTCCTTTGGTTATGCATCTTCCCAAAGGACTGAGTGCCAAAGGAGATATTACAGAAATGGTACAGAACATTGACTACGGACCTACCTTCCTGGAACTGGCAGGCGTGGAAGTTCCCGAAGATATGCACGGAGTTTCACTGTTGCCGCTGCTGAAAGGAGAACATCCCGCTGACTGGCGCAAGGCACTGTATTACCACTTCTATGAATATCCGGCAGAACATATGGTGAAGCGTCATTACGGCGTTCGTAACGACCGCTACAAACTGATTCATTTCTATAATGACATTGACCACTGGGAACTGTATGATCTGAAGAATGATCCGAATGAATTACATAACCTGTATGGTGAGGCAACTTATGAACCGGTTGTGGCTGAAATGAAACAACAAATGCTTCAGTTGCAAGAACAGTATAATGACCCTGTTCGTTTCTCACCGGAACGCGACCGTGAATAAACAAAATAAAAGCATTTCAAAAAAACAGACATGATAACAAATGACTTAATAAAAAAATGGACAGCATACTGCTTGATAGGAATGACAGTCGGACTTTCCGGCTGCCATTCTTCACAAGACAGGGATGAACGAGTGATTATACCCACTCCGCTGGCAATGGAAAAGACAAACGGATCATTTACTTTTAATGCACAGACGGTGATTGCAGTGCCCAGTGAAAATGAAGCGGGAGTGGCCAACTTATTTGCATCTCTGTTTACCGGAGCTGCAGGATTTACCCCGGAAGTGAAAGTGGGTACAGAAGGAAATATTGTATTGGAAATCAATGATTCACTGAAAGAAGATGCATATGAAATGACGGTGGAAAGCAACCGGATTACACTGAAAGCTGCAGACACCAAAGGGTTCTTCTATGCTTTGCAGAACCTACGCTTAATGCTGCCAGCCGCTATTGAAGGTCAATCCGCCAGTCAGGCTGACTGGACGGTTCCGGCAATGACCGTACGTGACGAACCTCGCTTCGGCTACCGCGGGTTCATGTTAGACGTGGCTCGCTTCTTTATGCCGAAAGAAGATGTTTTGCGCATGATTGACTGCATGGCAATGCTGAAACTCAACCGCCTGCACTTACACTTGAGCGATGACAACGGATGGCGACTGGAAATCAAGAAATATCCTCGCCTTACTGAAGTGGGAGCCTGGCGCGTGGACCGCCCCGGTATTCCTTTCCCTGCACGGCGCAATCCTTCCAAAGACGAGAAAGCAACAGTAGGAGGCTTCTATACACAGGAAGACATGAAGGAGATTATCCAATATGCCACCGAACGTCAGATTGATATTATCCCTGAAATCGATATTCCGGCGCACTCGAATGCGGCTCTGGCTTCTTATCCGGAATATGCCTGTCCGGTAGTAAAAGAGTTTATCGGGGTACTTCCCGGACTTGGAGGCAGAAACGCTGAGATTATTTTCTGCGCCGGCAAGGAAGAAACATTCCGCTTCCTGCAAGACATCTTAGATGAAGTCATGGCTCTGTTCCCTTCACGCTATATGCACTTGGGAGGAGATGAAGCAACAAAAACCAACTGGGAAAAATGTCCGCTTTGCCAGCAGCGCATCCGCAAGGAGCATTTAGCCAATGAAGAAGAGTTGCAGGGCTATTTCATGGAACGCATGAGTGCCTACGTACGCAGCAAAGGTAAAGAAGTGATGGGATGGGATGAACTGACCAACAGCAAGCTACCCAAAGACGCAATTATTTTCGGATGGCAAGGTATGGGAAATGCTGCATTGAAGGCTGCAGCTCAGGGACACCGCTTTGTGATGACTCCTGCCAAAGTAGCTTACCTGATTCGCTATCAGGGACCGCAATGGTTTGAACCGCTTACGTATTTCGGAAACAATACGCTGAAAGGCTTATTCGATTATGAACCGGTGCAAGACAGCTGGAAGCCTGAATATGAAAAGCTCCTGATGGGATTACAGGCCAGTATGTGGACTGAATTCTGTTATAACTCAGACGATGTGTTCTATCTGGTATTTCCCCGTCTGGCTGCATTAGCTGAAATTGCATGGGTACCGAAGGGAGAACGAAACTGGGAGCGTTTCCTGAAAGGACTGGATAATTATACTTCACACTTGGAACAGAAAGGGGTGGTTTATGCACGCTCTATGTATAATATCCAACACAAAGTAACTCCTGACAGCATCGGTCAGCTGAATGTGAATCTGGAATGTGAACGTCCGGATGTAGAAATACGCTACACAGTAGATGGATCGGAACCTACTTCTGCCTCTACTCTCTATACGCAACCATTCGGCTTAACTGAAAGCACTACAGTAAAAGCGGCTACTTTCAACGGAGACCGCCAGATGGGAAAAACCTTGGTGCTTCCTGTTGAGTGGAATAAAGCCACTGCCAAACCTTTGCTCAAAGCAAGTCCCGACATGCAGATTCTGGTAAACGGCCTGCGAGGAAGTTCACGGCAAACCGACTTTGAATGGTTTACCGGAGGAATGAACAAACCCGTATCGTTCATCATCGATTTACAAAAGAACGAACCGCTGAAGAAATTCACGGCTGGATGTATCACAAACTATGGTATGGCTGTACATAAACCCCGCAGCATGAAGGTGGAGGTTTCAACCGACAACCAATCATTCACTGAAGTGGGAACTTGTACGTTTGCCGATAAGGACATTTATAAAGAAGGAACTTTCATTGACAACATCACGGTTGCATCGGAGGGTATAGATGCACGCTATGTGAAGTTTACTTTCCAACCTTCCGGGAACTGCCCGAAAAATCATAACCGACCGGGACAGCTTTCACGCTTCTATATCGACGAAATTATCATAGAATAAGCCCATGGCATACGCGGATAAACGATTTTTTCTTATCTTTATCCGCGTAAACTTTTTAAAACTAAAACGATATGACACGCAGTATTCTTATTTTTGTGATAACCTTACTGGTCGGCGGACTGCAAAGTATTTCCGCACAGGTGGGTTTTGCCAAAGACAAGCTTTACAACATCTTCCCCGAATCGCAGCCGGAGAAGGTGATTGCCTATCAAAAAGGGGATGCGAAACCGATTCTGGTTGCCCCTCGTGCCAAAGACAAGTTCCAGCAGTGGAGCATTACAGACTTGTCGAGCAGCTTCCGTTTCATGAACCCGTTCGAAAATCAGGCTTTACATGCCCGTACGGATAACTCTTTGGGGGTTACTGAAAACAACGGCTCGGATGAATCGCAGCTGTGGACCGTGAAGAAAAACGGAGAAGCGTATCAGATTTTCCCGACCAACAGCCCGGAACTGATTCTGGCCTGCAACCGGGAAGGTAAACTGGTGTTGCTTGCCAAGAAGAAGGCAGCCAAACTGCCGGAAACATTCTTCCAGATCAAAGCCAGCAAGATGCCGGTACCTGAAAGTATGCTTTACAATCTGGCGAACCGACCCAAAGTATATTGGGAAGATGAAACCCGCTTTGCCGAAAATAAAGAAAACGGGCATGCCACTTATCTGCCTTACCCGAATGAACAGGCTATGCTGGACGACCGCGCTTTTTATGACACACCGTGGGTAGCTAGCCAGAGCGAAAGTTTCCGTTCACTGAATGGCGACTGGCGCTTCCATTTTGTTCCCGAACCGTCACAACGTCCGACTGATTTCTATAAGGAAGACTATGACGTATCAGGTTGGGCAACCATTCCGGTTCCTTCAAACTGGGAAATGCAAGGCTATGACCGCCCGATTTATGCAAACGTAGAATATCCGCACGCCAATATTCCCCCGTTTATCGACGCCCGCCGAGGCTTTAATGACGGAGGCAAGAATTATGGTATCAACCCCGTAGGTTCGTATGTACGCACCTTCGAAGTTCCCGAAAATTGGACGGGCAAACGTACGTTTATCCACTTTGGCGGTATCTACAGCGCAGCATTCGTATATCTGAACGGAAAATATGTGGGATATACACAGGGAGCAAATAATGTTGCTGAATTCGATATTACTCCTTACTTGAAACGGGGTGAAAACCGTCTGGCAGTACAGGTGTTCCGTTGGAGCGACGGCTCGTATCTGGAATGTCAGGACATGTTCCGCATGAGTGGTATCTTCCGCGATGTTTATCTTTATAATACGCCGCTTGTTTCAGTGCGTGACCATTATATTACAGCCTCACTTGACAAGCAGGCTGCTTACCGGAATGGAACCATGAAGGTTCGCCTTACCTTAGATAACCGTGACCGCCTGAAAGGTACTAAAGAGGTAACAGTGCGCTTGTTTACTCCGGAGGGAAAACTGTTGACTGAGGCTGCAAAAAATATCCGCTACACGGATACACAGGCTTTAAGCACAGCCGAGTTTGAATTTCCTCTGAATAATCTGACCTTATGGACAGCAGAAACTCCTGAACTGTATACCGTACATGTGATACAGCGGGCTGCCGGCAAAGACGAAATGGCTTTTTCTACCAAATTCGGATTCCGTGATATTGAAATCCGTGGTTCACTGGTTTATATCAACGGAAAACGGGTGTTCTTCAAAGGAGTGAACCGTCATGACAGCCATCCGCTTTACGGACGTGCCGTAACTACTGAATCGATGCTCCGGGATGTTTTGCTGATGAAACAGAATAACATCAATACCATCCGTACCTCACATTATCCGAACGATGCAAAGATGTATGCCATGTTCGACTATTTCGGCTTGTACACGATGGACGAAGCTGACTTGGAAGACCATGCCAACCAGTCAATCAGTGATATGCCTTCATGGATTCCGGCATTTGTTGACCGTATTGACCGCATGATATTGCGTGACCGCAACTATCCATCTGTCATCTTCTGGAGTTTAGGTAATGAAGCCGGCGGCGGAAGTAACTTCCAGGCTTGCTATGATGCTGCCAAGAAACTGGACAGCCGCCCTGTGCATTATGAAGGTACGCGCGACGCTAAAGCTTACGGAGGAAACCGCTTCAGTGATCTTTACTCAAAAATGTATCCCGGCATGAAATGGATGGATGAGCATGTCAACTCATTCGACAAGCCGATGTTTATCTGTGAATATGCTCATGCCATGGGTAATGCCATCGGTAACCTGAAGGAGTATTGGGAAAGCATCGAATCGAGCACTTCTACCATCGGTGGAGCTATCTGGGACTGGGTAGACCAAGCCATCTACGAACCGCATGAAATCAAGAAAGGAATTTACCGCCTGCATACCGGATATGACTTCCCCGGTCCGCACCAAGGTAACTTCTGTTCAAACGGTATTATTCCTGCAACCCGTGAGGAATCACCGAAACTGAAAGAGGTAAAGGCGGTTTATCAATATGTACACTTCGGAAACTGCGACATCCACCCGAAAGGAAAAGAAGTAACCGTACATCTCTGCAATACATACGACTTCCTTTCACTTGACCATTTCTACCTGCGCTGGAATGCAGTGGTTGACGGAGTGGAATTGCCTGCCGACAGTATCAACTTATCGGCTGTGGCTCCCGATGACTCATTGGCTATCAACTTGAAGCTGAACGGAATCACCGTGAAGCAGGCTGCCAAGAAAGGACAGGAACTGATGCTGAACGTAGCTGTCTGCCTGAAAGAAGCGCAGCCATGGGCTCCTGCCGGACATCTGTTGTCACATTACCAATATACGTTGAACGAAGGAATAGCAATGGCTAACCGCCCGTCAACGGTAAAAGGTAAATCAACTTACCGCGTAGAAGAGAATGATAAGGAAATCGTGATAACCAGCGACTTGCTGAAAGCGGTATTCCAACGCTCAACCGGACGTATGACAGAACTGGTGATGAACGGGGTATCTTTCCTCAGCCACGGCGAAGGATTTATCTACGATAATCACCGCTGGATTGAAAACGACCGATTTACCCAGACTACAAACGGGCTGGAGGAAACCGGTACTTGCAGTGTAACCGAAGCTGACGGAAAGGTGGTTGTTTCCACAGGGCGTAAAGGTTCATTATGTGGAACCGACCTTGTTTATACCTTCCTGCCTAACGGAACCATGGAACTGAATGCCCGGTTTACACCGGTAGCTAATCAGTTACGCCGCTGCGGGCTGGTATGTGGAGTGAACTCGGCCTTGAATCAAGTGGATTATTATGCTTACGGTCCTTGGGAGAACTATTCCGACCGCAAGGAAGGCTGCCAAGTAGGCCGCTATACCACAACCGTAGAACAGATGGATGTGGCTTATGTAAAACCTCAGTCAATGGGCAACCGCGAAGGTCTGCGTGAACTGAAACTGACCGATGCTTCGGGCAGGGGTATCTGCATCCGCACGGAAGGAAACGTTTCGTTCTCTGCCTTGCGCTATACAGACGAAGACCTGATGAATACCAACCATATGTGGGAATTGAAAGCTCGTCCTTACACAGTGCTTCACCTCGATGCTGCCGTTCGCGGTGTAGGTAATGCCAGCTGTGGACGCGATGTGGATACACTTCCTGTATATCAAGTATCTCCACTGCCGTTAAGTTATAAACTCCGCTTTGAACCTTGCGGAAAATAAAGAGATTTAACGGAAGATTTTGAATATCAAGAAGGAGGTATGTCGTGATGCACGATACGCCTCCTTTTTTTCGATACTACCTCAAACAGTCTCTCTGAAAGGCGGTAAAAAGGAACAACACGTACGCCTTTTGAATTGATATTGAGGTAAAACGCAAAGCTCTACATTATTCTATGCTTTTTTTCATCGTATTCAAAAGAAACCATTATTTTTGTAATTAACAAACGCTTACAGAGGCAACTCGATTTCTCGGTATAGATATGAGGGAATTACTTGTGTCAACGAGGGAAAAACCGAAGTATGTTCGGGTGGATAAAAATAATCTTAGAATATATCTAGAAAAGTTTGGTTATGAGTAAGAATATGATTGATTTTGTCACATACTGCATCGGTAATCTTGCTCGACGCTTAAATTTAAGCGCAGGAGAAGTATATCGGATGTTAAAAGATTCGGGAATCTTGAATGAATACATTGTCCCAAGTTATGATGTACTTCATACTTTCAGCAAGGAATATCTGATGGAAGACCTCACCGAATATATGAGGGAGAAAGGAGTACTGGTATAATGGAAGTGTTTCATGCATCCACTTGCATCATAGAGAAACCTGATACATTGCATTCTCGTCAGTTTCTTGATTTTGGTCCCGGTTTCTATGTTACAACTATATATGACCAAGCAGAAAAATATGCCGCCAGATTTGTGAGACGAGGGAAACAAGCCCTTATCAATATTTATGATATGGCGGACGACCTCTCAGCGTGGAACGTAATCACTTTTGAGAATTATGATGAAGCCTGGCTTGATTTTGTTACAGAATGTAGAACTGGACGCGTTGTAGGTAATTTTGATATTATCTTCGGCGGTATAGCAAACGATAAGGTGTTTCGAACCGTTGACCTCTATTATGCGGGCGATATTACCAAGCAGGAATGCCTCAAACGCTTAATATATGAGAAACCGAACAATCAGATTTGCATTCGTAGCCAAACAGTATTGGACAATTGTTTAATCTTCAAACAGAGTATATCTTTATGAAACAACCTCATGACGAAGCTTACCACGCTATTCTAGAAGCTAAGTATTCACGCATTATCTCTGAAATTAGCGAGATGCATAATGTTCCTGTTGACCAGGCAATGGATATATTCTATACCTCAGAACTGCTTCCTTTACTGGAAGATGGCGTGGCAGACCTGCATTGCAGAAGCGATAAATATCTTGCTGAAGAAATTTGGAGAGATTTTCAAGAAAGGAAGTAAAATAATTATATATGTAAATTCTTTTTCAGTGCAGAACAGCTATTCCGGAAAAATCTCTTTTATTTTGTCTTTCAAGGAGTTTTTCCCGTAACCACTCCATTTGTCCAAGACTTTTCCTTCGGGTGAAATCAACACATAACATGGAATGCCATAAACCCGATAAGCTATTTTCAAACCCGGATTCGATTTACCAAGCTGGTTCCACTGATAACCCTTCAGTTTTTTCTTGAGAACAAATTCTTTCCAAGACTTCTCACCGTCATCGCTGATACCCACTACTGCCAGCCGGGAAGCATATTGACGGATGATTTCTTCCATTTCGGGAAGAGAAGCTACACAAGGGCCACAGCCGCTGCTCCAGAAATCAAGCAATATATATCTCCCTTTCAGTTCGGCCAAGCGATGCAGTTTCCCGTCTATATCGTAGAGGTCTCCGTCCACCATTTCATCGCCCACTTCTACCGCTTCAGGCAGATGAACATAGCTCACGATGACTTTTCCCGAAGGGGTCTGCCTGTCGGCATCCGTCATGCGGGCAACCGCTTTCAGCAACGACGGAACTACGGGGTGATCGGGATTATACTGAAGGATGGGAGCATATCTTTCCACGCAAGCAAGCCACCAAGGGGTGACGGGCAGCCGATTAAGCACATCCATCTCCTTGACAATAATCTGTTCCTTTACCGGATCCGTTTTCTGACGGAGGGAGTCAATCTTCTGCCGGGTCATCTGGCTGATAGAATCATTTCCCCGATTTCTGCGTAACAAGAGATTAGTGTCAATTTTTCAAAAAACACTACCAGCAAAAACAAAACAAGCGTGTAGGACGGTGTAGTTAAAATCCTTTACCTACACTGCGTCCTACACGCCTTTAACTTATTTATTCAGAATGCCTTAACCCTCAAAACGTGTAGGGTGCAGGCAATTTTCGTGAAAAACATTTTTAGGGGAGGCAGTTTGCCACCCATACAAGCGGCTTTATGCCTTATGCCGACGATACCAAGGCAAACCAATGGCAAGCAATACACCCACTGCAAGCAATGCCAATGCCGTAAAGGCTATTCCTTCGGTCACATGAAGCGATTGCGGATCGAAGACAAACTCAACGGTATGCTTTCCTGCCGGTACATTCATCGCACGAAGCACGTAGTCAGCACGTCCATGTTCTACCTCTTTACCGTCAACATAGGAACGCCATCCCGGATAATAAATCTCTGAGAAAACTACCGTTCCTCCTTTTGCCGTATTTACCTCATAAGTCAAGGCATTAGGCTTATATGCTTTCAGCATAATGGTATTCAAACTATCAGCAGCAGAAGACTTCACACAGTCGGCAAAACGCTTGTCAACAACCGCTGTCCGTGCCAGGTCGATAGAACGAAGTGCTTCTATTTCCTCATTGGCATTGTCCACATACTTCACTTCACCCACAAACCACGCATTACCCAGCGCATACGGATTAAAGAGCGGCATGGTTTTTCCTCCCTGTAAAGGGAAGATATAATAACGTGTATTCAGCATATTCAAGACCGGAGTCAGTCCGGGACCCAACAGGGTCATATCTCCTCCCACTTCGGGAAGTTTTTTAAACAAGGAAGTGATTTCCCCTTGAATGTGTGTTTCTATCAGTTCCTGATAGCGGCGAAGTTTCGCAGCATGATACCCCCCGATGCTTTTATGCCAATAAGCTGTATTGTTTTCATTGAATGTATTTACCGAAAGGTTCAGTACACGGTAATCAAGCGATTTGTCTTTCAGGATTTCCCTGTCGGTTTCCGTCGGCTGAAGGAAGGGCTGCATCTCCGTCCCTTTCGCCACAAACTGATCATCGTAAAGGTAGCGCTTGTTCACGCCCCACATATCTGCCAGACAAAGCACGGTAAGCAAGCTCACCAACAGGGAAGCTCTCAGTTTTCCCGCTCCATACATCCATACCAAAGCTACCCCTAACAGAATAATGAAAAAGCTGCGCCATGCATCGGAAGTAAAGATGGAACTGCGCACTTCTTCCAAGTTAACCAAAATCGGAGCAAGCTGGTCGGCAGAAATGGCTTGTTGCAATGCACTCAACTCAGCAGAAGATACATACGACGGAAAGAAGAATGAGGGTGCAAGGGCAAATAACAATGCCAGCCCTCCCGTAAGAGCAAAGCTCCCATAAAAAGCTTTTGCCTGTTCACGTATCAGCTGCGGGCGCTCTATCACCTCTTTCAAAGCCATAACAGCCAGCAGCGGAATGGTAAATTCGGCAATCACGAGAATGGAAGATACTGCACGGAATTTACTGTACATCGGAACATAATCAATAAAGAAATCGGTCAGCCCCATAAAGTTATGTCCCCATGAAAGCAAGATTGAGAATAAGGTTCCTCCAGCCAATGCCCATTTCATCGGACCTTTTACCACAAACAGTCCCAATACGAAAAGAAACATCACAAAGGCTCCTACATATACCGGTCCCGATGTTCCCGGCTGTTCGCCCCAGTACTGCCCCAACTGGCTGTACAAGCCACTATACATCGGATTCGCCTTCTCCATTGCTTTCTCATTCTGTGCCAAAGGAACTGAAGCTCCCCCTTTTACATTAGGAACGAGCAACGAAAAGGTTTCTCCAATACCATAGCTCCATTGCGTGATATAACTCCGTTCCAGTCCGCTATCCGTCTGATCGGCAGAATTTGCCTTTACCAGTTCACTTTTTCCACGCATACTTTCCTTGCTATATTGATAGGTATGATATAGATTAGAAAGATTGATGCATACACCTACCAATCCGGAAACCACCAATACCGCACTTGCCTTCAAGAAACGAGGCATTTGCTTTTCCTTCCAAGCCGAAGCACCGTATGCCATAGCCATAAACAGCATGACAAAGAGAAAATAATAGCTCATTTGAGGATGATTCGACATAATCTGCAATGCCACGAACAAAGCGGTTACTACAGCACCCCACAAATATTTTCCACGATATACCAATACCATACCGGCAATCGTAGGTGGGATGTATGCCAACGTCACAAATTTCCAGATATGCCCGGCAGCAATGATAATGAAGAAGTACGAAGAGAATGCCCAGATTACCGCACCAAGCGTTGCCATCCAGACCTTAAAATTAAAAGCACGGAGCAAGATGTAAAAGCCCAACAGCATGATAAACACATACCATACATAATCAGGCAAGAACAAACGATAGATTTTCTGTACTACATTCAGCGTATCCGAAGAATCATAACTTGGCGACATCTGATAAGTCGGCATCCCGCCGAAAATCGCATTCGTCCAACGCGTACGTTCACCTGTAGCTTCTCTATACTCCTGCATTTCACGCCCCGCACCGATACCTGCTACGGCATCATGCTGAGCCAAAATCCGGTTCTCTGTTACCGCCGGAAAGAAATAAACAAAGGCAATCAATGCAAAAAGCATAATTGCAACCATATCGGGAAATAGTTTCCGAAACTCTTTCATAATGAAGTAGTTTATTAATTATTAAAGTTTTCAGCAGGCAAAGATAACACAATACCGAGTGAAAAGTCGTAAATTTGCCGTTAGTTTATTTGAGTTTTTCAGTTTTTATGATTCTCAAACAAAAGATGGGATGCTTTTAGACAAAAGAAAAGATATACATAATATAGTGAAGGCTCAAGAACTAAAACATGGAGTGCTTTTAGACAGAAGAACAAAAAGACAAATATCCATTTAGAAGAAGGCTTTACGACTATAAAGCTAAGAAGCCAAGAACCATAAACTAAAAAACTCAAGAACTTATAAACTTATAATTTATAAACTCAAGCCAATGAAAATAGGAATCATCACCGCCATGTCTTCAGAGCAGAAGCAACTGGCAAGCCAACTTGAAAACAAAACAGAAAGAAAAGAAGGTCCGTTTACCTATATAGAAGGATCTATTAAAAACAATACCATTGTATTAATGCAGTGCGGCATCGGCAAGGTAAACGCTGCAGCCGGAGCCGTAGAGCTCATACGTAACTTCCAACCCGATTGCATCATCAGCACCGGAGTGGCAGGAGGTATTGACACTTGCCTGAATGTTATGGATGTAGTGGTGAGTCAACAAATAGTGTATCATGATGTATGGTGCGGTGAAGGAAATGCTTACGGACAGATTCAGGGGCTTCCCACTTTCTTTCAAGGAAATGACACCCTATATAATTGTGCACTCTCATTGGACACCGAAACCGCTATCCACGGCGGACTCATCTGCACGGGAGACAAGTTTATTACAGACCGTGAAGAGCTGAATGACATCAAGCATAATTTCCCCGAAGGACTCGCTGTAGATATGGAATCTGCTTCCATAGCACAAGTATGTTATTTATATCAAGTTCCTTTCATCAGCTTTCGCATCATCAGCGACACACCGGGAGCCGACCAGCACTTTGAGCAATACCAGAACTTCTGGGGAGAAATGGCAGACCGTTCCTTCCAGGTTACCGAAACTTTCCTGAAAGCTCTCCCGGGAAGGATTTAAGTAGCGAAAGGTAAGGAAGACAAGTTGACGAGGCGACAAGGATCTGAAATGATTAGCCTAAGGTCGCCACCTTACCGACTCAAGAACTCAAAAACTCAAGAACTCAAAAACTCAAACTTATGAAAAAGATACCAAGCTTCACCATTGACCACATCCGTTTGTTACGCGGCATCTATGTATCACGCAAAGATACCGTTGGCAACGAAACCGTAACAACATTCGACATCCGTATGAAAGAACCGAACCGCGAGCCGGCTTTAGGTCAGGCAGAAATCCACACCATGGAACACCTTGCCGCTACCTTTCTCCGCAACCATCCTATATGGGCAGATAAAGTCATTTACTGGGGGCCGATGGGCTGCCTCACCGGAAACTATCTGGTGATGAAAGGCGACCTAACCTCACATGACATTGTTCCCCTGATGCAGGAAACCTTCCGTTTCATTGCCGAGTTTGAAGGCGATGTTCCGGGAGCTACACCTAAAGACTGCGGAAATTACCTGATGATGAACCTTCCGATGGCTAAATGGGAAGCTGCTAAATTCCTTCATGAGGTACTGGAACAGCTTACGGAAGACAATCTTGTATATCCTGCCTGAAGGCACAAGATAACCTGACCCTGTTAACTAAAAAAAATCGGGTCGCTTTCCTCGAAGGAAGCGACCCGATTTTTTGTGTGTTGCAGCAAGTAACAGATTACTTACGCAAGCCAAGCTCTTTAACGATTGCACGGTATCTTTCGATATCGCGGTCTTTCAAGTAGTTCAACAAAGAACGACGTTTTCCTACCAATCCGGTAAGAGCTCTTTCAGTGCTATAATCTTTTCTGTTGAGCTTCATGTGCTCAGTCAGGCGAGAAATACGGTATGAAAACAATGCAATCTGAGATTCTGCTGATCCAGTATCAGTGTTAGACTTTCCGTACTTTTCAAAGATTTCTTGTTTTTTAGCTGCGTCTAAATACATAATTTTGACCTTTTAAAATGTATAAATTTGATTTGCGGTTGCAAAGATAGGGATAATCTTTCAGATAGCAAGCGATTTACAGAAAAAATCTCTTGCTATCGTAACAAATAATATGCAGAAAAATAGTAACTTTGCCAACAAATCTATAGGTATAAGTATGCAAGACATTAGAAACATTGCCATCATTGCCCACGTAGACCACGGAAAGACTACATTGGTGGACAAAATGATGTTGGCGGGACATTTGTTCCGCAGTGACCAAACCAATGGTGAACTGGTGTTGGATAACAATGATTTGGAACGCGAACGTGGTATAACGATTCTCTCGAAAAACGTTTCCATCAATTACAACGGTACGAAAATCAATATCATCGATACTCCGGGACACGCTGACTTCGGTGGAGAAGTAGAACGTGTGCTTAATATGGCCGACGGATGTATTCTGCTTGTCGATGCGTTTGAAGGTCCGATGCCTCAAACCCGTTTCGTATTACAGAAAGCATTACAAATCGGACTGAAACCCATCGTGGTGGTCAACAAAGTTGATAAGCCTAACTGCCGTCCGGAAGAAGTATATGAAATGGTTTTCGACTTGATGTTCAGCCTCAACGCCACTGAAGACCAGCTGGATTTCCCCGTGCTTTATGGTTCTGCCAAGAATAACTGGATGGGTACAGACTGGAATACACCGACCGACAGTCTGGCTCCATTGCTCGATGCCATCGTAAAATATATTCCTGCTCCGAAGCAACTGGAGGGAACTCCGCAAATGCTGATTACCTCACTTGATTACTCTTCTTATACGGGACGTATCGCCGTAGGACGTGTACACCGAGGCACTATCAAAGAAGGAATGAACATTACACTTGCCAAGCGTGACGGCTCAATGGTGAAATCAAAAATCAAGGAAGTTCATACGTTTGAAGGATTAGGACGCAAAAAAGTGGAATCGGTTTCTTCTGGTGATATCTGCGCCATCGTAGGTATTGACGGATTTGAAATCGGTGATACGATCTGCGATTTTGAAAATCCGGAAGCATTGCCTCCTATCGCTATTGACGAGCCGACCATGAGTATGCTCTTTACCATCAATGACTCACCGTTCTTCGGAAAAGAAGGTAAATTCGTTACCTCTCGCCATATCCACGACCGCTTGATGAAAGAATTGGATAAGAACCTTGCATTGCGTGTCCGTAAAACAGAAAACGAAGACGGTAAATGGATTGTATCCGGACGAGGTGTACTTCACCTGTCTGTCTTGATTGAAACCATGCGTCGCGAAGGCTACGAGTTGCAGGTAGGTCAGCCACAGGTTATCTTCAAGGAAATCGACGGAATAAAATGCGAGCCGATTGAAGAACTGACAATCAGTGTTCCTGAAGAGTTCTCAAGCAAAATGATTGATATGGTAACCCGCCGTAAAGGTGAAATGGTTTCCATGGAAACACAAGGCGACCGTGTCAACATTGAGTTTGATATGCCTTCACGCGGTATCATCGGCCTGCGTACCAACGTGCTGACTGCTTCTCAGGGTGAAGCCATCATGGCACACCGCTTCAAAGAATACCAGCCGTTTAAGGGAGATATTCCTCGCCGTACCAACGGTTCTATGATTGCCATGGAAGGTGGAACAGCTTTTGCCTATGCCATCGATAAGCTGCAAGACCGCGGTAAGTTCTTTATCTATCCGCAAGATGAAGTCTATGCCGGACAGGTGGTAGGTGAACACGTTCACGAAAACGACTTGGTTATCAACGTAACCAAATCAAAGAAGCTAACCAATATGCGTGCATCGGGTTCAGATGACAAGGCTCGTATCATCCCACCGGTTGTATTCTCACTCGAAGAAGCTCTGGAATACATCAAAGAAGATGAATACGTAGAGGTTACTCCGAAAAGCATGCGTATGCGTAAGGTTATCTTGGACGAAATAGAACGTAAACGTGCCAACAAGAACGCATAAGTATTATAAAATCAGTGTGTGAAGTCACCCACTGACATATAAAAAAGTCCCTTTGACTCAAAGAAGAAATCTTCCGAAATCAAAGGGACTTTCCTTTTTATATACATATTTACTCGCGGTAAACCAATCCGTTCGTATTCATGCGCTGCATGTATTGCTGAATGATTGATTTCAGTTGTTTCTCCATTGCCCGACGAATATCCTGCGGCATAGTATCTTTCACATCGTTCTCCATGAGCAAGTCTGTACGGAAGCGATACGCATGAATAACCTTCTCACCGTCAAACTGTATCAGATAATCTCCCTTCAGTAACTGATAAACCCCACTTCCGTTAATATAATTCACCGCGAACTTATCGGCAGCCGGCGTATGAAGAATATCCTGCCCAAAACCAATATAAGGACGGTCATATCCCAAGATACCTAACACCGTAGGCATGATATCTATCTGCTCTGCAATCGTTACCGAATCTCTTTTGCCTAACTCCGGCATACCCGGTGCATAAAACAAGATAGGAACTTTATAGGCGCCCAGATCGGTTACATACTCCGGATGTTCATTCATACTTGCATGGTCGGCGGTCAAGACAAAGAGCGTATTTTCATACCAAGGCTGCTTTGAAGCCGATGCGAAGAAATGACGCAACGCATGATCTGTATAGCCGATACACTCATGAATAGGATGCGTACCCTTCGGAAAAACATTCTTATAACGCTCCGGCAAAGCATACGGATTATGCGAAGTAGCCGTAAACAAAGAGGTCACAAAGGGTTGCTTGAACTCTGTCATACGATCGCAATAAAACTGCATGAATTCCTCATCCCAAATAGCCCATGTACCGTCAAAATCATCATCACCGTTATACTTCGGGTCTTCATTATATTCTGTACGCCCCCAATAACTATCAAAGCCTACCGAATTGGCGAATGCCTGAAATCCCATCGAGCCATTCATTGCTCCATGGAAAAAGGCAGAATAATATCCTTTATGCTTCAGTTCTCTTGCCAAACTGGACACATCATTGAGTGAGGCAGGAGTAAGAAAGAACGGCTCTACAAAACTTGGGATAGACGATAGTACAGAAGGCATTCCATCAATACTTTTCCGACCATTGCTGTATGAATACTCGAAGGTCAGACCCTTAGTCAGCAGCGAATCAAGAAAAGGGGTATATCCTTTATAGGTTCCTCCATCCAAATGAGGATTAAAGCTTCCGACAAACTCCTTGCTAAAACTTTCCACAATCAGCACCACAACATTCATCGGACGGAACTGCGCTGAATCAGCCGGAAGTATAAGCGGAGAATAAACCGCCTCGGCTTCATCCTCCGGCAAATAATCGGGAATGATAAAAGCCTTTTTACCCAATGTGCGGAACATAGAGAAGGGAGTATTGAGCACCAAGCAAGCATCAACGGGACGGTCGGCATACTGATTGGCATTGCTGATTGTAATAGGACGTGTAGCTGCCGTCATCCCCCCACGCATACCGAAAACAACAAAGGGAATGGCTGCCACCAGCATAACTGTTTGCACCAGATAATAACCAAGCTTATTCTTTACCGGATAAGACTGGGGAGCACGATACAGTTTATAGAGCATGTAAGCCAGTGCCGCTGCCAGCAGCACCAAGTACCAGTTAACAGCAAATTCTTTCAGGAAAATAGAAGTCAGATTACTTCCTCCCTCATGACTGAACTCCTGAAAAACACTCATTGTAGTGCGGCGGCCGGAAAAGCGGAAATAAACGCAATCTATCAGATTCGCTATCAGGAAGAGTGTATTAACAACTGTAAAGACCCATCGCACTCCCTTATAAAACAGCGGATGTTCTTTCCAGTGAAACGGAAAGAGAAACAGCAGGATAAACAGAGCATTGCTATACAAGATAGCCGTCGTGTCAAAAATGACTCCTGCCCCAAACAGCCCCGACATATAACTGAAATCAAGTTTTTCACTGAAAATAGAAAGATTAGTCAGCAAAAACGCAAGCCGGCAAATAGAGTAACATACATATACAATCAGTAAATTCCATGCCAGTGAAAGTACATTCGAAAAAATAGGTTTCTTTATCATGACTTCTTATTTTTTGAGGCTGTAAAGTTAGTTATATTTTCCCAAACCCTGTGATATACAGTTCTAATTTATATCTTTGCCCCACAAAGACCAATCTATTCAACAAGATGAAAAAGAAAACCCTTATCAAGCTAAGCATCACTGCAGTCATCCTACTTGCATTAGGATTCTGGATAAACTCACGATAGAATGCATGGTTTAGAAATCCCCCCGAACCATCTTATACCTCACTCTCCTCGCCGGGAAGAGTACTTCTTACATTCGGAACCGAAGATGAACTGTCACGCAATATCAGCTGGGAGTGCGACTCGGTTGTTCTTCCTTCCTTTGTGGAGTTAGTCGATAGCCAAGCAGAAGACACCTTGCAGATTCAGGCACAAGGAGAGACATTCCGCTCCCGAAACGGAAAAGCGGCCTATTACGTAGCCCGGATACGTTCCCTCCTTCCCGAACATTCTTATACCTACCGTGTGTGCAGCGGTGGAAAATACTCCCCTTGGTACAACTTTAAGACCCAAAACCAAGTCACACGAAATGATTATTCCTTCCTTTTCGTAGGCGACGTACAAGACAGTATCAACGGAAAATCAAATAGCTTCCTGAAAAAAGCATTACAGAAGCATCCGGAAACCGAGTTCCTCGTCTTCGGAGGTGACCTGACTGAACGCCCTATTGATGCCTATTGGGGAGAAACGTTCAGGGGACTGGATTCCATCGGACAACATTATCCGGTGATTACCGTAACGGGGAATCATGACTATCTGAAATATCCTATCCGCAAACTTGAACGCAGATTTTCATTGATTTTTTCTTATTTCCTTGATTCGATGATTGGGGAAAATCAAGTCTATACTTTAAAGTATAACGACATGCAGCTGTTCTGTCTGGACAGCAACCGGGAGTTTTTCTATTTGTGGACGCAGCGGCAATGGTTAAAAGAACAATTGGAAAAGAGTCAGGCACGATGGAAAATAGTCGTACTTCACCATCCTATTCATTCCATCAAAGGAAAGTATAATAACCTCATTCAGCGGACTCTGTTCGGCTCAGTCATAGAAGAATTTGGTGTTGACATGGCATTGCAAGGACATGAACATGCTTACGGACGCATGACCAACCATACCCAAACGGGAATACCCACTACTCCTCTCTACACGGTAAGTCATTGCTCTCCGAAGACATATCGCATTTACTTCGGAGAAAGATTTGATAAGTTTGGTATTGCAGGAAAATATTATCAACAGATTCGGGTACATGGTGATACACTGACCATGAACGCTTATGACGCACTGACCGGAGAGCTGTATGACGCACTCGATATTGTCAAAAATGAAAACGGTACTACCCTGACGGATAACGGCAAACATATCCCGGAAAACCTATACTTCAAGCCGAATCCCCATGATAAAAACGACCAGAAATATCAAGAGTTGATTAACGCTTATAAAGAGCGGAAAGGAATCAACTAAAAACTATTAAAGGAAGACCTGCCTAGAACAAGTCTTCCTTTAATAGTTTAGTAAACTTTTCTGCCCCTCGATCCGAACTCAAATGATTCCCGTCGTAGAAGTCATCATCCGTAAATCGCATATCACCCAAATAATCGTGATAACTTACGTTATCCCAGCGGGCAGCTACCTCTTCCACCGCCTTGTGGATAAGTTCCAGCTGTTTCTTATCCGCCAGCTTATAATAGGTAGGATGAACAGGCGGCAAAACCAGATAAAGACGGATACCCCGGTCATGACATAATTTAGCTACTTCATGCATACGCTGAATATTCGCACGATATAACTCACCGTTTGTATCTGCTAGCATAGGCTTATGTTGCCCTCGCACTAAACGAGGTATTTCTTCCAGCCAGTCGGCCTCCTTGTTCGCACAATCATAGCTATGATCTACCCCGAGTGAATCACAAGGCATCGTCGATTTTCCCCGAATATAATACTTTGACCACTTACGCAGAGACAAAGAACCTAAGTTAAGTAATTCTGTATTATGAAACCAATCTCCTTCACGAGCGATGTTCATATAAATCTTGTGATTTATAATGCTACTTTCATCCACCTCCTCACTATCATCGCTCCACAACGAATGCACACAAATCCCCCATATCACATTCTTCAGAGAAGGCAAATCATCAACATATCTTTCAAATAAAGCTTGATTAAAGCGAAACCACTCCCCTGAAATTGCCAAATTATAGGTGCTATCCGACAAATATACCGGATTCACACTACAGTTTACCACCGAGCTCCCGATAATCAAGGTCTTTATTTCCTTTGCATGATTCTCCAATAAGCTCCGTTTATAGGCAAGAGGATTCGGTACCTGCCTTAACATATACTCTATTCCCCCCGCCAGCAAAATCAGCGACAAGGAAAAAATGCCTACATAGATAAGAAATTTCTTCATGACATTCTCTTCTTAGAATTGGAAATAAATAAACTCCTCCTGCTGACCGGCCAGAAGGAAGGTTGTGATAAATACGATATAGTAAATAGCCCAACGCACAGCACGATAGCGGAAGATTCCTTTTTCTTCTAACTGTAGACCGAACTGTTTCTCTCGCTGCAGCCATTCAATAACTAGCAAGATACCGATGTAAATCAACGGGTCTTTTCCATGAGCCGGCATCGTAAAATGGAATTTAGTAACCATACATACCATATAATCCCAAGCCTGATGAATCGTTTCTGCCCGGAAAATAATCCAACCTATTACCGCAAGGAAAAAAGTAACCACCATCTGCACTGCCTCTTTCCACGAAGGAAATAGTCTTCCCTTTGCCACCCCATCTGTATATTTCCGGTTCTGCCCTAAAAGCAATAAGGGAAAAAATAGAAACGCATGATAAGCTCCCCAACAGATAAACGTCCAGTTTGCCCCGTGCCAGAAGCCACTGACTAAGAAAATAATCAAGGTATTACGCATTACCTTCCACTTCGCACAACGGCTTCCTCCCAAAGGGAAATAGATGTAATCACGAAACCAAGTGGTCAGCGAAATGTGCCAGCGACGCCAGAACTCAGCAATATCGCGTGAGAAATAAGGATAGTTAAAGTTGCGCATCAAGTTGACTCCAAATAAACGGGCCGTACCGATTGCTATGTCGGAATAACCGGAAAAGTCGCCATAAATCTGGAATGTAAAGAAAACTGCCCCCAACAATAAATGAGAACCCTCCAACACCTGATAATCGGCAAAAATCTCATTCACCGCAACCGCACAATTATCCGCCACGACCATTTTCTTAAACAATCCCCACAAGATTTGCCGCATTCCGTCCACCGCTTTTTCGTACGAAAAACTTCGTTCTTTCAGAAACTGAGGAAGCAGATTCGTAGCCCGTTCAATCGGTCCTGCCACCAGTTGCGGGAAAAAGCTGATAAAAGCAAAGAAAGCCACGACATCATGAGTGGGCTTCATCTTATGCTGATACACATCTATCGTATAACTCAACGCCTGGAAAGTATAAAAACTGATTCCCACCGGAAGCAAAATATCAAGAGTCACCCAATCAATCTCCCAACCGAAAGCACGCATCAGCACCGACAGATTTTCACCGAAGAAATTAAAATACTTAAAGGTGCAAAGAATACCCAGATTCAGTATAATATTACCGGCACTGATCCATTTCTGCCTTTTGCGGTTGCCTTCATAGCGTTCCAGACAAATTCCACTCAAAAAACTGCAAAACGTGGTCAGCGCAATCAACAAAAGAAAACGCCAATCCCACCAGCCATAAAAAACATAACTTGCTATCACCACAAACAGGTTTTGCCAACGCAAGGGCTTAAAGACAAACCAGTAAAGCAGAAACACAAGAGGCAAATACAGCAAGAACTCAAACGAATTAAACAGCATTGTTTTTTTATTAAGTTAGGTTTTAGAATTGTCCGCTAGTCTTAAAATAACGCTCCATCACCATCAGTTGAAGCAACTCCTCACGCTCTTCATTCCGGAACTGTGAAACATACTCATGCGCATGCCGAATTATCTCCTCAGCCTCCTCCGGATGATGGATATAATAATGAAGTTTCTCCTCAAAATCAGAAAAATCATCTTTCACTTCCACATAATGATAATCAGGCTTCAACGTTCCTTCCATAAACCAAGTTTCACAAGTGGGGCGTGTCATGACAGCCAACGAATTAGACGACATTACCCATTTCAAGTTAGATGCCACATCATTTCCTTCCAGTGCAATGATAAATTTATAGTCCAAGTGCTCACGAATGGTCTTTTTCGGTGCCATCCATTCCTCCGGACAGCCTTCATTCCGCCCTACAACCCCACAGTCGCATAACGGATTGCCGAAAAACTTTTCCAGAAACAACGTACGCAAGCGGCTTTGACGAATCTTTCCACGAAAAATGGCGCAGTCTTTCTTTTCACGGAAAGGCTTCGTATCATATACATACATGAAGTGACGTAACTTATCCAATTTCAGCACCACAGAGTTCTGATTATCCGAAGCAAGCAGACGGCTTTTCACCACAGTCGGAACTTCCGGAGTAAAATAAACGTCGCCCGGACAGAAGTTCCACCTCAACCGAGGCGGAAACCATCGTGTTACATCATGCTGGTCAAAATAATAGGCCGTATGAAACATCTTTCTACGATAAGCTCCAATCGCTCCCGTATAATGAATCCAGCTCCGGCTGCGCGTCAGTTTGTCTTCCTCTGCCATCTTCCACGGTGCAGTAATACGCATGTAGTAATCTACCCGCTGCTGCATATATGCATAGTCAGGACGTTTACGAGCCTTTGCCAGCTTTTGTTTCAGCCGGGCACGATAAAAAGCATCCGGTATCAGCAAACCGGCAAAATTTTTCAGAAAATCAAGAAACTTTATCGGCTTCCCGCTCCGCATTTTATAAAAAATATGATCACCCATCAACAAGCAAGTTTTCAGTTAAAAAACAATGTTTCAGGCAAAGATAAGTCTTTTGTACCAATATCTTTATATCTTTGCAAAAATAGAATTCTTAAATCCTCCACTGAAGCATGATACATATTGCCTGCAACATTGACAGCAATTACGTCCGCCACTGCGCCGTAACGCTTGTTTCACTTTTTGAGAACAATAAAGAAGAAAGATTTACCGCACATATCATCGCACGAGACTTATCTGAAAACGATAAAAAGACGCTTAACCAACTTGCCGCCCGCTATCAGAATCAGATTTGTTTCTATGAGCCAGATATGTCCTTATTAGAAGGATTTACCATACGCAAATTCAGCAAGCGTATTTCGATGGCTACTTACTACCGGTGCATCTTGTCGGATTTGTTGCCGCAAAACATTGACCGGGTGCTTTACTTAGACTGCGATATCGTTGTGGTAGGAGATATCCGTCCCTTCTGGAATACACCGCTCAATGAGGTGGGGGTAGCAGCAGTAGAAGACATGGGGTGCCGAGAACCTCAACGCTACGAAATCTTGAAATACCCGATGGAAGATTCTTATTTCAATGCCGGAGTCTTGCTGATTAATCTGGATTACTGGCGTAAGCAGGACGTATCTCATGCGTGCATTGATTATTTCCACAAATATCCCGAGCGAATACTGTTTAACGACCAGGATTTACTGAACAGCATTCTTCATCAGCACAAAGTGCTGGTTGACCTGAAATGGAATGTACAGGATGCTTTTTACCGACGTCCCAAACAGATGGATGAGATATGGAAAAAGAAATTCACCGACACGTTACTTCATCCGGTTATTTTACACTATACCAACCGTAAGCCATGGGATTATGACAGCCAGCACCCGCTGCGGGAAGCCTATTTCCGTTACCTTGATTTAACTCCATGGGCAAATGAACGTGTGCTTCATAATCCGGTAAACCGCATCAAGCGCTTCTTCCGCCTGTTCCCGTTTTATACAGGAATGCGAAAGCCTAAATACATAAGCCTAAAAGAACTCAATTAAACAGATAGATAGACCTACATGAAAACCCTTGTAAAAGTAGTCATCCCTTTCTATAAAGCAAACTTAAAAGACTGGGAAAGCGCAGCACTGAAGCAAACAATGGACATACTAGGCAATCATCCTATTGTCTTTTTAAGACCTGAAGGACTGGTTATTGATACCTATACAGATTTATATCCACAAGCCGAGGTAATGAATGTATCTGCCGACTGGCTCGGCACGCGCAGGGGCATAGCCGGATATAATGAGATGATGATGTCGAAGGCTTTTTATGACTTATTCTCCGACACTGAATATATCTTGATTTGCCATACCGATGCCTGGATTTTCCACGATGCACTGAACGAATGGTGCCAACAAGGCTATGATCTTGTTGCAGCTCCCTGGCCAATGCGCCCACGCTACAATCATTTCCCCTTCAAGCAGTTCCTTCAGTTGAAAAAGATGTTGTGTACTCCTTCTCACGGCATTTCACGCCTGCAAATGTATGGAAAAATAGGAAACGGTGGATTATGCTTACGCAAGGTTGAAGCGTTTCGCCAAGCCTGCGAGCGGTATGCCCACGAAATTGCCTATTTCAACAGCCAACCTGATTCCATGCACAATGAAGATATTTTCTGGGCACTGATTCCTCAGGATTTTCACTATTCCAGTGTAGAAACAGCCCTGCAGTTTGCCTTCGATCTCAAACCACGTGTATGCTATCAGTTAAATCACAACCAGCTGCCTATGGGCTGCCATGGGTTTAATCATAAAAGCCGAATCAAGTTTTGGGAGAAGTTTATTCCCTGCATCAAGGATTGCAAGGAGTGGTAACTTAAAAGGTGCATATACCGCTCATAAGCAACTTGAGCATTCATCAAAATAATAAAATGTTGAAAGCCTCGGTATTTCCATCGAAACACCGAGGCTTTTTTATAGGCTACTTATAACCGATCTCTTCTCCAAGTAAGCAAAAAAGGACAAACCAAACGAAACAACTGGTTCCTCCGCTCTAGATAATAATCGGATATACTGGAATTCAGCAAATCAGACAACTGCTGATATAAACTTGTTTTACTTTCTTCATCTATGGAGAGCCGTTTCACTTTCCGGTATAAAAGTCCATGCCGCAGGCGTCGTTTATAAGTAGATAAAGTGGGCAACTGACGTTCCATATAATAAACAACACGAATATCTTCAGCTACCCCCTTCCCTGACGCACGAGAGTTGACCGTAACTTTCTGGGTGTGCTGACGAAAATAATTTAACTTCCGATAGACCTCTATCACTTTTCCCTGCATGGCCATTTGAAACCAAAATAACCAGTCTCCACAATAACGCATCGAAAGGAATTCAGAATGAGCTAAATTTACGGCAAACTCGCGGCGGAATAGAATGCCACTGGCATTCATCAAATAATTTCTCCAGTACAAATTATGCGCTGCAAATCGTGCTCCATCAAAGGAAGCATATTGTTTTTTTCGCTCCCTTCCCTTCCAGTGATTAATATCGCGAGGGCTCACATGTCCTTTTTCATCAATCAGTGAAGAACCTACATAACAAACCGACATATTTTCTTCTTTTTCAGCCAACTGGACACATGTCTCTAAGAATTGGCTGTCGGCCACATCATCGGCCTCAGCAATCCAGACATATTTTCCACGAGCCAGAAGAATTCCTTTCATCCACTGCTGAAAAGGGCTTCCTGTATTCTTGTCATTAACCACAATCTGTGAAACATGTGGATGATTTCGATACTCCTCTAATACCAGTACACTATTATCAGTAGAAGCATCATCCAGCAATATCAACTCGAAATCTTGAAACGACTGGTTTAAAATAGACTCTAAACGAACCGGCAAATAACGGGCATAGTTATAGTTAGGTACTATCACACTTACTTTTACTTCTTCCATTCTTTATCGCAATTGAAATAGTTCGTCAATCTGCTTATAAAACGCTTGTTCTTCACCCATGATTCTTTGCCGGTAGGGACCAAATGCCTTACTATGCTTTTCATAATCAGATAATACTTCCCGAATTCTACAAATGATTTCCGCTACAGAAGCATTTGACTCATCAAATTTATATGAATCAGATATCGGTATATCTGTTGCATTAGCTGCAGCTCCCTGCATTCCTGTCACAATGCAGCAACCATTTACTGCTGCCTCACGAGGCAGTCGGTCCATTCCTGGATGGCTTCCGAAATCAACATAAAGCATACTGGTAGCAAAAAGATGCTGCAGTTCTGCACGCGACAAATTTTGCAAGGGAATAAACTTCAAGTCTGGGGCTGACTTGATTAATTTTCTTGTAAATTTTATCCCTTTCTTGGGGTTATATAATATGTTCGGCTCTCGGTTTGTACAAACCTCATCCGAAACGAAGTCAGTATTAATATAGTCTTTCAGTGGATATAACTCTACTACTCCCCGGTGCTGCAAATGCAGATTAGCATACTCCGACTGATAAGCATGAATATACGTTTTTTTTATAGACTCTTTTATAGAAAAACGAGGACGAATGCTCCACTGTAATTTAAACAGCCGCATCAAACGATGCCACAGCTGCTTCATCCCGTAAATTTTAGAATATGAAAACAGCTCATAAAGAGGAATATGCTTCTTCTCTCTATGATAATAATTATCAACGCTTAACCACCATAACACAATCTGAGATTCTTTATAATAAGCACTGACATGAAAACATATTTCAGGAAGAACCAGCACCGTTTGTTTAGCATCGTCTACTTGTGTTGCAGTAGCTATATTATATTTACTATAGACTTCCGGAACTTGTGCGGAAGGATTTTCATAATAATAAATATACGCTTCGAGCTGTCGATTCCGCAGATAATCTACCAGCTGATGCAATAATTCGATGCCACCTGTTGTTTTTCCCCATGGAGAAAACACATACACTTTCGATATATCATGTAATTTTTTCATAGCTCTGTCATCTCTTTATTTTTCAGTCAATTCCTCTTTCCACTTCAACCACATTTCCTTCGTACGCTTCCAGCGTTTATGCGTCCAAAGCCAGTATTCAGGTTTTTCCCTGATCTGCTCTTCCAGCATACGTGCATACATATCGGTCAGCTCATAATCAGGATATTCTTTCGGATGCAAGGTCATACATTCAAATGAAGCCCGGTAATGACCGCGCCGTACCCGTTCCACCTTTACATAATAAAGTGCCGCATCTACCTGCTTAGCTATACGCTCGGCACCGATAAAGAAAGAAGTGTCATGATGAAGGAAGGTAGTCCAGTGATTCATGTTCTCAAACTTGGGAAGCTGATCGGAAATAAAGCCTATCATAACCGGTTTTTCCTGCTTGCGAAGCGTAAGTATGCGGCGAAGCGTATCTTTCATCAAAATAGACTCCCCGCCAAACTGATTACGTAATTTCAAGAAAAGTTCATCGAAGGCTTGGTTATAAATCCGATGATAAATCTGCCCGCAATGTATTTCTGGCACCCAATAAGCAAGCGATGCAATGTATTCCCAGTTGCAGTAGTGACCCAGATAAAGAAAGCAGAACTTCTTGTCTGCTCGTGCCAAGTCATCACACACTTTATCCAAGCCCGTAAACTCCATGCGTCGCATCATTTCGCGTTTCGATACAGAAAAAAGCTTGATTACCTCCATCAGATAGTCACAAAAGAAATGATAGAACCTCTTTTCTATCGCCCGTAATTCGGCTTCGCTTTTTTCAGGGAAACACTCATGCAAACTTTTCTCAACCACCTTACGCCGGTATTTCACCACATAAAATAAGGGAATAAAAAGTACATCGGCTATCACATAGAGCAGTCTCAGCGGAAGCAGAGACAAAAGATATAAGAAAGCAAATAATAAACGATATATGAAGTTCATTCGATGAAGAGTTACATTTCTGGACAAAGCTACAAAAAACTTTTGAGTTTAAAGGTTTTTATACCGGCAAGTTGTCATCCAATGCCTTGACTAATAGAAAAAGTGCTCTCCCTTTTCACATTTCCGGCGGTCTGCCTGATTAAGAACCAAAAAACTTATATGCAATGAAGTTTCCTAACAAATTTTCCACTATCTTTGCGGAATACAAGAAGTTACATCGCATAATATGAAAGAATTCTTCCGCGTGATGGGGCGTTTTGTTTCGCCTTATAAAAAATATGTAGGTTGGGCTGTGGTGTTAAACCTGCTTTCAGCTATCTTCAATGTGTTTTCATTTTCGTTACTTATCCCGATTCTGAATATCCTGTTTAAAACCGGTGCACAAGACCAGACGTATCAGTATATGGAATGGGAATGGACGGTTGACTCACTGAAAGAAACAGCAGTGAACAACTTTTATTATTATGTCAACCAGCTCATTGAAAGCTTTGGTCCTGCTACTACCCTGCTGTTCCTCGGTTTGTTTCTGGCTCTGATGACTTTCCTGAAGACAGGCTGTTATTTCGGTTCTTCGGCTGCCATGATTCCGCTCCGTACCGGAATTGTGCGTGACATACGCCGGTTGGTTTATGCCAAAGTGATGTATCTGCCGCTGGGCTTTTTCTCTGAAGAGCGAAAGGGAGATATCATTGCCCGCATGAGTGGTGACGTTTCTGAAATTGAAACCTCCATTACCAGTTCGCTGGATATGTTGCTGAAAAACCCGATTCTTATCATTTCTTATTTTGCTACCTTGCTTATTATCAGTTGGCAGCTTACCCTGTTTACCATCCTTGTCTTGCCTACCATGGGGTGGCTGATGGGAAAAATAGGAAGGAAACTGAAACGCCAATCGCTCGAAGCGCAAGGAAAATGGAGTGAAACCATGTCGCAGCTGGAGGAAACGCTCGGAGGATTACGGGTTATCAAGGCGTTCACTGCCGAAGAGAAAATGATTAACCGCTTCAACAAGTGCAGCGATGAATACCGCGATGCTACCAGCCGCGTATCTACCCGTCAGGCTTTGGCACATCCCATGAGCGAATTCTTGGGCACAGTATTGATTGTGTTCGTATTATGGTTTGGAGGCTCATTGATTTTGGACAATAACTCTTCCATCGATGCTTCTACCTTTATTTATTATATGGTTATCTTATACAGCATCATCAACCCGCTGAAAGACTTCTCCAAGGCCAGCTATATGATTCCGCGCGGATTGGCTTCAATGGAGCGTGTGGATAAGATTCTGAAAGCTCCCAATAACATCAAAGAAAAGGAAAACCCTCAGCCGCTTTCCGAACTGAAAGAGAGTATTGACTTTAATCACATTACTTTCAGCTATAACGGACAGTATCAGGTGCTGAATGACATCAGCCTGCGCATCCGCAAAGGAGAAACCATCGCATTGGTGGGACAAAGCGGTTCGGGCAAATCTACACTGGTTGATTTGCTTCCCCGGTTCCACGATGTACAAGGAGGGGAAATCCGTATTGACGGTACCAATATCAAGGATGTTTCCATCACGGATTTACGCTCACTGATAGGCTATGTAAACCAAGAGGCTATCTTGTTTAATGACAGTTTCTATAACAACATCACGTTCGGAGTGGAAAACGCTACGAAAGAACAGGTGATTGAGGCTGCCAAAATTGCCAATGCGCACGACTTCATTATGGAGAGCGAACAGGGATATGATACCAATATCGGCGACCGGGGATGTCGTCTTTCAGGTGGACAGCGCCAGCGTATCTCCATTGCCCGTGCCATTCTGAAGAACCCGGCTATCCTCATCTTAGATGAAGCCACTTCAGCTCTTGACACAGAGAGTGAACGCTTGGTGCAGGAAGCATTGGAAAGGCTGATGAAAACCCGTACCACTATTGCCATTGCTCACCGTCTTTCTACCATCAAGAATGCCAATCAGATTTATGTGTTATACGAAGGCAAAATCGTGGAACACGGAAAGCATGAAGAATTGCTTGCCAAGAATGGTTATTACAAGCGTCTGAACGATATGCAGGCATTATAGTGAACCTGCAAAATTATAGTAGCATTAGTTACGGTAAGGCAGAGCCGTTACCAACAGTATTTTAACCCAAAAAAGAGGCGATAAGATTACATCATCTCATCGCCTCTTTTATTAATATTATAAGTCTTGCAAACTCACTTCTTACGCTTGCTCCGCTTGGCCCATCCTTCTTCCATGCCTCCCAAATCATCCCCGAAAGATGCGTTATCTTGCTGGAAGAACTGTTTCCAGTCGTCTTTCTTTTTAGGTCCGCGGGCTGAAGTATAGCCTCTTTCTTCACGGCTTAGCTTTTGCTTTTTTTCAGCCTTTGAAGCGACGGCATTCTTTCCGTCTCTCGAACGTTTCTTTCCGCCTTTATCGCTCTTGCCGTTATTTTCACCAGCCACTTCCACTACCACACGGCGTCCGCCATTCAGTACCACCTTGTTCAGTGCCTTCATGACCAGCATGGCCTGCGACTCAACGATTTCAAAGAAAGAGAAATTCTGCATCAAGTCGATACGGCCAATCTGAATACGCTCTCTCTTCATGTTACGGTTAATCAGCTCAATAATCTGATTGGCATAAAATCCGTCTGTCTTTCCTAAGTTCAAGAACAAACGCGTATAACCTTTTTCAGCTTTTCGGCCTGCTTTTTCACGGTCGCTTCCACGGTCTTTACGCTCCTTCGAATCGCTGCTCTTCTCACCCTGCTTAGGCTGTTCTATTTCAGGCGCATTCTTATAGTAATCAAGGAAACGGTTAAATTCCATCGACACCACTCGCTTGATAAGGTCTTCTTTGCTCAACCATTCCAGCTTACGGTAAATACCCGGCAAGAAAGATTCAATTTCTTCCTCGTCTACTTTTACCTTTTCAATATCATCGATTACCTTAATGAGCTGCTGTTCGCAGATTTCTTTTCCTGTGGGCAGTACTCCGATTTCGAACTTCTTCTTGATGATACGCTCAATCTCACGCATTTTCCCCTTTTCACGCAAGTTGATGATGGCAATCGAAATACCTGTTTTTCCGGCACGTCCGGTACGTCCGCTACGGTGGGTATAACTTTCTGTATCATCGGGCAATGCATAGTTGATGACATGAGTCAAGTCGTTTACATCCAGACCGCGGGCAGCTACATCGGTTGCCACCAGCAACTGCAAATGACGCTGACGGAACTTCTGCATCACCAAGTCACGCTGTGCCTGACTCAACTCACCATGCAACGAATCTGCGCTATACCCATCCTGAATCAACTTATCGGCAATTTCCTGCGTCTCTTTACGGGTACGGCAGAAAATGATTCCGTAAATTTGAGGATAGAAATCCACGATACGCTTCAAGGCAAGATATTTGTCTTTGGCATGTACTGTATACGCAATGTGATGTACATTTTTGCTTCCTTCATTTTTGGTTCCGATGGTAATCTCTTTTGCATCATGAAGGTAAGTCTTTGCTATACGTGCAATCTCCGGACTCATGGTAGCCGAGAACATCAAGGTATTACGGTCTTGTGGAACTTGTTCCAAAATCGCATTGATGCTGTCAGTAAATCCCATATTCAGCATCTCGTCGGCTTCATCCATAACCACGTCACGAATGGTTTCCAAACGAGCAACTTTCCGTTCCATCAAATCAATCAGACGTCCCGGAGTAGCAACTATAATATGCACCCCTTTCTTTAAACTGCGTATCTGGCTTTCAATGGAAGAACCACCATATACAGGCAATATCTTAAGGTCGGTTATATACTTGGAATAATCTGTAAGATCGCCCGCTATCTGCAAACAAAGCTCACGTGTGGGGCAAAGGATAAGTGCCTGAGGCACTCGTTGTTTTACTTCAATTTTCTGTATCAGCGGCAGACCAAATGCGGCTGTTTTTCCGGTTCCGGTTTGTGCCAGAGCCACTACATCGTTACCGTTTCCCAACAAATAGGGTATCACTTCTTCCTGCACAGGCATGGGATTCTCATATCCCATCTCTTCAATCGCCTTGCGTATTTCAAGGGAAACTCCGAGTTCTTCAAATGTCTTCATTTATTTCAATATCTAATTCGTTGCAAAGATACGGACATTTCTCGGATAATCAGCTATCGGTTTGGCAATTTGTTTTGAAGATACATTATTCCTCCTACGGTAAAAAGGAAGCCGATAAAAGCTAAGGAGCCGGCACCTGCAAGACCCAGTAAATCAATCAGACCGGCAGAAGGGTCAGGCAGCGTAAGCATCAGTGTTACTGAAATTCCGTTATTCACCAGATGAAGCACGATGCCCGGAACAATACTTTTCGTACGATAATAAAGCCAGCCCAACAAGAGCCCCAGACAAAAAGCATAAGGCATCTGAGCCGGATTCAGATGAATCAGTCCGAAAATCAACGCTGAAACAAATATTGCCCATAAAGGGTTATGCCAACGGCGAAGCAATTCGCCCTCGATGGCTCCCCGAAACAGCATTTCCTCTACTATCGGGGCTACAATGGCGATTGAAATTATTCCCAAAAGATTATTTTTCATCTGAAGAAACAAATCAGCGGTCAAATCGGGTAAATCAACTAATTCCATTGCGAAATTCATCCAGCACATCACTCCCATTGTCAACGGGATAATGGCAAGCAGTATTTTCCCCGAAACAAACGACCAGGTGGTATGAGTATCGTTATCAAGGTAACGGTTTCGCAGTAAATGGAAACCCATCAGTATATTACTGAGCAGTAGTGAAGTAACCGTTGCCGGCAAAGCAAATGGAGCGTTGTCGTCCGGAATAACCATCTCACCCGTTTCTACATAATGTACAAGGGTATATATACCATAAAAAACGGCAGACACGAAAAACATACACCCTAACTGGTAGATGAAGTAAAAAAGAAGAAGCTTTACTGTTTGTTTCATATATAAAAGGCTTTGTTCTACAAAAATACTGAAAAGATTTGTTTCACAAGCCAAAGGTATAAGAGATACTGAAAAAGTTGTCAGATTTATCAAGAATGGTATAACTTTGTAAAAACAGTCAATCCACAGACGGAACTGAGCTTCAGGAATGTGTCACTGGATATCCCGTAGAGTTATGCTCATGAAGCCAGCTTGAGTAAGTATAAATGTGTTTTAGATTGTTCCTTTGTTATATAGAATATACTAATTTATCTATTCACGTTAATCATAAATAGAATATGAGACAACTTTTCCTTACCTTCATGCTATGGCTGATCACAACAGGAGCTATGACAGCCCAACATCTCAATTCACCCAACGGGAACTTTGCACTTCAGTTTAAGCTTGCCGCAAAGGGTACTCCAGTTTATTCTCTCAAGTATAAAGGGAAAGAGGTAATCAAAGAGAGCAAAATGGGATTTACATTACGCCCCGATTTTGCTCTGGACACCCGATTTTCTGTTATCGGAACCGAGTTTACTGAAGCCGATACCATCTGGCAGCCTGTCTTAGGACAATACAGCAAGATACGCGATCATCACAAAGAAATGCTTGTCAAGTTGAAACAGGAAACGACCGGATGGGAACTGAACATCCGTTTCCGCTTGTTCGATGACGGACTGGGATTCCGCTATGAGTTTCCCGTACAGAAAGATTTGCGGAATTTTACCTTGAATGAGGAATGTACCGAATTCCGGCTGACCGGAAATCATAAAGCATTCTGGCTTCCGGGTGATTACGATACCAATGAATATCCCACAACGGTTTCACTCCTTTCGGAAGTTGAAAGCCTTATCGACAGCGTACGCAAGGAACCGCTTGCCGCCAAATCATTTACACCAAATCTGGCAGTACAAACTCCACTTATGCTGAAATCGGAAGATGGATTATATATCAATATCCACGAAGCAGCACTGGTAAACTATCCGGCTATGCAACTGAATCTTGATGATAAGACCTTTATACTCAGTGCGCATTTAACTCCCGATAAAAACGGAACAAAAGGATATATTCAGACCGGAAGTGTAACTCCGTGGAGAACCATTATCGTAAGCGATGATGCACGCGACATCTTGGCTTCGAATCTGATTCTGAACCTAAATGAGCCATGCAAACTGGAAGATACGTCATGGATTCATCCGGTTAAATATGTAGGCGTATGGTGGGAATACTTCACCGGACAAGGCTCTACCTGGGCTTATACCAATAACCAAGACATTGTTATAGGAAAAACCGACTATACGCAAGAAAAGCCCAACGGAACACACGGAGCAAATACGGCTCATGTGAAAGAATATATTGACTTTGCTGCCCGCCATGGCTTTGATGCGGTTTTAGTAGAAGGTTGGAATGAAGGATGGGAAGCTAACTTTGCCTACATCAAAGAGCATATCTACAGTTTTACCAAACCGTATCCCGACTTTGACGTAAAAGAACTGCAACGCTATGCTGCCGAAAAAGGTGTGAAAATTATCATGCACCACGAAACCACTTCATCGGTTGCCGACTACGAACGTCAGATGGAAGATGCTTTCCGATTTATGGCAGAAAACGGATACGATGCGGTAAAGACCGGATATGTGGGTCCTATTATTCCACGAAGCGAACATCATGACGGTCAGTGGATGGTAAACCATTACTTGCGCGTGGTGGAAACGGCGGCTCGCTATAAAGCCATGGTCAACTCACATGAGGCTGTACGCCCCACTGGCTTATGCCGTACGTATCCTAACTGGATTGCTCAAGAATCAGCCCGCGGAACTGAGTTTGAATCATTCAACGGAAATACACCCGAACATGCAACCATCTTACCTTTTACCCGGCTGATGGGCGGTCCGATGGATTATACCCCGGGAATTTTTGAGGGAGACTTATCAGTATATGGCAGTAATTCCGCTAAATTGAGTTCTACGCTGGTCAAACAGCTGGCTTTATATGTTACCATGTACAGCCCGCTTCAAATGGCTGCCGACTTATATCAAAATTACGAGAAATATCCTGACGCATTCCAATTTATCAAAGAGGTAGCAGCCGACTGGGATGATACTTATATTCTGGAAGCAGAGCCGGGCGACTACATCACCCTTGCGCGTAAAGCGAAAGGAAAGCAGGAATGGTATATCGGAGGAATCACTGATGAAAACACACGCGAAGCCGTGATTGACTTGAGCTTCCTTCCTGCTGGAAAGAAATATCTGGCTACAATATACGCTGACGGGAAAAAGGCAGACTGGCGTACCAATCCGAAAGACTATGTCATTTCAACCCGAAAGGTATCAAGCAAAACCATTATAAAACAAAGACTTGCCCCCAGTGGAGGAGTGGCTATCAGTATAAAAGAAATAAAATAAACGCTTTATAAGTTTCGGCTTTCAGCAGAAAAGCCCATTTTCCAAATAACCAGTCAAGCGACGGGGAAGTAAGATTCTTAAATCATTTTCAGCGTCTTACTTTCCCGTCAACTCATTTATTTATTAATCCTCCATCAAGCTACTTGGCGTTATATTAAAATGCTTGGTAAAGCAACGGGTAAAATATTTCGGATCGTTAAAGCCCACCTCATAAGCAATCTCGGAAATATTCATTGCCCGACTGACCTTATTCTTCAATAAAAGCTCACGAGCCAGATTCAGCCGGTAATTACGCATGAACTGCCCTGCCGACTGTCCGGTAAGCGATTGCATTTTTTTATTCAGCAAGCTTTTACTTATTCCCATAGCTTCAATAAAATCACCAACCTCAAAATCTGATTTCTTATAATTTTCTTTCACCACTTTCATTGCCTTATCAAGGAACTTTTTATCACTTGATTCTTCCTCAATATTCAATGATTCGGTATTCATGTCTATCGAGAACTTCTGCTGGAAGCGTTTACGGTTTTCCAGAATGTTAGAGATGCGAGCCAAAAGCAAATTCTCATCAAAAGGCTTCAGCAAATAGGCGTCTACGCCCACTTTATAGCTTTCCAAACGAGACTCATCGGAGGTTTTTGCTGTAAGCATCAGGAAAGGAATATGCGAAATAGAGAAATCATTTTTCACCGCACGCAGGAACTCCACTCCATCCATCACAGGCATCATCAAGTCACTGATTATAAAGTCTACATCATAGTTTTTCAACACCTGCAATGCTTCCTCTCCCTGCGATGCTTCGAGCACATTATAATATTCACTTAAAATCGAACGAATATAATCGCGCATGTCTTTATTGTCTTCCACAATAAGCATGGTCATTTTATTGTTCTTCATCAAGTCGGTACTCAGTTCTTCATTTTCTTCCGGCATGGTTTCATCTACTTCTGCAGAGCGCTCAACAGGAAGCAGGATACGGAACGAAGAGCCCTTTTTCGGATTATTCTTCGCATAAATATCTCCACCCAGCGAACATATCAACTTCTTACAAAGATATAATCCGATACCTGTTCCACTTTGTCCGCTTACCGACTCAAGTGTTTGATTATCCGACTGATAAAAACGATTGAAAATACGGTCAATATCCTCCTCCGGAATTCCTTTTCCCGTATCACGAACTCCTATAAACAGTTTCTCTTCCTGAGCTTCCGTATATAAGGTGCTTACATAAACCAAGACCGATCCACCCTTAGAGGTAAACTTCAAGGAATTACTCACCAGATTAGTCAAGACTTTTCTCATTACATCTTCGGCAAACATCAACTCTGGCCTCGGCAAATGGAGAAAAAGACGGAAAGTAATGCCTCTTCCTTCTGCATAATCAGCAAAAGGAAGCATCAGCTCTTGCATAAACGACAAGAGATTTCCCTGATTCATGACTATTTTCATTCGCCCCTCCTCTACCTTGCGGAAATCCATCAGCTGATTGACCAATGAAAGAAGGTACTTCGAGTTACGCTCAACCAGATGCAGCTGTTCGATAACCTGCGGATTATAACTCAGTTTCAACGCACGCTCAATCGGACCAATAATCAAGGTCAGCGGCGTACGGAACTCATGCGTAATGTTCGTAAAGAAACTCAGTTTATCCACTGTCAGCTCTTCAACCTTACGAGACATTTCCAAAATCTTGTTTTTCTGGCTGGTAATCTTTTCATTCTGGTTTTTCAACAACTCATTTTGCAGTGAAAGCTCCCGCGTCTGATCGGAAAGTAGTTTCTTTTGCTCTTCCAGCTCATGCGTGCGCTCTTCCACCATCTGATGCAAAAGCTCTTTCTGTTGTTTCAGTACACGAAAACGCCAGAGCAAGATGCGGTAAACCGTAAAGGTCACGATACACAACACAAGCAAAATAAACCAAGCAGTCTTATAAAAATAGGGCTGTACCACTATTTGTAACTCTTCGTTCTGCGGTATCCAATTTTTCCCATCCGGAGTATAATGCAACTGAAACGTATATTTACCCGGACGCAAGTTGGTATAAGTAACTGAATGTTGGCTCATCGGAATTGTTGTCCATTTATCATCAAACCCTTTTAAACGATAAGCGTAACGAGCCAGAGCAGAAGGATTATAGTCTAAAGCCGCAAAATCAATAGAAAGCGACTTATCACGCTCATGCATCACCAAGTTTTTATTGCCGGCTTCAAGCATTTTACCAAAACTGTGTAAGCGAGTACATACCAACGGAAAAGAAGAAGCCACTTCAGCACGTGGCAACAAACGTATTTCAGCTAATCCAGCCGTACTCCCGGCATATAATACTCCAGAGCGGGAACCTCCGGTAGCATTCCAATAAAACTGATTCCCTGCCAGACCATCATGCGTGGTATAATTTTGAAAACTTCCTTCTTCTACAAAGAAACAAGATAATCCATTGCTTGTGGTAATCCATAAATGCCCCTCATTGTCTTCCCATATACCGCGCACACTGTTATTGACCAGCCCGTTCTCTACCCGATAAGGTTTAAAAGAGCAAGAAGTTCCATCGTCTATTATCTGATAAAAACCATTCCCATTCGTTCCTACCCAGAGTGCACCGTTTTTCCCTTCATATACAAAAGTGACACGCTCAACCTGCTTGGCAGACGGGTCATCAAACTGATACTTATATAATGTATATGCCGTGCTTCCTTTGGCATACGCATGTAAGTCAACCCGGTATAGTCCGGCAGAAGTTCCCATCCATAAAATACCATCCTTAGTGATGCATCCACCCAGCGCACCCACAATCTGTTCCTTCCGGTTTCCCTTGAACGGATCAAACACTTCGCCTGTTACCGGATTATAAGCCAATATTTCCTTACTGGAGCCAATCCATAGCAAATGATTCACCGTATCATACAGCAATACCCCGATAAAAGACTGATCCAGTCCGGGCATATCAGGAGTAAGAATATGATGAAACCTCTTTTCTGCCAGGTTCTTTCGGTTCATCCAGCCAAATCCTCCTCCCCAAGTTCCCACATAAATGCGACCTTTGTGGTCGGAAGTCAGCGCACTGACAGAATTATGGCTTAAGTAAGCCGGCGCAGCCGTAGTGTAATGCTCAAATCCCTTTGCTCCTGCCCGGCGCATATTCAGTCCGCCTTCAACAGTCCCAATCCAAAGTGCTCCATCTTCATCTTCAAGTATTGAGTTTACCAAATTACGCGAAAGACTTGCAGGTTCTTGCGGAGAGTGAACATTATTTTGTATTTGCAAGCGAGAAAGAAGCATCTTGCTCAATCCGCCTACCTCTGTACCTACCCATACCATATTTTCATCAGTCAACAGGCAATTAATAAAATCACAATTCAGACCTATCGGCTGGAAAGCACTCTCATCCAGCTGTTTGATTCGGGTAAAGTCATCGGTCACCGCGTTATACAGGTTCAGTCCTTTCAGCGTTGCAATTACCAGTGTACCGTCGGGGGTCAATGCAATGTCTGTGATATAATTCTGCGTCAGCGTATTTACCTGTGTCTCTTCACTTTGGTAGTGCTTGACCACATCTGAATTAATATTATACCGGTACAGTCCACGATTCGTACCAATCCACAAGTCATTCTGCCAGTAAAACGCACACAGCATCACCCCATTCGGATTCATCTTCAAATTCTCTGAAGCCGGCTGTGGCTGTTGGGGAACAGTAGAAGACTCTTTGATACGACACAAACGACCTAAATAATCAAACCAAATATATCCGTCTACCTCACAAAAAGCCAAACTCCGGTTATACAGATACAAATCACATATTTTCACTATTTCACCCACTTCGCCTCTCTCTGTAAACGAGAGTTTATATAAACTGTCGTCTGCCCCCAGCCAAATATTTCCTGCTGAAGAACAATATACAAAAGTGGAAGACTTCACATTAAACGAAGCAAACTTATCACCCATTTCTTGTGGGTTAACCAAGCGCAGATGCTCTATATCCATCACATCAAGTCCGCGCTCACCCACCATCCATATCCTGCCAAACCGATCTTCACAAAATTTCAATACAAAGTTATTCTTCAATCTTGCCTCTTTCGAAGATGTATTAAACGTAAGAAAGTCATATCCATCATATCGAGTCACCCCATCTCCACCGGTAGAAATCCATAAGAAGCCACGGCTATCCTTCATCAAATCTTCTACATAATTCTGCGGAAGACCATTTTCCATGGTCAGATGCGTAAAAAGATAACGCCCCTCACCTGACTGCATATACGCATACAAACTCGGACTGACCCATATAAAGCAAAGCACCAGTAAAAGATAACGAATATTCATAACTCTATTTTTTATGCAACAAATATAGAGCATTCACCCCATCAGAACAAATTCATTTCTTGCAAAATAGCCGTTAGTAGCTAAATGTCCACCAAAGAAGATTAATTGTCCACCTCATATCGGTAAATCTCTCTTATTTTTGTAACTAAAATAAGCCACTCATACCGGTTTATAGAAGAGGTTAGTTAATTGTATTACTACATCAGGCAGGCTTTCATAGCCCTGCCTATGTATAATACAAAGATGAATCTGAGTATAATTTAAAACATATAAAATATGAAAAACATTCTTTCTCTACTGAAGACCATCTTACCTTGTCTGGCTCTGACAATAGGAGCAACCGCAACATTTGCTGCTCAAAAAGACACTACCTTTGTGGCAACAGGCAATCCCATCGTGAACTATAAATACTTGGGCGACCCCGCTGCCCTGGTTCACAACGGTACAGTTTATATTTATGCCGGACATGACGAATGCCCCGCTCCCGATCAGTATTATCTGATGAATGAATGGTGTATCCTTTCTACAAAAGACATGAAGACCTTCACCGAACATGCTTATACACTTAAAGCAAAAGAATTTAAGTGGGCAAAAGGAGAAGCATGGGCAAGTCAGGTAATTGAACGCAACGGAAAATTCTACTGGTATGTCACTGTAGAACATGCCACGATTCCCGGCAAATCAATCGGAGTGGCAGTCGCTGATTCTCCGGTAGGACCCTTCAAAGACGCACGAGGCTCTGCTTTAATCACAAATAACATGACGACCCAATATACTTCCATCGGATGGGATGATATTGACCCTACTGTATTTATTGACGATGACGGACAAGCTTATCTGTTCTGGGGAAATACACAATGTTATTATGCCAAACTAAAAGAAAACATGATTGAATTAGACAGTCCGATTATGCCAATCTCACTTCCACGCTTCACCGAAGCACCCTGGATACATAAACATGGCGACTGGTATTATTTGTCGTTTGCATCTGAATTTCCGGAAAAAATATGCTATGCCATGAGCAAAAGCATCAATGGTCCTTGGGAATACAAAGGTATATTAAACGAAATAGCCGGAAACTCGAATACAAACCACCAGTCAATCATAGACTTTAAAGGAAAATCATACTTTATCTATCACAACGGAAGTATCAACCCGCACGGATGCGGTTTCCGACGTGCCATCTGCATTGATTACTTACATTATAATCAAGACGGAACAATGAAACGCATGCAAATGACAACAGAAGGAGTCGTTAAATAAATATTTTTATTATTTTTGTCACGTATTAAAATTAAAAATAGAACCATGAACAAACACTTAGCATTTCTTTCAGCGTTAGCTTTATCAGCAGGTATCAACCTGTATGCACAAGACGCTAACAACATGGTCATTCAGGCCAACAAAATCGGAGCTGAAATCAAACCGACCATGTATGGACACTTCTTTGAGGATATCAACTATGGTGCCGACGGAGGTTTATACGCAGAACTAATCAAAAACCGTTCGTTCGATTTCCCACAAAGCTTCATGGGATGGGATATCTTCGGAAACGTAACTTTAAAAAATGACGGTCCGTTTGAGCGTAATCCGCACTATGTAAGCCTTGGCGATCCGGGACATGCACACAAACGCACCGGTATTGAAAACAAGGGCTTCTTCGGAATAGGTATCAAAGCCAATGAGAAATACCGTTTCAGCGTGTGGGCACGTGGTGAAAACCAAAAGATCAATGTAGAATTGATTAACAATGCCACTATGGGCGAATCGCAAGTTATTACCTCTAAGGAAATCGCCATCAACTCAAAAGAATGGAAGAAATATGAAATCATCCTTACTCCGGGTGAAACACAGGCTAAAGCTCACTTGCGCATCTTCCTGGCTTCTCCGGGAAACGTAGATTTGGAACATGTTTCTCTGTTCCCGGTGGATACATGGAAAGGACGCGAAAACGGCTTGCGCAAAGACTTGGTACAAGCTTTGGTTGACACCAAGCCGGGTGTATTCCGTTTCCCGGGAGGATGTATCGTAGAAGGTACTGACTTGGCTACTCGCTATAACTGGAAAAACTCTGTTGGCCCGGTAGAAAACCGCCCTATCAACGAAAACCGCTGGCATTACACCTTCCCTCACCGCTTCTTCCCTGACTATTTCCAGACTTACGGCATGGGATTCTATGAACTCTTCCTCTTGGCTGAAGATATGGGAGCAGAACCTCTGCCTGTATTGAGCTGCGGGTTGTCATGCCAGTTCCAAAACAGTGACCCGAAAGCACATGTATGTGTAAATGATTTGGAATCTTATATCCAAGACGCACTCGACCTGATTGAATTTGCCAATGGAGGTACTGATACCAAATGGGGAAAGCTTCGCGCAGAAATGGGTCACCCCGCTCCGTTTAACATGAAGTTTATCGGTATCGGAAACGAACAATGGGGTCCTGAATATCCGGAACATCTCAAACCGTTTGTAGAAGCAATCCGCAAGGCATATCCGGATATGAAAATTATCGGTTCATCTGGTCCGAACTCTGAAGGACACGACTTTGAATATCTGTGGCCGGAAATGAAGAAACTGAAAGTAGATCTCGTAGACGAACACTTCTACCGCCCGGAAGACTGGTTCTTGAAATCAGGTAACCGTTATGACAATTATGACCGCAAAGGTCCGAAAGTATTTGCCGGTGAATATGCTTGTCACGGAGCAGGTAAAAAATGGAATCACTTCCACGCATCACTGCTCGAAGCTGCATTCTTGACCGGAGTAGAACGTAATGCCGACGTGGTTGACATGGCTACTTATGCTCCTCTGTTGGCTCACGTAGAAGGATGGCAATGGCGACCGGACTTGATTTGGTTCGATAATCTCCGTTCGGTTCGTTCTTGCAGCTGGTATGTGCAAGCCTTATATGGTCATAACAAGGGAACAAACGTAGTTCCGCTGACAATGAACAAAAAAGCCGTAAGCGGTCAGGAAGGTCAAAATGGTCTGTTCGCAAGTGCAGCATGGGATGAACCTACTCAGACTTATATCGTGAAGATTGCCAATACCTCCGACAAAGCCCAGAAAGTGAACTTGGAATTCAAGGGACTGAAGAAATCAGTGAAATTAGGCGAAGGAAAATGCATCACCCTTCATTCAGATAATCTGGAAGCAGAAAATACATTGGATAACCCGAACTTGGTTACTCCGAAAGAATCTTCTGTTCACATCGAAGGAAACACCTTGAATACAGAAGTAGGAGCTATGACTTTTGCTATCTACAAATTCAAGAAGATGTAAATTTACATTATACTACACTAAAAGCAGGCTGTCTCTAAACTACTGAGGCAGCCTGCTTTTTTATTTTCCTCTTCCAGCCCGTTCTGTTTTGTTAACATATTACATAGAAAATGTTTTCAAATTAGAAACAGGAAGCGAAATTATTAATAGATGTTATAAAACAGCTTTTCAAAGCCCGAATCCTTGCAGGTTTCAGAAAAGTCCGTACCTTTGCAACGTGTTTTTCATAGTATTAGATTTAAGGTTAACAAAGGTTGGAGTACAGCGGTACTCCTTTTTTTATGCCCTTAAGCAAACAGCCGTTTTCAACCCGCTTTTTCAACTCGTTTTAACTGCTTGATCTTTTTCCGGTCACTCTTTTTATTCACTTCCTCTTGCTTTACCAAGCCTATTCCCTTAGCATACCACTCTGTAACTTCAACCGCGTCAGAAAACAGAAGTATCATACCTATAACCACTCATTCCATTTTCTTAACAAACCATCTTCAAACTGTTTCAAAATCTATAACCAAACGGTTATTTTATTAATAGATGTTATAAAACATCTATTTTAAGTCCAAATCCTTGCAGGTCTCAGAAAAGTCCGTACCTTTGTACTGTGTTTTTCATAGTATTAGATTTAAGGTTAACAAAGGTTGGAGTACAGCGGTACTCCTTTTTTTATGCCCATCCATCTGACATTCCTTGTACTGAAAAATCATACTTGAACTATTCTGCGATCAATGCCTTGTTCTCTCACTCAAAATGCCAAAGCGTTTTCAGAAAAATGCCGAAGCGTTTATTCTAAAACACCTCGGCATTTTTTATTCCGCTGAATCTTTTTTCTGCACAGCAAAAATCCGTTTTTCAGTAAAATACTACTTCCGCTGAACGATGCGAGTTCCTGCCGGAACACTCTCTGTTACCCAGATATTACCACCGATAGTAGCACCTTTTCCAATGGTAATGCGCCCCAGAATAGTTGCATTGGAATAAACAATCACATCGTCTTCCAAGATAGGATGACGGGCGATTCCCTTTATCGGGTTCCCCTGCTCATCCAGCGGGAAACTTTTTGCCCCTAAGGTAACCCCTTGATATAGCTTCACATTATTCCCGATAATGCAAGTGGCTCCTATCACCACACCCGTACCATGGTCGATGGTAAAATGATGACCAATCTGTGCGCCGGGATGAATATCGATACCAGTTTCCGAATGCGCCATTTCTGTAATGATACGCGGAATCAAGGGCACATTCAACTTATACAGTTCATGCGCAATACGATAATTGGTTATGGCACGAATCACAGGATAACAACAGATAATTTCACCGAAACACGTTGCAGCCGGGTCGCCATAATAAGCAGCCTCAACATCGGTCGCCAATATGCGGCGAATTTCAGGAAGGCGGCTGATAAAACGGGCAGCTAAATCGGAAGCTGTTTTCCTGCAAGGAGCTTCCTCTCCCTGCTGTCCTCCGTTTTCCACACCAAAACATAAGCCTGCCTGTATCTGCTCGGTCAGCAAAGCGTATAATTCCTCCACATTGACTCCTATATGATAATTCATCGTCTGACTATGGATGGAGGGGTTTCCAAAATAACCGGGAAAAAGAATGGCACGTGCCAAATCAACCAACTTAAACAAGGAACGTCCCGAAGGAAGAGGTTCCCCGTCCCGATATTGATGAAACAATCCTTGATAAGACTGGTTGTCGGAAAGCTCATCGACAGCCTTGGTCAGTATGTGTGCATGATTCAAATCGTTCATATTTAATTGTTTTGTTTATGATTGCAACCGATTTATGGAGAATAAAAGAAAAGCACTCCGCCTAAAGGTCAAGGTAAATATCTGTCAGTACTTCCGCCGGAGTACTCCGGTACTTTGCCGAGAGTACTGCAGTACTTCGGCGAGAGTACTCCAGTACTCTTACCGAAATACTCCGGCTTTAATAAGAAAGATTTACTGAATGTCACTAATGCGTTTAATGAACATATCGTATCAAAAGTACACATTAATCATGAAAACTACACATTCCTCACAACAAAATCTTAATTTTGCAGCCTAAAATCCATTCATTATGCCGATTAAGAAGAAAAACCCTTTTGCATTCAAAGCAAAACAGACTGACAAGAAAAAAACAAGTGGGAAACGTGTGGGAAAATCGCGCCCTGAAAAAGCGAATAACCAATTAAACCGGAGGGTGAAATAAAGAGAAAAAACTGCTGTAAAAATAAGAGGATAAGGCTTTTTCTCCTTAAGTAGAAGACCTTATCCCCTTGCTAAATCGACCAACTGACCCGATTCAATCTCAACGATTAATCTGCCAGAACAAAGTCAAGCTGTTTCTTTTCAAGATTGGCACGGGCTACCTTAATCTTTAAAGGATCACCCAAGCTGAACTTCTGATGATGACGGCGCCCAATCAGACAGTAATTCTTCTCGTCGAACTCATAAAAGTCATCACCCAAGTCACGCATCGGAATCATACCCTCGCATTTATTCTCATTGACTTCCACATACAGTCCCCATTCGGTTACGCCAGATACCACTCCATCGTAAACCACTCCGATACGCTCACTCATAAATTCAACCTGCTTGTATTTAATGGAAGCGCGCTCTGCCGAGGCTGCTGTCTGTTCCATAGCCGAACTGTGCTCACACAGGTTTTCATATTTATCGGCTTGAGCCGTACGTCCTCCTGCCAAGTAACGCGTCAACAGACGATGAACCATCAAGTCCGGATAACGGCGGATAGGTGAGGTAAAGTGGGTATAAAAATCAAAAGCAAGTCCGTAATGTCCAATATTATAAATGGAATACCGAGCCTTCTGCATCGCACGCAAGGATACGGTTTCAATCAGATTTTGTTCTTTCTTGCCTTCAATGTCGTTCAGCAACCGGTTAATTGACTTTGAAACCTCCACCTTGCTTCCGCCTGTACGAATCTTATAACCGAATCGGGCAATAAACTGACTCAAGTTATCCAACTTGTCCGGGTCGGGCAGATCATGAATACGATAAGGAAATACTTTCGGTTTCTTGTTTTTAGGCACTTTGCCTATATGCTCGGCTACTGTACGGTTTGCCAGCAACATAAACTCTTCAATCAGCTTGTTTGCTTCTTTCGACTCCTTGAAATACACGCTCAAAGGCTTTCCGTTTTCATCAATTTCAAACTTCACCTCACAACGGTCAAAGTTAATGGCACCGGCAGTTAAGCGACGTTCCCGCAATATCTGCGCCAGTCTGTTCAGTTCAAGGATTTCTTCCTTATACTCTCCTTGCCCCGTCTCAATGGTCTGCTGGGCCTCTTCGTAAGTAAAGCGGCGGTTCGACTTGATTACCGTGTGACGGATGCGATAGTCTTTTACCTCTGCTTTTTCGTTCATTTCAAAAATGACCGAATAAGCCAGCTTCTCTTCATCGGGACGCAAGGAACAGATGAAATTACACAAACGCTCCGGTAACATCGGAATCGTGCGGTCAACCAGATAAACAGAAGTGGCACGCTTTACCGCTTCCTTGTCAATGATACTTCCCTCTTTCACATAATGTGAAACATCCGCAATATGCACGCCTACTTCCCATAAACCGGGCTTAAGCTGACGGATAGACAAGGCGTCATCGAAGTCTTTGGCATCTTTCGGGTCAATGGTGAATGTTACCACGTCACGCATATCTTCACGCTCTGCATAATCTTCCTCGGTGATTTCGGCTGAGATTTTCTCGGCTGCAGCTTCTACAGCTTGAGGATAAGTATAAGGCAACCCATACTCGGCAAGAATAGCATGCATCTCGGTGGTATTATCACCGGCCTTTCCTAACACGTCAATAACTTGTCCAAAAGGATTCTTTGCATTGTCCGGCCATTCGGTTATCTTCACAACCGCCTTATCGCCGTCTTTTCCACCTTTCAGCTTCTCTTTAGGAATGAATATATCATTGGCCAGCGTATTACTTTCAGTAAGCAGGAAAGCATAATTCTTGCTCACCTTCAAGGTTCCCACAAAGGTGGTATTGGCATGTTCCATGATTTCAATCACTTGCCCTTCTACCTTTTGATGCTTACGCTTAGCGCACAAGGATATTTTTACCTTATCATTATTCATCGCATGAGCCGAATTACGCTCAGCAATAAATATAGGCTCGCCGCCATCTTCAGGAATAAACTGATTCTTTCCGTTGCTCTTACGCTGGAAGACTCCTACAAGAATCTGTCCTTTATCATTTATCCGGTAACGTCCTTTATCCGTCTCAATAAGGAAATTATCTTCAAGCATTTCCTCTATCGTATCCGCACACAGCATCTTCAGCGGATGCGTAGTGAGATGTAATCCCTGGAACAACTGTTTGAGCGTAAATGTATCGCCCGGCCTATTGCGGAAATAACTGATAATCAACTCTACCAGTTCCTTTTTCTTCATGCGTTTTCCGCCTTTCTTTTCTTTCTTTTTCTTAGCCATGTCGTTTCCTTCGTTTAATTGGTTAGTTTCTACAAAGTAAACAAATTAAATGGAATAAAAGATTAAAACCATGTTATATTTTCCTTAAGTTCCGCAAGTGCTTAACTTAAGGGTCAGACTCCCCGTCCTGATAAGTATCACCGCAAGGAGGCACAGAGGATTCGGAAAGAATGACCAGATTCCCCGCGGAAAGAAGCAAAATCTCACTTGGCAGATAAAAATCTTATAACTATCTTTGCCCCATTCTTTTTTAATTAACAGGAAATTAGTATGAACACAACAAGCACACCCTCTCGCGAGCGCGACATCTATCGGGTTACACTGGCGGGGAGCTTGATAAACGTTTTATTAGTTGTCTGCAAGTTTATTGCCGGAGTGTTAGGGCATAGTGCAGCGATGATTGCCGATGCTGTACATTCTTTATCCGACTTGATTACAGACGTCATAGTCATTGTATTTGTCCGGATTGCCGGAAAGCCGGAAGACAAGAACCATGACTACGGACATGGCAAATATGAAACAATAGCTACCTTATTGATAGGCATGGCACTTTTAGCTGTAGCCTTCGGAATCTGTAAGGAAGGGGTCGGACAAATTATAGCATATATCCAAGGAAAAGTATTGGAATCACCCGGATGGATTGCATTAGGTGCCGCCTTGTTATCTATCCTTGCCAAGGAAGTCTTATTCCGATATACCCGCAAGGTGGGAATACGACAAGACAGTCCGGCGGTTATAGCCAATGCCTGGCATCACCGGAGTGATGCTTTTTCATCCATCGGCACAGCTGCCGGAATCGGAGGAGCAATCTTATTGGGGGAAAACGGACGCGTACTCGACCCCTTGGCAGCTATTGTAGTCAGTCTTTTCATTGCACGGATGGCTATAAAACTTTTAACCAACTGCTTTAGAGAGCTAACTGAAAGTTCCTTGCCCGATAAAGTGGAGGAGGATATTATCAAAACAGCCCTGTCGGTTTCAGGCGTATCTCAGCCACACCACTTGCGCACCCGGCGTATCGGCAACCGTTATGCTATTGACCTGCATGTCCGGATGGATGGAAGATTGACTTTACGTGAAGCTCATGACAAAGCAACACTGATTGAAAACAAACTGAAAGAAAGGTATGGAGCCCAGACTTATATCGGCATCCATGTAGAACCTGAAAAATGAAATAAATGGGGAAAAAAATATTAATCACCGGAGCAAGCGGCTTTATCGGGAGCTTTCTGGTAGAAGGAGGACTGGAACAAGGCATGCAAGTATGGGCAGGTATCCGACGGACAAGTAGCCGTAAATACCTGAGCGACGCACGTATCTCATTTGCCGAACTCGATTTTACGGATTCCGGTCTTTTAGAAAGCCAGCTCCAAGCCCATAAGCAAGAACACGGAGGATGGGATTATATCATCCACTGTGCCGGAGTTACCAAGTGTCTTCACCGCGCCGATTTTGAAACCGGAAACTATTGGGCTACACGAAACTTTATTGAAACTTTACAGCGGCTGAACATGATTCCCGAGCGTTTTGTGTTTATCAGCTCACTAAGTATCTTTGGTGCTATTCGGGAACATGACTATTCTGATATTCGGGAATCTGATACTCCCTGCCCGAATACGGCATATGGAATCAGTAAACTACATGCTGAAGCATACATCCAGTCTTTGACCGGTTTCCCTTATGTCATTTTCCGTCCCACAGGAGTCTATGGTCCGCGAGAACATGATTACTTTTTAATGGCACAGTCTATTAAACACCACGTGGACTTTGCTGCGGGATTCCGGCGCCAAGATATTACGTTTGTTTACGTAACCGACCTTGTACAAGCCGTTTACCTTGCATTGCAAAAAGATGTAAAACAGCGTGCGTATTTTATAAGTGACGGAGAAGTGTATAACAGCCGTACGTTCTCTGATTTAATCCGGAAAGAGCTGGGAAATCCGTGGATGATACGCTTCACCTGTCCGCTGATTTTGCTGAGACTGATTTCTTTCATTTCGGAAAGCATAGCTCGCTTACGCGGTAAAAGCAGCACTTTAAACTGTGACAAATATAACATTATGAAACAACGAAACTGGCGATGTGACATTACTCCTGCCATAAACGAATTAGGCTACCGCCCACAATATCCGTTAGCAAAAGGAGTGAAAGAAATCATTGCCTGGTATAAAAAAGAAGGATGGCTATAAATCTGAATTTACGATTATTTGAACGTGTAGAAAGTGGGAAAGGACTGTTTGCCGTAGAAAGCATCAGCTTAATCTATAATGCACTGACCACTTTCCTTATATTCTTGCTCTATCCTCGTATGGAGCATCCGGGAAACATGCTGTTAGAGCGTTTAAGTATTGCTGTGCTTACTTTTACCCTCATTTTCATCTATCAGGCTTTTCCCTGCCGGCTGACTGCCTTCATCCGAATGGTGGTCCAAATGTCGCTATTGGCATACTGGTATCCTGACACGTATGAATTTAACCGGCTTTTCCCGAATCTCGACCACTTGTTTGCCACAGCCGAACAAGCGATATTTCAATGCCAGCCGGCAGTGGAATTTAACCGGTTGTGTCCGTCTATGTGGTTCAGTGAACCTTTTAACATGGGATATTTCTTTTATTACCCCATGATGCTGATTGTGGTGGTATATTACTTTCTCGTCCGGTTTGAATGGTTTGAAAAAATCTGCTTCGTACTGACTACTTCTTTCTTTATTTATTACTTGTTTTATATCCTCGTTCCGGTAGCGGGTCCTCAATTCTATTTTCCCGCCATCGGTATGGATAAAGTAAATGAATGTATCTTCCCTGCCATCGGCGACTACTTCAACCATAATACTTACCTCATTCCCGGTCCGGGATATGAGCATGGTTTTTTCTATAGTCTGGTGGAAGCTTCGCAAGAAGTAGGTGAACGCCCCACCGCTGCCTTTCCAAGCTCCCACGTGGGGATATCTACTATCGTCATGATTATGGCATGGCGCATCAACCGGAGGTTGGCTTATCTGCTAGCTCCTTTTTATATCCTGCTGTGCTGCGCCACCGTATATATACAGGCGCATTACCTGATCGACTCGATTGTAGGTTTTGTGACTGCCTTCTTTGTCTATCAGCTTGCTACGCTGATGTATAAACGATGGTTTATTTCCCCTGTCTTCAAACGGAAACTGTTATAATCTGATGAAAAGGAGGCGAGCCGATAAAGTGACTCGCCTCCTTTTCATCCTTTAACCTGTAAAGCCTCAAAAAACAAAAAAAATCAGTAACTTTGCAATCTGAATTAATTCCAAAAAAGAAATGAACTACTCTATAAAAGACTTCGAAATCATGGCTCCCGTAGGCTCACGCGAGTCATTGGCTGCTGCTCTCCATGCCGGAGCCGATTCCATTTACTTCGGTATTGAAAGCCTTAATATGCGTGCCCGTTCGGCAAGCACATTCACCATCGATGACTTACGTGAAATAGCCAAAACATGCGACGAGCATGGCGTAAAGAGCTATCTTACCATCAACACCATCATTTATGATGAAGACATCATGCTGATGCGCAAGATTGTAGATGCTGCCAAAGAAGCTGGAATCAGTGCTGTCATTGCAGCCGACGTAGCTGTAATGGCATACTGCAATCAGGTAGGTCAAGAAGTTCACTTGTCTACTCAGCTGAATATCAGCAATGCAGAAGCCTTGAAATTTTACTCGCAATTTGCAGACGTCGTTGTTTTGGCACGCGAATTAAACCTGAAGCAGGTGCGTGAAATCTATGATGCCATCCAAGCTCAGCAGATTAAAGGCCCGATGGGCGAACTGGTACGTATTGAGATGTTCTGCCATGGTGCGTTATGTATGGCTGTTTCCGGCAAATGTTACCTCAGCCTTAATGAAATGAACGCTTCTGCCAACCGGGGAGCATGTATGCAGGTATGCCGCCGTGCCTATATCGTAAAAGATAAGGAAAGCGACATTGAGCTGGAGGTAGACAACAAATATATCATGTCTCCCAAAGACTTAAAGACAATCCAGTTCATGGATGAAATGATTGAAGCTGGAGTACGCGTATTTAAAATAGAAGGACGTGCCCGTGGACCAGAGTACGTAAAAACAGTAGTAGAATGTTATAAAGAAGCTATTCAGTCGTATATTGACGGAAACTTTACGGAAGAAAAGAAAGCAGACTGGGACGTGCGCTTAAAAACAGTCTTCAACCGCGGATTCTGGAACGGTTATTATTTAGGACAACGCTTGGGTGAATGGAGCCGAAACTATGGTTCAGAAGCTACAGAGCGTAAGGTTTATGCAGGAAAAGGCATCAAATACTTCTCAAATATCGGAGTTGCTGAATTCTTGATTGAAGCTACAGAGATTAAAGTGGGCGACAAACTTCTGATTACCGGACCTACAACCGGGGCAGTATATGTAAATCTGGAAGAAGCACGTGTTGACCTTAAACCGGTTGATGTGGTGAAAAAAGGGGTACACGTTTCCTTTAAGGTTCCCGAAAAGATTCGTCCGAACGACAAACTATACCGGATTGTTTCTGCAGAAGAACTGAAAAACAAACAATAAGAAAATAAATATAAAGAGCCATATTTTGATTCATACAAATGAATCTGGATATGGCTCTTTTTCATTATGAATAGAATTAAAAGAGTACGCACGTACTATAAGCAGAAAGGCAACAATCCAACCTGATTAAAATTCATAGTTTTCTTTTTTCAGCTCACACAAAAAAGCAGAAGCCTCATCATCACTCAACTGATATACATCCGAAATGGGTTCATAAAGAAACGAAGCATAACGCAGGAGCTGAAAAGCAACATACTTCTGGTCTTTTGAATAAACCCATACCAATGAAACCGGGTCTTTCTCCCCCATGATACTGGTACCTTTTAGCGGACCGTATTGTGATAAAAATGTCTGCAGAGAGGCCAGCCGTTTGGGTGAACACATGATACGTTTCTTTGATACAGCACTTCCGGTAGGCGCGTATGCCTGATATTGATGTTTAAAGAAGAAAAAATACAAAGCACAGACAATGGCAAAACAGCCCGCAAAGACCCGAAACACATCCCAATTAGACCCTGGATCTCCGGCAGGCAACAGGAATAAAAGAACACCTGCTGCTAATAATACCATTGCAAGCAAAAGAATAGAAGTATGATTCCGTTTTTGTATATCTTTTTTCGGATAAGATTCTGATAAATTTAATGTTTCCATGAGATAATCGTTTTATAAAATTAAAAAACAGAACAGATATAGCATGATAACGCTTCATTATCTGCCCCAATTGTTGTCTTAGCTATGGGGCAACCCCATAATAGAGCCTTGTTGCCGATTTTGCTGTCAAGAGCCTATGAAACAATGCAATCTAACCCGTTCAAGCAATCAACATAACAAGCCCTTACTCCCTGCATTCGCCGGAGCAATCAAGCAGCAATTAAAATAAAACGATTAAATAAGAATCTCTCTCAAGGCAAATACAAAATAATTGCATGAGGGAGAAGAGTTAAAACAAAAAGTAGCAGGGAACCGATGTTCTTTATCTCTCAGCAGACCTACTTCCCGCAGAGAGCAATAGAATAAGAGTAAGCGTAAATAAGTGTTTTGACTGCGCTCAACATACCTTTGAAGCCTACTGGATAAGTCTCTGCTTCCGGAAAAGCCTTGTCCTCTGGAGTCGCAGAACAATCCGCCCAGCTTATCCAGGCATTCCTTTATCCCGTTAAATTTTGAAGGAGTGTCTGTTTTCTTTACACTGTCGCAAGTACGTGATTGGCTGGCATCTTCTGCTTGTTTCTGAGCCACCGGACTCATAACAGAAGAAAGCATATCATAGCATGGGGTAAAAGCAGTTGCCTTCTGAAGTCCAATGAAGATAACTGCCACAAACAATACTATTTTTACGATACTTTGTTTCACGTTTTTGCACTTAACGTGACAAAGATAAAGAGTTTTTTTGAATACTACACAAAAAAGCCAGACTTTTCCCGGTAAAAGCCTCAACCTCTACCATCCAAAAAGTCCGGCAAAAGAATTTACAGACAAGGCACTTTCACAAACTGCGCCTCCGGAAAATACGTATCCAGATACATGCGTATGTAATTTTCCGTATCCTGCTGAATGATGTTATCTTCTTCTTGCGGGTAAAGATTATAAACCACGCTATGAAGATGTATGCCCCGGTGTTGAACCGCTTCCAAACTCAGCAAAGTATGATTAATACTGCCCAGCCTTCCGGAAGTAACCAAAATAAGTGGAAGGTTCTTCTGAGCCACATAGTCAATCGTCAGCAGTTCACGCGTCAGCGGAACCATCAGTCCTCCTGCTCCTTCCAGCAGAACTACGTCATACGTTTTCAGCAGCTCTTCCGAGGCACGTTCTATTTTGCCGAAGTCAATATTCCGCCCATCTATTTCGGAAGCCAAATGAGGCGAACAAGGATAGGTAAATATTTCCGGCATAGTCAGATAATCTAAATCTTCCTGAAGCAAGCCCGTTCCCATCAGCCGGCGATGAAGCTCAATGTCTTCCGACAGGTTTGTATTTCCAGTCTGGATGAACTTCTGAGTAATCGTATGAATTCCCTTTGCATTCCACTCACGGGCAAGGTATCCTGTAGCATAACTTTTACCGATTCCAGTATCAATGCCACTTACAAAGTACACTGTTTTTTTCATGATGCAATTTTTTTAGCTATAATATAAATAGGATGATAAGTTAAGCCAACCTTATGGTCAGGCTGACTGTAAGACGCTTTATAGCGTTGACAAAAGTCCAAGAGCTTACCCTTCGTCCATGAACAACTTGCTATTCCAGTCACTCCCGTTTCCTGCAGGTGCTTCAAGACTGCCATAGGAGAAGCAAAAGAAAGGTGAATCAACTCTTCACTGGCATGTATCACCTGATAATGATGCCCAAGCGATTCTTTTAATTCATCTAACGACCGATACGCAAGCGAACTGCCTGTCAGCTCGGCTATTTCACATAGATTCTGCTTTCCGAAAGTAGCAAACGAGAAATACCCGCCGGTTATTAAAAAGTCAGCACAGCGTTGAAAGAACAGTTCAGGAGAGACAAACCATTGCACAGCCGAACATGAGGCAATCAATCCCTGACCGGAAGGAAACAACAGCCGTTCTGCATCGCCGGGATGAAAACTCACCTTCTCTCCCAAAAGATCGGCCAGACAGTCTTTCATTTCCGGACAAAGGTCATTCAGCCACAAGCTGTCCGGTTGGGTAACACGAAGAAGCTGGCGGGTAAAGACACCCGTTCCACACCCCACTTCCACAACCTTGCGTTGCGACGAGCGAGGAACATAGCGAGCTATCAGTCCTGCCATCTTTCCTGCAATGCGACACTGAGCCTCAGCCTGAGAATCATAAGTTCCCCTTCCCCGCATAAAGCGTCGGCGAATCAACTCTTTATCCATCCTTCCTCCTTTCCTTTCATATATGAAGCGAAGAAGTTATCCGAATAATGCTCCATATCCAGCAAAACAAGGTCGGTTTTCCCCTCCCAATAATGCTGCTGATTAACAGCCGGAAATATTTTATCGCGCATCCCGACAATCGCTTTACTCCACGGCAATACAGGCTGACCTTTCTGTTTTACCTCCTGATAAAGCCAAGCCAGTTCGGTACGAAGTTCATCCAAGCTACGGTAAGGCTGATGAGCCAAGAAAAGCTTGACTCCTTCTGCCGACCCACACATTCTACGTCGGAAACGCACCAATGTCTGCTCTGAAAAAGAACGAACAGTTCCACCAAAAACCGCTTCAGGAATGCCATAACTATCATGAACCGGACAAGGAGTGCCGTTGATGGCAACCAGCGACTCCCAAGGATAATCCTTCCCAGAGAAAATATACGAGGCAGCCCATACCCCCATCGACCATGCTGCCAAATGAATAGACTGATAGCCATCCAGCAAAGAATAGTCAAAATCAAGCGTACGATAATCAAAGCACAACAGATAATCATAGCCTTCAGCCACCGGATAGTTAAACAAATGCTCATCTGCTCCCCAACCGGCAAAAAACAAAAAGAGGCGCGAATGCTTTGCTTTCTTTATAAATATTTGTTTCATTTCGTTTTTATTTAAAGGTTACAGGTACTACTAAGTTAGCTTCCGAGAGGAAAGCCCAGTTTCCAGTATCTGCTACCTACTCACCTGAAAAAAGAAAATCCATTTCTTCATCCGTCAAATCAGCCCGCAAGGAAAAGCGTAAACGCGATGTTCCCTCAGGAACCGTAGGAGGACGTACCGGCAACACATAAAAGCCTTTCCGCCGGAATTCTTCCGCCTTAATGACAGCCTGACTGCTTTCTCCTATCAGATAAGGCACAATCTGACTGGATGAAACACAAGGAATCCCCCTCGCCGACATTTCATTTCTCAGACGGACAGACAGAGATATCAAATGTTCTCTACGCTGCTTCCAGCAAGAGAGACGCTCCAGCAAAAAATACGTCCAAGCCATGTTAATGGGAGGAAGTGCGGTAGTAAAGATAAAAGTACGCATCTTATTTACCAAATACGCACGTAGCTCTTTCCGGCAAACCACATAAGCACCAGCCGAAGCCAGAGCCTTACCAAACGTACCGCAAAGGAAATCAATATCCTCCACGCAGTTTAGTTCCTCGGCAAGTCCCAAACCGTTTGCGCCTCTTACCCCGAAAGCATGCGCTTCATCCACATACAGCCAAACCTTAGGGTATGTCTTTTTCAAAGCCACCAGACGAGTAAGATCTGCCGTATCCCCATCCATACTGAAAATACTTTCCGTCACAACTATGATTCGCTCATACACATCTTTATTCTTGGTTATCAGCGATTCAAGCTGTTCATAATCTTGATGACGGAAACGGATGCTGCGGGCTGAAGAAAGCCGGATGCCATCGATGATGCTTGCATGAACCAGCTTATCTGCAAGAATCAGCGTCCGCGAATCGGTTACAGCCGGAAGGATGCCTATATTCATGTGATACCCACTGCTGAATACCAGCGCACTTTCCGCATGAAAAAGCGCAGTCAACAGCTGTTCCACCTTACGGTAAATTTCAAAATTCCCGGTCAGCAAACGTGAAGAGGAAGAAGAAAACCAAAAATCCTCCTCTCTTAAAGTCTCCATAAACTGGCTACGCAATGCTTTATCCGAAGCCAGCCCCAGATAGTCATTCGAAGAAAGATTCAGCAAACGATGCCCTTCTTCTATTATATATTTCCCCTGATGCAAGGTATCGGGCAACTTCCGTAAGTTGCCCTGCTCTGCCAATGCATCCAAATCTTGTCTATAATTCATAATACTTCTGTTTTTCAAACTCCACTTTCACTCACTATTTTCACCAAAGCCGCAGTAAGCTTACTGAGCTGTTCCGGAGTAATGATAAAAGGAGGCATAATGTAAACCAGTTTGCCGAACGGACGCACCCACACTCCTTCTTCCACAAAACGACGCTGCATCCATGCCATATCCACTTCCTTACGCGTCTCTATCACTCCGATAGCCCCAAGCACCCTGACCTCTGCCACCTGAGGCAATAATGCCGCCGGGGCAAGTTCCTCACAAAGCTGCTGCTCTATGCGCGATACCCGTTCCTGCCAACCCGAAGCCAGCAACAATTCAACCGAAGCCTTCGCCACCGCACAAGCCAAAGGATTTCCCATAAAAGTAGGACCATGCATGAACGCATTCGGATAGTTATCCGAAATCCTGCCTGCCACCTCATCGGTGGTCAATACAGCAGAAAACGTCATATACCCTCCGGTGAGTGCCTTACCGATACACATAATATCCGGCTCTACGCCAGCATGCTCCCACGCAAACAGTTTTCCCGTCCGCCCGAATCCGGTAGCTATTTCATCGAAAATCAGCAACATGCCGTTTTCCCGACAAAGCCGGGCTGCCTCTTGCAAAAAGCGGGGATGATAGAAGTACATCCCTCCCGCACCCTGCACCACCGGTTCCAGAATCAATCCTACCAGTTCCTTGCCATGCTCACGGATAATCTGCTGAAGAGGAAGTATATCCTGTTCGTTCCACTCACCTCCGAACCGGCTTTGCGGCGACGGGATAAAATAACGTACCGGAAGAGCAGAACCAAACAGATTGTGCATTCCGGTCACCGGATCGCACACCGACATGGCATTCCACGTATCACCGTGATACCCCGAACGGATGGTAACAAAGTTATTCCGCTCCGGACATCCCTTAGCATACTGATACTGTACTGCCATCTTCAAGGCAACCTCCACTGCCACTGAGCCACTGTCGGCATAAAAAATCTTCTGCATACACGGTGGGACCAGTTTCAACAACAGCTTTCCCAGTTCTACAGCCGGAGTATGCGTCAGTCCGCCAAACATCACATGAGCCATTTGGTGCAACTGGTTCTCTAATGCCCGGTTCAGTACCGGATGATTATACCCATGAACGGCACACCACCACGACGACATCCCTTCAATCAGTTCCGTTCCATCTTCTAATGTAATCACACACCCTTCTGCCTTTTTCACTTTATAAGTAGGCAGCGGATGCGTAGCCGAAGTATAAGGGTGCCACAAATGTTCGCGGTCGAACGAGTCGACTATCTTTTCAAAGTTCATAACCCACCTCCTTGATACGTTTTTTATCTTCCTCTACTTTTGAGCCGAGTGTAGTCAGCAAATCGCCCACAATTGCCGAGTTGATTCCCACATACAATGCTTGGCGAAGCGTTTCTTCATCCAGCAAAGAGCGTCCTCCGGCAAAGCGCAGGTAGGCTTCCGGATTGACAAAACGGAAAACAGCCACCGTCCGGATGACCTCTTCCGGCGACAGTTTCCGGCTATGCTCCAAGGGAGTTCCGGGAATGGGTTGCAGCAAATTAATCGGAATGGACCTTACCTCTAATTCACGCAAGACAAACGCCAGCTCCACGCGCTGAAGAGCAGTCTCTCCCATTCCGATAATTCCTCCGCAACAAATGTCCATCCCTACACGGCGTGCCGCTTGAAGCGTAGCTATCTTTTCTTCCTGCGTATGGGTGGAACACAATTCCGGAAAGAAAGATGGGGCTGTTTCCAGATTGCAATGATAACGCTCTACGCCCGCCTCACGAAGCCGCTGCAACTGTTCCTGCGTAGCCAAACCTAACGAAGCACACAGACATATGGCTGAATGGGCACGCAAGTATGTGAAATGTTCACATAGTTTTTCAATTTCCTTATCCGTAGGGCGTCGTCCACTGGTTACCAGTGAGAAACGCCTTACCCCACCTTCTTCATTCTGCCGCGCATGACGCAGGCATTCCTCCTTGTCCACCAAGGGATAAGTTTCAATATGGGTCCGGTAATGAGCCGACTGGGCACACCACTTGCAGTCTTCCGGACAAAGCCCGGACTTGGCATTGATAATGGAACACATATCAAAGACCCGGGAAGCACATTTCACCGTAATTTCATGTGCCGCTTCCTTCAGCTCATCAAGCGGAGCTTCGGTCATCAGGCAACATGCCTCCTTCAGCGAGATTTCCTCACCTGCCAAAACCTTGTTTTTCAATTCTTCTGTCATAGGCTAAATAAAAAACAAAAGACACAGAAATACAAAGCCTTCCTAAGCTCTGTATTTCTGTGCCTTTTTTGCACAAATACCGGCGTATCATACGCCTTTATCCATAAATTCTTTCTTTTGTCAATCTCTTCCTGCCGGCTTCCGCCCTTCACCGTTACCATACATACGGGCACAGCACTTGCATCGAGCAAGAGTTCTGCTATACGGGCATCCGCATCGGCTTCACAGGTATCGGTCACCACATCGTCTTCAGCCCAAGCTCTGTTTATGCGAACCTGCGCACACATCGCTCCTTTACTCAACGAAACCTCCGTAATCCCCTTGCCCACGCAGCCCATGGTGACATGGCGCTTCAAGCTGGCAAAGGCAGCATAAGCCTTACGGCTCCACTGATGGAACCGAAGCGAACCGACTTGATTACTGATTTCCTTACGATACATAGTAACTGGATTAAGCGCGACAAATGTAGCAAAAAATATGCAACATTCAAACAAGCGTGCTTATGAAGCCCTGAATGACTGCAAGAACAGAAGTATTATAAAATACGTTTTAATGCTTTGCTTAAAACATCAAAACGTGTAACCATTCTATTTTCCGCTACGACAATTTTATCGGCTGTTTTTCAGCCGATA
>CAUDXH010000003.1 GCA_958453305.1 uncultured Bacteroides sp. | reverse complement strand
TTATTTACTGCCAGAGCCGCTTAGGCTTGGCGAATTTTTAACGAACTATTGTATATTACTACACACATAATACATAGTGCATATGAAAACAACTAAACTTATTATTGCATCACTGCTATTTTCATGGGGAAGCCTTTCTGCACAAGAATACCAAGTTCCGGTATCTGAAAAAGACGAACCGATGGCTACAGGAAAATTTCAACCCACTTGGGAGTCACTGGAAACCTATCAAGTTCCAGAATGGTTCCGAAATGTAAAATTTGGAATATGGGCACACTGGGGACCGCAATGCGTAGAAGGCTCCGGAGACTGGATGGCACGCTCTCTTTACATGGAAGGAACACCGGAATATCAACACCACGTAAAAAACTACGGACACCCCTCGGAAGTGGGATTTAAAGACATTATTCCCTTATGGAAAGCAGAAAACTGGAATCCTGATAAATTAGTGGCTTTTTACAAAGAAATAGGCGCACAGTATTTCTTTGCCTTAGGAAACCATCATGACAACATGGATTTATGGGACAGCAAGTATCAGCCTTGGAACTCCGTCAATATGGGACCCCAAAAAGATATTCTTGCCGGATGGGAAAAAGCTGCAAGAAAATACAACCTGTACTTTGGCATCAGTTTCCATGCCGACCATGCATGGAGCTGGTATGAACCTTCTCAACGCCATGACTTGAAAGGGGATAAAAAAGGAATTCCATATGACGGAAAGTTAACAAAAGCAGACGGAAAAGGCAAGTGGTGGGAAGGATATGACCCGCAAGATCTTTATGCCCAAAACCATCCATTAAGCAAAAACAGCTGGGATAATGGAATGATTCACCAGCAATGGGCATGGGGAAACGGAGTATGTGTACCCACACAGGAATTTTGCACTAATTTTTATAACCGAACCATTGATGCCATTAACCGGTATAATCCGGACTTAATCTATTTTGACGTTACGGTATTGCCCTTCTACCCTATCAGCGATGCCGGATTAAAGATTGCAACTCACTTCTATAACCATAATATGAATACCCACAACGGGAAGTTGGAGGCTGTCATGTTTGGAAAAATCTTAAATGAAGAACAGCGCAAGGCTTTGGTATGGGATGTGGAACGGGGAGCACCGAACCAGATTGTGAAAACACCATGGCAAACCTGCTCATGCATCGGGGGATGGCATTACAATACTTCCATCTATGAGAACAACGGCTACAAATCGGCTTCATACGTCGTAAAACTTTTGGTTGATATTGTCAGCAAAAACGGAAACCTGCTGTTGAGCGTTCCTTTACGGGCAGACGGAACCTTTGATGAAAAAGAAGAAAAAATATTAAAGGAATTCGGACAATGGATGAATTGCAACAAAGAAGCTATCTATGATACACGCCCCTGGAATATCTTTGGCGAAGGACCGATAGCAGAAGAAGATATTCCTCTTAATGCCCAAGGCTTCAATGAAGGCTCATACAGCAATGCAGGAGCACGGGAAATCCGCTTCACACAAAAAGGAAAAGCCTTATATGCTACCGCTTTGGCATGGCCGGAAAACAGAATGATAACCATCAAGTCACTGGCTTCTGGCAGTGAGCTTTATACCAAACGTATCCGCTCTGTAGAACTGCTGGGATATGGGAAAGTGAAGTTTTCGCGCACTGATAAAGGGTTGATAATAACGCTCCCTCAGCAAGACGAGTTTAAATCAATAGCTCCCGTATTTAAAATCAAATAAAAGATATTTTACTTCCGAAGCTGAAATATTTATAAGCACTTATCCGATTCTCCCCGATAACGAACAGACTGGAAGCAAACGAAAGTGCTGAACAAAACAAAACAGATAGCTTGTATCACCCACCAATGACACAAGCTATCTGTTTTATTATAAGGAAAAGGAAGAAACCAGGCGGAAAAATCTACCGACCCGGAACTTCGGCTGAGCCCCATTGATTTCATTTGTACAAGCGCATAAAAAAAACGAAATCTCATTAAGATTATTCTTGATGAGATTTCGTTTTTGTGCGCCTGATAGGACTCGAACCTACACGTCTCTCGACACCAGATCCTAAGTCTGGCGCGGCTACCAATTACGCCACAGGCGCGCACTTCCTTTTTGTTAGCGAGTGCAAAGATAGACGATTTTTTTGTATCTGCAAAATTTTCAAGCAACTTTATTTCAGCAAATCACAAGCCTGCTCAATCATTGTATCTTTTCCCCTACGCATATCCTCGCTTGTCATATCTACTTTCCGGTCGGGGGCAATTCCAAACTCCAGCTGATTCATCTCTGGGTCGAACATCGGGCTGGCAGAAAAACGAATAGACCAGCCATTCGGAAGTTCAGAGCTAAACGGTAATCCAGAGCCTCCTCCCGTTTTATCACCCAATATCGTTACATGAGGAAGTTGCTTCATTGAATTTACAAAATCATTCGTAGCACTATATGAGCGCCGGTTAGTCAAGACCACTACCTTTTTCTGCCAGCGAATCCCATTCGAAGGTTCCAGAAATACAGGTTTTGGTTCTGAGAAGTCAGCATGTCCCGGTCCTTTCTTATGACACATATACCCTACCAGAACTTTTTCATCAGTAAACCGGGCCGCAAGTTTCTGAGCCGTAGTCAAGTTTCCTCCCCCGTTATTTCGCACATCCAGAATCAATCCGTCACACACAGCCAGTCTATTTAAAGTCTGATCCAGATTTCCATCCCCGATTCCATCAGAAAAACTTTCACAATAAATATAACCTATATTATTTTCCAATATCTGGTACGTCAAACCAGACGAATTAACATAGTCTTTCCGCAAATAAATAGATTGAATACTGTCACTGAAATTACGGGGATAGGCATCAAACCACTCACGATACTGTGATGAGGCCAATGAGCTATGCAGGTTAACATGGCCGTCACGCAGTTCGTTAACCATCTCCGATAAAACCTCAAACAAGGCTTCCGAACCCATTGATGAAGTAATACGCTTAGCATAACGTTCATGCACTTCATCCCAGTCTAAGCCATATTCCTGTTTTTTATACTCCAGAAAACAATATTGCTCATCAATAATTTTCCAAAGCGATTCAAAATTAGCCTCCGGTGACCCCCCGGATACATCTTCACGAATACAAGAGGTAAATATCACCCCTCCGAAAAGCATAATCAAAAGAAAAACAATCTGTTTCATATCAATAAGGAGTAACGCCATGAGGCATACTTATTTTATTTTTTCCTCTCAAGAGATAGAAGTTTTTTACAAAGCCTATCATAAAGACATGCGAATAGGTATGATTCTTCAAATGATTCACTTTAGCCTGCTGGATATCGCAAACATATCCAGCCCGCATTACCACTTTACGAACCGGAAAATCAAGCGTCAACATCTGACGCAGGGAAGGATTGTTATGTAAAGAGGTGAACAATACATTTCTTCCCCCGTTTCCTAATGAAAAAATCTCATAGTAAGACTCTCCAAACTCAGGAGAAAACATTACTCCAGCAAGAGGGAGTGTGGCCTGATAGCGAGCCACCAACGGATAGCTTCCTATACGAAACTTATAGACAGCCATTCCAGAAGCGGCTATCCCCCCATAAGCCCTTGCCTGTGCCGGGTTATTTGAATTCCGCGTGTTATACACTCCTCCGGCATTCAATTCAAATACCGGTCCAGCCAATAATTTCAACGATTCGTTCACCGGAAACTGATAATGAAAAGCACAGCTCCAATTCAACAGTCCTCCATACATATCAGCTGTCTTCGCCGGATTTTCTACCAAATAAAAGTTTCCCTGCAAAATATGTTGCACGGAAATCTTTCCCCTCCCCATGCGAGTCATCCGCATTCTTTCATAAAGGAAACGCACCTCCGGTCCCTCATACTCTAAGGGAGAAAGATAAGTATCTAATACATTGGCATGACCAGCTCCCAGCAGAAAAGAACTCATAACGTAACGGTTTGCCTTCAAACTATCCTCCTGAGCCTTTCCTTCCAAGCCGAAAAACAAGATTATAAAAAGCAGAAGCCACTTTGCAATCTTCATCCGATTTTCTACAACCATTTTATTCATTATCTGATACTTCTTCTTCAGATTCAACCAACTCTGCGTCTTCTATATCCTCTGGCTCGGGCATTCGCGTCGGTTCCAATTCCTCTATACGCTCAACTGCATAAGTAGTTAATCGCTTACCCTTTGCCTTATAACTTTTCACTCCCACAAAATCACTTGCCTCTACTATTAACCCTTCTCTAAACTTGTCATTTCCGCCAAAGACAATCTGCAAACGAGGATAAGCCTGACAAGTCAACAAAATTAATTGCGTTTGCTTATTCTCACCCAAATAACTCAACCGCTTAGAGGTTAATTCAAAAGTAAAACGCTTCAGGTAAGGATAATTTTGCTGGTCTGCATCATAAAGCACAGCCGTCCATACTTTTTCCGCATCAAATTTTTCCACAAACTGAATATCCGGATCATAATGATTGTTCAAATCAAAATCCGTAGTATAAAACTCTCCATTTTTATGAACGACCAAGATACTATCTTCACTGTGGAACTCACCCAAATACTGTCCTCTCCCATCATAGTTCAAACGCAAGACATCGTAATCAAACCAAACCTTACGTCCTCCCAAAGTAGAACCTCCCCGTTGCTTCAAAGTGATTTTTTGCACTTCAAACTTTGTAAGCAAGTTGCCCATAGACTGACGTCCTTTAATATGAATCGTACTGAAATCCTTATCAAAAGCAGTCTTCTTAATACGCACATTCGGACGCAGAACCACTCTGATTACTTCAGCTTCCCCATTGGGGTTTGCAGTAAAATAAACCACTTTAGACCCCGGTTCTCCCTTTGTTGCATCGTACTCACGGTCGCGAATCATAGAGGTTACATTAAAGCGCTTAATGTAATAATTCCCCTCTTTTCCATCCCGGTAAATGAGATTATAAATCGTACGTTTATCATTCTTCTTAAATACGTTTACATAAAGAATGTTTTTTCCTACAAAGAGCTTATCCGAAATCCGTACAATTTTATACTTTCCATCTTTATAGAAAATAATGACATCGTCAATATCCGAGCAATTACAGATAAACTCATCCTTTTTCAGTCCGGTACCTATAAACCCTTCCTCCCGGTTGATATACAGTTTTTCATTCGCCTCCACTACTTTCGTAGCTACAATCGTATCAAAGCTCCGGATTTCGGTACACCTCGGAAAATCCTTTCCATATTTTTCCTTTATACGTGTATACCAACTAACTGTATATTCAACGATATGAGCCAAATGGTTATCTATCTCTTCAACTTCGGCTTTCAGCTTAACAATAAGCTCATCGGCTTTCTCTTTATTAAACTTCAAGATACGCGCCATTTTGATTTCCATCAGCCTCAAGATGTCCTCTTTTGTCACCTCACGTACAAACAGCGGATAAAACGGAGTCAAGCGCTCATCAATATATTCACACGCCTTATCCATTGATTCAGCCTGCTCAAATTGCTTGTCTTTATACATGCGCTCTTCTATAAAAATCTTCTCCAATGAAGCAAAATGAAGGGTTTCAAGCACCTCTTTCCGCTGTATTTCCAGTTCCTTACGCAACAGGTCCAGCGTATTATCGACCGATTTACGCAACACATCACTCACAGTCAAAAAGCAAGGCTTTTTATTATCAATCACACAGCAGTTTGGAGAAATATTCACCTCACAGTCGGTAAAAGCGTAAAGAGCATCCAATGTCTTGTCGGATGAGACTCCCGGAGCAAGATGTACCAATATTTCCACCTTTTCAGCCGTATTATCATCCACCTTACGCACCTTTATTTTCCCCTTTTCTATCGCTTTCAAAATAGAATCAATAAGCGAAGTTGTTGTTTTTCCATAAGGGACCTCGCTGATGCAAAGCGTCTTGTTATCTATTTTCGAGATTTTGGCACGCACCCGCACCACGCCGCCACGCTCACCGTCATTATAACGCGATACATCGATTGAACCTCCGGTCTGGAAATCCGGATAAAGCTGGAAAGCTTCGCCATGAAGATAAGCAATAGCCGCATCACACAGTTCATTGAAGTTATGCGGAAGAATCTTTGAAGAAAGCCCCACAGCAATACCTTCAACGCCCTGAGCCAACAAAAGCGGGAATTTAACAGGAAGCGTTACAGGCTCCTGGTTACGCCCATCATAAGAAGCCTCCCATTCCGTGGTTTTAGGATTAAAAACCACATCAAGCGCAAACTTTGAAAGGCGCGCCTCAATATAACGCGAAGCAGCTGCACTGTCGCCCGTCAGAATGTTTCCCCAGTTTCCCTGGCAGTCAATCAAAAGATTTTTCTGTCCCAGCTGAACCAATGCATCACCGATAGAAGCATCTCCATGAGGGTGAAACTGCATCGTATGGCCTACAATATTGGCTACTTTATTGTAGCGGCCGTCATCCAAGCGTTTCATTGAATGAAGGATACGTCGCTGCACCGGTTTCAAGCCGTCGTTGATATGAGGGATGGCCCGCTCTAATATCACATACGAAGCATAGTCCAAAAACCAGTTTTGATACATGCCGCTTAACTGACGCTTCACCGATTCATCTTTCACCGAAACGGGTTTATAATCTGAATGTTCCTCTTTTCCAGATTCTTTTTTTTCTTCTCTGTTAAATATATCTTCGCTCATGTCCTTATTCTTATGTTGGCAAAATTACAAAAAACTTCCGTACCCGAGAAACCGTAAAGCATAGCCTTGCAAACTTTTTCCGTGAATCGTCTCAAGAAGAAAGCTAAATATGTAAAAAAACAGATGATGCCGGCATTTACTTTACCTATTCTACTAATTTTAAACCTTTTCTACTGCAAATCAATCCAGCCAGCTTGACCGCAGGTTTTTGCTGAAAGAAACCAATTTCCCCTTATCCATCCAAGAATAAAAGAGGGAAAGATTCTGCCTCTGCCCAGTATGCTATCCTCTGTGATGACTATAATCCGGGGAAGACAGGGCATAAACAAGATACAGGCATATAAAGAACACCCACAAGACAACAAATACAGATGTGACCGGAAAAATAAAAAACGGAGATTCAAGACTTAGGAATATCAGTGCGCATGGTGCGGAGCACAGGCACCGTAAGAGGCAATGCCAGCACAAACGAACACAAATCGGAAACAGCCTGTGTCATCTCCACTCCCTGCAAACCCAAACAGAAAGGGAGGAGCAAAATCAATGGGATAAAAAACAGACCTTGACGTGCTGACGACAAAAGCACCGCACGGACCGGTTTCCGGATGGTTTGAAGCAACATATTGCAAAGTATAACCCAGGCTCCGAGAGGCAAGGTTATAAGCTGCCAGCGTAATGCATTCGCTCCCACTTCAATTACTTGAGCATCTCCTTCCCGGAACCAAGAAACGATTTCCGGTGCATAAATATAGCCAGCCACCGAACAGCAAGTCAGGAAAACAGCCCCAAGCTTTACGCAAAACCAAAATCCCTGACGCACACGCGAATAAAACTCCGCCCCGTAGTTAAAGCCGCAAACCGGCTGAAAGCCTTGTCCAAACCCAATCACAAACGAGTTGATAAACATACAGATGCGCGTAACAATCGACATACCGGCAATCGCCGCATCGCCATACCTTCCGGCTGATACATTCAGCAGGATAGTTGCCACACTTGCCAAACCCTGACGGCAAAGAGAAGGACTTCCTCCATATAAAATCTCTTTCAGCAATTCCTTGTTTGGAGAGAAATTACGGAAATGAATCCGGATATTCTCCCCCTTCCTGTCCATATAGAGCAAGACACTAAAGCTACAGACCTGACTCACCAATGTAGCCCATGCCGCTCCGGCAATACCTTTATGAAACACCAGAATCAACAATGCATCCAATCCGATATTCAACACCGCTCCCACAATGATTCCTACCATAGCATACACGGCATTCCCCTGAAAACGCATCTGGTTATTAAGCACCAACGATGAAGCCATAAAGGGAGCCCCCAAAAGAATGATTCCCAAATAAGTCTCGGCGTAAGGCAAAATCGTTGGAGTAGAACCAAGCAGCCGACAAATCGGTGTAAGAAACAGCAATCCGGTCAAGGTAATAATTCCTCCGGCTATAAAGGCACAGAAAAAACCGGTAGAAGCCATTCTTTCTGCACATTTATACTCTTTTGCTCCCAACTTACGTGAAATATAATTGCCCGAACCATGACCGAAGAAAAAGCCGAAAGCTTGAATTATCGCCATGACAGAAAAAGAAACTCCCACAGCCGCAGTGGCCTGCGTATCTATTTTTCCCACAAAATAAGTATCTGCCATTACATAAAACGAAGTTATCAGCATGCTGATAATTGTAGGAACAGCAAGCGAAGCAATCAGTCCCGGAACGGGTGCTGTGGTCATCAATGTATATTTATCCTTATATTTTTGCTTCATATATACGCCAAATCTCAGTAAATTCACTTTGTTTACTCCCTCGTAAGAAGTAAACCGACAAATACGAATAAGGTTTTACATCTCCTCTGTTTTTATTCACAGAAAAAGAGAAACAAAGACACGCCCACCAAACGCCTGCCCGCCTTCAATCGCCATTTCATAAGCAAAAATAAGAAAAAAATCCCTTTTTCACAGACAAGTTAAAGGCAAACGCCGTGATTCATAAGATAAATTAATACAGGTATCGTATTTTTTCAGTTATAAATATGTATCTTTGTGCCCTACTATACAGAATCTTGAAATAAAAAATCAAAAAGGAAATAAAAATGGCACAAGAAGACGTTTTTAAAAAGTTAGTTTCACACTGTAAAGAATATGGTTTTGTGTTTCCGTCAAGCGATATTTACGACGGACTCGGTGCAGTTTATGATTATGGTCAGATGGGTGTGGAACTGAAAAACAATATCAAACAATATTGGTGGCAGAGCATGGTATTGCTTCATGAAAACATCGTAGGTATTGATTCAGCCATCTTCATGCACCCTACCATCTGGAAAGCATCGGGACACGTAGACGCATTTAATGACCCATTGATTGACAACCGCGACTCAAAAAAACGCTACCGTGCCGATGTCTTGATTGAAGACCAAATCGCCAAATATGATGAAAAAATCAATAAAGAAGTAGCCAAGGCTGCCAAGCGTTTCGGTGAAGCATTCGATGAAGAACAGTTCCGTTCAACCAATGCCCGTGTATTAGAACACCAGGCCAAACGTGACGCACTTCATGAGCGATTTGCCGCTGCAATGAATGCCAATGACCTGAACGAACTCCGCCAGATTATCGTAGATGAAGAAATCGTCTGCCCTATATCTGGAACAAAGAACTGGACAGAAGTCCGTCAGTTTAACCTGATGTTCTCCACCGAAATGGGTTCTACCTCGGAAGGAGCCATGAAAGTTTACCTCCGTCCGGAAACAGCTCAGGGTATCTTCGTAAACTATCTGAACGTACAGAAAACCGGACGTATGAAAGTTCCTTTCGGTATCGCACAGATTGGCAAGGCTTTCCGTAACGAAATCGTAGCACGCCAGTTTATTTTCCGCATGCGCGAATTTGAACAGATGGAAATGCAGTTCTTCGTAAAACCGGGAACCGAACTGGAGTGGTTTAAGACATGGAAAGAAACCCGCCTGAAATGGCACAAGGCTTTAGGATTCGGCGACGACCACTATCGTTATCATGACCATGAGAAACTGGCTCACTACGCCAATGCTGCTACCGACATCGAATTCTTGATGCCGTTCGGATTCAAGGAAGTGGAAGGTATTCACAGCCGTACCAACTTTGACTTGAGCCAGCATGAAAAATTCTCAGGAAAAAGCATCAAGTACTTCGATCCGGAAATCAACGAATCATACACTCCGTATGTGATTGAAACCTCTATCGGTGTTGACCGTATGTTCCTCAGCATCATGAGTGCTTCATACTGCGAAGAAAAACTTGAAAACGGAGAAACCCGTGTTGTCTTGAAACTGCCTGCTGCTCTTGCTCCGGTGAAATTGGCTGTCATGCCTTTGGTGAAGAAAGACGGTCTGCCGGAAAAAGCACGCGAGATCATGAACGACTTGAAGTTCCACTTCCATTGCCAGTATGACGAAAAAGACAGCATCGGAAAGCGTTACCGCCGTCAGGATGCCATCGGTACTCCGTATTGTATCACCATCGACCACCAGACTCTGGAAGACAACTGCGTGACTTTGCGTAACCGTGATACAATGGAACAAGAACGTGTAGCGATTTCGGAATTGAACAACATCATTGCAGACAAGGTAAGCATTACAAGTCTGCTGAAAACATTGCAATAATAAGTTTCTGTTCTTTAGTTTTTGAGTTTGAAAGTTTGCTGATACAGCACAGACTCAAAAACTTGGAAACTAAAAGACGAACAAACTTAAAAAAACAGAATGAATGAATAAAAATATACTTTGGCTGGTTGCCTTGATGGTAACATGTTCACTCGGCTTTGCCTCTTGTGCAGAAGATACGGCTGTAGAAGACCCTTATGCCAACTGGGAAGCACGCAACGATCATTACTTGGATTCGATTGTTGACTTGGCACGGAAAAATGCAGACGGAAAATGGTATTGCGTACCTAATTACAAAAACGGAATAGACAGCGACCTTAACGGAGGTATCATTAAACCTTCGGAAGAGGAATACACCATGACCGACTCTGTTTATGTACATTTCCATTCGCAAGCTGAAAGCGGAGAAGCTCCTCTTTTTACAGACAGCGTAAGTGTGTATTACAACGGCTGGCTCATCAACAATGAAAAGTTTGACGGGAACTATCAAGGAGACTGGAAAGATGGATATACGGATGAGATTTATTCTCCCAGCACATTCCTTGTGCAAGGAGTTGTTCCCGGATGGCAAACGGCACTCATGAAAGCCAAGGCAGAAGCCGGCTATAAAGGGATGGTCCCGGGAGACAGAGCGGATGTACATATCCCTTATCAAATGGCTTATGGTACAAGCGGGCCAGGAAGTATCCGAGGCTACTCTGTACTGAAGTTTCATATCAAAGTAGAAAAAGTCATTCATCCGAAAGGACCAGACGACCGTAAGATTAAAATCAGTCAGGCAGCCAACTGACCGGTCTGTTTTTACATCGGCAGAACATAAACAAAGCGCAGAAATGATTTCTGGAATGGAATCTTTCTGCGCTTTTCTTGTATCATAAAAAACGCCTTGACGTTTGCCGTAAAACACCCAAGCAAACAGAATGCCGCGCCTTGACGTTTACCTCCCCGCACCCAAGCGTTTTTATCCGGATGGAACTTCTTGAAAAAGAAGCTCCTGAAGACGCTTGCAAAATCATCGGATTTCTGTTATCTTTGCATGCGGAACAAAAATTCATGAAACACAGCTTCAAGACATATTGCCTGTTAATCGTCAGCATTCTTATGCTGGTGGCAAGCGTATTTCCTCATCATCACCATGAAGAACGCTTCTGTCTGAACGCTGATTTAGAGACTTGCTGCCCGTCTCAATCTGCCGGGAATGAAGACCCTACGGCTAAAGGATGCGAAAACCATGCCTGTCATGCCGACTGCATCACCCATTTTTCTTTTTCACCGCAGCACGACCGTCATATAGACGTCACCCCAGATTATTCTTTCTATTCTTTTATTTACCCATTACTCAATGTTTTAGAACGCTTTGCCTTTCATAACAATGAAGCAACAGAAGCATACTCAATTTATATTGAAAAGCTTCACTCACGGCACTGCGTTACAACGGGTAATCTGCGCGCCCCTCCAGCGTTTCACTCTTAACCGTTAAGACATTATCGGAAACGTAACCGGAAACTCCATCCACAGCCTTTTCTTACAGTGTTTGATGAGGTTTCCGCTATCCCTCTGTCTTAACAGAACTTATCTAAGCCAACTGCTCTCCAGACTGGTTTAGACGCCTCTGCAACCTCACAACCCAGTTGCAGAGAAGAAGAGATACTTTTGCATTAAACAGAAACAACATTTTTTTATTCTATGAAGAAACTTATTTATACAGGAGTGTTTTTCGCACTTCTCCTGAGCGCATGTGCCGAACACGATCACGCACACGAAGGACATGACCATGAAGCCGAACTGACAGCTCATGAAACCGACAAGCATGACAGCCATTCTGACGAAATTATTCTGACCCCCGAAAAGGCTAAGGCAGCCGGAGTTATGGTTGAAACAGTGAAAGCAGCCCCGTTTCGTGAGGTTATTCCTACCAGCGGACAAATCATCGCTTCTCAAGGAAATGAAGCTACCGTTGTTGCTGCTTCTTCGGGAATCATTTCGTTTAGCAGAAACCTTACTGAAGGAATGCAGCTGAGTAAAGGAGGGGAATTGCTGAGCATCTCTGCCGAAAATTTACAAGACGGCGACCCCGTAAAACGTGCCCGCATTGCTTACGAACGAGCAAAAGAAGAATATGAACGGGCTGAAAAGCTGGTTGATAGCCGGATTGTTTCCAAGAAGGAATTTACGCAACTCAAAGAAAATTATGAAAATGCGCGCTTGGCTTATGAAGCTTTATCGCCCAGCCGCTCCGGAAAAGGAGTTGCGGTAAAATCGCCCATCTCCGGATATATCAAAACCTGTCTGGTGAAAGAGGGCGATTATGTCACCACCGGACAACCATTGCTCACGGTTACGCAAACCCAGCGCCTCATGCTGCGTGCCGAAGTTTCCGAACGCTATTATAAACAGCTGCGCGCTATTCATTCAGCTAACTTCCAGACTCCTTATCAAGACAAGGTATATTGCCTCAGTGAATTAAAAGGAAAACTCGTTTCTTACGGAAAATCATCGGGCGACACCTCTTTCTATATTCCCGTTACCTTTGAATTCGACAACCGCGTAGATATTCTTCCGGGGGCTTTCGTTGAAGTATGGCTGCTGTCGGGTGAACGCCCGGATGTAATCAGCATCCCCGTATCGGCTCTTACCGAAGAGCAAGGGCTGCACTTTGTATACGTCAAGCTGGATGAAGAGGGATATCAGAAACGGGAAGTACGCACGGGTGCCACCGATGGAACTCGCATTGAAATTCTGTCAGGCTTAAGCGAAGGCGAAGAAGTCGTGACGCAAGGTGCAATTCACGTTAAGCTGGCTTCGGCTTCAAATGCAATACCCGGACATACCCATAATCATTAGTTCTTGCGTTTTCTGAGTTTGTAAGTTTTTGAGTCCTCAGGCAGTTTCCCTGACCGGAGTCCAGACGAAGCAAACTCAAAGACCGACAAACCAAGATACTTACAAACCAACAAATAAAAATCAAATGCTGAATAAGATTATACATTTCTCGCTGCAAAACCGGCTCTTGGTTCTTGTGGCTTCCGTACTTCTACTTATCGGAGGTATGTACACCGCTTTTCATACAGAAGTGGATGTATTCCCCGACTTGAATGCACCTACCGTAGTGGTCATGACTGAAGCTAACGGCATGGCTGCCGAAGAGGTTGAACAGTTGGTCACCTTCCCTATTGAAACGGCTGTAAACGGAGCAACCAATGTACGCCGGGTACGCTCTTCTTCTACTACCGGTTTTTCGGTGGTATGGGTAGAGTTTGACTGGGACACAGATATTTATCTGGCCCGGCAAATTGTTTCCGAAAAACTTTCAGCTGCTGCCGAAAGTCTTCCGGAGTATGTTGGAAAACCCACACTGGGTCCACAATCGTCTATTCTCGGTGAGTTACTGATTGTGGGACTTACAGCCGACAGCACTTCTATGCTTGACTTGCGTACACTTGCCGACTGGACCATCCGCCCCCGACTGCTTTCTACCGGAGGTGTGGCACAGGTTGCAGTTTTGGGCGGCGACATCAAGGAATATCAAGTTTTAATTCATCCTGAGCGCATGAAGCATTATGGTATATCCTTAGGTGAAGTGATGGCTGTTACCCGAAACATGAACCAGAATACAAACGGAGGAGTCATCTACGAATATGGCAATGAATATATTGTAAGAGGAATCATTTCAACCGATGACGTACGGATGATGGCTCGCTCTGTTATCAAGACTGTAGATGGAGTACCCGTTACTTTAGAGGATATTGCCGACGTGAAAATCGGTGCCCAACAGCCCAAACTGGGTCTGGCTTCTGAAAAAGGAAAACCAGCCGTGCTGGTTACGGTAACCAAACAACCCAATACGGGTACTATTGAATTGACCGAACAGCTGGAGGCTGCCCTGAATGACTTGAAGAAAAACCTTCCGAAAGACGTACAGATTTCAACTGACATATTCCGTCAGTCGCGCTTCATCGAGAGCTCCATCAGCAACGTGCAGGAATCGCTTTACGAAGGCGCGCTTTTTGTCGTTATCGTGCTTTTCTTGTTCCTTGCCAACACACGCACTACCCTCATTTCGCTCGTAACCCTTCCGCTGTCGTTGGTGGTTGCAATTCTGGTGCTTCACTACATGGGACTCAGCATCAACACCATGAGTCTCGGAGGTATGGCTATTGCCATCGGTTCGCTGGTAGATGATGCCATTGTGGATGTAGAAAACGTATGGAAACATTTACGGGAAAACCGCATGCTTCCTGCAGCCGAACGATTGCCCATCCGGCAAGTGGTGTTTAATGCTTCGCGCGAAGTGCGCATGCCGATTTTGAATTCTACGCTGATTATCATTGTCAGCTTTATTCCGCTGTTCTTCCTGACCGGAATGGAGGGACGTATGCTGGTGCCTCTTGGCGTAGCCTTTATCGTATCTCTTTTCGCCTCAACCATCGTAGCACTCACCCTGACTCCGGTGCTGTGCAGTTACCTGCTTGCTGGTAATTCAAAAAAAGAAGGCCTCCCACGTGAAGCTTTCGTGGCTGTATGGTTAAAGAAGCATTACGAGCGTGCACTGCTTTGGACCTTAGAACATAAAAAGCCGGTGCTTGGAGGTACCATTGCTCTGTTCATCTTAGCTTTAGGAAGTTTTTTCACTTTAGGACACAGCTTCCTTCCTCCGTTTAACGAAGGCTCGTTTACCATTAATGTCAGCTCTATGCCGGGTATTTCACTGGAAGAGTCCGACCGTATCGGACGACAAGCCGAAGAACTTCTGCTCACCATTCCTGAAATAAAGACCGTAGCCCGAAAGACAGGACGTGCCGAACTTGACGAACATGCCTTAGGAGTCAATGTTTCTGAAATTGAAGCTCCCTTTGAACTCGACGGGCGCTCGCACGCTGAGGTACTTGAAGAGGTGCGCCACAAACTGTCGGTCATAACCGGAGCCAATATTGAAATTGGACAGCCCATCAGCCACCGCATTGATGCCATGCTGAGTGGTACGCAGGCAAACATCGCCATCAAGTTATTCGGCGATGACCTGAACCGTATGTTCATGATCGGGAATCAAATCAAGGAAGCAGTGAGCGACGTGGAAGGTATTGCCGACTTAAATGTGGAACAACAAATCGAACGTCCGGAACTGAAGATTGTTCCCAAGCGTGAGATGCTGGCTAAATATGGCATTTCACTGCCTCAGTTTAATGAGTTTATCACTGTAAACATGGCAGGAGAAGTGGTTTCACAGGTATATGAAAAAGGCAAGGCATTTAACTTGGTGGTCCGTGCCAGTGAAGATAACCGTGGCTCAATAAATCATGTAAAAGACCTGATGATAGACGACAGCCAAGGACGGAAAATTCCATTGGTTGCCGTAGCCGATGTGGTATCATCCATGGGACCAAACACTATTAACCGTGAAAATGTGAAACGCAAGATTGTCATCTCTGCCAATACATCCGGACGTGACTTGCGCAGCGTAGTCAATGACATACAGGCACTGGTAGATCAGAAAATCCAACTGCCGGAAGGGTATCACATTGAATACGGAGGACAGTTTGAAAGTGAACAGGCAGCCAGCCAGACTTTGCTTCTTACCTCTGCCATGAGTATTGTGGTTATTTTCCTGCTCTTATATATGCAGTTTAAAAACGCATCGCAAAGCGGCGTGATTCTTCTTAATCTTCCGCTCGCACTGATTGGAGGGGTATTTGCTCTGCTGATGACAACCGGAGAAATCAGTATTCCTGCCATCATCGGATTCATATCGCTGTTCGGTATTGCCACACGTAACGGAATGTTGCTCATCAGCCACTACAATTTACTGAGAGAAGAACAGGGAATGAATGTAAAACAAAGCATCATACAAGGCTCACTCGACCGCTTGAACCCTATTCTGATGACTGCGCTTTCGTCAGCTTTGGCACTGATTCCGCTTGCTCTCCGCGGCAGCTTGCCGGGAAATGAAATTCAAAGTCCGATGGCTAAGGTTATCTTGGGCGGACTGCTCACTTCAACCTTTTTAAATGCATTCATCATTCCGATTGTGTATGAACTCATGAATCGCAAAAAAGAAAGAATTCAATCAGATAAACCAATCCAGTAAAAGCAGTATATATATGAAATTGAATTTACTTATAGCAACCTTCCTGTTTTCCGGCGCAGTGCAAGCTCAATCTATTGACGAGATATTACGTAGCATCGAACAAAACAGTCCGGAACTGAAGTCACAGCAACAGGCTACTCATGCTGCCCGGTTGGAAGTGCAGACCTTAAATAATCTGGAAGACCCTTCTGTGGAATATAGTCCTTTTTTCGCCAAAGGAGTAGAGGGTGTGGCCAGTTCGGAGTTGGTAGTGAAACAGGGTTTCGACTTTCCCACTCTCTATGCAGCCCGAAAAAAACAGGGAAAGCTTCAGCAAGAAGTACTCAACCGGCGGAATGATATGAACCGGCGTGAGGTCTTGCTTAGGGCCAAAACCTTGTGTCTGGACTTGATTCGGTTGAACCAAGAGCAGGAGCTGCTGGAACAACGGAAAAAAAATGCAGAAGAGTTGTTGACTTTATTTAACGAACGCTTGGAAAAGGGAGATGCCAATATCTTAGAAGTAAATAAGATAAAGATGGAACGTATGAATGTTCAAACGGAGGTTGCACAAAATGCAGCGGCTCACCGGAATGCACTCCAACAGCTGCTTGCCATGAACGGAAACCTTCCGCTTGAATTTGCCTGCAGTTCGTATCCGGCTCTTACTCCGGTAACCAGTTATTCTGCCTTATATGACGAAATCATGGCTACCGATGCAACCCTTCTTGAAGCAGATGCTACCGCACGGGCTGCCGACAAAGAACTCAGCGTAAACCGACAGAACTGGTTGCCAAAACTGGAAGTGGCTTATCGGCGTAACACTTCTCTAGGAGAAAAGAGCAACGGGTTTCTTGTAGGTGGAAGCATTCCTCTGTTTTCAAAACGGAAACGCACCCAAATAGCCCGTGCCCAAGCCATCAGTGCCCAGCTGCAGCGGGATAACGTACAGCTGAAAACAGAAGCAAACGTACAGAGCCAGTTTAATGAAATACAGCAGCTCAACGAAGCCATGCAGGCCTATGACATTCCACTCATGCATCAAACGCTCGACTTGCTGAAACAAGCCGTAACAGCCGGACAACTTTCCATCATTGATTATTATGTGGAAGCCGAAGGTGTATACCGAAACCTTCAGGCATACATGGAAATTGAGAACCAATACCAAAAGCTGATGGCTGCCATTTACAAGAACAGACTGTAACGAGATAGAGTACTCAAACCAAACACGCAGGGTATGGAATCCGAAGGACTTTGATCACGTAACAGTATATTAAAATTAAGTAATTGCTAATCAAATAACAAAAGATACAGTTCAACCGACTGTATCTTTTTTTTTATTTTACACCTGCATTTTTAACTAATAAAATTTGAGATTTACCATCATATAATATATTTTTGAACCGAAAAACAAAGCCTTATAAACTTGAATCTTTCAAATAAAGGGTTCATTACTAATATAATTAATTAATACTTATAGAAAATTACTCTATCTTTTCATTAGGCAACTCGCCAAGAAAGAGAAAATTGCTATCTGCAATTCCTGTAACCTTGAGTCTTCTTATAGCTGCCAGTGCCACCAGTATGGCTAGTGCATCTGTAACTCCAGGAATAACCAAAACAGCAACAGTCAATGCATCCAATGTAACCGGAGTGGTGGTTGATGCATCCGGAGTTCCTTTAATTGGCGTTAATGTTTTGGAAAAAGGAACAACCAACGGAACGATTACCGATTTCGACGGCAAGTTTACCTTGAACGTCTCTTCACCAAATGCTAAACTAGTCATTTCCTACATCGGATATGTATCACAAGAGGTTTCAGTACCCAAGAACGGTGAACTGAAGGTGGTGCTGAAAGAAGACACAGAAACTTTGGAAGAAGTTGTGGTAGTGGGTTATGGTACACAGAAAAAAGCAAATCTTTCCGGTTCTGTATCTTCTGTTGACAGTGAACAGCTCCAGAACCGACCGATCCAAAACGTGAGCAGCGGATTGCAAGGATTAATGCCGGGTGTTACGATTACCGGAACCAATGGAGCTCCGGGTATGGATAGCGGTAATATCCGTGTGCGCGGTACAGGTACTTTGAACTCTGCTTCTCCTTATATATTAATTGACGGGGTGGAATCAGAAACAATGGGCGGTCTTGACCCGAACGATATCGCCAGCATCTCTGTCTTGAAAGATGCAGCTTCAGCAGCCATTTATGGTTCGAAAGCAGCCAACGGTGTTATCTTGATTACCACCAAACGCGGTTCTACCGGAAAACCCAAAATTTCATACAGCGGCTATATCAGCTTTCAGAATACTACCGAAACCATTGACCGCCTGAGTTCGTATGAATATGCAAGCATGTATAATGATGCATTGAAAAGTGAAGATAAGGCGCCCCGCTTCACTCCGGAAGAAATACAGAAATTCAAAGACGGTACTGACCCTAATTACCCCAATACCGACTGGTATGACCTGGCTTACAAAACAGGTATTCAGCACCGCCATAACATCAATATTTCCGGAGGTAACGAACATGCCAAATACATGGGTTCGCTCGGTTATTTGAATCAGACTGGTGTGTTACCTAATGCGGGAAGAGAGCAGTTTAATGCCCGCACGAACCTTGACATGAAAATCACCAAACGCCTGAGTGCAAAAATCAATCTCGCATACATCAAAAACAAATACGATGATGCCAGCTCGGCTTATTACGGAGGAAGCTCCGACCAGATTATCCGTCAGCTGAACCTCATTTCTCCTTGGATTGTTAACCGCTATGAAGACGGTACGTACGGAACAATTTCAGACGGAAACCCCATCGCTTGGCTTGACTCTGGAATGAAAGTTACACGAGACAATTATAACTTCACCGGATTGGCCTCGTTAGACTATAAGATTCTTGATGAACTCACCTTGACTTTGACCGGATCGTATGTAAACGACTTGCAGAATTACAAATACTTCCAGCCATTTATCCAATATAACCCGAATAAAGCTTCCGACCCCAGCTCACTCGATGAAAGATACTACCGCTGGGACCGTACGAACTACGATGTCTTGCTGAACTACGACAAGACTTTCGGAAAACATAACCTGAAAGGATTGGCTGGATGGCACACTGAAAAGTATAACTACAAATACATGAAGGCATTCCGTAAAAACTTCCCTAACGATAATCTGACCGATATGAATGCCGGAGATGCAGCTACACAAACCAATGAAGGCTATAGCCGCGAACTTGCCATGATTTCTTGGTTTGCACGCGTCAACTATGACTTTACCGGCAAGTACTTATTAGAAGCCAATATCCGTGCAGATGCTTCTTCACGCTTCGCTAAAGAAAACCGCTGGGGCTACTTCCCTTCATTCTCCGGAGCATGGCGCATCAGTGAAGAAAACTTCATGAAGGGAGCTCAGAACTGGTTGAGTAATTTAAAGATCCGTGGTTCATGGGGTATGTTGGGCAACCAGGATGCCCTGAACAGTGCAGATGCTTCAGGTGCTTTCTATCCTGCCATCAACACGTATGAAATTGGAGCTACTTACCCGTTTGGAGGAGCTTTGAATTCCGGTTATTATCAGGGTTCTTTCCGCTTGAACACCATTACTTGGGAAAAAGCAAAGACTTGGGGCGTAGGTATTGACTTCGGATTATTCAACAATAAAGTAACCGGTTCTATTGACTATTATAACCGCAAAACCGAAGGCATCATGATGGACGTAGCAGTACCTAACGAATTTGCTCTCTCTCCCTACAAAGACAATGTGGGCGAAATGGTGAACCGAGGAGTGGAATTAAATATCAGCTATAACGACAAATGGGGAGACTGGAGTTTCGGAGCTGCTGCAAACTTCGCTTATAACCACAATGAAATCACTGATTTAGGTGGCGTAGACTATCTTGAAACAGGATATAACCAACGTAATGCAGTGGGCTTTGCCATGAACTCTTACTACTTGTATCAGGCTGATGGTTTCTTCAACTCTCAGGAAGAAGCTGATGCATTTACAGCCAAATACGGCAATCCTTTTGGCGGCGGTGACTTCAAAGCCGGTGATATACGCTATGTGGATACTGACGGGAACGGAACACTTAATGGGAAAGACCGTGTAATGGCAAACAGCAGTGATCCTGTTTATACTTTCGGACTGAACCTAAACGCTGGATGGAAAGGATTTGACCTCTCTTTGATGTTCAACGGTGCAGCCAAGGTTTCACGTTTGTTTGATGCACACGAAGTATATGGCGCCTTCTCAGGAGATGCCGGACACCCTGCAAGCATCTGGAAAGACGCATGGACTGAAACGAACCACGATGCTTCCATGCCTCGTATCTTTACTGACACCAACTCTCCGAGTAGCTCTCGCAATGCAGTTTCCACTTTCTGGCTGCAAAATACCAACTACTTGCGTCTGAAAAACCTGCAGCTGGGTTACACGCTTCCCAAGAGCCTGCTTGCCAATTGGGGAATTGACAACGTACGTTTCTATTACTCTGTTGAAAACTTGTTCACCATCGACAATATGAAAATAAACATCGACCCTGAAGCTACCAGCCAGCGTCTGTCTTCATATCCGTTGCTGAGAACACACGCATTCGGAGTAAACATCACTTTCTAAGCTAAACCTTAAATTAATTGAATTATGAAATTTATTTCTTATATATTAGCTGGAGCAGCATTGGCTGTAATGCCTTCTTGCAATGACTTCCTGGATACATTACCTACTGATGCCATGACTCCAAGTACTACTTGGCAAACCGAACTTGACGCTCAGAAATTCCTTGTCGGATGTTATGACGGATGGGAAAGCGGCACTGAAATCCTCTACATGGACTGTACCTCTGACTTTGGATACAACAACTTCTCTTGGGAAGGCTACAAAGACTTTGCTAATGGAACCATCTCGGCTGCCAACCCTGGAGCCAACTTCTACGACTTCACCATTATCCGCCGGTGTAATACCTTCTTGGAAAACGTAGAAAAAATAACATTTGCCGATGAAAAAACAAAGAAAGACCTGATTGCGCAAGCCCGGGTAATCAGAGCATACAGATACTTCAAGATGAACTGGCTGTATGGCGGTGTGCCTATCATTGAAAACTATGAAAGCGCAATCGATGCACAGATTCCCAAAAAGACTGAGGCAGAAGTGAGAACATTCATCGAAACCGAACTGGATACATACACCAAAGATTTGAACGATAAACCTGCCGAAAGAGGACGCATCGCTCAGGGAGCTGCCTTGGCCATCCGTATGCGCGAAGCGCTCTATTACGGTGACTGGGGTACTGCCAAGACAAAAGCACAGGAAATCATCAATCTGAATCAATATGACCTGGAGAAAGGAAAAGAAGGATATAGTAAACTTTTCCAAGTGGCAGGACAAGATTCAAAAGAAATCATCTTGGCTGTGCAATACATCAATTCTACCAAGCCACTGGGTGTAATTGGTCAGATGTATAATAACGGCGACGGGGGTTGGTCTTCAATCGTGCCTACTTATCAGTTGGTAGATGCCTACGAAATGGCAAACGGAAAGACCATTGACGAAGACGGTTCAGGATACGATGAAAAACATCCGTTCAAAGGACGTGACCCGCGTTTAGCTCTTACTGTTATCTATCCGGGTGCCAATTATGTAAAAAGCGATGGTTCAGCAGCGGTATTCAATACTTTAGATAAAGAACTTGTAAACGCCAAAGGGGAAAAGGCTTCGAACCCTAACTTTATGACATCGGCCGACAATGCCTCTAAAACCGGACTTACTTGGAACAAATACCTGTCGCCTATCACACAATACACGGATATATGGAATACAAACGCTTGTCCTATCGTCTTCCGGTTTGCCGAAGTCTTGCTTACTTGGGCTGAAGCCGAAAACGAACTGAACGGTCCGTCGAAGGATGTGTTCGATAAGATAGACAAGGTACGTACCAGAACCGGTATGCCGGCCATGGACAGACAGAAATACAATACCAAAGACAAGCTCCGCGAACTGATTCACCGCGAACGCAGCGTGGAATTTGCCGGAGAAGGGCTTCGCCGTGCTGACATCCTTCGCTGGAAAGATGCAAGTGGAAAAATGGTAGCAGAAACCGTGTTAAACGGTCGTCTGGAAAGAAGAGTTGGTACCGTTGACATGAACGATTCTGATCCTGAAACCAGAGCTACGATCAAATTAGATGCCTCTGCAGAAGAAAAACTCATCGAAGTGCGCAAGTTCGAACCTAAACACCGCTACTTCCCCTTCGCTCAAAGTATTCTTGACAAGAACCCGAACCTTGTTCAGGTAAACGGATACGAATAATCCACTTGAGTTTCCATAATCAAACCGACTCTCCGTAACGGGAGTTACACACAGCCCTGCCGCAAATTTCCAAATGCAGCAGGGCTTTTTTCAATAAGGCATATAAGCCATACTTCTTCGCTATGCCCAATGCCAACATCTACCTCACGCATCCTATTCCTTGCTTCTTCCCTTTAAGTTTCTTGCTGCTTATCCTTCTATTTTATATTCTTCCATAGAAGAATATACATTCTGGCTTTGCAGAACATATATTCTGGCTTTGTAAAATATATATTCCGGCTAGGAAGAATATAAAACTCCGTCTTTAGCATAGACAAATCCATTGGCAGGAAGTAACAAACTTATCCCGTCAAAACACCTTTCCCGCAAAACATTCTGCATCTTCACAAGCAGAGACTATCCTCATACATCTGTCCGGACTTCTCTCCCGGTGAAATACAAATGATACAACAAAATAAAAACCAGACAAATTCCAGACCTCATCTATGAAGTTTTTCGTATTTTTGCAGAAATTATCAAAAAAAGAAAAGTAACATGCCACTCAACCTACCCGACCATCTTCCGGCCATCGATTTGCTTAAGGAAGAAAGCATCTTCGTGATAGACAATTCGAGAGCATCAACACAAGACATCCGTCCGCTGAAGATTGTCATTCTCAATCTCATGCCCATTAAAGTCACCACCGAGACAGACCTTATCCGCCTGCTCTCAAACTCGCCCTTGCAGATTGAGGTGAGTTTCATGAAGTTGAAAAGTCATACACCTAAAAATACGCCCATAGAGCATATGCGTGCTTTTTACCGGGACTTCGAATTAATGCGCAACGAAAAATATGACGGAATGATTATCACCGGAGCTCCCGTAGAGCATCTGAACTTTGAGGAAGTGGGGTATTGGGATGAAATTACCGGAATCTTCGATTGGGCACAGACGCATGTTACTTCCACCCTTTACATCTGTTGGGCTGCGCAGGCGGGTCTTTATCATCACTACGGCATTCCCAAATATCCACTTGAAAAAAAGATGTTCGGCATCTTCGAACACCATATTTGCAAGGGCTTTCAGCAGCTCCCCATCTTCCGCGGATTTGATGATGTATTCTTCGTTCCGCACAGCCGGCATACGGAGATACGAAAAGAAGATATAGAAAAGAATCAATCGCTAAGCATCATTTCTGAGTCTGCCGATTCAGGCATCCACATCGTCATGGCGCGAGGCGGACGTGAGTTCTTTGTAACAGGTCATTCGGAGTATGCGCCGCTCACTCTTGACGGCGAATACCGCCGCGACCTTGACAAGAATTTGCCTATTGACCTGCCACGGAACTATTACCGCAACGATGACCCGGAACAAGGTCCGCTGGTACGCTGGCGAAGCACTGCCAACCTGCTCTTTGCCAACTGGCTCAATTATTATGTATATCAAGAAACCCCTTACGATATTAACTTAATCAGATAATTGCATGATGACTCATCCTCGACTTATAGAGTTGCTTGCCCCTGCCCGTAATCTGGAGTGTGGCATAGAAGCTGTGAATCACGGTGCCGATGCCGTTTACATCGGAGCTCCCTGCTTCGGAGCAAGAGCGGCAGCGGGAAACTCCCTTGAAGACATTGCCCGCCTGGTGGAATATGCCCATCAGTTCAATGTACGTATTTATGTGGCAGTCAATACCATCTTGACTGATGAAGAGCTACTGCGCACCGAGGAGATGATTGCCGATTTATACCGCATCGGAGTAGATGCGCTCATCGTGCAGGATATGGGTATTACACGACTCAACTTACCCCCTATCCCGTTACATGCCAGTACACAAATGGATAACCGCTCAGCCGAAAAAGTACGTTTCTTGTCGGATGCCGGATTCCGTCAGGTGGTACTTCCGCGCGAACTGACGCTCAATGAAATAGCGCAAATCCACAAAGCTTGTCCCGACACGGCGCTCGAAGTTTTTATTCACGGAGCATTGTGCGTGAGTTACAGCGGGCAGTGTTATGTCAGTCAGGCATGTTACGGCCGGAGTGCCAACCGGGGAGAATGTGCACAGTTCTGCCGTCTGGCCTTCGACATGGTAGATGCCGACGGACGGACGGTGGTGCGGAACCGTCATCTGCTTTCGCTTAAGGATATGAACCAGACGGATAACCTAGAGGCGCTACTCGATGCAGGAGCTACCTCACTCAAAATTGAGGGACGACTCAAGGATGTGGCATATGTGAAGAATGTTACAGCGTGGTACCGTAAAAAGCTGGATGCTATTTTCAAACGAAGAAAGGAATACCGGAGAGCTTCATCGGGAAAGGTGGAACTGAGTTTTGAGCCGCTACCGGAAAAGAGTTTCAACCGAGGATTCACCGATTATTTCGTTCACGGACGAAACGGGGGGATTTTCTCATTTGATACACCCAAGTCGATGGGTGAGGAAGTGGGGGTAGTGAAGGAAGTGGGACGCTCGTGGATTACCGTAGCAGGTATCAAGCGCTTTGCTAACGGCGACGGACTATGCTTCCTTGATGCACAAGGACGGCTGCAGGGCTTCCGGGTAAACCGGGTGGAAGGAAATAAGCTCTTTTTACAGGAGGTGCCTCACGTGATGCCGAAGACACGCCTGTTCCGTAACTTCGATCAGGAATTTGAACGGACCTTGCAACGGCAATCGGCTGTGCGCAGAGTAGAGGTGGATATGAACCTTTGTGAGAATGTCTTCGGTTTCACACTGACCCTGACTGATGAGGATGGAAACCGGGCTTCGGCAACCATTGAATATGCCAAGGAAACGGCCCGCTCGCCTCAGGACGAGAACCGCCGTACGCAGTTGGCTAAGCTGGGAGGTACGCCGCTGGTGGTGCGAAATATTGAAATTGACTTCTGCGATAACTGGTTTATTCCTTCGTCCGTACTGGCCGATTTACGCCGCCGAGCTACGGAAGCACTGCTCCAGGCACGACGGATGAATTACCGCCGCGAAACAGTATTACATAAAGCAACGGTACACCCCTATCCAGCTGCCGAACTGACCTATCTGGGAAATGTGATGAACAGCCGTGCGGCGGCATTCTATCATGACCACGGGGTGAAACGGGTGGCTCCGGCATTCGAACAAGAACCGTCCCGCGGTGCGGTGCTGATGTTTTGCAAGCACTGTCTGAGATATAGCATGGGCTGGTGCCCAGTGCATCACAAGGTACGGGCTCCATTCCGCGAGCCGTATTATCTGGTGAGCTCCGACGGCCGACGCTTCCGGCTGGAGTTTGACTGTAAGGTATGTCAGATGAAGGTTTATGCTGATTCAGAAGAATGATGTGGGGGACTTTTTTCCTGGCTGTTATCAGCTTCTTCTTCGGATGGTTGCCTGCCGCGAGACAGTTGAATCGGCTTCAAACGGAGAAGGTGCTTCAGGCTGAAGTGCTGCTAAAGCATCCCTTGCTCACTGCAGATGAACTTCAAGCAGAAAAGAAACTTCGGTGTGGAGCCGAGGAAACAGAGAACGTAGCAGGAACTGTAAGTACGGGGGCGGAGGACGTTTCGCGTCCGTATAAGCTGAATGCCAACTTCAAGGTGGTGGCAGACACGCTGTGGCTCTACCGCCTGCCTCTGACTGACTCGCTACCCGTAGTACGTAATGACGAACTGGTAGTGGCTGAGTTTGCCTTCCACCCGGATGATTCGGTCAGTCACATATGGGTAAAGGTGGCACGCGACCAGGAAACCATCGGATGGCTCCGCGAACCAACCCTCCTGCAAGGCATTGTACCGGTCGATCCTATCTCGCAGGGAATCCGCTGGTTCAGCAGTTCGCATACGGTACCTTTTCTGGTTATCTCTGCCGGATTCGCGCTCTGGTTTGCCATACGCGCCGTGCGACGTAAGCAAATCCGACTCATCGGACTGAATGACATTGACAGCATCTTTCCTCTGTCGCTCTCGTGGCTGATGGCTGTGGCTGCCACACTCTATAACTCGATACTGCACTTCAACCCGTCGGTATGGGAGGCGTATTACTACAATCCCTCGCTCAACCCATTCCAACTGCCGTTTGTCACCGGACTGTTCATCTTTTGCATCTGGCTCATCATCTTGATGGGAATAGCCATGCTGGATGACCTGTTTCATCAGACTTCGGTGGAGGTGGCACTGTTTTATCTCACGGGATTGGCGGCGTGTTGTATCTTTTTATACATCTTTCTCACCTGCCTTCCGGTGTATGGGGCGTACCTCTGTCTGGCTGCTTACTCTATCTGGGTTTTCAAGCAACTGAAAGGGGCATCGGGGTATTCGTATGCATGCGGGGCTTGTGGGGCTAAGATGCGAAAGAAAGGTATCTGCCCACATTGTGGGGCTCTGAATGAATAGTTGCTGTTAACCAAACTTTGCCGATCAGGTGACAAGGCTGCAGCTAACACGGGAACAACGCTCTGAAATGCTTTACTGACTGAAACCTTATCAACTCGTCAAAATAAAAAACTCATCAAATAAAAACTCAAGGCATATGCTCAACTTACCCTCTGAATTCATTGAACGCACTCGGCTTCTCATGGGAGAGACCGAATGTAACGCTCTTTGCCAGGCACTGCAGACCGATAGTCCGGTCAGCATCCGCACCAACTCCGGAAAAAAATCTCCGATTCCACCTCAAGCCCAAAACGTTCCGTGGACCGAAAAAGGGTTCTATCTGAACCGACGCCCCGCATTCACCTTCGACCCGCTGTTTCATGCCGGATACTATTATGTACAGGAAGCAGCATCGATGTTCATTGCGCAAGTCATCCGCCGCTATGTGAACCGCCCGGTGGTCATGCTCGACCTCTGTGCTGCTCCGGGAGGAAAATCAACCCTCGTACGCGACGAACTGCCAGAAGGAAGCATGCTGGTAGCCAACGAGGTGATGCGTACCCGCTCGCAGGTACTGGCTGAGAATCTCATCAAGTGGGGCAATCCGGAGGTGATTGTAACCAATAATGACCCGGCTGACTTCACTCCGCTCGGACCGCTCTTCGACGTAGTGCTCACCGATGTGCCTTGTTCCGGTGAGGGCATGTTCCGCAAAGATGAAAAAGCAGTCAGCGAATGGAGTCCGGAAGCAGTGGATTTATGCTGGAAGCGTCAGCGCCGTATCGTGGCGGATATATGGCCGTGTCTGAAGCCGGGGGGAATCCTGATTTACAGCACCTGTACCTTCAACCGCGAAGAAAACGAGGACAATGTGGCGTGGATTGCCTCGAACTTAGGGGCTGAGGTGCTTCCGGTAAATACTGAAGCAGAATGGGGAATTACGGGAAATCTCACAGGAGAGGAGTTTCCGGTGTATCGGTTCTTGCCTCACCATACATCAGGCGAGGGGCTGTTTGTGGCAGTACTCCGCAAGAAACCGGATACCGCAGCGGAAGATTTCGATTCCACCGGGGAGCATATCCGCCGGGGAGGAACCGAAGAATGCTATGCCGACTACAGCAGTGAACAGTCTGTCTGTAAGGTAGAAGAAGAAACTGCTGCCTCAACCCATTCCCGCAAGACGATAGCGGAAGCAGCCTATACAGATGCGGCAGAAAGGCGCAGAGGGAAAGCAGAAGGATTCCGCAAAGGCGGAAAAGGAAAAACAATGCAGAAAGGAAACAAGACAGCAGGAATCTCCTTTCCCAAAGAAACGGAAAAATGGCTCCTCCAGGCAGGCAATTTCTCATTCCGCACCGAAGGTGCACTTGCCAAAGCGATTCCTTCAGCTTACGTAGATTTATACGATAATCTAAAAGAGAGACTTCATCTCTTGCATGCGGGAGTTACTCTTGCCGAACAGAAAGGGAAAGACTGGATGCCTTCGCATGTGCTGGCCATGAGTACCGTTCTGTGCAAGGAAGCGTTTCCGCAGACGGAACTATCGCTTGCCCAAGCACTATCTTATTTGCGCAGAGAAGCGATTGTAGTCGACTCGTCTGTTTCCAAAGGATATGTCCTGGTGACTTATCGGCACATTCCGCTCGGCTTTGTAAAAAATATAGGAAACAGAGCCAATAACCTTTATCCGCAAGAGTGGCGCATCCGGAGCGGTTACACGCCCGAAGAGCTGCATCCGGTCTACGAAAGCTTGCAGGGGTGAGTTGGCTCTTCCGGTGGTTCTGCCTCTTACCCCAACCCGTTGCCAGACTCTCCATCTGCATAAAGGCAGCGGTGCTTCGACCGGCTCGGAATGAAAGATTTTAACTTGCTGAAGAAAATAAATCAGCTGTTGGATAGAAAAAAAGCCGGAGAGCGTACGCTCCCGCCTCAACGATTCCGAAAAAACTGAAAGTTAAGAAAAAAAGACCGTATCATGGCTCAATGCAGCACATGATACGGTCTTTTTAAATAAGATTATTCTAATCAAGCTTCATTTCTGAAGCCTAAAGGTTCAACTGAAGGAGAAAGCTCCTCCACTACTTCACCGCTTCGGAATATCCACCGAATCCTCACATTTCCCTTTAAGATGGCGCGAGAAGAAATCCACCATACGCCAGTAGAAATACTCATCCATCGTACCGAAAGCATGACGCTGTCCGGGAAGAATCAGCATATCAAAGCGCTTGCCGGCACGAATCAGCGCATCCACTACGCGGAGCGTATTGGCAGGATGCACATTATTATCGATATCCCCGTGCACCAGCATCAGATGCCCCTTGAGTTGTTTCACGATTTCAGGATTTGTGGCAATCTTATAGGCAAAAGTCGTATCGCCTTCCGCTGTTATCTCCTCCTTCACCCCGTGATGCGTCTCACTCCACCAACGGTTATAAATGCGGTTGTCATGATTTCCGGCACACGATACGGCAGCCTTGTAGAAGTCTGGATACTGGCAGATGGCAGCAGTTGACATGAACCCTCCGCCCGAATGTCCGTGAATACCCACGCGGTCGATGTCAATAAAGCGGTAACGGGCAGCCAGCTGTTCCACGGCAGCCTTGTGGTCAGCCAAAGGATAGTCACGCAGATTGCCGTAGCCATAGTTATGATACCACTTCGAACGCGAAGGATGTCCGCCACGCTGCCCCACCGAGATGACAATAAATCCCGCCTGCGCCAGCCGGTCAGTCCGCACGCTCATCCGCGTAAACGGATAATACACCGCCTCCACCTGAGGACCCGGATACACATAGTCAATAATGGGATATACCTTCGTCGAATCGAAATTATAAGGCTTATACATCACTCCGTACAAGTCGGTAACTCCGTCGGCTGCCTTCACCGTAAACAGTTCGGGAAACTGGTATCCCGCAGCCTTCAGTCCGGAGAAATCACTTTCTTCCAGCTTCATCACTTCCTTTCCGCTGCGGTCGAGCACCACTGCACAAGGTACCGTATTCACCCGCGAATAATTGTCTACCACATACCGGGCATCATCATCTATTTCCGGCTGGTGGAAGAAATCGCCGGCAGTCAGCCGTTTCAGTCCGCTGCCGTCAGCATTCACGCAGTAAAGCTGTTCATGATACGGATGCTCCCCTTCCTCCCGGCCGTTGGCAAGGAAATAAATGGTACGCGAAGCCTCATCTACCTTGAGCACCCGTTCCACATGCCAAGGTCCTTTCGTGATGCGGTTCTTCAGGTTTCCCTTATCATCATACAGATACAAGTGAGCCCATCCGTCACGTTCGCTCCACTGGATAAATTCCCTGCCTCCGCCGAACACCTGAATCGGGCGCGTTTCCTGATACGTATTCATCCGCTCACGCACCACCGGCACCACCGAATCCTGTCCCAACGTGTACGTACACACATCAATGCGGTGCAGGTCTCGGCTGCTCCGGGTCAGGAAGAAGCGATTGTTATCGCCCTGCCAGACAGGAGAAATCCATTCACGGTCGCGTTCCTTCTGTTCCTGCGGACGGTACTCCAGCCCGAGCGACTGATTCTTCCATGCCGCCACCCGTATTTCGCGGCGGGTATTCGCAGACATATCAAACAGATACAGATGTTCCTCAGGAGCCGCCATCTCTCCAGGCATCTGATATTTATACGTTTCCAGTGTAGGACGCGGATCAGCAAGCGCATTGATTACCCACAGCGGTTTCACGGCACGGTCATCGGAAACAACGGTCACGAAATGACGCGAGTCGGGCGACCAGCAGCCATAAACCCAGCGACGCTTCCCGTTGCAGAGCGTATCCGTATTCAGCATGCTGTAAGGAATGCCATAACCAAAATCAGGTGTCCCGTCGGTAGTGAGCTGCACCTCCACGATGGTACTGTCTTTCTCGTCTTTCTGCGCCTTGCGGTAATCGGCCATGCTCATGCGGAAGAGGTTGCAGTCCTTCGCATAAACCACTGTCTGCCCGTCGGGCGAAACCGAAGCCCAGTCCATCCGTTCCGGATCCCTCTCCTTATCTTTCAAGTGCGTCAACTTGCGCGAAGGAAAGTCATAGGCAAAATAAAACACCTCATTTTTCTCCTTCTTTTTCTTCTGGTCTTTCTCCGGTTTTACCTCACGCGAAGAAACCACCTCAAACGTAAATGTCCGTCCGTCATCTTTCAACTTCAAGTTACGCAACGGAAGCTGCCGAGCCTCAAAGGGATCACGAACCACCTCACTGAGCTGCGCCGCCAAATCATCACGGTCAAACAGAAGTTCTTTGGAACGGGCAGAAGGATTCACTACATACCAAAAGGTGCCTTCACTAGTTTTATATTCATACCAGAAAATCTTCCCGTCAGAAGACCAGTGCGGATCGACCATGGTAGAAAACAACATGGTATTAAGTTTCTCCTTCGTAAATTTCTCCGCCTGCAAATACTCCGGAAGGCGTTCCTGCCCCACGGCATAAGAGGTATGCATCAACGCACCTCCCCCAATCAATAGAGTCAACAAAAGTTTTTTCATCGTCATTATTTTATTCGGTTTCTAATTTTACTTCAGTTCCGCTTTCTCACGCTCCTTCCTGCCGGGCAAGGCTGCCGGGAAGAAACGGACCTTTTTTCGGCAACATGCTGCATACAGCAGGCGGGGCAACAAAGTGATCAAGCTTTGTTGCCCCGCCACCGAATTCATGCAGTATTATCGATTAAAACAAGAATTTCAGTACATCATTGAAGTTGGCCCAGATGAGCAAGCCGAACAGCAGGAACATACCCACCATCTGCGCATACTCAAGGAACTTATCGCTCGGTTTGCGGCGAGCAATGATTTCATACAGCAGGAACAAGACATGCCCTCCGTCGAGTGCCGGAATGGGAAGAATATTCATGAAAGCAAGAATAATTGACAAGAACGCTGTCATCGACCAGAACCGTTCCCAATCCCACACCTTCGGGAAGATACTTCCGATGGTACCGAATCCACCCACACTCTTCGCTCCCTCTTTCGTGAAGACATACTTCATATCGTTCACATAGCCCTTCAGCGTATTCACTCCCAGCATAACCCCGGCAGGGAACGACTCGAAGAAGCCATACTCCAGCTCGGTAACACGATAATCCGGACGGCTTCCTATAGCTCCCACCTGAAAAGCCTCATTTGTCTGAACCATCACCGTATCACGCAATCCCTCATGCGAGTAAACCAATTCAAACGAAGCCGAAGTCAATTTCTCCACTTCAGCACGCGTACGAAGCTGATCCATCTCTTCCATGAACGCATTCCATGAGTTCAAGTTTTTTCCGTTAAAAGCCAGCAGGCAGTCGCCTTTCTGCACCCCAGCCTTACTGAAAGCCCCTTCCGGAATCACTGAGTCAACCACGTTCGGGTAAAGATAATCCACAAACATCGGGTCCTGCTGCGCTACATCGAGCAAGCTCAGCTCCGGCATCAGGATTTTTGTCTCCGCTCCCTGACGCAAGACCGTCACCTCACGTGCTTCAACAATGTTCCGAATCATATCCATATCAAAGCGCACCAGTTCCTTTCCGTCGGCACGCAAAAGGATATCCCCGTCGCGGAAGCCAATCTGCTGAGCCGTTTCATTAAACTTCATTCCGCACGACACATCCTTCAGCGCCACATACTGGTCGCCCCAAGTAAACAGAATCATGGAATAGATAAAAAGAGCGAGCAGGAAGTTCATCATCACCCCACCAATCATCACCAGCAGACGCTGCCAAGCCGGTTTAGAGCGAAACTCCCAAGGCTGTGCCGGCTGTTTCATCTGCTCGGTATCCATTGACTCGTCAATCATACCAGCTATTTTACAATACCCGCCCAAAGGCAGCCAGCCCACCCCATACTCGGTTTCGCTGTTCTTCGGTTTGAACTTGAAGAGCGAGAACCAGGGATCAAAAAAGATATAGAACTTTTCCACACGGATTTTAAACAGACGTGCAAAAAAGAAATGTCCGCCCTCGTGTACGATGACCAGCAGCGAAAGGCTGAGAATCAGCTGGAGAGCGCGAATCAGAAACGTTTCCATTGGTTAGTTTTGAGTTTTTAAGTTTTTGAATGTTTTAGTTTTTCAGAAGGTGACGAGGTTACAAAATGACTATGTTTCAAATACCTGAGCATTTCAAAACCTTGTTACCTTGTTTTCCCGTTAATCACCAGTTCGGCAGCAATGCGGCGCGCCTCGGCATCTGTCGCCACGTAATCCTCATACGAAGGAGACTTTATAAAGGGAACTACCGACATGGTCTTCTCAATGACATCACTCATGCCCAAAAAAGAAATCCGGTCGTTCAGGAAAGCCGCTACCACCACCTCGTTCGCCGCATTGACAATGCAAGGCAGGTTTCCCCCCTGATGCAAAGCCTCGTATGCCAGAGCCAGATTGCGGAACCGCTCCGTATCCGGCTTTTCAAACGTAAGCATATTCCACTTCGCAAAATCGAGCCGTTCGCCCGAAAGCGGAACCCGTTGCGGATAAGAGAAAGCATACTGGATGGGCAGGCGCATATCGGGTACTCCAAGCTGCGCCTTCACAGCCCCGTCGGTAAACTCCACCATCGAGTGGATAACCGACTGCGGATGCACAACTACCTCTATTTGTTCAGGAGAAACTCCAAAGAGCCATTTAGCCTCCATCACCTCGAAGCCTTTGTTCATCATCGAAGCCGAATCGATCGTTATTTTCGCTCCCATCGACCAGTTGGGATGCTTCAGCGCCTGTTCACGCGTGACATGCGCCAGCTGTTCGGCACTGAACGAACGGAACGGACCGCCCGAAGCCGTAAGAATCACCCGGCTCAGTTCATTGCCCGGCTCCAGGCACTGGAAGATGGCAGAATGTTCCGAATCGACCGGCAAAATAGGGGTACGATACCTTGTAGCCAGTTCCGTAACCAATTCACCAGCCACCACCAGCGTTTCCTTGTTGGCGAGGGCAATGGTCTTTCCGGCACGGATGGCATTCATGGTAGGACGGAGCCCCGCATAACCCACCATCGCTGTAAGCACCGTGTCAATGGGACCCGATTCTACAATCTGAGCCAATGCATCCTCACCGGCATACACCTTTACCGGCACATCGGCCAAAGCCTCCTTCAGCCACTGATACTTGTCAGTATTCGCTATCACTACCGCTTCAGGCAAGAATTTACGTGCCTGTTCAGCCAGCAGCTCAGCCCGGTTATTCGCCGTGAGCGCATACACCTCATATAAATCGGGATGCTCGGCTATGACCTGCAAGGCCTGTGTTCCGATGGAACCCGTAGACCCCAATATTGCTATCTGTTTCTTCATAATATGGTTTGAGTTTTTAGTTTTTTCAGTTTTTTCAGGCAACTAGGTAACGAAGTGACGAGTTGACCAGGCTTCAGATGTCTTGGCATTTCAGAGCCTAAAACACCACATATTTAGCCGGATTCACCGGCACCCCTTTATGCCACAGTTCAAAGTGAAGAAACGGATGATCTTCACTATCCGCATTCTTACTGTCTTGCGTAAGAGCAATCACATCGCCGCCCTTCACCCGGTCGCCCGATGCACACATCAGTGAACCGCAATGCCGGTACACCGTCAAAAAATTCTGTGCATGCTGAATCATCACCACCTGACCTTCGCCGGCAATATATGCTGCCAATACAACCGTACCATCAAGCGCAGCCATGACCCCTTCACGCGGACCAGCTGCCAAATCTACCCCATAATGTTTATCATCCGGATTAAACGGAGCAGATACCGCCGCCCTCAACGGACGGAAAAGCACCAGTCCTGCTGCATCGTGGGTTCCCGTTACAGCCGTCAGATTATAACGTTCCTCTTCCTCATAACGCCGGCGGAATTCTTCTTCCTCCCGCGAACGCTCCATCAGCTGCTCCGCCCGTGCATCCGTCAGCGAATCCAGCGAAGCCACCGTATCTGTCTTCACCCTTCCACTCAGAATATCACGCACCGTCATCATATACCGGTTCTGGCGGTCGAGTGCCTGCTGCAGCGAATCCGCCTTGAGCGCATTCACCACAATCTGCCGGCGTACATCACTGTTCATATACCCCGGCAGATAGTTGCGCAACGGCGTAAACGCAATGATGGCTGCAGCCGTCAGGAAAATCACCGTACAGGCAAACAACAGCACCGACAGCCCGTTAAGCTTCGACACATGCAGTCCCGCTACCTCTTCCAACGTATTCTCGTTGACAATGGTCAGGCGGTACTTAAACTTGATATTATGCCAGAATGCACGCCGGCGAATCTTCTTTCTCATAGGTTTGCGTTTTTTTAAGTTTTTAGTTTTAAGCTGGCAAGGTGACGAGATTTCAGATACCTGAGCATTTCAAGACCTTATCAACCGAACAACAGAGCCTATTCCAGCAGTCCCTCAGGAAGTTCCATATCTAAGATACGCTCCTTGCGGTCAATTCCCACGATAAACTCCTCACAGGCAGGAATCAGCAATTCGTCTCCCTCCTCATCCGAAACAACAAAGAGCACGTTTGCCGTAGCGTCATCCACACGTTCAATAGAGCCGAGGAAACCCTGCTCCACGTCATACACTTCGAAGCCCACGAACCACTGCCACGAGAGCGGTTCCCCTTCATGGGCACACGAAGCCGAACGGTCGGCATACACTTCCACCCCCGTATAACGGCGCACCTTCTCAGGAACATCCATCCCCTCCAGCTTCAGCAGAGCCGTGCCGTCTCCCCGGAGGCGAAACTCCTCCACGAAAAACGGAACCAGGATGCCGTCGAGCATCAAAAAGATAAAATCTGATTCCGGCACATGCGAAGGTCCGCTTGGCATACACTGCAAGACCACCTCGCCCTTCACCCCGTGGGGCTTGGCGAGCGTCCCTATTTTATATACATCTTCAATCTTTATCATCGGTTTGAGTTGATGAGTTTTTAGTTTTTAAGTTTTTAGTTTTTAAGTTTACGGGTTTTTAAGTCGATCCCCCCTTACTCCACCCGTTCGATATGCGCACCCAGCGCTCTAAGCCGCTGTTCGATATGCTGATACCCCCGGTCAATCTGCTCAATATTATGGATATGACTCACTCCTTCGGCACTCAGCGCAGCGATGAGCAGCGCAATTCCTGCACGGATGTCGGGCGAAGTCATATTGCCGCCCCTCAAACTGAATGCCCGGTCGTGGCCGATGACCACTGCCCGATGCGGGTCACATAAAATAATCTGAGCCCCCATGTCAATCAACTTATCCACGAAAAACAGACGGCTCTCAAACATCTTCTGATGGATCAGCACACTGCCCTTGGCCTGCGTAGCCACCACCAGCATCACACTCAGCAAATCCGGCGTCAGTCCGGGCCACGGTGCATCGGCAATGGTCATGATTGACCCGTCAATAAACGACTCGATGCGGTAATGCTCCTGCCTCGGCACAAAAATATCATCCCCCCTACGCTCCAGAGCAATGCCCAGCCGGCGGAAACTCTCAGGAATGATACCCAGCGAGTCACAGCCCGCCCCACGGATGGTCACCTCGCCCGCCGTCATGGCAGCCATGCCGATGAAACTTCCCACTTCAATCATGTCGGGCAACACCCGGTGAGAACATCCACCCAGCACATCCACCCCGTCGATGGTCAGCAGGTTTGAGGCGATACCTGAAATACGCGCGCCCATGCGGTTCAGCATACGGCACAGCTGCTGCACATACGGTTCACACGCTGCATTATAAATCACCGTGCGCCCCTTGGCCAGCACTGCCGCCATGACAATGTTCGCCGTGCCCGTCACTGAAGCCTCATCAAGCAACATATACGTTCCTTTCAGCCCCTGGTCGGTCCGTACCTCATACACTCCCTTGCAGGCATCATATGCAAACGAAGCCCCCAGCATCTCCAGTCCCCGGAAGTGCGTATCCAGCCTCCGGCGGCCGATTTTGTCGCCCCCCGGACGCGAAATCAGCGCCCAGCCGAAGCGCGCCAGCAGCGGACCCACCAGCATCACCGAGCCGCGGAGCCGCGAGCATCGCAGCATGAAATCCTCACTGCGCAGGAAATCCATATCCACCTGTTCGGCACAGAAGGCATATACCCCCTCCGAACGGCGTTCCACCCTCACCCCCATATCGCGGAGCAGCGCAATCAGCTGATTCACATCCACAATATCGGGTACATTCTCCACCACCACTTCGGCAGCCGTAAGCAGCGTGGCACACACCACCTGCAACACCTCATTTTTGGCACCCTGTGGAACAATCGTTCCCTCCAGCCGGTGCCCTCCTTCTATTCTGAACGAAGCCATACCCATCCTCCTCCCGGTCAGCGGTTCTCGTTACGGGTACCCTCACCCGGCGACTGGAACTTACGGCGGCGCCCGTCGGCACCCGCAGCCCGCTTGCGCGGAAAAAACAGACGGGGCTCACCCAGACGTACCTCATCGGGCGTCACCCGCAGGCGTCCGCCTGAGAGTTCACACAAATCGTCCAGAATCTTCCGGTTCTCCACACCGTCTTTGTTCCAGTTCAGATAGTCCTTCTTCATATGATTCACAATGAGGTTCACCAGTCTGCGACGGTCGGGACCCTCGGCAAGCGCACACGCAGCCTCAATGGCATCTTCAATAAGCCGTCCGTAATGACGGTAGCGGATATGCGCGCCCTCACGGCGGATAGGCTCCGGACGCACCCGGAAATCTTCCTTCCGCACCACCTCTACCGGATAGTCAATGTCAAGACGGAAATCGGCCATAATAGCCAGGTGATCCCACAGACGGCTGTCGGAATCACCGGCATCACGCAGATGAGGAAACATACTCCCCATGATTGACACGATGGTTTCGGCACAGCGCTGCCGTTCCTCGCGCGAAGTAAGCGTAAGCGCATGGTCTACCATCTGCTGTACACTCCGTCCGTATTCAGGAAGCGGGAGTCTGCGTTGTCGGGTATTATATTCCATAGGATTTGAATTTTTGAATTTATGAGTTTATACGTTTATGAGTTTATACGTTTATGAGTTTATACGTTTATGAGTTTCAGTGATTCAGCCCTTGAGCCTTTGAGCCGGTGCGTCCTTCGCTTCCTGCCCCTCAGAGCGTCCGTTATAACCGTACTTCTACGGCTTGCACTTTCGCCATTACAGCCTCCACTCCCCTCGGCTGTATTTTACGGTACTGAACCTACAGGTATCCCGGTTCCGGCAACCTCCCTGCCGGGCAGCCGGAACCCGACCTACTACGGAATCCACATAATTTTGGGGCTGCAGATATCCGGCAGTCTGTATTCTCCGGAATCAGAGCAGGCGGCGCGGCACCGAAGCCACGAACTCCTTCAGATAATAAGGCTCAAAGTAAGCCACATCGGCAAACTCCTGCCGGGCAAAAGCCATCTCAGCCAGCGGAAACATCCACTGCGCCAGCGGACGCACCCCGTCAACGAAATGCGCATTGCGATGGGTAATCACCTCACGGCACTTCGATGCACCGTTACCGAAAAACCACACCTCGCCCTGCTCCAGCTCACGGGCAAACGAATCACTGTCCACCACCACGGCAGCCGGTGAACAGACTTCCTTCAGCGCCCGGTCATACACCGCCGAGTAGACCTCCATTCTGCGCGCATCAATCATGGGACAGAGCAACGCTCCCTCAGGCAAGTCATCGCCCAGCAGCAGCGGAACCCCCATCAGTTTAAGCGTAGGGATAGCTATCAGCGGAACACCCAATCCATAGCAGAGCCCCTTCGCCATGGAAACACCGATGCGCAAGCCCGTGTACGAACCCGGACCGCAGCTCACTGCCACGGCATCCAAAGGAATGGCATGGCTGTCGGCATAACTCAATGCCTGGTCAACATATGTGCCAAGACACTCGCCATGCTCATAACGTCCCTCACTCTCCTGAGTAAATATACAAGAGGAATCTTGGCTCAATGCTACCGAGCATACCTCTGTTGAAGTTTCAATATGTAAAATACATGACATAATTTTTCCGCATCTAATTTATTAATGTGCAAATATAGCTATTTATTTGTACTCCTTCTCTCTTATTTCTCCGTTTTTTATCTTTCCGGCTTTAAAATGAACTCTTCTAAACCGGCTTTTTTCATCTTTTTTTTCTGCATATACAACCTTTCCTCCAGCCTCATCAGATACTTCAAACACCCTAAAAAACGCCGAAGCGTTTCATGGGATATACCTTGACATTTGAATGCATACGCCGAACCGTTTTGTTGCTGATACCTCCACGTTTCAAATGCTCCTATCGTTTATCTCTTCCCTGCTTTCAGATACAGTTTAACGAAGAAAATTCGTATGCTTGTCACGCATTCATAAAGTTGGTTTTAAAAAAAATTCCTACCTTTGTACCAATTCTAAAATTCCAAAACACTATGATACAATCAATGACCGGATACGGCAAAGCGACTGCCACATTCGGAGACAAGAAGATTAATGTAGAAATCAAGTCGCTGAACAGTAAAGCGATGGACTTGTCTACCCGTATCGCTCCGCTATACCGTGAAAAGGAAATGGAAATACGCACTTTAATCTCGCAAACCTTAGAGCGCGGTAAAGTGGACTTCAGTTTGTGGGTTGAAAAAGATGCTACAGAGACTGCTACCCCTATCAATGCTGCTTTAGTGGAGAACTATTATAATCAAATAAAAACAATTTCTGAAACCTGCCACATTCCTCTTCCTGCAGACTGGTTTGCTACCTTACTCCGCATGCCTGATGTGCTGACACGAGTTGACATACAAGAACTCACGGAGGAAGAATGGAGCATTGTACGGCAAACCATCATGGAGGCACTGAATCATCTGGTGGATTTCCGTAAACAGGAGGGAAAAGCTTTAGAAGGCAAGTTTACAGAAAAAATCAATAATATCGAGCGTTTGCTGCAATCCATAGAACCGTATGAAAAGGAACGGGTAGCGAAAGTACGCGAACGCATCACCGATGCGCTTGAAAAGACACTGAGCATTGACTACGATAAAAACCGCTTGGAACAAGAACTGATTTACTACATTGAGAAACTGGACATCAATGAAGAAAAACAGCGGTTGGCAAACCACTTGAAGTATTTCCGCGAAACCATGGCAAACGGACAGGGTCAGGGCAAAAAACTGGGATTCATTGCTCAGGAAATGGGACGTGAAATCAATACCACCGGAAGTAAATCAAACCATGCTGAAATGCAAAATATCGTGGTGCAGATGAAAGACGAACTGGAACAAATCAAAGAACAAGTATTAAACGTGATGTAATGGGAAAACTTATCATATTTTCAGCACCCTCAGGATCGGGCAAATCAACCATCATTAACTACCTGCTGACAAAAGGTCTGAATCTGGCCTTTTCAATTTCTGCTACCAGCCGTCCGCCCCGTGGAGCGGAACAAAACGGTGTGGAATACTTCTTTCTATCTCCGGAAGAATTTAAGCAACGCATTGCCAACAATGACTTTCTGGAATACGAAGAGGTTTATCAGGACCGTTTTTACGGAACACTGAAAGAACAGGTGGAAAAACAGCTTGCTGCAGGACAGAATGTAATATTCGACGTGGATGTGGTTGGCGGATGTAACATCAAGAAGTTTTATGGAGAACGGGCTTTGTCTGTCTTCATCCAGCCTCCTTCAGTAGAAGAACTGCGCAACCGTCTTCAAGGAAGAGGAACGGATGCACCGGAAGTGATTGAAAGCCGGATAGCTAAAGCTGAATTTGAACTGGGATATGCCGATAAATTTGATGTTATCATTGTAAATGATGACTTGAAAACTGCTCAGAACGAAGCGTTCAAGGTGATCAGCCATTTTATTAACCAATAATCGCTCTACATGGCAAAAGACCCCCAAAAAACAATACGCCTGATGATGGTTTTATGCATCGTCATCGGACTGGCAGCTCTATCTGTAGGTATCGTAGCTGTAGCCCAAAAAGAATACATTATTGCTACGGCAATGATTCTGGTGGCTGCATGGCAAATCGTAAATTACCGCAAGTGAAAAAGAAACTTATAAAAACCGGGATTTTCGGAGGGTCATTTAACCCGATTCATATCGGGCACCTGGCTTTGGCCAACTTTCTGTGTGAATACAGCGAGCTGGATGAAGTGTGGTTCATGGTCTCTCCGCAAAATCCGCTGAAACAACAAAACGAATTGATGGATGACCAGTTCCGCCTGAAACTGGTACAAGCTGCCATCAAAGGTTATCCCCGTTTCGTAGCTTCCGATTTTGAGTTTAAAATGCCCCGGCCTTCTTATATGGTCAATACGCTTCAGCAACTCTCACAAAGTTATCCTGACCGGGAGTTCCACCTCATTATCGGTGCCGATAACTGGCACTCCTTTCCCCGATGGAAATCACCGGAGGTTATTCTTGAGAAATATCATCTGCTGATTTACCCACGCCGGGGCTATGACGTAGATGAGAAAAGCTTACCCCCAAGCGCCCGACTCATCCAAACGCCCCTGCTGGAAGTCAGTTCTACGTTTATCCGGGAAAGTATGGCTCAGGGAAAAGATGTACGGTATTTTCTTCATCCGGAGGTGTTCCGCTTACTTATTCAAGAGACGGACAGATTAACTGCGTCATTTCCGACGTAATTCAATCAATACCACCTCACTGGGAGTAAACAGACGTATATCCTTACGGGAAGTACCCAAACCGTTGGTTATGATAACCGGAATACCCTGACTGTTTTTTTTCATGCCCGTAAGGAAGCGGTTTCCATATTTCGAGAAACGAGCAGGAGTCCATCGCTTAAACAAGCTAACTTGTCCTCCATGGGTATGTCCGGCTAAAGCTAAATCGGTATTCGATATAGCCACATCCTCAACATAATCAGGTGTATGAGTCAACATAATAACAAAATCCTCCGGCTTCAAACGCAACGTGGGAGAAATCCCATTCTTTTCCAAGTCGAAAGGATTTCGTATGCCACAAATCTGAATAAAATCATCCCCCTTCCACAACGTATCCGTCTGATGCTCCAGCAAATGTACCCCTGTATGATTCATGGCTTGACGTACAAGGCTATCTGCCTCTCCGCGTTCATGGTTTCCCATCACGGCATAGGTGCCATACGGAGTATGAACCTGTGCTAATGCGTCAAACAGCTCGTCCACATTTCCTCCTTTCCTTCCCCTGTAATCTCCACCTAACAACAACACATCGGCTTCCATGCTCTGCAAAGCACGCACCATGCCCGCCAGACGCTTAGAGGTGAACTTGCTTTCATAATGAAAATCGGAAGCAAATGCAAGCCGAAAACCGTCGAAAGCTTCCGGCAACTGTTCGCTATACAACTCATATTGCTTGATGCGCCCTACTCCTTTGTACTTTGAGAAAGAGGCTGTGGCACATGAAGAAAGAATGATTATGACGAGAATGACTCCTAAAATTAAATTTAAATATCGGCTCATACATGATTGAAATAGAAGGTAAAGATAGATAATCAGAATGGATAAGTCTCCCATATCCTCCTTTTTTTAACTAACTTTGCCCCAAATAACTAAAAAGACATGAATACGATTGAAACCAATTCACTTCAAGCATGGATACTTGCCATCCGTCCCAAGACCCTGACGGCAGCCTCTATCCCTGTCATGATAGGATGTTCACTGGCACATGTGTACGGCTATTTCCAGTTCACACCTGCCCTGCTTTGCTTTCTATTTGCTTTTCTGATGCAGATAGATGCCAATTTCATCAATGACCTTTATGATTACCTTAAAGGAACCGACCGAGAAGACCGCTTAGGTCCCGAACGGGCTTGCGCACAAGGCTGGATTACAACGAAAGCCATGAAAGTTGGAATTATACTCACAACCCTTGCGGCTGGAGCCGTAGGATTAAGTCTGCTATACTATGGAGGAGTAGAAATGATTCCCGTAGGATTGGCGTGTATTCTCTTTGCCTTTCTTTATACTGCCGGTCCTTATCCGCTGGCTTATCATGGATGGGGAGACGCATTGGTGCTGGTCTTTTTCGGTATCGTTCCAGTTGGATGTACTTTTTATGTAATGGCACATGAATGGAATACCTCTGTTACTTTAGCTTCCATAGCCTGCGGACTGGTTATAGATACGTTACTGATGGTAAATAATTTCCGCGACAGAGAACAAGATGCCTTAAGCGGGAAGCGGACGCTCGTGGTGCGTTTAGGAGCCCGGGCTGGACTGATTCTTTATTTTCTATTAGGCATGATTGCTTGCTGGTGTTGCATTTATTTTATCATGATAGGAAAGGTATATGCTGCACTGCTCCCTCAGATTTACTTGATTCCCCATATCCTTACTACGCAAAGAATGGCAAAAATAAACAAAGGGAAAATGCTGAACTTAATTTTAGGGGAAACATCACGCAACATTTTACTTTTTGGCATACTTCTTACATTGGGACTGGTTTTATAATCATCTCCGTATGATTCATTTAAAAACCGAACTTTCAACAACCTAAATGAGCAGACTTCCAAACATAACTTCAGAACAGGTTTACGTTCCCTCATAAAAGTCAAATGGCCTTCTCATTTAAGATATCTTAGTTCTGCTTTCCTATATTTCTCAGTCAAGAGACTTGCTTCTTGAGAAGAATGAACGGCTTTATCTACCCGTAAATCACAAAATAAAGAGGCGTATGATTACTTTAAACAAGTACCATACGCCTCTTTCCCAATATCAGAATAAGAGTCTCAGCAAGTTTCTATCGTCGCCATTATTGCCTTGACATACTCACTTCTGTAAATCATTACTCTCTTATTTCTTTTCCAACTCTTTCGTAAATGAATATGGAGCATCGTCTGCACTCACGCCTCTCGATGTATTGGGCTTGCTTCCCATCTGAATATCAATGGTTGCACCATTCATCAGTGCATCATGCGTGAAATAGTTCTTGGTATATTCCTGTCCGTTCACCTTCATATCTTGTATGTAGATATTCGATGCACTGTTCTCCGGAGCATTAATAACTACATCCTTACCATTTTCCATGTGGATGGTAGCTTTACGGAACAAAGGAGCCCCTATGACATACTGATCGGTACCCGGACAAACAGGATAGAACCCTAAAGCTGTAAATACATACCATGCTGAAGTCTGTCCGTTATCTTCATCGCCACAATAACCGTCAGGAGTAGGAGTATATAAACGGTTCATAACCTGACGTAACCAATATTGCGCTTTCCAAGGCTGTTTAGCATAATTATATAAATAAATCATATGCTGTACCGGTTGGTTTCCGTGCGCATAATTACCCATGTTCATCACGGTCATCTCGCGGATTTCATGAATCGGGAATCCATAGTAGCTGTCATCAAATACAGGAGGAACAGCAAATACAGAATCCATCATAGATACAAATACCTTGTCACCTCCCATCAGATTAATCAATCCTTGAGGGTCATGGAACACCGACCAAGAATAATGCCAGCTGTTTCCTTCGGTAAATGCATCTCCCCACTTCAACGGAGAGAACGGTGTCTGGAATGTGCCGTCTGCATTCTTGCCACGCATCAGTTTGGTTTCCGGATCAAACAGATTCTTATAGTTCATCGCCCGTTTTTCAAAGAGTTTAATTTCCTTTTTCGGACGCTTCAGTTCTTTAGCCAACTGATAGATACACCAGTCGTTATAAGCATACTCCAGCGTGCGGGCAGCATTTTCATTAATCTTCACATCATAAGGCACGTAACCTAACTTATTGTAATATTCATGTCCCAGACGTCCGGTTGAAGAAACCTCCGGATGCACATTCTCTGTTCCATGAATCAAGCCTTTATAAAGGGTTTCCAGATCTTCTACCTTCACCCCTTTCATATAGGCATCAACCAGTACAGAAGCTGAATTGTTACCCACCATACATCCTCTATGACCGGGGCTTGCCCATTCCGGGAAGAATCCGCTTTCCTTATAGGTATTGATCAGTCCTTCTTGAATTTCCTTGTTCACCGAGGGATACATCAAGTTCAGCAAAGGGAAAAGACAACGGAAGGTATCCCAAAAGCCAGTATCGGTATACATATAGCCGGGCAGCACTTCACCATTATAGGGACTGTAATGAACCACCTGTCCTTTGGCATCTATTTCATAAAACTTCCGCGGGAACAATAACGAACGGTATAGACAAGAATAGAATGTGCGGTATTGGTCGAGATTACCTCCGTCTACTTCTATTCTACCGAGAACCTCATTCCAAGCATTCTTACCTTTGCTTACCAATGTATCAAAGTTATCTTGACCTAATTCGTTCAAGTTTAGCACAGCCTGCTCTTCGCTGATAAACGAAGAAGCCACACGCACATGAACAGCCTCACCTTTACGGGTAGAAAAACCAATGACTGCTCCTGCATGATTAGCCTGCTGTTCCAAACCGTTTTCAGTCAGCAAGCTATCTTTAACTGTAGCCCGATAAGTAAACGGTTTATCGAATTCTATCACGAAATAGTTTTTAAAGTTAGCAGGAACCCCTCCGCTATTACGGGTAGAATAGCCAACAATACGATTCTTTTCCGGTTCGATCTTTACATATGAACCTTTATCGTAAGCATCAACTACGATATAAGAATGCTCACTTTCCGGAAAAGTAAAGCGGAACATGGCAGCACGCTCGGTAGGAGTCAGCTCAGCTACGATATCGTATTCAGCCAAATACACTTTATAGTAATACGCTTTAGCTTCTTCTCCTTTATGAGCAAACCAGCTTGCGCGCTTATCTTCATTAAATTCGGGTTTTCCAACCACCGGCATAATAGCAAACTGCCCGTAATCATTGATCCATGGGCTGGGCTGGTGTGTCTGTTTGAATCCACGGATTTTATTTGCTGTATACTGATAAGTCCATCCATCTCCCATTTTACCTGTCTGGGGAGTCCAGAAGTTCATCCCCCAAGGTCTTGCTATCGCAGGATAAGTATTTCCTGTGGACAATTCAAATGTTGATTGAGTTCCAACCAACGGACTAACATAGTCAGCATAGTCTATGTTAGCTGCTTTTGCCAAACCGAAAAATCCGGTCAGTAAAATAAGTAATGATAATTTTTTCATGGCTTATTTATAATTTATATAATAGTTATTATTTCTTTACACCCCATTGAGTCGGCTGATTTGTCATCACAAATTCCAATGTACCCCCGTTTATCATATCCTTATGCTCGAAAAAGGGAGTAGACAAGTCTTTTCCGTTCAACTTCACAGCCTGTATATATTTATTCTCCTTTGAGTTATTGAGTGCTGTAATAGTGAATGTTTTATTTTCTGGCAAATTAATAACCACTTTGTCAAAGACAGGACGACCAATGGAATACACGGGCTTACCCGGACAAACTTGATAGAATCCCATTGAGTTCAAGATATACCAAGCCGACATCTGTCCGCAATCTTCATTACCCGACAAGCCATCAGGGTCATTACGGTATTGTTCCTTAAACACGCGGTCAAGCAACTCTTGTGTCTGCCAAGGTCTGTTTACATAGTTATACATATGAATAACATGATGGCTCGGCTCATTGCCTTGTGCATACTGACCTATCAAACCGGTAATATCAGCCGAAACCACTTCTCCTTCCATCTGTGAAGGGGCAGTAAACAGTGAGTCAAGTTTACCTACAAAGGCATCTTCACCTCCCATCAGTCCGACTAATCCCTCAATATCATGAGGCACGAACCAAGTCCATTGCCATGCAGTACCTTCACAATAGTCGTCATTACGATGATTAGAAGCCCGGGGATTAAACGGAGTACGCCATTTTCCCTTTGAGTCTAACCCACGCATAAAGCGGGTAGACGGGTCAAAATACAATTCATAAGCTTTGGCAAACTTGGCATATTTTTCCTGATTTTTATAATCCCCTACTGCTTCTGCCAATATGGAAATACAATAATCATCGTATGCATATTCCAATGCCTTAGCTACCGATTCGTTTTCACGGTCACAAGGAATATATCCTAATGTATTTTTATAATATCGAGCCATTGGTATCAACACTGGCAACACCAGCTCCGGACATTTAATACCAGTAGTATCATATTCTGCTGCACGGATACAAGCCTTATAAGCCTCATCCAAATCAAAATCAGCATATCCTTTTGTATAAGCATCTGCCATCAAGGAAGCTGCATGGTAACCAATCATTGTGGCCGTATAATTTCCGGCAAGTTCCCATTTAGGCAGTACGCCACCTTCTTGAGCCTTCAAAAGCAACGAACGGATATAAGCATTATTCTTTGCCGGATCAATGATAGAAAGCAAAGGATGAAGAGCCCTGAAAGTATCCCACAAAGAAAACGTGGTATACACAGGCTGATTTACATCGCCTTGATGTGTCTTTAAATCCATACCCAGATAACGGCCATCTACATCGGTAAACAAGTTCGGACTAATTGCCGTGTGATACATGGCGGTGTAGAAAATCGTTTTGTCATCCTGCTCAGCAGTAGTCACATCAATCTTGGAAAGGTAGTTATTCCATGCCTGACGGGCCGATTTCCGGATACCTTCAAAATCCCATTCAGGAATTTCAGCCTCCAAGTTCTTCCGTGCACCTTCCATGTCAACTGCCGAAACCGCCATCTTAACCATCACCTGCTCATCTTTCTGAGTGGCAAACTGAAGCAAGACTTTGCAACGCGGCTGTTTCTTTCCGTTCTGGTCAGTCAACGTATCACGAAGCACCTCATACGTAAACGGCTTCGAGAACTTTGCATAGAAACTTGCCTGCTGGTCGAAAGCCCAGTATTGAGTCAGTTTATGTCCACGAATTTCCGTATCACTTACCACCTCAACTTGCATATCCAGATTGGTTTGATGCTGTATAGAATAATCTAAATCCAAAATAAAACCCGCCTTTTCCGCTTCAGGAAAAGTAAACCGATGAAGAGCCGCCCGCTTTGTTGAGGTCATTTCAGCCTTCACTCCATAGCGGTCAAGAAATACAGAATAATATCCCGGCTCTGCCACTTCACTGGCATGTGAGAAGTTAGAAGCAAAAGGCAAATTCTGCTTTGAAAAATTCTGAGGATTACAAACCTGTTCACCTACCGTGGGCATCAGCAGAAAATCTCCATAATCTGCACATCCGGTTCCACTGAGATGGGTGTGCGAAAAGCCATTCATCAATGAATCTTCGTAATAATAGCCAGAACAAGCATCCCATCCATCAATACGTGTATCAGGACTTGGTTGAATCATACCGTTCGGAACCACTGCTCCCGGAAACGTATGTCCATGTCCACCTGTTCCCACAAACGGGTTTACATAAGCAGCGTAATCTTTTTCTACTGCAACATCTGCAGAACATGCAGCCAAAAGCATCGTTCCGATGCCACATGCCAAAACAAAAGTTTTTTTTATCATCATATCACTCAAGGGATTATTTATTTAATGACAAGAAGATGGTATTCTGACGTATTTCATAATGAATATGAAGTATAGTCTGTAAAATCTCCAACATCTCATCTATCGAATCTTTCTTTTTTAATACACCTGAATAAGTTTTCAGTCCGCTGATATCCGGTGAGAGAATTATATCAACTCCATATAATGCTTCAAGTGTTTCAGCTATGCTGAAAATATCAGCATTCTTAAACGGAATCAGGTTGTTATGCCATACCGCATCAAGAGCCGTATTTGCTTCCGTAACCTTCATTTGCCTGGTCACGACATTCAGCTCCACCTTCTGTCCGGGAACCAGCGTTATAGCCCCTTCATCGTGATTTCCTATGGCTTTGATTTCTCCTTCTATCAAAGAAGCTTCAGCAATCCGGCCTAAGGCATTTCCCTTAAAGTTAAACTTTGTACCGAGCACCTGTACGCTCATTGCCGGATTTTTCACGATAAACGGCTTGTGCTTATCCTTTGTAACCTCAAAGTAAGCCTCCCCGTCTAAATCCAAAAAACGTTTATCATCGGCAAATGCTTCAGGATATTTCAACACAGACTTTTCATTCAACCACACTTTACTGCCATCAGGAAGAATGACTTCCTTCTTTTCACCAGCCAAAGTTGATACGACAAGCATATCACTGTCTGAACGGACGCCGGACATATACAGAGCTATCCAGGAGAAAACAGCCAGAACAGCAGCTACCGCCGCATACTTCATCATTGTACGTACACGCAACACAAAAGAACGGCGTTGTTTCTCGGCTGTAATAAAAGCATCCAGTTTCTTTTCCGCCTTCCGAAGCAACTGTTCTTCACGCGCAGAATCTGCCTTTCCCAACATATACATTTCTTCCCATGAAAAAAACAGACGGGCATTTTCATCCGACTGATTGACCCACCGAATGACAGCCTCTCTCTCTTCTGCCGAACATTCGTTATCGAAGAAACGTATTATTTCATTATATCCAATTTTTTTCATATCTTTTTTCAATATTCCTTTTATCACAGAGAATTATCCTCTATGAAAAAGCTCTTATCATTTACCTTTACAAGACCGGCGTCCCGAAAAGGTACAAATTTCCGGACTAATACCAAGCCTTTCCCGGCATATTGCCCATCTCAAATTCCAAGGTTGCCCCATCCATAATTTGCTGATGAGTGATATAGGGTTTATCATAAGCAACTCCATTGACTTTTACCGACTGGATGTAAATATTCTCACGGCTAACCTGATGAGCCAACACCGTGAAAACCTTTCCATTCGACAGATGAAGCTGAACTTTCGGGAACAAAGGAGTTCCTATTTCATAAACACCCGATACCGGATTTACAGGGTAAAATCCCATAGCACTCATAACATACCAAGCCGACATCTGCCCACAGTCTTCATTTCCACAAAGTCCGTCCGGTGTGTTAGTATAAAGGTCGTGCATGATTTGAGCTAAATACTTTTGTCCTTTCCAAGGCTGATTGACATAATTAAACAAATAAGCCACATGATGACTCGGTTCGTTTCCATGCGCATACTGTCCAATCATACCTGTACTAAAGATAGGAAGTTCCTCATCATCGGTAGGCTGATAAGTAAACATACTATCCAGCTTCTGAGCAAACCGTTCTGTTCCACCCGTCAAACCAATCAGCCCTTCAATGTCATGCTGCACTGACCAAAGGTATTGCCATCCGTTGCTTTCACAAATATCCTCCGTATAGGCATCAGCCCGGAAATCAGCAATAAAATCACCATTTAAAGCCCGCGGCTGCATGAATGATGTTACCGGATTAAAGACATTCTTGTAGTTAGCAGCCCGCTTATCAAACTCCTCCATCACAGCCGTTTTTCCCATCTTCTCGGCCATGCGTGCAATACAATAATCATCGAACGCATACTCCAAGGTTTTTGAAAGTGACCAGTTTTCATAAGGTTTCAAATCATAAGGCACATAACCTTTCTCTTTATATACTCCGATACCTCGATATTCATCTAGATTAGCCGTTTTCACACAAGCCTCCAGTGCTTTTTCTGCATCAAAGTCACCGATTCCTTTCAAATAAGCATCCACAATGACCGGAACCGAATGATATCCAATCATCATATCTGTTTCACTTCCCTGAAAATTCCACACCGGCAAACGTCCATTCTGTTCAAAGAAGGCAATAAACGATTTCACCATGTCATTCGTGCGTTCCGGCTGAGTATAGGTAAACAGCGGATGGGCCGCACGATAGGTATCCCACAAAGAGAAGGTGCTATAATTAGTCCATCCGTCTGCCTTGTGCACCAGCTTGTCTGGTCCGTAATAAGCTCCATCTACATCACTGTAAACCGTAGGAGCCAACATACTGTGATATAAAGAAGTATAGAATACGGTTTTATCATCTACATTATCCGATTCAACTGCGATTTTTCCCAGCTCTTTATTCCATAAAGCTTTCGCCTTCTTCAGATAAGCATCAAAATCATTATCAGGAGCCTCAGCCAACAGATTCTTGACAGCCCCGTCCATGCTTGTTCCTGAAATAGCAGTAACTACCGTTATCTGTTCATCCTTATGCGTAGAATAATCAAAGCGAGCTATCACTCCATTACTTAATTTCATCCCTTCTTTTTCAATCAGCACCGTATCCAGGCTCATCTGTTTGAAGGGACGTGAAAAGCGAGAGCAGAAATACACTTTCTGACCACGTGCCCATCCGTCCGAGAAACGGTATCCACGCACCGTTACCGAGTCAACAGCTTCAATATAAGAATCTTCGGTCACATCCCAGTTCATCGCTTTTGCCAAATTCAAAAAGATAGCCGATTCAGCTTCAGGAAACGTATAACGCTGCACCCCACAGCGTTCGGTGGCAGTCAGTTCCACTTGAATTCCATAATCATCAAGCATTACTTTATAATATCCTGCCGATGCCGACTCTGTATCATGCGAGAATTTTGAATGAATACCCAATGGAGCCTCAGCCTCTTTATAAGGCACAGTTACCGGCATAAACAAAATATCATACAAATCACCCGCTCCCGTACCCGACAAGTGCGTATGGCTGAATCCGGCAATCGTACTGTCCGGATAGAAATAACCGGAAATACGGTCCCAACCCGGCAAACCGTTATCTGGGCTCAACTGAACCATACCAAATGGAGCTTGTGCTCCTGGGTAAGTATTACCCGTAAAGTCGGTACCGATAAACGGGTTTACATATTGTGTATAATCAACTTCTGAAGCTACCTTATCCGACACACCGCAAGCAGTAGTTAAAGCAGCAAGAACACATACGGAAAATCCTTTAAATCTCATATTATTTTATTAGGGTTAATAAGTTTTATGTCTTTCAGTTTCCAGATGTCCAGTTTTATCATTTTCCATTGACTATCAAATAGAAACAAATCTACAAACCAAAAATACAACGAACTAAATACGTATATACTTTTTCAATCTCTAAAGATATAACAAGAAAACGAGAAAAAACACTTAGACCGTATTTAAATTTTCTACTTAAAGTTACACCTACGTTTAAACTTGTAAATAGGCAAGCTTATAGGCAACAAACTGCCGGAGGTTCATGCTTTCCAAACCAACGGTAGCTGATCAGGGTATTTTAATCTCTTATCAGTCCGTTATCCAAAGCCCTCTTTCCCTTACCTGAAAATCAAAACAAAGACTTTGGCTGTAAAAACAAAAGCTCTGTTTATACATCCAAAACCTTTGTTTTTACAAACAGAACTTCTGTTTATAAAATTCACCGCAAAGTTTCTATTTTCCCTTACTGAAGAAAAACATCTACACCTCTATTCAAACCAAGTACCTGCAAAACCACAAGTGAACCGCAGAAGAAAAAAAGCCACAATACGACAAAAAACTGGCAAGTGAGCCTACAAGGACAGAGCAAAAAAAACTTCTTTTTCATTAACAGAATTTCACACCTTTATTCCTTTCCGATATTGGCTTTCCACAGAAAGGAGCGTATCTTTGTGTTAGCAAAGCCAAAAGTTATTCGTATATTTGCAACAGACAGACACTTTGCCTAATAAAAATAAATCGGTTGATGAAAGAAACGTTTGAAGCGACATATAAATCCTTATTCCGCAAACATTACACCGGGCTTCTCTTCTATGCCACCCGCCTTGTAGGTGAAGACGAAGCCGAAGACATCGTTCAAGACGTCTTTGCCGAATTATGGAAACGGAAAGACTCCATCGAAGTCGGCGAACAGATTCAATCGTTCCTTTACCGCTCCGTCTATACCAAAGCTTTGAATCACCTCAAGCACCGTGCCATTGTTGAAAGCCACAGTGCCGAAGAAGAAGAATATTACCAGAAACGTCTGGAATATTACCAGCCCGATCACTCAGATGTTATCCGGCGCATTGAAGACAAGGAGTTGCACCAAGAAATACATACAGCCATCAATGCACTCCCCGACAAGTGCAAGGAAGTATTCAAGCTAAGCTATCTTCACGACATGAAAAATAAAGAAATAGCCGATATCATGAACATTTCACTACGCACCGTAGAGGCCCATATGTACAAAGCACTCAAGTTTCTCCGCACCCGGCTAAGCCACTTGCAACTCCTGTGAAAAAGGGTCACCGGCTTCCGGGAATCCGGAATCCGGCTCTGTTTCATCATCCCGAACTTTAATTAATTAAGGTATATCTATTTTCTTTCTCAACTCCCCTTCCCTTCATTTTTCGCCCTGCACACATCTGGAAAGACATTTTAAAAAAAAGTTTCATTTTTATGTAAGTAGTTATCAAAACATGATTGTTATTAGATATGTTTTGAAAACAAACTAAATAAAAACAGAGAAATTCATTAATATGTCTAACCTTAGAAAAGCAGGTATGAGAAGCAAAAACTCGTGCATGAGCTCGAAGAAACTCGTTCGGGCATTATTGGTTTCAACCCTGTTTACTGTTCCGGCACAGGCTGTGTCAGCTCAGTTAAACATCGCATTAACCAATTCTCAATTGGGGACCATGATCAAACAAATCCAATCTCAGTCCCAGTATCAATTCTTTTATGATGACGAATTAGCAGATACCCCTATCGGGTCTGTTAACGTAAGCGACTCTTCGGTTGAAGAAGTATTAAACAAGGCTCTGGCTGGAAAAGGAATCAGCTACAAAGTAGATGAAAACATCGTTTACTTGTCAAAGACATCCACCTCTGCCACTTCATCAGCCTCTACTCAAGCAGTGAAACAGGCACAGGTTCAAATCACCGGACGCGTGATAGACGGCACCGGAGAACCTCTGATTGGTGTTTCAATTCTGGAAAAAGGAACAACTAACGGAACGATTACCGACTGGGACGGAAACTACACCCTGAACGTTTCATCGGATGCAACGCTCCAATTCTCTTACATCGGCTATAAAAACGAAGAAGTTCCGGTTAACGGAAAGACCGTTATCGATCTGACCATGAAAGAAGATACCGAAGTTTTGGAAGAAGTCGTTGTAACCGCCTTAGGAATCAAGCGTGAAAAGAAAATGCTGGGTTACGCTGTTCAGGAACTGAAGAGCGACGAACTTAACAAAACCGGTGACCCTTCTGTTACCAGCGCCCTCCAAGGTAAAGTGGCAGGTTTGTCTATGAATACTTCGGCTACCGGATTAGGCGGTTCAACCAAAATCACCATCCGCGGTAACTCTTCATTGACCGACAACAACCAGCCGCTGTGGATCGTAGACGGCGTTCCGTTCAGCGACAACAGCACATCCGATGCTTCTTACTTCGGAGGTGTAGACCGTGGCGGTGCGTCTTTGGACATCAACCCTGACGACATTGAAAGCATCTCTGTATTGAAAGGTCCTAATGCCGCAGCACTTTACGGTAGCCGTGCAGGTAACGGTGTCATCTTGGTTACTACCAAAAAAGGTTCCAAGAAAGACGGATTCGGTGTACGATACAGCGGAAACTTCACTTGGAGCAAAGTGGCAGAAACTCTCGATATGCAAGAACGTTACGGACAGGGACATATCAACGACGATGCCACTAAAGACAACGGACAGTTAGGAGCAATTTACTCACACGAAGACAGCGGAAGCTGGGGACCGGTTCTGAATGGTAATGAAGTAAATGCATGGAATGGTGAAAGCTATGCTTACTCTAAATACGGCAACAAGCTGAAAGATTACTTCGATACCGGCTTTTCACAGACACACAATGTATCAGTAAGCAACGGTACAGAAAAATCACATTACCGCGCATCATTCGGTAATTCAAGCAATAAGGGTGTATTCCCGACCGAAGAACTGACGCGTACGAATGTGGACTTGAATGCCGGTACTGAACTGAACAAGTATCTGTCAATGGACGGCAAAATCTCCTTGTCACGTACCAAGGCTACCAACCGCCCAGAATACGGACAATATGGAGCTATCAACCAGTTGATGGGTATCCCTCATAACATCCGTCTGGATGACTTGAAACAATATTCAACAGAAGACCATGTACACACCAACTGGTATGGTCCTACTGCTGGCATCCGCAACCCCTATTACATTATAAACCAACGTCATAACTCCGACGAACGTTGGCGTGCATTCGGTTACTATACCGCACGTATCAATTTCACTGACTGGTTGCACTTATCGGCAAAATATGCTTTCGACTATTATCGTACCCGCATTGAAAGCACCAATGCCGGCGACGGTATCAACAATGAGAGTACTCCCTCTACCATCACCAACGACGAAATGAACCGCGGAGAAGAGAACTTCTTTGAATCGAATGCCGAAATCATGTTGATGGGCGACCGTCAGCTGACCGATAACTTCCGTCTGGGCTTTACCGTAGGTGGAAACTTTATGTACCAACGCTTTGAAGGGCTGACTGCTACCGTAGGAAACATGGTAGACAAAACATCGTGGATGCTAAACGCAGCCAACCAGATTAACTCGGTAAACGAAACAGGATACAAGCGTGCCATGAACTCCGTATTCGGATCAGCTCAGCTGGCATGGAAAGAATATCTGTCATTAGACTTAACAGCCCGTAATGACTGGTCGTCTACACTTCCTTTAGACAACAACTCTTTCTTCTATCCTTCTGCCAACTTAAGTTTTGTCATCTCCGACTTTGTACGTTCACTTGACAAAACCCTGCCCAGCTGGATTACCTTTGCAAAATTGCGTCTGTCGGCAGCCCAAGTAGGTAAAGATACTGACCCATACCAGCTTTATAACACCTATGCGTTTAAATATGATAAGGGTGTACTTACTCCAAGCAAAGACAATGTAAAAATGAACGACCAGCTAAAACCGGAAATTGCTACTTCTTATGAAGCCGGTTTAGACATGAAGTTCTTCAACAACCGCTTGGGATTTGACTTTACTTACTATTACAGCAAGACCAAGAACCAAATCATGAAAGTGCCTTCAGTAGCACCTTGGTCAGGAGGTAAATGGGTAAACGCCGGTATGATTACCAATCAGGGAGTAGAGTTGATGTTATATTCAACCCTTGTAGATACCAAAGACTTTACCTTCGACTTGAACGTAAATATTGCTCATAATGTCTCAACAGTAAAAGAACTGGCTCCGGAAGACAATGTCAACTTCATGTACTTCAACGGTGACGGAAACTTCCCTGTCAACGTAGGAGCCGTAGCCGGAGGAAAACTGGGTGACATCTACGCCAAGAACCTTTACAAACGCGATGAAAACGGCAATATCATCGTTAACGAAAAAGGTATTCCTCAAACTGAAACCGATGAAAATAAACGACTGGCCAACCCGATTGGAAATATCCAACCGAAAATGACCATGTCAGTATCGCCTACTTTCACTTACAAAGGGGTTACTTTATCGGCTATGTTCGACATGAAGTTCGGTGGAGACATCTTCTCTTACTCTGAAATGTTAGCTACCGGAAACGGTTTGGCAAAACGCACCATCAACCGTGGTGAAGACAACGGATACATGATGGTATTCCCGGGAGTATATGCTGACGGACAGAAGAATACAACTCCGACCAAAGCTTCTGAATACTACGGATCTATGCAGGCAGAAGACTTCATTTACGATGCCTCATTCATCAAGCTGAAAGAACTTTCAATCGGATATTCGTTCCCTTCATCTTTGTTGAAGAAAACCCCGCTTACTTCATTAAATGTTTCATTCGTTGCACGTAACTTGTGTTACTTACTGAAACATACACCGGGTACAAGCCCTGAAGGTGGTTACGACACAACCATGTTCTCACAGGCCATTGACTATGCAGCACTGCCATTTACCCGGACATTTGGTTTATCAGTTAGTTTAGGTTTCTAATTCAAATAGCAAATAATTATTATGAAATTCAATTTATACAAATCCGTTGCAACATGCGCTTTGATGGTACTTGCCACCGGATGCCATGACTTCGAAGAGTTGAATACCAACCCTTATGCTCCGATTTATGACCCGACTATGGGAGAAGTCAGTGCAGACGGAATAGATATTGATTATGAACTCACTCCAAGTGCCATACAAAGTCTGAGAAGTATTGAAGGTGCATTAGGACAGACATTTGCCAACTTCACTTACGAAGGTCCATATAACGATTACCAAATTACTACCAATCTGACTCACGACATCTATGCCGGCTATTGGGGAAATAACGTCAGTGGATTCGTGCAAAACTCACCGACTTATTCTTACAACGACGGATGGTCGGCAGCCCGCTGGAGACACTTCTATGATGACCGTACGGTAAGCGAATACAGCCAGATTATCAAAATCTGTCACTTCGTAGATCCGAAATATTACCATACCATTTATAACATCACACGTATTTATTACGCATTCCTATTATCTATGCAGACCGATACGTACGGAGATGTTCCGGTTAAATATTACATTAAGGGAGCTCTTCCACCAGCAACAGGTGCCGTTTACTCTAAACAGGAAGAAGTTTACGACTACCTCTTCAAGGTTTTGGACCAAGCGATTACTAACTTGCGTCCTGAAAACATTCCGGCTACCCAACAATACCTGCTTGCCGATAACGACAAATGCTTCAAAGGAGATGTGGACAAATGGCGCCGTTTTGCCAACACCCTGCGCTTACGTCTGGCTTTGCGTGTATCAAACGTAAATCCCCAGTTAGCTCAAGAACAAGCTACTGCTGCATTCGACGATAAGAACGGCGGACTGATGAAGGGCAATGAAGACAATATGAAACAGACTCCTAAACGTCAATATATCGCCGGAGGTAATGAAAACATCTTTGCTCTGCTCTTCAACTGGGGAGCCAATGTAGTATTGACCAAGGAAATGGAATGGGCATACAAGAATCAGTCATTTGCCGGTGGTGTTGAACCTGCCGACAAATCACAATGGGAAGCTAAAAGTGAAAAGAACAGTGAGCTGCGCTTCAACAACAAGTCAGAAAACTGTATTCTTGACCCACGTTGTGAAATCCTCTGGTTCCGACCGACCGAATTTGACAAGCTGAACAAAGCCCTTCCGGAAGAATCAACCAAGGACTTTAACGGTGTACGCAACGGAGTAAGTACCTTAGGACAAAGTCAGACTAAAGTTTATTCCCCGAACCGATGCAGTACCACTTCGGATTACATGAATCCGGAAATATGGTGGAACTATGCACGTGAAATCGTGTGGATGGGATATGCGGAAGCCTTATTCCTCCAAGCCGAGGCAAACCTTCGCTGGGGACTGGGTGATGTGGATGCACAAGACTTATATAAAAAGGGAGTAGAAGCTTCTATGAACTATTACGGCATCCTGCCAGCTAAATACACCAATTATATAAATAACCTGGTGGCATTACATAACTGGAGCAACTTGTCAGACGAAGAAAAACTGGAAGCTATCATCACACAGAAATGGATTGCTGTATTCCCTAACGGAAATGAAGGTTGGGCAGAAGTGCGCCGTACCAATTACCCACGCTATATCCTTACACCTGAAGGTGGAAACAACTCTGGTTCGGAAATAGCAAACGAACAGCTTATCAGCCGCGTGAAATATCCTAACTCTGAAGGTTCTATCAACTCGGCTAATATGCCAAAAGACAACAGCCAGAATACACGGGTTTGGTGGGATACTGACTACACCATGGACAACAGCGGAAAATGGCAACAACCAAACAACTTCAAATAATATCAAGACTTCTGCATGAAGCCTGACCTAACGGAGAATATCCTTAGTGATATTCTCCGTTTCTTTTCCGTAAGAGAAGAAAAAAACAAGATGGAAAGTTTTATATTTCAAATAAAAAGCGTATCTTTGCAACCCGAAATGTAGACCATTACACATTTTTGCAGTGTTACCACATTTAGCAAAATAATAATAATAAAAAGTATATACTGAAATGAAAAAAGGCATTCATCCTGAAAACTACCGTCCGGTAGTATTTAAAGACATGTCAAACGGTGACATGTTCCTGTCTCGTTCAACTTGTGCTACTAAAGACACAGTAGAATTCGAAGGCGAAACTTATCCTTGTGTTAAGCTTGAAATTTCAAGCAGCTCACACCCGTTCTACACCGGTAAATCTAAATTGGTAGATACAGCCGGACGTGTTGATAAGTTCATGAGCCGCTACGGTAACCGCATGAAAAAGTAATCTGAAACAAGATTCACTATTATAAAAATACTCTTGAAAGCTTGACGAAGTTTTCAAGAGTATTTTTTTACCCCTATTTTCCACGGTCGTCAGAACACCTAAACAAATCAATCCATACGACCATACAAAACAAATGAAACGCTTTGACGTTCCTCACGGAATGCCAAAGCGTTTTCATCATTGAATATAATTAAATTTAGAAAATAATGAAGAGTCTTTGACAGACTCTCACCAAAGAGAAAAATTAGAGATTCAATATTTAAAGTCTGTTTTTTTCACATAAACTTTATAATCCTTAATCAATCCGGGCGCACCAGCCTCAGCACGGGGAAGCATACGGAATCCGGTAACCTTATACTCTTTACCCAAATCAATAACCAACTGATGCGGATAAGCCGTATTATCTACCGTTTGCCAGAATGTACTTTCCTGCAAATCGAACACCTTATCAGCCGTACGGTTTCCACTACGCGTTTCCTCACTGTCGGCATACATTATCTTCCACGGTTCACGTGAAACAGGTTTACCGTCAGCTCCTAACACATCTAATTCGGCAATAGAAGCAATATTCGTACCATCATAGTTGGAGAGCGCATCCAGGCAGAAGAAACGACCGCTAACCGGAGCAGAGAACTTCACTTCCTGCCATCCGTTTCCCTGACCGAAAGTTCCCTGATGGCTCACTTTTTCCGATGAAAGTTTCAAATTCTGACCATCCTTACGATGCGTTTCAGGAGCCTTTTCACGAAGCATATCCAAAATAGGCTGTTTTAATCCTACCACTTTTGCCTCAGCCGGACCTTTCAGGTCGAGTACGATAATCTCGTTCTCACCTTCCTTCAGCCAGCAACCCGGCATAAATAAAGTCTGCTGAGGGCCTATTTCCCAGAAGCGTCCCATAGCATGACCGTTTACCCATACCATACCTTTTCCCCATGTCTGCATATCAAGGAAAGTATCTCCGGTTTTCTCCAGTGTAAAGGTAGCCTTATAAAAAGCAGGTGCCTGCAAAGCTTTTCCCGGCTTGTAATTCTTATTGCTCACAAATTCGTAGAACGGCGGCAAATTATACACACTCCAATTATTCAAGGCAATCGCTTTATCAGCGTTTACCACTTCCACTTTATTGGTTATACCTTTACGGTCATGAATTGACTTGTCAAAGTTTACACGTCCCATTGCTTCAACCAAGATATCCAGCTGAGTTCCTTTTTTCAAACCGCCCTTCAACGGTAAAGTAAACTCTCCGCGACGGCGGTCTAAACGTCCCAGCAACTTACCGTCGGCAAATACCTGAGCCCAGTCGTGCACCTCATCGATATGCAACGTACCGTTTACATCTTCCGCCAAAGTGGTGCGGTAAAGAATACTTCCCCATCCCTGATCGAACATTTCCATCGGCTGGATTTTTTCGCTCTGCTTCGGTTCGGGCAGATTACTAAACAAAGGAGCTACCTGCCAGTCGGTAATAGCCGGCACTTCGATTACCGGGAACGGAGCCGGAGGTTCGGGCAACGTTATACTGTCGGGCATGTACTGCTGCAAGAGTTCACGTAACTGGAAATATTTCGGAGTAGTCCATCCGGCTTCACTGATAGGTGCATCATAGTCATACGAACTACACATAGCCGAATAAGCCGGGTTATTAGCACCTCCCCACCAGCCGAAAGTAGTTCCTCCGTGAGTCATATACAAGCTGAAAGAAATATTCCGGTCAAGCATATCCTTAATACCGCTCACCATGGTAGCCGCATCGCGGGTTTCGTGCTTTCTTCCCCAATGGTCAAACCAGCCGCTCCAGAATTCACTACACATCAGCGGAGTTTCAGGACGCAGTTCTTTCAGTTTACGGAACTGCTCGTCGATGTTTGCCCCAGTTCCGAAGTTTACGGTCCAAAGCAAATCATCCAAGGCATTATTCGTAAAGTTCGAACTCCAGTCACACTGGAACAAAGGAACATCCGTAAATCCCGATTCTTTTACCATATCGCGAATAGCAGAAACATACGGTTTATCAATACCATATGAACCATACTCATTTTCCACCTGCACCATGATAATATTTCCACCGCGCGAAATCTGCAAATCAGCCAACTGCTTGCCTACCTCCTTCATAAACAGACCTACGCGTTCCATATAATAAGGGTCTTGCGTACGAAGCTGTACATCTTGTTTTTTCAGCAACCACCACGGCAATCCTCCCATTTCCCATTCTGCGCACACATAAGGACCGGGACGGACAATGACATACATGCCATGTTTCTGTGCCAGACGGCAAAACTTAGCCAAGTCTTTGTTTCCGGTAAAATCAAACTGACCGGGTTGCTGTTCATGCAAATTCCAGAATACATACAGACAAAGTGTATTCATGCCCAATGCCTTGCAGGAGAGAATACGCTGTTCCCAATAAGGTTCCGGAATACGCGGATAATGCACTTCGGCTGCCTTTACAACAAAGGGCTGCCCATTTAACAGGAAAGTATTTTTCCCAACCTCAAAAGTTTCTTTTGCTCCCGACGTAGAGCAAGAAGACACAACGGACATCCCTCCTAAGGTCAATAAGAGCGACAATCCGAAACTCAATAGTTTTTTCATGATATTTAGCTTATGAATTTGGTTTTTCATCTTTGCAAAGATAATGTGGTCTGACGAAACGTTATGTATATAAATAGGTCATAAAGGGTCTCAAATCGGTCAAAATAATAATCTCATGAATGTTTTTCATATCCTATTCCTGCATTCATGCAAAAGAGAGACCGTTTCAGCCTCAAAGTGAAACGGTCTCTCTTCTTCCAGACAATAGAATTTCTAGATACTCCTAGTGAAGATACTCATCCGATGGTGAGTAAAAGCATACTTCGGCAGACCTTCAGAGTTTACATAAACCCATTCCGGAAAATGATGAACAGCTTTCCGTTCATATTTTACCCTCACAGCATTATCGCTCAAGGGCAAAATATGAAGTTTGGCATCGTTTATCGTAAAAACCACTTTTCCATTTTCTTGCCGATACGATGCAGCCGGCTGTCCCCATACAGGCATTACACTGATAAAGAAGAATACTTCATACGATACAGCCATTATTTAACAAAACGCCAGTAGTCAAAATAAGCCAAATCCTTAGGAACTCTTCCTTTAAAGACAAAATATACATCATGTACACCTGTTACTTTCTGAACTTCAGCTTCAACCAGACGCCATCGGTCGCTGCCTCCGGTACGTGGTACGCGCATCGTAGTCAGTAACTGCCCGTCTTTACTGTCTAAACGCACTTCCATCAAAATCTTCTCATTATGAGTGGTTCCTAAACGAGCAATGAAACGAGACGCTCCTTCCTTACCAAAATCCACTTCACGCACCTTAACAAAAGCATCATCGCGCAACGCTGTTAGAAATACCCCCACTTGAGGAGACTGGAAACTCTTCATTCCTTCCGACCAAGCAATCGTTTCTGCTTCTGTTTTCTGATACGGGTTCAGCGGCGACAGACTTTTACGAATACCTTGCTTATCCATCTTCATGCTTGAAATACTTCCGTCAGCATTAAAGGTCAAAGGCTGTACGCACACCGAACGGTTAAATCCACCTCCTCCAGGAAGTTCTCCATTATGATAGAACAAATAAGTATTTCCCTTGAAATCTACAATACCTGGATGGTTGGTGAAACTCCCCCCTTCAGCAGGCATCATTGTTCCTCCATACTTCCATGGACCAGCCGGAGTGGAGCTTGTAGCATAACCTAAATGTTCAGGAAGCGGTCCTCCAGCAAAGAACAAATAATATACTTCCTTCCGCTTATACAACCAAGGAGCTTCTTCATATAAAGTGGCACGTTCCGGATTCCCTTCACGCTTACCAAATGCTTTTTCAGTCATCGGCACATTCACAATATCCCCTTCAAAAGAAATCATATCCTCATTCAGCTTAACATAAAAGCAGTTCGGATTACCCCAGTATAAGTATGCCTGACCATCATCATCCACAAACGGAGTCGGATCAATATTACCCCAGTCAGTTTGCACCAGCGGTTTTCCTAACGGATCATAAAAAGGTCCGTAAGGTGAATCTGCCACAGCAACACCAATGGCAGTAGCCCCTTTACGGTCGGTTACAGGCACATACATATAAAATTTCCCATTCCGTTCAATACACTGGGCAGCCCACGCATCACCACCTGCCCATTCAAATGTTTTATATGACAAAGGAACAGGATGCTCTGTCCAGTTCACCATATCATCTGTAGAATAAAGTTTCCAGTCATTCATGGTAAACCAAGTAGAGCCATCCTCATCATGACTGGTATAAAGATATAAACGATTATTATATACCATCGGGGCTGGATCAGCTGTATAAGATGTCTGTATAATCGGATTCTGCGCCTGTAAGGCAACCGCAGCCATACAAGCTGCCAAAGAAAACAAATGTCGTTTCATAGTAAATTACTTTTCAAATTTCCAATAATCCCAGTTAAACAAATCGGTTTTTGCACTTCCTGTAAAGCGGAAGACCAAATCATGGATTCCTTTTGCTCCCTTAATTTTACAAGTAAATTCCTTATATTGATCCATGCCACCAGTTTTTTCTATATTCAGTTTACCAACCAAAGGTCCCTCTGCACTATCCAGATGAATTTCAATCGAACAAGCTCCCAAAGCAGAAGCCACAGAAGCCGTAAATCGTTTCGCACCCTTTTTCCCGAAATCTACTCCTCTTACAGTCAATGCATCAGCATCATCTATTTTTGTTACATAAATTTCTCTTTCTGCTTTTTTATCAGTCTTCAAGCCTTTTCCCCAAGCCATGGTTTCAGCTTCCACTCGATGGTATGGACTCAAAGGTTCGATTTGTTCCAACACAGTGTCTTTCCAGTAAGGAACTTCTTGTATCGTTCCATCTGGATTATATTTCATTTCAGCAGCATTCACCGAACGTCTTTCAGAATGCTGAGGTGTATCAATTTTCAGCAAATCATAACTCTGACCAAACACATAGGTTTTACCCTTATAATCAACAATACCCGGATGATTTCCACGATCACGGTCAGTGGGTCGCATGATATATCCTTTAAAGGTCCACGGTCCAGTCGGTTTGTCACTCATAGCATATCCTAGCCCCTCCGGACAACAAGTAGAAGCATAAGCCAGATAATACTTACCTTCACGTTTATAAAACCAAGGTCCTTCCTGATAATGCTCAGGAGTTTTCAGTTTTTCAATCTTTCCCGAATAAGAAATCATATCCTCATTCAGTTTTACCATATATAAATCAGGATTTCCCCAATACATATAAGCCTGTCCGTCATCATCAATAAAAACAGTCGGATCGATATCATTCCAGTGCTCTTGTTGCCAGACCAAAGGTTTTCCCAGTGGGTCCTTAAACGGTCCGTAAGGAGAATCAGATACTAATACCCCTATTCCATTTCCATGGAGCGGGCAATACATATAATATTTTCCGTTACGTGTCACTACCTGTTGCGCCCACGCACCATTATCACGTTTTCTCCACTTGAAATCTTCAAGCGATGCAATCACTCCATGATCTGTCCAATTTACCATATCAGTAGAAGTATATAACAACCAGTTTAACATTTTAAATCCAGTTGCATCGTCTTCATCATGCGAAGTATAAAGAAAAATCGTATCATTTAGAACAATCGGCGATGGATCAGCCGTATAATTTGTCTGAATTATCGGGTCTTGTGCCTGTGCTGCAAAAGCAGAAGCTAACATAATTAAAGAAAAAGCACTTCGTTTCATAAGCTAACTATTAAGATATAAGAAATTTAAATTAAGGTTCTATTATCTTCCAGGTAAATACCGTTCCATCTTTCCGGTCCGGATCTGCTCCCGACCAGTCGGCAGAATAAGGTTCACCTGTTTCCGGATTAAGTCCAACAAAACGTTGAGTCTTCAAGGAAAGAAGCATACATTGTCCGTAAAGCATATCTTGCCACTGGAAAAGACTTCCTTCACTTTCTTGTTTCAACGTACGTACATCAGCAGCCAGTCCGGCACCTACCACAGTCACAAAGCCACTGCCATCAAGAGCCTCCAAAGCTACACGTCCTTGTCCTCTATCATGTACTTTGAAAAGGCAAGCTTTACTCTTTGCTTCCTTCGAATTTTTACCTGCCGAACGGAGCATGCCATGCGCACTCGCCCATACCAGGCTGCCATTCCCTCTATTTGTCAACCTAATTACCTTTCCAAGCGGAAGATTAGCAGAGCGATTTGCCATCGGTTCATCTACTTTAAAGTCATCAAACTCCGCATATCCTCCATTCCTACCTTCTGTATTATAGGCAAAAAGAGCATAACGCGTACCCTGAAACGTTTTCAACTGATAAGGCATACACACGCTGTCACCTATATTAATAAATGTATGTCCATCTAAGCTATAGCTGAATTGCGCCATATCACAATCAAAAACCCCCGTCACGCGTAAATAAATGCATGAATTTTCTAATGCAACCTCTTGTTTTCTGCCATCTTCCTGCGCATACCAGTGCAAAGTATATCCTTTTTTCTCAGGAGTAACACCCAATGTTGCATATGGCATATTCAGTAACCCCAAACCAGCAATATCTCCTTTCTTCAGTTTTGCTGCATCCAATAATACTGTAGCTGAAGATATCGGACCTATACCACGCTGTGTCAACGTATTTTTCGCCCACAGAAATTGACGGGCAGGCATTGTGTGTAAACGTAATACACCTTCCTTACGATTCAATTCCCACTTGCTGTTTACCGGATTATGGTTCCATTGCCAAATAGGGAGTAACTGCTTTCCCCCGAAATCATCACTCCTCTGATATGGAGCATGAGGCTCTACTTTCACTTCAACATTCGGCTTCACCCATGTTCGCGGACTTCTGCCCAGATTTCCAGGCAGCCCAAAGTAAGGCCACCCATCAACCCAAGTCACCGGCGACAAGCAAGTAGTACGCCCTACCGAGCGAAAATCAGTCATCGAAAATCCCCACCAGTCACCATTCGGTAAATCCACAATACCTCCTTGATGCAAAGGAACCGCTCCAAAATCATTGGCAGCCGGTTTCCACAAATTGAATTTCGTACCATCTTCCGGAACCGGAGTTCCTAATCCCACATTACTTACTCCCCATACACGTTCCGTCCCCATAGTTTCCTTTGTACTTATAGTCACCGTTTCGTAAGGACCTTCCGGAGAATCAGCACGTGCACACTGCATCCGCCCTATCGGCGAATAATTGGCACTGATAATATAGTATTTACCGTTTATCTTATAAAAATGATGTCCTTCACCCATGGCATTACCAGCAGGAATAATGACTTTCTCACTTCCTTCTACATAACCACTGAAATCTGGTTTCACCTCAATCATCCGCACCTCATCATATTTATATACCGCATAAATCTTTCCATCATCATCAAACAGCACTGAGAGATCATAAATATCACCTCCCATCTCTTTATGCTCCCATGGTCCGGACGGGTTATCGGCTATAAAGACCTGCATACCATACCCATTAATATTGGAGAATATATAGAATTTCCCTTTATGATAACGAATACATGGAGCCCAAATACCTTGTCCGTATGCTTCTTTCCCGTTTTCAAGATTAAACTCTTCACCCACCTTAAGGCTTTCAAAAGCATAACTCAAAAATTTCCAGTTCACTAAATCCTTGGAGTGAAGCACCACCAAGCCAGGCATAGCATGCATCGTGGTCCCTGCCAGATAGAAATCATCACCGACCCGGATAATATCCGGATCGGAAAACTCATCATAAAACAGTGGATTCGTATAAGTGCCATTCCCATTATCTGCCGTCCATGAAGTCTGCGCTGCCATAGGAGCACATATCGCAATACTGGCAATCAATGCAAAAACTGTTCTTTTCATAATCGTCTATTCTTAGTTATTTGTCACTACAATACCCCCATTGCAAGGAATAGAGAGCGTAATTTCCTGTTTTTTATTCAGTTTTACGTCTTTTACAGCACCTTGCAGCTCTTTGTCATCACTGAAAAGTTTCACCTTAGTTCCTGCCTCAAACATAGGCAACGTAACTTTCAGCTTAAGTATTTCTTTCTGCGCATTAATACCTGCTACATACCAAGTATCACCATGACGGCGTGCCATTACTACATATTTACCCGGATAACCATCAATAAAACGCACTTCATCCCAAGTAGTAGGAACTTGTTTCATAAAATCAATAGCCCACGCCGGTGCATCAGTCATATTATTCGGCGCAAGTGCAAAATGTTGAACCGGACTCTGGAAAAGCACAGCTGTTGCCAAGGCAAACACGTCAGAAGTCACTCTTCGGCTACCTCTCGGTTCATTCTTGCTATTATAATAACGGTTAAGTGTACTTCCTCCGAAATCCATACTTCCTACAGTATTACGGATAAACGGATGGAGACAAGCATTAAAGGCTTCAGCATCACAGCTTCCCTGCGAGAAATTCATGTTTTCACTTGCCAGCACAGCTTCACTTGCTGCAAAGTTTGGATACATACGTTCCCATCCGCGCGGCAGCGTACATCCATGGAAAATAACCAATAATCCGTAATCATTTGCATCAGCAAGGATATCCTCATACAGCTGCATAGTTACCTGCTTATCACTTCCCACAAAGTCAACCTTAATTCCGCGTACACCAATACGCTGCATCCATTTCATCTCCTTACGGCGAGCAATGGTATTATTCATCTTTCCTCTAGGTCCTTGAGGAGCGTCATTCCAATATCCATTTGAATTATACCAAAGATATAAGCCTACACCTTTTGAATCTGCATAACGTGCCAATTCTTCAATCTTTTCATAACCCACGCGTGTATCCCAAAGTGCATCAACCAATACTGTTCTATATCCCATAGCTGCACAGAAATCAATATAACGCTTTTGGTCATCATAAGTCATACTTCCATCTCCAGCAATAATCCAACTCCACGTACCACAACCATATTCATATTTTTTTGATGCTTCATATAGAGGTTTCACCACATCAAAAGGAACTGTAGTTTCTACAATAGGAGCCAAAGTAGTTCCCACTGTTATCGTACGCCAAGGAGTTTCCCCCGGTAAAGCAAGCCCCGGATTGGTCGTTCCATTTCCATTATATTCTCCAGCCTGGGGAAAGCCTATGGTATAAAGTCCTCCTGCCTGATTTAACAGACGACTTCCACAATAATAACTGTCAACTCCTGTTTCTGAAATCAACACCCACCCCTTATCAGCATTACGGAACAAACAGGGGAAACTATAACCTTCACCCCATCCATTTTTCCCCATCGCATCATCGACGGTATATCCTGTTTCATAACTTGGGGAGGTACGGGCAAATCCACCCATCGGCTTACTCTGTGGGCATAAGAACGTAGTAGTTCCTTCAGGCAAAGAAAAACCAGTAGCTTCTGCATCGATTACACAACATAAGGTATTTCGCTGTGGATACATTTTATATCGAAAAGCCACGTCACGATTACTCACACGAAAAATAACATCATAAATGACTTTACCGTCACGCACAAACGGACAAACAGCTTCGGTTGCTGTATAATGTACATCACGCTGCTTAATTGTATTCAAACTATATCGTTCATCAATTGAGCTTTGTTTCATCTCTTCGCTCAACGTCATATTCTGTGAATAATCTCCGATATTCGTAATCAACCCCAAAGGAGATTTTTCTAGAAATGTTACACCGTCATAGGTAATCTGATAAGTAGGTTTTCCCGCATCATCGGATACGGTTACTTGTAAGCGTCCGTCAGGACTGGTAAATTGTTTGTCAGCATTTACGGCAAGACATCCCCAAAGGGCTGCAGCCAAAAACATGTGTCTTTTCATATACATCTGATTCTTTTTACAAAAGTTTTAAAAATGTTCCTTAACAAAGATAAGTGTATTCTTTCCTTTATTTAGGCAATAATGATACAAAAGACTACCTATCATGTTACATTTTCATGATTCATTGTTGAAAAACGAACATTTACATACAGCCATGTTACATAGAGGCTATTTACATAAAAAAGAGACCATTTCATTTATATCCATGAAACAGTCTCTTTTCTTCTGAATAGCCCAAAAAACAGATTACATAACGTCTATTTTATTGTAATATTAAACGTAAGTCTAGCAATATATTGCGATCCACCCTTCATATATATCAAAGCCTCTTTAACCTGATACGTATCACCCACCTTGCATTTTCCCGGATACTGTCCGATGGTAAACAGGAACGTATCGGCAGCAAACTCTATAAAGACACGGCTATCGTTATCAGCTCCCCATCCTATAGGCTGCCCTTTGCTGTCAAACCAGAAGCCCCATCCGTTGGCCGTAGTATTATAATCAAAAGTATTATCTGATTTTACCGCAGCAAAAGCAATACCATTCGGCTCAGGCTCGGTCTTTGGCGATAAAATAGTAGCCGAAATAGCCGAAGGTTGCATCACAAAAGCTTTTGCCAATTTTACGATATCCCCATTATCAACCAAGCTGACCTGAGTACCATCATAACTCTGAGCATCCGCTTTAATCGAAACATTATAAGTCAACTCAATATTTTGAGGTGAAGCGTCCATATCCAATTCTACATTTCCAAGCAAATCAGTATGTGTAAACTTCACCTTATACGGCCACTGTTCATCGGTCAGTTCTTTTTCATCCCACGGATTTGACTTGTATTGAGCCGGAGCTCCCAAAACAATGAAATATAAATTCTTTGTACCGGCAGGAACCTCAAAGCTTACCTTTCCGTTTTTTATCGAAGCACCTTCAGTATACTTACGCTCCCCGTTTTCCAATAATGCCACAAAGCCATACATCCATCCGGCATCAGCAGCATTACCAACAGCATTATATGTTCTGACCTTACCCTTCACAGCTTCTGCCTCCATATAATCGCCCGGATCAAGCGGAGATAAGGCATCCCCCGGATTCAAACCTACAAAATCAGCCTCAACTACCGTATTGGCTTCCGGAACATTTAAAGGAATCACATTAAATCCTGTCGTTCCCGGACAATTGGCATAAGCCACCTGATAATATTCTCCGTTCTGATAAAGCGTAGTATGATAGCGGTTCAGATAACCATCCGAATAAGCTTTCATACCTTCAATATCAAAAGTAGCCATGCGGCTGGCATAGTCATAAAGTTCATTCTTCATCCGGCTCCAGTCATTACCGCAATATAGCTTCATGTAAGTCTGAATGGCATCATCCGGATAAACTGATTTCTTCCAAACATTGCCAACAGCTTCTACCCCATGCTTAGCAGTCCAATAGGTCTGCAACCAATAGCTGGCATAGCGCATCCATTCATGTTCAAAATGACGATGATTGTTGTTAAGCCATACATCAAAGTTATAAGAAGTAAACATTTCTTCCGGATAGTCTTGGAAAGACTGCCACTGGGCACATTGTTCCCAAAAACCATTTCCACCGTTGCTTCCGGCATAACCATATCTGAAACCCGACTTCAAATCATCTGTTTCTCCCTGACATAATTTATCACAATATACCTGATACTGGAAACTGTGACCTATTTCATGCGCAATAGTAGAACCTACCGGCTGACATGTACTTGGATTTACCCATAAAGCACCGATTTTATTGTCATACCCCGAACCAGTAGCAAGCCATTCCTCTTGATAAAGCAGGTAAATTTCCATTTTATATTTATCTAAATAGGATTTTCCTTTACCCAACTCGGCAAATTTCAGTTTTTCAATATTCGTCTGATAATAACGCTCTGCCTTATTCAGTAAGTCATCAACATCTACCCGCATATGTTCCGGAACCGTTTCAGCATTTGGGTCATCACCGAATCCTGCTTCCCAAAACACAAAGAAGTGTTCACTTTGACGAGAGCGGAACCAAGACCATTTGGAGTCGCTGCGCAACATATCCATATTGGCAAACTCCTGTGGCTTATAATACCTATCCAAGTCTTCCACATCGGCTTCATCCATAATCTGGACCGAGCTTGCTCCTTGACTTACCGAGATTTCCTTTGTTGAGTTTCCACATGACAATACAAGAGTTGCCACACGGGCAGCACCCGAAGCATTTACCTTTAAAGTCAAGTCCAGCACCACCGGACCTCCCACTCCATTCTTTTTGGATAAAGCAATCCAGTCATTCGAAGCCTCTTCTTTAAAAGAAGCCTTCCAAGCGGAAGTAGCCGTAAACTTAACCGAAGCCGTGGTTTCTTCTGCATCCAATGTAATATTTACATATTGTTCATCTATCTCTATTGCCTCCCCTATAGGGTTTTCATCGTCTTTACAAGAAAGCATGAAGCAAGAGAACAATACAGTGCACCATAATAAGAAAGATTGTTTAAGCATGTTTTTCATGTATCAAAAAGTAAGATAAACCAGCAATAAAAATAAAAGCTGTATCAGAAGAGACTCCAATACAGCTTTTATTAAAAAAGTTCTTCAAGAATATTCAGTTTATTGAATAGTCCAACTTGTTACAAAACGGAAGAACTTAGAAGGGTTATTAACATCTACCCAACCAACATTAAATTTACCGGAGGTTCCAGAAGGCAAATTACCATTATATCCAATACCGCAAGCCGCATCGTCTTTATAATATTCAATATAAGCAGCGAAGCCATCTACGCCCCAGTTGATATAACTTCCATTTTTATCCAACCAATATCCCGGTGCTTTTGCTGTATAATGTTCTCCTAAGTCAGTCCATTCGTCGGTTTCCGGATTTGCCAAACTGAACTTAATAGATTTGTTTTCGGCAATAGCTGCAAGGAAATCATCATAAGACATATCAAATACAGCTTCAATATTCTCTTTATAATTTTCCAAGTTAGCGGTAAAAGCAGGAGCATCAGCCGAGAATGTTACTGAAAGTACGGCAACGGTCGGGTCGGTTACACTGACATTCATCGTAAAACGAACATAGTTGTCATAATCCGGACCGTTCTTTGCAAAACCAACTTCCAATGCCAATACCGTTCCGGCTACAATACCACCTTCCGACAGTTCAACCTTCAAATTCTTGGTTGCCTTATCTAAAGTGATAAAAGCTTTACAAGCCGCATCGTCTGCGCTACAAGGTTGGTTTGCTGAGTTGAAGTACCAGCCTGCATTATCCTTATTATAAGGAGTTTTAATCCACTGGTTACGGGTCAGATTGATAGGATAAAAAACGGTTTCACCGCTATCCAATCCTTTCATTACCGCATCCACACTCATCCCTAATTTTTCCTCAAACTTAGCTGCATAATCAGCCAAGTTTACTGTATAAGAATGTTCACCGTTTACTTCCAATGCAGCAGTCACCGGTATCTGGGCTTCTGCATCAATCTTCAAATACGGATTCTCATTTTCTCCGTACACATGCTTTTCGGTTGCATCATTATAGTCATCACTACAAGCTGTAAAAGCAAGCAATGAACAACAGCATAATGCCAATAATATATTCTTTTTCATATACTATATTCTTTTTAAAAGTTTAATATCCTATTATCATCCCCCGTAACCCGGATTCTGTTTCAATTTCAAGTTTCCTTCCAAGAAGGTCTTATGAATCGGGAAAATATCACAATGGTTATCGTTAATATCTTCCACACGGTCTTTACAGAACCATGATTTCCCGTTAAAGACATTCTGACCATTCGTCATGCGGAAACGAATCAAATCTTGACGGCGATGATGTTCAGCTACAAATTCCCATGCCAAATCATCCAGCAAGCCACCTAAGATAATATCGTCACCACCTTCCTGCGTCTTCACCCACTTATCCGGCTCGTCTTGTTTCGCGGTGTTCTCACGATGTCCATACTGATATACACTACCTCCCTTTAACTGAGCAACGGTACGCTTACCAGCATCCGGATTATTTCGGAATGCACGTGCACGAACTTCTGACACCAAATCAGCCGCATCTTGCTCTGAATAATCGGAAGTTCCTCCCAAGCGCAAAATACATTCTGCCTTCATCATCTTGGCATCAGCCAAACGGAAGAAAGGTACATCGTCATAAGAAGTTCCCCAGTCTCCCGATTTTATTTCATATTTCACCAGACGGGCTCCTTCCATCGGATAACATCCCGGGTTATCGGTACTGCGGATTTCACGAGTGTAATTCAGAGGTTTTCCATCCACATAAATGATGTTACCGCTCATGTCTTTCTGTACCCCCTCTATCCAGCAATCGGTAAAGCGTGTATCGTCCGGATGATAAGTTTCCAAGAATTGGGGTAAAACCGCACTACCGCCAGTTGCCCATCCTGTAAATCCGAATGTAGCACGTCCTGCCTCATTCATCCATTTATTGGCATAATAGTTACCACCGGCATATTTCTGAGCAAATGGAATACCGAAAATAATTTCAGGAGAAGTAGAGATATCTTCTTTGAAATTGTCTGTATAATTACCTGCCAAAGAGAATGGTCCGGCTTCTACCGCTTCGATTTCATCGATACATTTCTGATAATAGGAATTATCAGAATGGTCGTTAAACCATGCATTATGATTCAAATACATTTTTGCCAAAATCATATGTACGGCATAGTTATTGATTTCTCCCATCCGGACTTCATCCCCGCATTGATCTTTAATATCATTCAGTTCGGTAATCAAGAAATCCCATACATCCTGCGGCTTAGCTTGTTCCGGCTGCCAACCTTCCGGATGGTCATAAGTCGTATCCAGCGGAATATTGCGGAACAGATCAAACAGAATATAATAATAAAGAGCACGGTAAGCACGTAGCTGTGCTACTGAAGTAGGAGCCTCTTGTACGGCTTTATCAGCCAACAGTTTATTACAAGCATTGATACCTTCATAAGCATATTGCCATTCCGTCCACAAATGGTCTATCTGCGAATGAAAATTATGCTCGTGCATAGCAATATACAAGTCTCCCCATCCTACTCCAATACGTAAAGGTGTAGTCCACAAATCGGACGTTTCGTCCATAACATCGGCATAGCCATTCCATCCCCAATACAGATTACGCAAAGAAGCATAAACCGGAGAGAACATACTAGCTGCATCCTGCTCAGTAAATTCATATTTTTCTGAAGCTATATCGTGATAAATAGTTTCACTCAAGTCGGTGCAGCTGCCTAACGAAAGCATACCGGCTCCTATCACTGAGCCTAATAATGATTTATATAATTTTGATTTCATGTGTATTCAAGTTTAGAAAGTTAAGTTCAAGCCAAAAGTAAACGAACGGAGTGAAGGATATTTGTCGCGCGCATCAATACCTGCAGAGGTAGGATAATAGTTCGACAATTCCGGATCAAGACCTGAATAGCCTGTAATACAGAACAGGTTATCACCTGATGCATACGCACGTACACCTTTAATCCACTTGTTGTTTTTAGCCATCGGGAAAGTATAACCAATGGTCAAGTTTGTCAGTTTCAAGAAATTACCATTTTCCAGATAATAGCTGACAAAGGTCTGCGGCTGAGCGGAAGATAATTTATATTGTCCGCCATAAGGTGCTTCGTCCACCGATTTCAAACGGTTATATGCCATTGAGTTATTTTCATAGAAAGCACGAGGCTCGTTCAAAATCTTAAATCCTAACTGGCTGGTGAACTGCATGCTTAAATCCCAGTTTTTGTAAGTAAGGTTATTGGTCCATCCCAAAGTTACTTTCGGAAGCCCGTTACCTAAATACTGACGATACTCATCGTTTTTCAACTGGTCGTTAGAAAATTCTACGACTTCACCATCCGGCTTTTCAATCAAGAACAAACCATTTTCAGAAACACCTACCGATTTCAATCCATAGAATTGTCCTAAAGGACGACCTTCTTCCATACGATGAGTAGAGATGCTAATGGGTTCTCCCAATCCTCCGACATCTTTAAAACTGTTGGACTCATACATATCATTAGACAAGCTCAACAATTCATTTTTGTTAGCCGCTACCGTTACAACGGTTTTCCATTCAAAACCTTTCGTACGGACAGGGACTGCATTAATAGCGACCTCGATACCCTGATTACGAACAGAACCGGCATTAGCCAGCGTTGTATTCTTCAAGTTTGGAGGCGTAGGTACAGTATATTCAAAGAGCAAGTCGGTGGTTTTCTTGGTATATAAATCAATAGAACCTCCCAAACGGTCATCTAATACACTCCAGTCTAAACCGATATTAAACTCGGTAGATTTTTCCCATCTCAAATCAGGGTTCGGATTTGAATCAACTTCTAATCCCGGCAGCCACGTACCATTGTTATAATAATAGGAATTTCCATATTTATATTTGGTCAATGAAATATATGAGTAATTGGGAATCACTCCAGTAATACCGAATCCGGCACGAAGTTTCAAGTTATTCAACCAAGTAAGCCCTTTCATAAACTCTTCATTGCTGATGGTCCATCCCAAAGAAGCCGATGGGAAAGTACCCCACTTGTTGTTTTCACCAAACTTAGAAGATCCTTCACGACGTACACTCACCAAGAGGTTGTAACGATTATCGTATGCATAACTTACACGAGCAAAGAAACCAATCAAGGTATTTTCATTCGCATCACTTCCCATACCCGCCTTACCTTCTTTCAGAGCCTGACCGATACCCAAGTTATTCCATTGGAAGAAGTCTGTCGGGAAATTGTAGTTATTGGCATAGTTCCGCTCCCATTTGTAATACTGATAGCTGTAACCTACCATGGCATTCATACGATGCTTTTTGATATTCAAGTCATACTTTGAAGTGATTTCCAAATTATCGGTACGGCTGTCATCGTTCGTATGATAAGCATAACCTTTATATTGACTTAGTTTATTGCCATAATAGTCACTCGTATTAAATCCTTTATCATGAGAATCGAAACGGCTGGTTGACAACATCAAATTCGTCTGCCATCCCTTTATCGGTTCAAAAGTAATGTTTCCGGTTGCACGAGTTTCCTCAGAAGAATAATTACCCAAACGCTCTTCCAACATTCCTACCGGATTATAATAATAGTTCACTCCAAAATCTTCATTATAGGAACCATCTTCATTATAAATAGGTGCACTCGGGTTACGGGCAATGGCTTGGCGATAGGCTGAATATGAGGTATTCGAGCCATCGGATGCTGTTACATTTTGTGCACTGTGTTCATGCCACTTCTTCACAATGTTCAAGTTTACCTTCAACATATCGTTCAGCATCCAGTGAGATATATCAAAACGCATACGCATATCTTCAGCATAGGTGTTCATAATCACACCGTCTTCCTTACGGTAAGTAAAGTCTGCCGAATAAACCGTTTTCTCTGTACCACCAGTTATATTAAAGTTATGATTGTGGGTAAAGCCTGTACGACTGATAGCATCCAACCAGTCGGTATCATATCCTTTATCAGTAAAGTTCGTCTTTCCGGCACGTACATCCGATGCATCCATAAAGTCCAGTTTCTTACCAAACATAGAAGCTGAAACGTATCCCGAATAAGAAGCAGTGGTATGAGATTCACGCTTACCGGTCTTCGTAGTAATAAGAATCACACCGTTTGCACCACGTGTACCATAGATTGCAGCTGCCGAAGCATCTTTCAATACATCGATTGACTCAATGTTTTCTGGAGCGACCGTACTCAAGTCTCCTTCTACACCATCAACCAATACCAAGGGAGTCGTACTACCATTTACAGAGATAACGCCACGCAAACGGATAGTAGAAGTCGCATTCGGGTCACCAGAACCTTTTGCAATACTCAAACCGGCAACTTTACCTTTAATCAAATCGGCTGCATCACCCACTTTACCGATTGTAAAGTCTTCCGCCTTTACAGAAGCAATTGCACTGGTCACATCTCCTTTACGCTGAGTTCCGTAACCAATTACAACTACTTCGTCCATCACCTCTGTATCTTCCTTCAAAGTGACCTTCATTCCTGACTTCAATGCAGAAGCAGGAAGTTCTACGCTCTTATAACCAATATAAGAAATCACCAAAGTGGCCTTTGAAGAAACACTTAACGTAAAATTTCCATCAAAATCGGTTATGGTACCATTGGTAGTACCTTTTTCCATAACGTTTGCACCAATAATGGTTTCTCCCTTTGAATCAACAACCTGACCGGTTATGGTCTTTTGCTGCTGAACCATCTGTACGGCATTTACTTCGTCCGATACTGCATAAGCTGCCATAGGCAAGCACCCTGCAGAAAGAACGGCACACGCTGCCATTTTCACAAATGCGCGACTAAACAATACGCGATTTAAATGTGTATCCATTTCGTTTGTATTTAAAGGTTAATAAATAGCTATTATCTCTTTGTTAGTTTACTTTCCATTCTATAATACCTCCTGATACTCCTTTTTGAAGCTGGGCTTCTATTTTCAAGCCGGTTGTCTTAACCGGAGTAAAGTTCAAGGTATTATAACAGTCTTTCTTTATGCCATATTCATTTTGGGCATCAACTTCCTTCCAAGATTTACCTGCTTTATAATATAGTTTCCAATTCTGAGGAACACGGAAATCACCGTCATAGTGGTCGAAATCCAGCCAGTAAACCTGTACGGAAGATACGGTATAAGGTTGATCGAATTCATAAGCCAAAGTTTCTTTCGTACCGTTCTTCAACCACCAGTAATGATAGGGCTTTGAGGTATCAGACGAACGTTTAGGTTCCCACTGATCGTTCACACCCCACGCATAAGACACGATAGAAGCCGATTCGGGAGCATCCTTCTGGATAGGAGCCTGAATGGTAAAGGTCTTTGCTTTTGAGGCAATGGTCGGAGCCGGAGTTGGAGTAGCATATTCTTTCGATTCCGGAATCCAAACTTCCATCTGGTCAGCACCACGGTTATTCCAAGTTGAATAAGGAATTGCCTTAAACGGAACGTCCTTAACAGAACCGTCTTGAGCCACTTCTTTGGCCATACCACTCAGTACCATTACACCATTCAGCAAGTCTGATTCGAAAGTGGCTTCTATCGGAGTACCAGAAGGTATGAATTTATTGAATACAGTACTGTCGGGCTGGTCCTTGCCCTCAAGGCAGAACATAATCGGACCGCGTTCCAATGCCAGCATGCCTTTATCTACCTCTACGTTTGCATTTGCTTTAATACGACGTACATCCATCGGTAAATCAAATTCAATCACATCACCCGCCTTCCATGTACGGACGATTGTTTCATAACCATCGCCTGTTGCCGGCTGAACAGAAGAGCCATTCACTTTTAGCGTATATTTCTTTGCTGCATCGGTATAAGCATAAAGATCGGATGCCACCGGAGCCGATTTTGCCCATCCCGGAACACGCAGACGAACCGCAAACTCTCCTTCTTTTTCAGGAGTTACCTTGATGGAAATTTTTCCGTTCCACGGATAGTCTGTTGTCTGTTCAAGAGAAACCTTATTATCGGCAAGCTGCATTTCAGCCTTGCCCTGAATATAAAGATTAACGTAAATATCGTTCTGCTGAGTGGCATACGCATAATTCGGAACAGAAGCAACAAAACGGGTTACATTACCCGGACAGCATGCACAACCGAACCAACGCTGACGTTCATGTTCGCCCATAGATTCCAGTGGATTGTCATAGAAGAACTTGTCGCCGCTTAAAGATACACCCGAGATAACCCCGTTATATAAAGCCCGCTCAAGTACATCCATGTACTTGGATTCACCGGTTGCAAGGAACATACGGTAATTCCAATACACATTGGCGATTGCCGCACAAGTCTCGCAATAGGCAGTATGATTCTGTAACTCATAATTGGGACCGAAACCTTCACCCTGAGCACGTGATCCCATACCTCCAGTTATATAAAGCTTTTTACTGACTAAGTTGTCCCACAAACGGGTCAGTGCATTGAAATAAGCCGTATCATTGGTCAGCGCAGCCACATCGGCTACACCGGAATAAAGGTAACCGGCACGCACAGCATGACCTACTATCTCCTCTTGCTGCAGAATAGGCATATGGTCCTGGCTGTATTCATTCAGTTTATGACCATCGGTTCCGCGACCTGTCTCCTCTACGAAGTACTTGGCCATAGCCAGATATTTTTCATTTCCCGTCACCTTATAGAGTTTTGCCAATGCCATTTCTACGATAGGATGACCTGACGGTACGTGCTTCTGACCTTCCTCCGGACCAAAAACTTTACATACCAGATCAGCATTCTTAATAGCGACATCAAGAAGCGTGCGCTTGCCTGTTGCACGATAATGAGCCACAGCTGCTTCGTATAAATGACCGCTGTTATATAATTCATGGCTGTTCAGACGCTCCCACTTCGAACGGCCCCACCAGCCGGAAAGACGATAACACTTGTTAGTAACACAAGTAGTCAAATAACCATCCGGCTCCTGAGCAGCTGCAATAATCGTAATGACACTATCCAGATAATGATCCAGTTTCGGGTCATACTTTACCGCCAATGAATAAGAAGCCCCCTCAATTACCTTATAAGGATCGGTGTCATCAAAAGAAAAGTCACCACGATGCTCACCTTTTTTCAAACCGCCCGCTATGGCAAAATTATCGAAACGACCGTTTTTCTCACATTCTTTAAATGCAGAAGGAATAGATACGGTGCGATTGGTCTCTATACGAGGGGTCCAAAACTGATCGTTTATGTGAACCTGTGTAAATGGCACCTCTTGAATCGGTGCATCCGGCTGATTATAGGTTGTCCGGGTACAAGATGAAGTGCCCAACACAACTAATCCACTTATTAATACTAAAACTTTGTTCTTCATATCACATTATTCTTTTTCGTTCAGGTACAAATGTAGATGAAAATACTAATAAAGAATAGCAAGAAAGTCCATACTACTATAAAAATAGTCGAATAACCCATCTTCCTTATTTTCAATTAAAAGACTGATTATTAACACACTATAAACACCATATGGACTTTTGTTATATTCTTTTGGACTATTTTTATATTCCCAATCGCCTATTTATTTGAATGCAAAGTACGCAAACCATAGATAATTCCAGCCCGATTACCAGGAGTAGGGATAAAAGAGATTCTTACATTTTCTTTTCCCTGAACCATCTCATTCGGTATAGTAAAGAAACGATTATAGAATGAACCGGGCTTCTCATCAGTTACTGTAATGTTCGTCATGACTTTACCATCAATCAGCACATCAAATTGCAAATGTCCACTGTCACTTCCCCAAAAGGTTAACATCAGTTCATTATTACCTTCTGGAGCAACAGCTACCTGATAATGCAAAAATCCTTCAGCTCGCACATCACGTCCCATACGTCCACCCTGATTATACACATAACTGATTTTACTTTCAACCAAATGATCGCGTTCCGACTGGTGTTCACCAATACCTACCCAGTCAATGGTACGGGCTGCAATATCCTTTTCTTCTTGTAACCGCTTTTTATATTCCTTCTGTTTATGAGTCCAGTCTTCCTCGGTAAAGAAATCAAAATAAGCCGCATAACGCTGATTGTATATCTTATATAAAGGACTCAACAGAGCTTCTTCAGGACGCCCCACTCCCACTGTACGGAAGGTTATTGATTTACCTTCCACCGGCTTAATCCATTTTTCCAACTTCTTATCCGGATTAACAAAAACAGGTACTCCAAACGTATCATCAATATCATCTGCTCCCAGTTCGGCTGCCAGCACTATCGGACCGTACAGAATGGCTCCTTTTGAAGGATTATCAGGCATAAATTCCGTATGCAGCCTCATCGGCATTTCCATTTCAATTATATCTCCTTCTTTCCAAGTGCGTTTTAAACTGATATAACTGGAAGGCTTGGTACGAACTGCCACCTTTTTTCCATTCACTTTCACCTCTACTCCATCAACAGCCCACACCGGATAACGCAGATGAAGTGTCAAGTCTACCGGAGTTTCAGCTGATACGGTCAAACAAGTAGACGACTCTTCGGGGAAAGACGTTTCCTGACGTAACTTAAGCCCTTTTTCTTTCCATTCTAATACCGAAGCAATGAATAAGTTTACATATAATCCTTTATCATCCGAGGTACGGTAATAAATGGCTTCACCATACTTGGAATGGTTTTCATAACCAGTCCCGACACAACACGTATGGGCAATAAACGGCATATGGAAATCTTTCGCACTACCCGGATGAAGTGTATGAAAATAAGTGACCCCACCCGTTTCCGGATTCTGGGAAGAAAGAATATGGTTATATAATGCCCGTTCATAATAATCGGCATAACCGGGCAAAGCATCCCATGTAAACAGATGACGGGTAAGCTTCAGCATGTTATACGTATTACAAGTTTCCGTGGTGTTCTGTCCTAAGCGTTCAGACAATTTACCCGGCTGTCCGAAATACTCACTGTCACTGTTTCCTCCGGTTACATAAGTATGGTTTTTCAAAACCGTATGCCAGAAAAATTCTGCGATGTCATGATGCCGCTGTTCTCCCGTTACTTCATAACCGCGAGCCTCTCCCACCGCTTTGGGTATCTGCGTATTGGCATGAGTTCCCCCTAGCTTATCTTCACCTTCCAAGAGTGGATTAAGTATTACTTTATGATAAAACTTGTCGCCCAGTTCCTTATGATGAAGGTTGCCCGATACGGCATACATATTGTAAAAGAACTCAGACATACCGCCAAACTCACATTGCAGCATACGCTGTAAATCATCGTCGCTCAAAGGCTTTAATTTACCATATGCCCAATCGCACATTTTCGATACCACATCATAAGCCTGCCGGTTATCACAGAGCAAATAAGCATCAAGGAGTCCTGCATAAATTTTATGGAGAGTGTACCAAGGAGCCCATACCGATTTTCCTTCTATAGCCCGGTCTATCAGATGCTCAGGAAAGGCACTTAAATATCCGTCCGCATCCAAAGCCTGCTGGCATTCAGCCAAAGCCTCAACAAACGCACTACACTTCTGCTTATATAATTCATCTCCCGTAGAAGCATACATCTCGGAAAGGGCAGTCAGCAAATGCCCTAAAGAATGACCACGTAACTCCACATCAAGCCCTTCCCATCCTCCAAAAGCTTCTGCATTGGTCTTTAACCCTGCAGTAACACGGTAATTGTGCATAAATCGCTCCACATCTGCTTCCTTCAGCCACCGCTGATTCACTTCCATAGCCCGTTTAAACGGTCCGTCAAGTAAACGGACATCGGCATAATCAAAAGACAAGGCTTTCAAAGGCACCTGAACAGGTACTTTCATACACGCCTCTGACTGTCCGGGATATTGTGCAAAAGCATCCGTCAGACACAATCCCATAAAAGCTGCTAACCAAATACGTTTCTTCATTTTTTGAATCTTTTATTTATAAACTTCACATATAAAATTTTCAATAGGAATATGTCGCTTTTCCTTTTCAACAAAATTAAGAAGTAACAAAATAAAAGCCTTTCACTATAGTCTTTCTTTATATAAATATCGTACAAATATGAAGGCTTTCTAACAATAGAGAAAGCGTATTTGGACTATTTTTATACTAAATTGGATTATTTTCATAGGGCTCATTCAAAGTTTTTTATCAACTTTGTATAAAATTTAAAGACCCAAACTATATTCTTATGAAAAGGCCAATCAGAATCCTCTTTATACTATTCATTTTTCTTAGCTCACTCACAGGACATGCCATCTTACCAGAGCAGTTCCACTTCCGGCATTATAGCATTGAAAACGGAATTTCATCGAATGGAATAGCTGCTATCTTACAAGATAGCAAAGGATATATCTGGTTTGGCACGGACAACGGGTTAAACCGATTTGACGGAACACAGTTTAAATACTATCAGAAGTCAAACCCACTCTATCAGAACTTTCAGTTTAATACGATCAGCACACTATGCGAAGCCCCAAAAAATGAAATTTGGGTAGGAACAGAATGCGGAATCTATATCTATGAACAGAAAGCAGATAAATTTGCACTCTTTAACCAAGAGACAGACCAAGGAGTAAAAATAGACTCATGGGTTAATTATATCATTCCGGACAAAGAAAACAACATCTGGATTGCCACTCAAAAACAGGGCGTTTTTCAATATAATCCGAACTCGAACAAGTTGATACAGTTTATTATTCCTCAAAGTAACGGAAATATCGTACGTATTCTCAGTGATGAGCAAAACAATATATGGGCTACCGGTATGAACAATTTATACCGCTTGAATAAAGTAACCAACACATTTGAGGCTTTCTATATAGAAGGTGAAGAGGATGGAGTTTATAGTATGGCTCTCTGGGAAGATAATATGCATCAAATTTGGATAGGAACATGGAAAGAGGGATTATGGAAGCTGGACCCAAACACACGCAAGGTGGAAAAGTACCTGACTCCCGAAAGCGGGAAAGCTGTGGCACACATTCATTCTATTCTGGAGTATGCTCCCAATATTCTCTTTATCGGATCGGATGACGGGCTCATGCTGTTTAATACGCTCACGCACGAAAGTAAATTACATACCTATTACGGAGAAGAAAGCGGTGCGCTCTCAGGCAAGTTTATTTATCCTATGATTAAAGACCGGGAAGGAGGGGTATGGATTGGAACCTATTATAACGGAGTGAACTATCTTCCACCATACTGCGGACAATTCAAAGGTTATCCGGTTTACGGAGATTATTTACAGTTCAACAGCAAAATTATCAGCCGCTTCTGCGAAGACGCACAAGGGTATGTGTGGATTGGCTCAGATGATAACGGACTTAGCCGCTTTTCACCTGCCACCGGAGAGTTTGCTGATTTTCCGGGAAGAAAACAACTACAGAGTGAAAACATACATGCACTCTGCGCTATAGACAACAACCTGTGGATTGGGACGTACAGCAACGGCATCCACGTTCTCAACATGAAAACCGGACACATCAAGACTTATTCGCAGAAAGACGGTCTGGACGATGCCAGCATTTATACCATTTTCAAAGATAGCCATGGTACGATATGGTCTGGTTCCATGTCTGGCATCTGCCGCTATGACAGCGAGCAAGACAGTTTCATATCCATGAAAGAATTAGAGTCGCTCATCATTGAAATAACGGAAGATGTAAAAGGGAATTTATGGATAGCAACATTAGGGAAAGGAGTTTTTAAATATAACCCCTTTAAAGATATTTGGAAAAAATACGACCAAGAACAAGGATTCAGTAATCCAAACATCAATCACCTGTGTATTGATAAAGAACGGAGACTTTGGGCTGCCACACCCGATGGACTTTATTGCTACCAAGCCGAAAATGATTGCTTCGTATATCAGCCGCTCCGTCTTCAAAATGAGTGTATCAACACTATCCTTGAAGGAGAAGACTGCTTATGGCTTACCACAGCCAAAGGGTTGGTCAAATATATTCCCACCAATCAGACCACACAAATTTTCACAAAAAGCGACGGACTACAAAGTGAGGCTTTCATCATGGCCTCCGGACTAAAAACGCGCAACGGGGAGTTTTACATAGGAAGTATCAACGGATTTAATACATTTTATCCACACCAGCTTAAGCTGAATACCCAGAAGCCTACTGTAGTATTAACCGGACTGGAAATCTTCAACCAAAATATCCAAACGAAAGAGAAAGGTATCTTACCTCTATCTATTGACCATTTAGATGAAATCCACCTGTCATATAAGCATAACGTTATCACCTTAAGTTATGCTGCCCTCAGCTACTGTACTCCACAGAAAAACAAATATGCCTATATGCTGGAAGGATTTGACAAAAGATGGAACTTTGTCAACTCGCAACACAACACCACCTATACCAATCTGGCTGCCGGCACCTATACGTTCCGCGTAAAGGCTTCAAATAATGACAATATCTGGAATGAACAGGGAACTTCCATACGCATCATCGTACACCCTCCCTTCTATCTGTCACTTCCTTTTAAGATATTCTATTTCCTGCTCTTCTGCTTTGCCATAGCAATGCTCATACGCTATGTCAGCAAGCGGAGTGAGAAAAAACATGCCATTGCCATCAGCGAACTCAATGCAAACAAAGAAAAAGAAATGCATGAAGCCAAAATAAAGTTCTTTACCATGATTGCACACGAGATACGTACTCCAGTTTCCTTGATTATCGGTCCGTTGGAAAAGATTATGCAAGCCACTTTAGATTTGCCTATCCAAATACGTAAAGACCTGGAAATCATTGACAGAAACAGTCAGCGTCTGCTCTATTTGGTGAACCAACTGCTTGACTTCCGCAAAGTAGAACAAAATGAGATGACGATGCATTTCTCGCCTCAGAATATCAAAAACTTAATGCAAGCTGTATGCGAGCGTTTCCAGCCCTCAATGAAACAGCGTAACATTGCGCTGTCTGTCACTTATCCGGTACATAATTTCAAAGCCGACGTTGACCGTGAGGCTTTGACTAAAGTATTAAGTAACCTGCTGACCAATGCCAACAAATATACGACCGATAAAGTGGAAGTAAAATTTATTCACCAGCCTAACCATCCTACTTTTTCCATCCAAGTTACTGATAACGGGAAAGGCATGGAAGAAGAAGAACTAAAACTTATATTCAAGCCATTCTACCAAGCTTCCGAGAATAAACCGGGTACGGGTATCGGGCTGAGTATTGTAAAAGGCATAGTAGAAGCCCACCACGGAAAAGTGGAAGTAGAATCACATCCCGGAACAGGCTCCGCTTTCTGCATTCACCTCCCCATAAAACAGGAAACCGTAGAAAAAGACTCCATGCAATTGGCAGAAAGTATGAATGTACCCGAAGATATTATCGCTACACAAATAGAGTCTGCCGATTCACAGACTTTACCTGTTATGCTTATTGCAGAAGACAATGAGGATATGTTGAACTTCCTACAGTCAAACTTCAAGTCAACTTATACCGTATTAACCGCTACCGACGGGAAAGAAGCACTCAGACTTTTAGAAGAACAAGAAGTTTCACTGATTATAAGCGACTGGATGATGCCGAATATGGATGGAGTTGAATTTTGTCAAGCCATCCGCTCCAACCAACTCACCAGCCATATACCTTTTATACTTCTGACAGCTAAAACGGATAATGACTCCAAGATAACCGGCATGAATTGCGGAGCCGATGCTTATATTGAGAAACCATTCTCTATCCAATACTTGGAAGCATGCATCAAAAACCTGTTAGAGTTAAGACAGCAATTACGCCAGAAATTCTCACAAATGCCTAATATCCCGCTTAGTTCGATAGCAGGTAATAAATCGGATGAAGAATTCCTAAAGAGTATGAAACAGCTGATTGAGGACAACTTCAGCAATGCAAATCTTTCGATTGAGTTCTTGTCTGAGAAGTTGTGTATCAGTCGCTCCGGTCTGTTTGCCAAGATAAAAATGCTGGCCAATATGACTCCTAATGAAATGGTACAACTGGTACGCTTGAAAAAAGCAGCCGACTTACTGCGCGAAAACAAATACCGCATCAACGAAATCAGCTACATGGTAGGATTTAGTAATCCTGCCTATTTCAGCCGATGCTTTCAGAAGCAATTTGGAGTAAAGCCCAGCGAGTTTATCGGTTCTGAACAGAATACAGACCAGGTAGCACCGATTGATTCTGAACAGAAAGTGGACCAGACGGAGCAAAGCAGTACAGAAAATTCTTCTCATGCAAAATGAAAAACGATTTCATCTGCATGACAACTTAAAACCACAGTGTGATTTCTACAAACCACAGTGTGAACCGTACAAACCACAGTGTGACTTCTACAGGTCACACTGTGGTTTTGAGATTTTATCCTAAAGAAAAGCGATTCTTTCAGTCGGCTTCGGAAACTTTCCCGCCAGAGAAAACTAGTTTAAAAGACAACGGGCATTTACTCAAGAAATAACCGACCAGTTTACATTCTTCTTACGCAGCTCTTTAAGTTGCCGCCAAACAACCGCATTTTCCGGCAATACGCCCTGAGGGTCTTCTTCAAGCAACCGGTCAGCTATCTCGCGTACAAACTGCAAGAGTTGGCCGTCGCGCGCCAAATCGGCAATCTTCAAATCAAAAGCCACCCCGCTTTGTTGGGTTCCTTCCAAGTCACCCGGACCGCGCAGTTTCAAGTCAGCCTCAGCTATTTCAAAGCCGTCGTTCGTTTGAACCATAATTTCAATGCGCTTACGGGTTTCTTCAGTCAACTTGTACCCCGTAACCAAGATGCAATACGACTGTTCTGCTCCACGCCCCACACGCCCACGCAACTGATGCAGCTGCGACAGTCCGAAGCGCTCTGCATTTTCAATCACCATAACAGAAGCATTCGGCACATTCACACCTACTTCAATCACAGTAGTTGCCACCATAATTTGTGTTTCCGCCCGTAAAAAGCGTTGCATTTCTTCTTCCTTCTCGGCAGGCTTCATTTTACCATGCACTTTGCTCACCTTATATTCAGGGAACTCTTCACAGATATGCAGATAGCCATCTTCCAGATTCTTTATATCCATTTTTTCGCTCTCCTGAATCAATGGATACACAATATAAACCTGACGCCCTGCCACAATCTGCTGCCGAAGAAAAGCGTACATTGAAGCACGACGGTTATCAAACTGATGTACGGTCTGTATCGGTTTTCTTCCCGGCGGAAGTTCATCAATCACCGAAACATCCAAGTCACCATACAACGTCATGGCCAATGTTCGGGGGATAGGAGTTGCCGTCATAACCAGCACATGAGGAGGACAGGTATTTTTTGCCCAAAGTTTGGCACGCTGTGCTACCCCAAACCGATGTTGCTCATCAATGACCACCAGCCCCAGCGAAGAAAAGTTCACCGTATCTTCAATCACCGCGTGCGTTCCAATCAAGATATGTACGTCACCGGTCAACAAGTCTCTTAAGATGGTTTCTCTCCGTTTCCCTTTTACCGTACCGGTTAATAACTCCACCCGCACATCCATTCCTTTCAGAAAGCGGGAAATCGTTTCATAATGCTGAGCGGCAAGAATCTCCGTAGGAGCCATCATACATGCCTGAAAGCCATTATCCAGCGCAATCAGCATGGTCATTAAAGCCACCAGGGTTTTCCCGCTTCCCACATCGCCCTGCAGCAAACGGTTCATCTGTCTTCCACTTCCCATATCGCGGCGCATTTCCTTTATCACCCGCTTCTGGGCACCCGTTAATGCAAACGGAAGATTTTTCGAATAAAAAGTGTTGAATATTTCGCCCACTTTTCCAAATACCAACCCACGGAACTTGTTTCTCCGCTCTTTGGTATAGCGCAATAAATTAAGCTGAATGTAAAACAGCTCTTCAAACTTCAGCCGGTACTGCGCTTTGCGAAGCATTTCCGGATTCCGGGGAAAATGGATGTTGTAAAGTGCATCAGTCAGTGGCAAAAGATGATGCTGTTCTATAATAGACGGACTTAATGTCTCATCGAATATTTCATGCTGAAGCGTATGAAAAAGATTCTTCATCAACTTTTCAAGTGCATGCGAATTCAAGTTCATGCGCTTCATCTTCTCCGTTGTGTTGTAATAAGGCTGAAGACCCATGTCCGACAAAACCAGCTCTCCTGCCGGATCAATATCCGGATGAGCAATGTTGATACGACCGTTGAACACAGTGGGCTTACCAAAGACGATGTATTCTTCATTCGCCTTGTATTTCCCCATCACAAACTTCAAGCCTTGAAACCAGACCAAATCAACTACACCTGTACCATCCGAGAAATGTCCTACCAACCTCCGCTGGCGTCCCTCACCAAACGTTTCAAAGCTTAAAACCTTTCCGCGCAACTGGATATAAGGCATATTGCCGTCTATCTCATGAATATAATACAGGCGACTTCTATCTACATATTTATAAGGGAAGTTATACAGCAAGTCCCGTAAAGAGTAAATATTCAACTCCTTATTCAGTACAGCCGCACGTTGCGGTCCCACTCCCTGGAGATACTTTACATCACGTGTCGCTAAATCTAACATTCCCTACTCTCTTTTATAACAGCGCCTCAGCTACCTTTAAGTCAAAAGGTGTGGTCAGTTTGATATTCTCCCTATTGCCGGGAACCAGATAAACGGCATGTCCCCATGCTTCCACAACCGAGGCATCATCTGTAAAGTCCGGAGTATAAGCCTGTCCATAAGCCTGCTTCAACAAACTTACCGTAAATACCTGCGGAGTCTGTACCAACCGGTAAGAGCCCCGGGGAACGGTTTTACTTTCCTCTTCTCCGGTAAGCAAGCGCAAGGTTTCTACCACCTCCGTCACCGGAATTACCGCTTCTTTCTCAACAGCCGCATCGTAACAGGCAGCAATCACCTCACGGGTTACAAAAGGGCGTACCCCATCGTGCACTCCGACCAGTCCGTTTTCGCCTTCAATCAAAGCCAAGCCGTTTTTTACCGAATGAAAACGTGTTTCACCTCCCGAGGCAATCTGGTGAGGAAGTGTAAATCCGTATTCCAAACACAAGTGCTTCCAGTAATCTTGCTGATTAGCCGGAAGCACTAAAATAAGTTCCATCTGTTCATCATAGGCATAAAAGGCTTCCAGCGTACGCATCAGCACCGGTTTACCTTTTACCGGCACAAACTGCTTGGGAATATCTCCCCCCATACGCAAACCTTTTCCTCCTGCAACAATAATGATGTACTTCTTCATTTCAAGTTATTAAGCCATTAACATGCCCTGTTTCACTTCTTGAACCTTCTCTGCACCTGCCATTTTTTCAAGGATGGCAAAGCCGAATGCCGGCGCTGCTCCCGGACCTTTAGCCAAGATAAAGTTATCGGTAATTTCCACCATACTGCCGGTATATTCAGCCCCTTCCAAATACTGTTCAAATCCCGGATAGCAAGTTGCCTTTTTACCTTTCAGCAGTCCCCGTTTTCCGTACACCAACGGAGCCGCACAAATGGCAGCCATCGGCTTGCCGGCAGCAGCAAAACTTCTGATAAGCTTGTCCAGTCCGGCATGTGCGTCAAGATTGGTTGCTCCCGGCATTCCTCCCGGCAAGACAATCATTTCAATATCTTCTTCACCCAGATTTTCAATTAACTCATCAGCCACGACCGGTACCCGATGAGAACTTACCACTGTCTTTTCTCCAGTAACAGAAACTGTCTTCACATTCAGTCCGCCACGGCGCATGATATCCAATGGAAACATGGCTTCCATTTCTTCAAATCCTTCAGCCAAAAAGATACAAATAGCTTTCATAAGATTCATTCATTAAAAATTGAACACTTTTATTTCAATATCACAAGTTTTGCAAGTTCTTCCTCCAGGAGAACGCGTACCAACTACTTCAACTTAAAGTAATACGTAATGGTCCCGCTCTGGTTATCCACCCCTTCTACCATATTAAAACGCGCTTTTTTAGCTGCTTCTTCAGCTGCCTTTCTCAGTGCTGGATTTACAGTATTAGTTCGCTTATTGATACTGGTACGCACCACCTGTCCAGCCGGATTAACCACAATGGTTACCACCACCCTACCTTCATCTTGCACGTTATAGATAGGTTCAGGCAAACCTCCTTCGCCCAAAGAACGTCCGTTCAGATCGAAAGCGCCATTCCATCCTACTCCCGTTGTTTTACCTGCATCCGAGTTTCCGGCAGTACTTCCCTGCAGCCCGGCTCCGGTTCCGGCATTTCCTTTATTTCCCATTTTAGAGCCTTTACCAAAAGCTCCGGCAATTTTGCTGGCAGCCGCCTGTGCAGCGAGCCGTTCAGCCTCAGCCCGTTTCTCGGCTTCCGTTTTCTCGGGTTTCTTTTCCGGTTCAACCTTTTTTTCGGGTTCTTTTTGCGGAGTTTTATTCTCTGTTTTTTTCAGAGGCTTCTTCTCCTTCTTAGGTTTCTCCTTCTTGGGTTCTTCCTTTTTTACTTGCACTGAAGGCTCATCAGCTTGTGTAATCAAAGGCTGCTTCACTTCCGGTTCAGCCGGCATTGCTTCCGGTTCAGGAACAGAGGCCGGCGGCTGTGGCAACACGTCTACCTCCGTCATCGTATATGGGTCAGCATCCCCTGCGGCCTGTTCCGTATTTCCAAGCATAACAGGTACTCCTCCTTCTTCTTGTACATCCGGTTTGGTAAGGGTCAGAAGAAAAAGCAACAACAGCACCAGCACATGAAGCACCACTGTTCCGATGATTCCCGTTATCTTACTTCGTTTCATCACTTAACGGTTAATTCTTGTCAGGTCGGCGTGTAGCCAACACCATTTTAAAATGATTCTCGTTTGCAATATTCAGAATACGCACAATCTCACGGTAAGGAATCGATTCGTCGGCATAAAGAGCCACATACATTTCCGGTTCTTTCCGGGCGCACTCCTGAAGAAATGCCGGAATTTCATCAACGGCAAGCGGCATTTCGTCTTCTTTGCCAAAAGCCCCGTAATAGTTCAACTCCTTATCTATAATTACCCGAGCCATCGGCTTGGCAGAGGTCTGCTCCGATCCTTGAGGAAGCAACACCTTAATGGCATTAGGCGAAACCATGGTCGAAGTAATCATAAAGAAGATCAACAACAGGAAAATCAAGTCCGTCATTGACGACATACTAAAACTGGGCAATATCTTTTGTCTTCTTTTCAGTGCCATACGCCCGTTTATTTATCGTTCGGCTCATTGAGCAAATCCATGAAAGCCATCGTACGGGCTTCCATCTGACTCACCACCTTATCTACTCTGTATACCAGATGATTATAAGCAAACATGGCAGCAATACCCACCACCAGTCCGCCTACAGTGGTAATCATCGCTTCATAAATACCGCTTGAGAGCAAAGTAATATCAATATTATTCCCCGCATTGGCCATATTCCAGAAAGCACGTACCATTCCGGTCACTGTACCCAGGAAGCCTAACATCGGAGCTCCACTTGAAATGGTAGCCATTATGGAAAGTCCGTTTTCCAACTTGGCTACTTCTATATTACCTGTATTTTCAATGGCTGCCTGAATATCGGCTACCGGACGCTCCATACGGGTAATCCCCTTTTCAATCATCCGTGCAGAAGGGGTGTTCGTGATGCGGCAATAGTTAATAGCCGACTTGATTTCACCCGACTTTATATAGTCACGGATGCGCTCCATAAACAAGGGGTCTTCCTTGCCTGCCTTACGGATAGTTACGGCACGTTCGAAAAAGATATAGAAAGCAACTACCGACATCAGCGCCAGTACCACCATAATCCAACCTCCCTTGCAAGCCATTTCCCACAAATTCATCTGAGGTTCTCCCGATGCCAACGGTGTCAAAACCGGATTAGCACCTGTTAAAGTATCGGCAACTGTCTGTGCAGCTGCCAGTAAAGTCAATGTCATCATAATCAGCGAAGGCAATTTTTATATTCTTCAATCGTTTTCTGCAATCCCAAATAAAGCGCATCACATATCAGTGCATGGCCAATGGAAACTTCATCCAGCCAAGGTATATTATCATGGAAATATTTCAGATTCTGCAGGCTTAAATCGTGTCCGGCATTCAGCCCCATACCTAATTTACGAACCACACCGGCTGCCTGGACAAACGGAGCAATGGCCTGTTCCGGGTTTTCCGGATAAACTGCCGCATAAGGCTCGGTATACAGTTCCACGCGGTCGGCTCCGGTCTTGGCTGCATACTCTATCATTTCTACATCCGTTCCCACAAAAATAGAGGTACGGATACCTGCCGTACCAAACGTATCCATCAAGTCGGTCAGAAAAGCAAAATGAGTTTTGGTATCCCATCCGGCATTCGACGTTATCTGATCCGGAGCATCAGGAACCAGAGTTACCTGATGGGGACGTACCCGCAATACCAAGTCGATAAACTCTTTTGAAGGGTAGCCTTCGATATTAAACTCGGTCTTTACTTGCGGACGAAGCGCATAAACATCGGCATAGCGTATATGGCGTTCATCCGGACGCGGATGAACCGTTATCCCCTCAGCCCCATAAGCCTCACAGTCTTTAGCCACTTGCTCTACATCCGGATTATTTCCTCCACGCGCATTACGCAAGGTTGCTATCTTGTTTATATTAACACTTAATTTTGTCATATTGTTTGTATGTTTTTTGTTACCTTTGTTCCCTGAAGACAGGATGCGGTATGGCAACACTCTCGCTCAAAAGTAGACTTTTGACTCGGTTTTGCCCTTGCCTTTCCCTATCTTTGCACCAACAACTTGCAAAGTTAACAGGATTTGTGATAAACCTGTTATGATTATCCTTAAAAAGATTGATAAAATATGCAACAGACCATGAGATTCGCCCTCTTTGGCAATACTTTTCAAGAACATAAATCAGCGCATGTAACCCACTTGCTGGATATCCTGCGCCGTAAAGAAGCACAAATCTGCATACATAGCGAGTTCTATCATTTCTTGCAAAACCATACCAGAGCCGATTTGACAAACTTAGAAGTATTTGAAGGGAACCAGTTTCATGCAGATATGGCTTTAAGCATCGGCGGCGACGGAACTTTCCTGAAAGCAGCAAGTTATGTAGGCGATAAAGAGATTCCTATTTTAGGAATCAACACCGGGCGATTAGGCTTTCTGGCTGATATATCACCAGACCAGATGGAGGAGGCTTTCAATGAAATTTACCAGGGAATGTATCTGGCGGAACCCCGGCGGGTATTAAAGCTGACCTGTAACGGACAGGTCTTGAAAGGGAATCCTTACGGACTGAATGAAATAGCAATCCTCAAGCGTGACAGTTCGTCGATGATTACCATCCACGCCTATATCAACGGAGAACTGCTGAATGTGTATCAAGCCGACGGACTGATTATAACCACTCCCACCGGCTCTACCGGATATTCGCTGAGTGTAGGAGGTCCGATTCTCGTTCCTCAGAGCGGAACCATCGGACTGACAGCCGTCGCTCCTCACAGCCTCAACGTTCGTCCGATAGTGATTCGCGATGACTGGGAAATAACCCTCGATGTGGAAAGCCGGAGCCATAACTTCCTCGTGGCTATCGACGGGCGCAGTGAAACATGCCGGGAAGGAACCCGGCTTACCATCCGCCGGGCCGACTATCATATACGTATCGTAAAGCGCTGTCATCATTCTTTTTTTAATACCCTGCGCGAGAAGATGATGTGGGGCATTGACAGCCGGGGATAAAGATGCTTTGTCATCAGCTTCAAAACGTCCTGACATTTAAATAAAAACGCCTAATCATTCTGAGTGAAATGATTAGGCGTTTTTATTACTCACTGAAAGAGTTCTTTCCATATGGTTTAAAGGCGCTTTAATGCCAGCTTGATAACCTGCTCTACTGCAGCCGAGGGCTCTTCCTTCAATATAGCCGAAACCACTTTCTGAGAAGGAGCCGGAGCAAAGCCCAACATGGTAAGTGCAGCTATTGCCTCTTCATAAACTTCCGAATGAGCCGCTGCTGCCGGTAAAGGCAAAGCCGAAGAGGGTTCTCCCCCCATTAAGGCAATCTTATCTTTCAACTCTACAATGATACGCTGGGCAGTCTTCAATCCTATACCTTTTACTGTTTTCAGTAATTTTTCATTTCCACTGCTTATCACATTACAAAGTTCAGAAGGTGAAAGAGCCGAAAGAATCATGCGGGCAGTATTTCCTCCAATGCCTGATACAGTTATCAACATCAAAAACAATTCACGCTCCTGCTTGGTAGCAAAACCGTAAAGCACATAGGCATCTTCACGAATCGCCTCATAGATAAATAACTTCACTTCTTTCTTTCCTTGAATTGCAGAATAGGTATTCAAAGACACATTTATTCCATAGCCCACCCCGTTGCAGTCAACAACAGCCATGGCAGGCGTAATATCCGCAAGTTCTCCTTTAATGTATTCAATCATATTTTTATAACAAATTCGAATTTGAACAGCAAAAATAACCATAACAAAGTTATAAATTGTAAGTTTGGTCATATTTCTTTTAAATTACCGACAATTCTTCTTGTTTGGAATCATTCTAATTCTGTATTTTTGCAACATCACAGTAAACAAAAGATCAAACTAAATAAAAGGAAAAATTATGAAAAAGATTAGAGCCGCCGTAGTAGGTTACGGAAATATCGGAAAATTTGCACTCGAAGCACTTGAAGCTGCCCCCGATTTTGAGGTGGCAGGTATTGTACGCCGCAGCGGAGCTGAAAACAAACCGGCCGAGCTTGCCGACTACCCTGTGGTAAAAGATATCAAGGAACTTGATAACGTAGATGTAGCCATCCTTGCCACTCCTACCCGCAGTGTAGAACAGTATGCAAAAGAAATTCTGGCTCTGGGTATCAATACGGTTGACAGCTTTGACATTCATACACAAATTACCAGCCTACGCCGTTCGCTGAATGAAACAGCACAAGCCCATAATGCAGTTGCGGTTATTTCTGCCGGATGGGATCCGGGAAGCGACTCAGTGGTACGTACCCTACTGCAAGCCATCGCTCCAAAAGGTATTACTTATACCAACTTCGGTCCGGGACGCAGCATGGGACACTCCGTGGCTGTACGTGCCATTGCCGGAGTTAAAGATGCGCTGTCAATGACGATTCCTGTAGGTACAGGCATTCACCGCCGCATGGTTTACGTAGAACTGGAAGAAGGTGCCAACTTCAAGACAGTAGAAGCTGCCATCAAGGCCGATCCTTATTTTGTAAACGACGAAACCCATGTAATACAGGTTCCTTGCGTGGATGACTTAAATGACGTGGGACACGGCGTAAACCTGGTACGTAAAGGGGTATCCGGAAAAACGCACAACCAGCTATTTGAATTTGACATGAAGATTAACAACCCGGCACTTACCGCACAGGTACTGGTATGCGCAGCACGTGCTTCCATGCGTCAGAATCCAGGATGTTACACCCTGATTGAAGTGCCTGTAATCGACTTGCTGGAAGGCGACCGCGAAGAGCTGATTGCCCATCTGGTTTAATATCCTAACCATACAGGCAGAACAGAAAGATATTTCTGCTCCATAGGGAGTGTTATTTACCAAAGGTTTTCTTTTGAAAGAAAACCTTTTTTTTGTTACTTTGCGCAACAAGCGCAGGCATATCAAAGCATTCATTCTTAAAACAATCTGCGCTTCAAGAATAAGAAAAAACTTAAAACTGAAAGAAATGACTTTAGCAAGTATCGTATGGGACGTTGACCCCGTGTTGATTCATTTAGGAGGACTTGAAATCCGTTGGTACGGACTCATGTGGGGAATGGGATTTATCCTCGCCTATGAAATGGTGTCTCGCCTGTTTAAGAAAGAAGGGTATCCTGAAAATTGGGCAGACAAACTTTTTATCTATTGCATACTCAGCAGTGTAATTGGTGCCCGCTTAGGACATTGCCTGTTTTATGAATGGGACTACTACGGAAGTCACCCTGCCGAAATCTTCAAGATATGGAAAGGGGGACTGGCCAGCCATGGTGGAGTGTTTGCACTTATCCTGGCCTTGGTGTGGTATTCAAAAACCGTCACAAAAAAAAATGTCTGGTGGCTCTTCGACCGGATGATTCCTGCAGTAGCCATCGTGTGTATGTGCATCCGCTTCGGCAATCTGATGAACTCTGAAATTTTCGGATTCCCCACCACGCTGCCTTGGGGCTTCGAATTTATCCGTTCCCGCGAATGGCAAGAGCTGTATAATCAAAACGGAGTTTCGCTTCCTTGTCACCCTACCCAGATTTATGAAATGCTTTACTGCCTCGCCGCACTGGTCACCTCATGGCTGATGTATCACAAGCTTCATGCCCAGAAGCAAATCGGACTGATTACGGGAGTCTCTCTGCTCATCTTCTTCGGGGCACGGTTTGGACTGGAGTTCATGAAAAATCCGCAAGTAGCAGAAGAGGCAAACATGACACTGAATATCGGTCAGTGGCTAAGCGTACCGCTCATCTTACTGGGAATTTATCTGATAGCTACCTGCAAGAAACGCAAAGAGGCGTTCTAACGTCTCAAATATCATAAAAGCAACCGGCTGACAAATAGAAATATGGTTGCATCTTCTCGCAAAAATGTTACATGAATCAATTTTGCAAGAAGATGCAACAATTTTTAACCTCCTCATTCTTAGCGCCTCATACCTTTGTAGCAAACAAAACAAAATTTAGGTTTCATCTTTAAAACATAATGCTATGAAGACAAGAAAAAAGCTTTTCTACAATTGCATGGGAGCAGCCTTATTACTTGCTTTAACCTGTACAAAAGGATATGCACAAGAAAACAGTTCATCGAACAAAAGCAGTTCAAAAGAAGAAGGCAACCGCAATGTTATGCTGAATGCCGCCAGTGCCAACGGTCCGCGTGAAATACAGATCGGGCTTCCTTCAGCCGATGTCAATGTTCTTGAAAACGGACTTCCCGTTACCTATACCACCAATCCCCATGGGGTAAACTCTATATGGCGTGCAGACGCCAGCCTCAACCATGTAGGTCTGCTTAAGATTTCAGAAACAGCCATCACTACGGGAAATATCGGATATGCCGTCAACTCATTTACCCAGTTAGGGGAAAAAGGATTTAACGGTACCTTAAACTATAAGAGCAACCACTTTGGCATGCAGGAATTTTCGTTCAACCTGAACGGAGAAATCGCCGACGACTGGTATTACAGTGGAAGCCTCTACCAGGATTTCGATCCGGGAACATTCAAAATCAAGTCAACTCCATTTCAAGACCGTACGCAAATCTACAAGTTGGCTCTTACCCGCCGGTATCATAAAGGAAAAGGCGAATGGACTGCCATGTATCATTACAGCAACAGCCATCCAGTATATAATTATGCCACCCAATCAGCTCCCTTTATCTATGTAGGCGACGGAAGCGTAAAAGAATTCGGTGATTTTGCTTTAGGAACAACTTCTTATCTGCCTACTGACAATGAAATGGCTTTCCGGAATATGCGCACCGGGGAAATCGAGCAAACCACGCTTTACGACGCCACCCAGAACAAGGGAAGCGAATTCAGTTTTAACAACAAATATCAATGGGACAACGGGCTGAAATGGGAAACCCGCATGAAGTACGCCCACTCTACTGGCTCAATGGTTTATCAGACACCGATGTCACTCGCCCAAAACGCTGCCCAAATAGACTATCTGTACCAGACTGCCGACGGAAGTATGAAGCCTTACGAAGGTGAATACGTGCAAAGCCGTATGTCATGCCTCAACAGAGGTTTTATCGATGAATTCATGCTTACCACCGAACTGTCGCACAAACTTCAGAACAGCACCTGGCGTTTAGGACTTAACGAATGGTATTATGACATTGACTATACCTCGAATACCACCATGTATGACCAGTCTGTTCCTTCAGACGGCAGTTTCCCTGTCCGCCTGTTTAATGCAAACCATGCTTCATCGACCGACCGCGCTTATTCAGGAAACGGATGTTATTATGATTTCAACAAAAATGCTTCAGAATATTACAAGGGGCATGAAAACAAAATAGCCTTATACTTCACTCACGACTGGAACATAACCGACCGTTTAAATCTTTATTACGGAGCTCGTATAGAATATCAGGCTCTACGGGGAGAAAATGCTGCTGTAACCAATTCCGACGGTAAATATGTGGGACGCTTTGCCAACTATTATCTGGGAGCTACATCTCCTTCAGGCGTGAAAATAACTCCGACAGACCTTTCATACGATTGGTTTAACTATGCACTCAGTGCATCGGCTTCATATAAGCTGACAGACCAGTTCGGATTTACAGGTGATTTCACTTATATTACCCAGCATCCGCGTATCGAAAACTTTGCTCCTGCCTCCATGCCAAATACCGACAAAATTTCCGTTCCATTGGGAAGAGCCGGCATCTACTTCAACAATGAGTGGTTCAGCCTTACTTCACTGTTCTCTTACATTTCAAAAACCAACAACAACTCTACCCTGAACCTGCAGCACAGCTCAAACGGCAAGAATGAAATCTTGGCTGCTCCGCTGAATTACGACATCAAAACTTTAGGATGGACCACCGATGTTGTGGCTACTCCATTTAAGGGTTTCGACTTACATTTCTTGTTCACTTACCAAAAGCCCACCTATAAGAAATATGAAACATCGATTACCTTCTCCGACGGATATGTGGGCGAAATCAACGCCACAGGAAATATTGTAGCCGAAATTCCGCAAGTTATCGTGGAAATAGACCCGAGCTATACCATTATTGACGGACTGAAAGTTTGGACAAGCTTCCGTTATTTCGGCAAGACTTATGCCAATATCAACGATGCCTATTACTTTAACGGACGCTGGGAAACTTTCGGAGGTGTGAACTGGCAGGTAAACAAGAAATTATCTTTGGGATGTACTGTGGTAAACTTCCTCAACCAAACCGGTGCAAAAGGAAGCATTGCCGGAGCCGAACTGGTAACCAAAGATGAAGCCGACAAATATGCCAATACAGTAATGGCAGGTAGCTACATCCGTCCGTTTACCGTAGAATTCTCGGCACAACTGAAGTTTTAACATAATGAAGCTTTCTTATTAAATCAATTCCTGAAAACAACATCACTAAACTTTATAACCATGAAACGTAATCTCTTTAGCCTCGTATTAGGACAAGCACTCTTATGCAGCATGGCTGCTTGCCAATCGTCAAACAACGAATTATCAATCGAACATAAAAACGACTCTCTATCCATCATTCATATTTCAAAGCCTTCAAATTTTCTATTGCTTCCTATACAAGAATCAGCCAATGAAGGAAAAGTAAAGCTTGAAACCGGAAGCTCGGCAGACGTAAGCATGGATATCCGCATGGCTGTTGACAGCATTGACTATTATGTTCCTTTTGAATTGCCGGAAGGAGTTAACCAGGCAACGGTTACAGTAAGTCAAGTAAATGCCCAGGCTATCTGTTGGGACAGTCTCCGTATAACCGACCAGTTCAATACCCAAAACACAGACTATTATCGTCCTGTTTACCACCATACTCCTCTTTACGGATGGATGAACGATGCTAACGGACTAGTCTATAAAGACGGAGAATATCACCTTTATTTTCAATATAACCCTTATGGTTCCAAATGGGGAAACATGCATTGGGGGCATTCTGTCAGCAAAGACCTCATACACTGGGAGCATCTGAAACCTGCCATTGCACGTGATACATTAGGACATATTTTTTCAGGAAGTTCTATCATTGACCATAATAACAGTGCAGGATATGGAAAAGATGCCATGATTGCTTTTTATACATCGGCAAGTGATGAGCACGGACAGATTCAATGTATGGCATACAGCAATGATAACGGGCGCACCTTCACCAAATATGAAAAGAATCCTATCTTGACTCCATTCGATGGACTAAAAGACTTCCGTGATCCTAAAGTCTTCTGGTATGAACCAGCCCAAAAGTGGTATATGATTGTTTCTGCCGATAAAGAAATGCGTTTTTATTCTTCAACAAATTTAAAAGAATGGGAATTCTTAAGCGGATTCGGAAAAGGCTATGGGGTACAACCTAACCAATTCGAATGTCCCGATTTTATCCAACTGCCAGTTGATGGCGACCCCAACCATAAAAAATGGGTCATGATTGTCAATATCAACCCGGGATGTATGTTTGGAGGAAGTGCTACTGAATATTTTATCGGTGACTTCGACGGTAAAGAATTTACATGTGACAGTAAACCTGAAACAGCGAAGTGGCTCGATTTCGGAAAAGACCATTATGCTACCGTATGCTTCTCTAATACAGCCGACCGAGTTATCGCTGTACCTTGGATGAGCAACTGGCAATATGCCAATGCAACACCAATCCAGCAATACCGTGGAGCCAATGCTTTACCACGTGAACTTTCTCTTTACTCTAAGGACGGAGAAATCTATATGGCTGCCAATGTCATTAAAGAAGCTGAAATATTACGCAAAGACAGCATGTGTGTGAACAATTTCACTCTAACACAACAAACTAAAAGCATTGCACTGAACAGTACCTCTGAAGGAGCTTGTGAAATAGAGTTGGATATTACTCCAAACCAAGCCGACACAGTAGGATTCCGCCTGCTAAACGATAAAAATGAATACCTCAGCATTTATCTTGACATGAAAGCCGGACGATTAATAACCGACCGTAACCATAGCGGAATCATAAATCTGGAAAATTATGGAGAGATGGTGGTTCATGATAAGGAAACCGACGAACATCGAAAAGCCCTTTCTGTAAACTATCAAAATGATTTTGCACTCGGCACATGGGCTCCGCTTGCATTATGCAAAGGAAAAACCTATCATTTGAATCTATTTATCGACAAATGTTCAATTGAGGTATTTGCTGATGAAGGACGTATCGCCATGACAAATTTAGTGTTCCCTACCAAACCCTATAACACTGTAGAATTCTATTCAAAAGGGGGTGAAGCAATCATTAGCAATGTCAAGCTATATAAACTAGGCTTATAATATATACAAATGCAAACTTAGGATACGGCAGGTTCGAAGAAAAAATCAGTCGAATTTGCCGTATCAAACTACCCAACAAATATATTTATCTTACTTATAATAATGACTATGGATACAAAACTTAAATATGCCAAACTTCTTCCTATTATGCTATGCTTCTTTGCCATGGGATTTGTTGATCTGGTAGGCATCGCTTCAAATTATGTGAAAGAAGATTTGAACTTAAGTGACTCGGAAGCTAATATTTTTCCTTCACTCGTGTTTTTCTGGTTCTTGATTTTTTCTGTACCAACAGGTATTCTCATGAACAAAATAGGAAGAAAGAAAACGGTACTACTCAGCCTGCTGGTTACATTTGCTTCGCTGCTGATTCCGGTTTTTGGCGACAGTTACGGCATTATGCTCTGCTCATTCTCTCTTTTAGGAATCGGCAACGCACTGATGCAGACTTCGCTTAACCCGCTATTAAGCAACATTATCTCAGGCGACCGGCTGGCCAGTACGCTGACTTTCGGACAGTTTGTCAAAGCCATTGCCTCATTCCTTGCTCCTTACCTCGCCATGTGGGGAAGCTTGCAAGCTATTCCGACATTCGGGCTGGGTTGGCGCATTCTTTTCCCTATCTATATGATTGTAGCCATCTTTGCCGTGCTGCTTTTGGCTTCTACTCCCATCGAGGAAGAAAAAGCGGATCAGGCCTCAGGATTTGCCGACTGCTTGAAATTGCTAGGCAAGCCGTTTATCCTGCTCTCTTTCCTTGGTATCATGTGCCATGTAGGTATTGACGTGGGAACCAATACCACAGCTCCTAAAATTTTAATGGAACGCACGGGCATGAGTTTGGCCGAAGCCGGATTTGCTACCAGCCTGTATTTTATTTTCCGTACACTCGGATGCTTTTCCGGAGCTTTTATATTACGCCGGCTTCACGCAAAAACGTTCTTTTTCATCAGTGTAATTTGCATGCTCCTTGCCGCAAGCGGACTGTTTGTTTCAAGTTCACTGAGTGTTATATACATCTGCATTGCACTGATAGGCTTCGGTAACTCTAATGTTTTCCCCATCATTTTCTCACAAGCTCTTTTTGCCGAACCCGACAAAAAGAACGAAGTATCGGGACTGATGATTATGGGATTATTCGGAGGTACGGTATTTCCGCTTCTCATGGGATTTGCCAGTGATGCCATCGGGCAACAAGGAGCAATAGCCGTCATGACCGTCGGAGTTATTTACTTGCTATATTACACTTGGAAAATTAAAAAATAATCATTAACTTTATAATAACTAAAATCATGATAACAATGAATAGTAACATAGTAGTAGGAATGGGCGAAGCCTTGTGGGATGTTCTTCCTGAAGGTAAGAAAATAGGAGGTGCTCCCGCCAATTTTGCTTATCATGCTTCTCAATTCGGATTAAACAGCCGAGTTGTCAGCGCAGTGGGTGAAGATAAATTAGGTATGGAAATTCTGGAAAACTTCCGGGAAAAACAACTGAATGCAATGATTGAAACGGTTCCTTACCCTACAGGAACCGTACAGGTAGAACTAGATGCAGAAGGAATCCCATGCTATGATATAAAAGAAGGGGTAGCGTGGGACAATATTCCTTACACACCTGCTTTACAGGGACTCGCTAAACAAACGAAAGCTATTTGCTTTGGCTCACTGGGGCAACGCAGCGTAGTTTCACGTAACACGATCAACCGCTTTCTAGACGATATGCCCGATACAGAAGACACACTGAAGATTTTCGACATCAATCTTCGCCAGGGATTCTATACAAAAGAGATTCTATGTAATTCTTTCAAGAAGTGCAACATTTTAAAAATCAATGACGAAGAACTTGTCACAGTAAGCCGCATGTTCGGATACCCCGGAATTGACCTGCAAGACAAATGCTGGATCTTACTTGCCAAGTATAACCTGAAGATGCTGATTCTTACCTGCGGAGTAAACGGAAGTTATGTCTTCACCCCCGGTAGCGTTTCTTTTGTAGAGACCCCAAAAGTAACAGTAGCCGATACGGTTGGAGCCGGTGATTCTTTTACCGCAGCTTTTGTTTCGTCTATTCTGAAAGGAAAACCTGTACACGAAGCACACAAATTAGCTGTTGAAGTCTCTGCTTATGTATGTACACAAAACGGAGCAATGCCTATTTTGCCCGACTATCTGAAAGAAAAAGCAGAATAACAATCGGTCTTGATACCCCATTTTATCCCAGTCAGTCTCCTTTTCCAAAGACCGACTGGGATCTTTCACAAATGAAAAACATACCCTTTCTTTTTCGTATAGGAAGATTAAAAAAAATCGCATAACTTTGTTCTCGTAACAGAATTAGTACCATGAAAAATAATCAATGGATTCTTATCTCTCTATGCTTTATCATGCTTCTGCTATGTGGTTCATGCGCCCAAAAGGAGCATCAGTTCTTTATTGGAGTATCCCAATGCAGTGAAGATGAATGGCGCGGGCAAATGAACAAAGAAATAGAACGGGAAGCATTGTTTTATCCCGGAACTCAACTTGAAATACGGACTGCAAAAGATAACAATCAACGCCAGATAGAAGACATCAGATACTTCATTCATAAGAAAGTGGATTTGCTCATTGTTGCTCCTAATGAGGCAGATGCCATTACCCCGGTAATAGAACAGGCTTTCGATGCCGGTATCCCAGTTGTATTGGTTGACCGGAAGATTCGCTCAAACAAATATACAGCTTATGTAGGTGCAAATAATTATGAAATAGGGCGACAAGTAGGAAATTATCTAATCAGCCGGTTACACGGTAAAGGCAATGTAGTTGAGATTACCGGACTGCATGGGTCAACCCCTGCCGTAGAACGCCACAAGGGCATGATAGAGAGCCTGAAAAATGCACCTGAAATCAAAATTATAGCCTCAGCCGCTGCCGGATGGTTTAAGGATAAAGCTGAAAATGCACTTGACTCCATCCTCACACATCATACGGATATCGATTTAGTCTTTGCCCAAAACGACCGGATGGCTATCGGTGCCTTTCAGGCAGCAGCTAAGCGGGGAAGAGAAAAGGATATTTTATTTGTAGGTATTGATGCCGTAGCCGGAAAAGGATTTGGAATAGAAAGTGTAGCCGGAGGAGAAATGGATGCAACCTTTATCTATCCCACCGGAGGAGATAACGTTGTTCAAACAGCCATGACCATCTTACAAGGAAAGCCTTACGACAAAGAGACAAACTTATCAACTGCATTGGTTGATAAATCAAATGCACGCATCATGCAGATGCAGACCGAGCACATTTCACAGCTTGATTATAAAATAGAGCTACTAAACGGACAACTGGATGCTTATTTCATGCGCTACTCAGCCCAGCGTATGTTTCTCTATGCCTGTATTCTTATTCTGGTTTTAACTGCAATTCTGCTAGTTTTCGTTGTCCGGGCTTTCTGGACTAAGAACAGGATGAACGCTGAATTATCAAAACAGAAAGCTCAATTGGAAACACAACGCGACCAACTTATTGACCTTTCGCGCCAGCTTGAAGAGGCGACTCATGCCAAACTTGCTTTCTTCACCAATGTCTCGCATGATTTCCGTACACCGCTTACACTGATTGCCGACCCCATCAACCAGTTAATGGAAAGCAATCATTGTACGCCACAAGAGCAGACATTATTAAATGTTGTACACAAAAATGTAACCATCCTCCTGCGCCTCATCAACCAAATATTAGACTTCCGAAAATTTGAAAACGGGAAATTGGAAATCAACTTTTCACAATTTAACGCTGCTGATTCTATCAGTGAGTGGGCCGAATCTTTCCGAACTTTATCTTACCGAAAGCATATCCATTTTAATCTTTCCGTAACCGGAGACAGCAAAGAATATACCCTGACTGCCGATGCTGAAAAGTTGGAGCGCATCTTATACAATCTATTATCGAATGCTTTTAAATTTACTCCCGAAAACGGACAGATAGAAATCAACCTGACTACCTTCCAACACAACGAGTCTCCTTGGCTCAGACTTTTGGTCAGCGATACAGGTACAGGCATGTCGCCCGAACATATCCAGCATATTTTCGAACGCTTTTATCAAATAAACATCCATCATGCCGGGTCGGGAATCGGCCTGGCACTTGCCAAAGCCTTTACAGAAATGCATCATGGGCAAATACGTGTGGAAAGCATAAAAGATAAAGGAACTACTTTTATCGTAGAAATTCCAATGATACAACCTGACTTCTGCCATGAACAGGCAGAAAACAAAATCATCCCGGAAAGCCTGAAAGAAGGTGCCGTACTCGATGCAGATTCAAACATGGATGCTTCTGAACCAGAAGAAAATGCAAATGTAAACCTCCCTGCCGTACTAATCATTGATGACAACCAAGATGTAAGAAACTACATCCGTTTTTTACTGCAACAACATTATGACATCATTGAAGCCGAAAACGGATTAGAAGGATTAAGACTTGCTCTGAAATATGTGCCCGATGCCATCATCTGCGATGTTATGATGCCTGTCATGGACGGAATGGAATGTTGCCGCAAACTGAAAACAGAAATGCAGACTTCACACATACCGGTTATCATGCTCACAGCATATACCATGGATGAGCAAAAAATCAAAGGATATGAATGCGGAGCTGACTCTTACCTGACCAAACCGTTTAATGGAAAAATACTGAAGGCAAGACTGCAGAACCTGATAGAAAATCACTTGAGGCTGCAGAACTTCTTCACTGACCAAACCGGAACGGTCTCGAAACCTCAGCTAAACGAAACCGATAAAGGGTTTGTAGACAAACTGCGCAAAGAAATAGAAAAACAGTTAAGTAACCCAGATACCAATGTGGAAGATTTAGGAGCAGCACTCGGATTCAGTCGGGTACAGCTATACCGCAAGACGAAAGCACTTACCGGATATGCCCCCAATGAGCTCTTGCGTATAGCCCGCTTAAAGAAGGCAGCTTCACTCTTAGCAGCGACCGAAAAAAGTATCGCAGAAGTAACTTACGAGGTGGGATTTTCATCACCTTCTTATTTTACACGCTGCTTTAAGGAATTCTTTGGAGAAAGTCCTACCGATTACCTGAAACGTATACGGTAATTTTTCTTCAGAAAAACCGGCTGATTCCCCTAAAAAGATTATATCTTTGGAGCACTTTAACAATAGTTCGTTAAAAATTCGCCAAGCCTAAGCGGCTCTGGCAGTAAATAAA
>CAUDXH010000002.1 GCA_958453305.1 uncultured Bacteroides sp. | reverse complement strand
AGAGCATTAGCCTTCCAAGCTGAGGGTCGCGGGTTTGAGCCCCGTCTTCCGCTCTTGAAAATCCTGATTCCGGAATCCGGTTTCAGGATTTTTTTTATTCCTTAGCCGTTCATGCTGAAAAAGAAAACCCACACGGCTTACACATGATGTTCGGAGGTTCAACCCAAAACTCATTCATCTTTTCCACCTGAAACATCAGCTGCAGATCTTTAATAAAAAGGCTGACAGATATTTCTGTCAGCCAACAATCTGAATCGAATCAAAAGAAAAGAAATACAGATCTACCTTCCTACTAAAACTGGAAGTATATGAACGGCTGAATATCGCTACTCTTTACCTGAATTACAAGATAAATCAAAGCTACAAGTAAGAAAGCCTGAGCCACTAACGGAAGGCGGGTTACTCCCCGGCTGCATACCTGCTGCCAGCTATCCGGACACCAATGAAGCAAGAACCCCACAGCCATCAGAACAAACACCTTCCAATAGCCAGTAACCAGCTGTTCTAAAAGTTCAGGATGGAAAGCTGTAAAGACCTGACGAATCATAGTAATAGAAGCTTCGAAAGTCGCATTACGGAAGAATATCCAACACAAGCAGACAAAATGAAATGTCAGCAATACCGCAAAGACTTTACGGATACCAGTGCTGCGATAGTTCTTCGGACGATGAAGCAAACTGCGCAAGAACTTATGCACAGCAAGTGCCACTCCATGAAGCCCGCCCCATACGATGAAATTCCACGATGCTCCGTGCCATAAACCACCCAAGAGCATAGTCAAGGCAAGATTGATATACGTACGTATCTTCCCTTTTCGGTTTCCGCCTAAAGAAATATAAAGATAATCGCGTAGCCAAGTAGAGAGTGAAATGTGCCAGCGATGCCAGAAATCGGTCACACTGTCCGACTTGTATGGCGAATTAAAGTTAATCGGGAAACGAAAACCCAAAAGCAGTGCTATTCCAATCGCCATATCACTATAGCCTGAAAAATCGCAATAAATCTGAAGCGCATAGCCATAAACCCCAAACAGGTTTTCCAACCCGGAATACAAACCGGGATTATCAAAAATACGCTCCACAAAATTGACACTGATATAATCGGATATTACCGCTTTCTTAAATAAGCCACTCAAGATAAAAAAGACTCCCTCACCAAACATTTCTTTAGACACGAACAATGGCTGACGGATCTGTGGGATAAAATCGCGTGCACGCACAATAGGACCAGCCACCAGCTGAGGAAAGAAAGAGACATAAAAAGCATAATCAAGTAAGTTATCAAGCGGCTTCAAGTCGCGCCGGTAAACATCGAGCGTATAACTGAGCGACTGGAAAGTGAAAAAAGAAATACCAACGGGCAGGAAGATATCAAGCGTATGAAACTCTCCTCCCCAAACAGGGGCAAGCATCTCGTAAAAGAAGTTGGTATATTTGAAATAAACCAGCAAACCCAAATTAATGCACAGACTGGCTATTACCAGCAGTTTCCGCCTCACTGAATCTGTTGTACGCTCCATGATGCGTGCCAACAAGAAATCGGAAACCGTTACCACCCCCAACAGAAAGAAGTAAATCCCGCTGCTCTTATAGTAGAAGTAATAAGAAAATAAAGTTACAAACAACAGACGTGCCGTTGTTTTACGCTGCAAAAGCATATAAACCAACGTAAATCCGAGAAAAAGAAAAAGAAACACACCGCTACTGAATATCATCGGCTGTTTCGGGTTATAAGTCAATACCTGTATTAGTTTATCCCAGTCAATCCCGACTGTCATCTGATTGAGTTGCCACATAATCGTTATAGGCTTTTATAAATGCTTCGTGTAATAATAATCCTTGTAAAATATAGCCTTCATGTGTGAAATGTATCTTATCACGCTGAAAAGCATGAGCCGCTGTCCAGTTACGGCAAGCATATTGTTTTCCGCCGACTATATCATATAAATCCCATAATGCAAGCTGGTTTTCTTCAGCAAACAGACGCTCGGTATTCACAACCGACGGCGTACGCGGATTAACCATCCTCCCCTGACGTCCGTTTCGCACATATGCTCCCGGTGGCGTGGTAAGTAAGAAAGTTGCATTGGGACAACCGTTCTTCAATGCTGAAACCAAGCTACGCATCTGTTCCCGATGTTCGGCAGGCGAATATCGACGTGCATGTGCCTCATTCGTGCCAAATGAAAGAATTATAAGATCCGGATTTAAATTAATAACCTCCCGGATACGTTCAGGCGTAGAGAAAGTGGCACAAGTGGCTCCGTTTACTCCTAAAATATGATAGACCACTCCGGCACGCCCCGTTTCATGCGCTAATCCGGATGTGCGGTAAGTCACTTCCATATCGAGTACAGCCTGACTGCCGAAATCATTTTCAAGCTGACGGCGCATGACATAAGGAAAAACATGTCCACGCACATGGGAATCACCGATATGAACAATGCGCACCGGATGGCTCAGCATCTCCAGTTTCTTCCAAAACCTCTGAAGAGACAATCCGGAATCAATTATTCTATTCTCTTTCGTTTCTTTGAAAGAGGCAGGTAAAGGATTGGCAACCGTAATGAGTTCCATCAGTTGCTGCAGTTCGCGACTTGGATATACGATTCCGGAGTTACGGTCACGACGAGCTTGCTCCGGAAGTTCATCTTGCCCCCAACAAAAAACAGCTGAAAGACACAGCAACAAGCCGAAGCATATCAGCCTCAACCTGATGGTACATCTATTTTGACTCATAAGCTTTTCGTTTATCATGTTGCTCCTTGCCATAGATTAATGTATCAAACAGAAGTGAGGCCAGATGCTTTCCGCCTCTGAAATTAATATGCGTATAATCATAATTCGCCATTGAAGGTTTGCTTTCTACCATTTTCACGATGCTTCCTTCACCCCCCATCGCCTCAAACAAGTTCCAGAATGCAACCCCAGTCTCCGCTGCCAAAGCCTGCTGATAACGAATCAGATTTTTCACTCCCGGCATGGTACGCAGTTCTCCCTGCTCATCCTTATATTCACGGTCGCCTACTCCTATAATCAAAACCGCAGCATTCGGAAAAGCTTTTTTTATCCGCTCTACCACCGGTTTCATTGCTTGTTTATAATAGGTATAATTCACTCCTTTTTCAAAAGCCACATTCAGGCCGTATTGCAATACAATTAAATCATAGGTGCGTAACCGGTTATAATCCCTCAGGCGAGACATGGGAATATGCCCCAACTGCTGTCCGCTGCTGCCCCGCGTACTGAAATTGTCGAGCGCGATTCCCTCTTCCGAATCCATCGTCACCGCATAGAAAAGAGAGCTTGAATCAGACTGCTCTACAGTCCATGTAACCTGCCCGATGCGTCCTTTTACCGAGACCGACTGCATCAAGCTGTCGCCCCGAAGCGAATAAGAGGTCAGCTTACTGCCATTCACACGGGCTGTCAACAGTAAAGAATCGGTAGTCAAGAAGTAAATAGAAGAAACTTCGCATGTATCTAAATGAGAAGCATACTTACGCTGCCCTGATAAGGTTACGCTTGCCCCTTGTCGAGGCTCAAAGTAGTGATTTGAAATATCCTGAAGTGAGCGTTCAAAACCTACCGAATCGGTTACGGCATGGCTATTCCAGCCACTAAATGAATGACGTACGGTAGGACGAAAGCCAAAGACCTGAGAAGTAACCGGAACATAACCTACCCCACATCCGCCAAAACGTTCTTGCAGCATTGCTCTCAAATCGCCGGTCAGAATATCGGCTTCTATGAATGAATCTCCAAAATATGCAATACGCACCGGACGCCCTAAAGAAGCCCGACGGTTTAATGCTTCATAAAAAAGTGACATTCCTCCACAGCCAGTAGAATCAGAATAGTCTTCAATACAAGTCAGACCGGTCTTACAAGTATCTATAAAGGCAGGCTTGACAACCGGAGGAAGTACCACCGTATCTGTATCAGCCAGTATCACAACCTTTTCCGGGCGGATATCGGCAAGTAAATCCACTTTACGCAAAGGCTTGCCGGCTATTTGTATCGGAGGAAGATAATGTAAGCTCCCTACACCAGCCACAACTAATAAAGTAAAAAGAAAAGTCGCAACTATTTTATTCTTCATGCCAATTTCTTAATAAAAACAGTTGCAAAGATACGATTAAATTTAGATATCTTTCAAGAACTCATCTACCATTTGCTGTCCTTTTATCGTAGTAATGCCTCGCATATGCAAGATGGTTACTTCACTATAAATCTGAGCCAACGGATAGTTTTCGGTTATATCGGAATAAATAATCATATCAAGCTGCATAGACATAGCCTGACTGATGATATCAAAATTTATATCACCACGGAAGATTCCCTGCTCCACTCCTTTCTGAAACCAGGTGATTGCAATGGCATCATTTTTACGATACTCTTCATGAAGGGCATTTAATACCTCCGGATATTTACGGAGATCACGGAAAAACTGGGGATTAAGCTCTCCTAACTCATTCAGTTTCCGCTTATAAAACGCAAAGATTATTTCCAGAACATTTTCAGTTCTGGAAATAACCTCTGACATATAATTGTTGGTTTCTTGCCAATGGAGGCGTAACACCTCCAGCAAAAGTTGTTCCTTATCATTAAACAGCTCATAAAGAGTACGTTTGGATATAGAAAGCGATATAGCCAAATCATCCATGTGCACACTTCTTACGCCTTGCTTGGTAAAGGCCTGTGAAGCCGCTTCAACAATCCGGCAACGTAATGCTTCCTTATCTTGCTTTTTTCTCTTTACAGCCATATGGATTTTAATGAATGATTCCCAATTCCGAACTTGACACAAATTCGATAATCTTGTCTATCTCTTCACTATGCGGAATCTGTTCCCGGATACGAAGCAAAGCATCGTGCTGCGATGTATTGGCTTTATAAAGGATACGATAAGCCTGCGCAATGTGCTTAATCAGGGTCTCAGAAAATCCGGCACGTTCCAATACAATGGTATTGATACTGTAAAATGAAATCGGCTCATGGGCAGCAACAATGTAAGGCGGAATATCCTTAATAAAGCGACAGCCACCCTGTACTACCGAATAACTTCCGATGCGTGTATTTCCCTGCATCAATACATTGGATGTAAGAATAGCACAGTCATGAAGGATACAGTTTCCTGAAATCTGTGAACCGTTGCCAATGATACAGTGATTACCTACTGTTACATCATGCGAAATCCGCGAACCGGTCATAATGAAATTTTCATTGCCAATCGTTGTTTCATGACCGGCATGCGTACCGCGCATAATCACGGCATTTTCACGAATCACGTTTTTATCTCCGATACGCGCAACTGTATCTTCACCTGTATAGGCAAAGTCTTGGGGAACGGCAGCAACAACCGCTCCTTGATAAACTGTATTTCCATTACCCATACGAGTGCCACTCATCAAGCTGGCATAAGGCATGATCACATTATCATCGCCTATCTCTACATTCTTGTCGATATAGGCAAATGGATGAACCGTAACGTTGTTTCCCAGCTTTGCAGAAGGGTCAACATAAGCTAAAGGACTAATCATAAGTATTTCATTTTTTAGTTTCAAGTTTGTAAGTTTATCTGCTGACAGTTCAAGCAACCGACAAGCTCAAAACTTACAAACTTTATTATTTAAGGTTAGTTATTCACGTCCTCCACCCAATGCACTGTACAGGTTAATGACAGCCTGCATACGCTGGAAATTATCGGCAACCTCAGCCAACTGAGCGCTCAACAGATTCTGTTGTGAAGTCAGAATTTCCAGATAGGTAGCATCACCGCTTTGGAACAATGCTTTGGTATAAGTTACTGCTTTGGTCAACTGTTCTACCTGTCCGCGGTCTTCTGTCAGCTTCTTGTTCTGTGTTTCAAACAAGAACAACGCATCACTGACTTCTTTTCCTGCCTCCAAGATGGTTTGTTGATAGTTCATCTGAGCTATCTTTTCTTCAGCCTTCGATACTTTCAGATTGGCAACCAGCTTTCCGTTATTGAAGATAGGTTGAGCCAACGATGCCACAGCACTTAAAATCCAGCTTCCAGGATTTGTAACCTGAACACCTGAGCCGTTTGTCCATCCGGCTGTACCTGTAATATTCAGCCCCGGATAAAATGCAGCACGCGCCTTATTTGTAGTATAATAAGCACTTGCCAGAGTCATTTCGGCAATCTTCACGTCCGGACGGTTCTCAAGTAACTGCAAAGGTACTCCCGCTGTCAGTTCTTCAGGCATTACCTGTTCAGAAAGCGTACCGCGTTCAATGGTCTGAGGAGTCTTGGCAAGCAAAACAGCCAACGAGTTTTCGGTTTCACGCACCTGACGTTTCAAATCCATCAGCGAAGCCTCAACCTGATGGCTGGCTGCACGCATCTGAGCAACGGCAGCCTCGGTAGTCATACCGGCAATCTTCATTGCCTCCATTACACGTACATTTTCCTTATAAATAGCAGCTGTTTCCGTAGTAATCTCCACCTGACGGTCAAGCATCAGCAATGAATAGTAAATGTTAGCTATTCCACAGATAATCTGTGAACGTACAGCCTGACGGGCATATTTGCTTTGCGCATAAGCAACCTGCTGTCCGCGTTTCGCATTTAAGATTTTTCCGAAAAAGTCAATTTCCCAACTGGCTGCAACCGGAAGCATATACGATTTTACACCCGACATATTTTCAAGCTTTGTAATCGTTCCCTGCGGAGCTAAGTTAATAGACGGCAGGTAAGACAAGCGAGCTGAGGTAAGCATAACCTTTGCTTCTTCCACCCGAAGTACTGCTGCCTGCATATCTACATTGTTAGCCAAACCTTCTTCAATCAAGGCCTGCAATTTTGCATCACGGAAAATATCCTGCCAAGGCAAATTTCCCATGTTAGCCGTATCGGCTGCCAACGTATCGACTGCCGAAGCCGGGTCACGATAGATGCCTGAGGCATCTATCGTTTCCGGACGGTCGTAAGCTTTATAGATGTGACAACTGCTCATCATGGCAGCCAAACACATCGCTCCTAATATTTGTTTCTTCATTATCATCTTTCAGTTTGTGAGCCTTGAGTATTTAAGTTTGCTACAAGTCGGTACCAGGAAGGTAACGAACTTACAAACTTAAAAACCAAAGAACTCAATACTTATCATTTATGCGTATTAGTAGGAGAATACTGTTCAATTTCTGATTTAACTTCGCTTTCATCAAGACCTTCCCATTCAATTGGCTTGAATTTTTCCTGTAACCACTGGAATACCACAAACAGTACCGGAACAATGAAAATCTGAAGAATCATACCAATCAACATACCACCAATAGTAGAGGCTCCCAATGTACGGTTACCATGAGCTCCTACACCCATGGCCAACATCAACGGAATCAAACCGACAATCATAGCCAATGAGGTCATCAAGATAGGACGCAAACGAGCTGCAGCTCCTAATACAGCTGCCCAAGAAATACTCATACCCTGCTTACGACGGTCAAGAGCAAACTCTACAATCAAGATGGCATTCTTTGCCAACAGACCCATCAACATAATCAAGGCAATCTGCATATAAATGTCGTTTGACATAGAGCCCAAGATCATCTTCAATGCCGGAATACTTCCCAAGGCTGCAAATCCGTTTACAAAGATGAAGCTGCCCATCAAACCAAATGGTACTGAGAGCAATACTGACAACGGAAGAATGTAACTTTCATACTGTGCACTCAACAGCAAGTAAACGAATACGAAACACAATACGAAGATAATACCTGTAGAACTTCCACTGGTCTGTGCCTCTTCACGCGCCATACCTCCCAATTCATAACCGAAACCAGCCGGAAGATTTTCTTCAGCCACTTCTGCGATGGCTTTAAGTGCCTGACCAGAAGTATATCCTGAACCCGGAGCTACCATGACTTTAATAGAAGTATACAAGTTGAAACGGCTGATTACATCCGGACCATATACTTTCTTCAAACTGACAAACTGGGTAATCGGAGCCATTTCTCCATTCTTGGCACGAACCTTGATGCTGTTCAGCGTTTCCAAGTTCTTGGTTGCCTCACGCTCTGCCTGAATCATTACACGGTACATCTTACCGAAACGGTTAAAGTTTGAAGCATACATACCACCATAATATCCTTGCATAGTTGTCAGGATATCGCTCGGACTGATACCTGCCTTTTTACAAGCAGCTGCATCAATATCCAACTGATACTGAGGGAAGGTAGGATTAAATGTGGTCTGGGCACGGCTGACTTCCGGACGTTTTTCCAAAGCAGCAATATAATTATGAACCACTTCAGAGAAATGATCCAGGCTTCCACCGGTCTTATCCTGCATGTTCAACTCAATATCACTTGATGCTGAGTATCCCGGAATCATAGGAGGAGCAAAGAATAATACCTGTGCATCCTTTATGACTTTCTGGGCACGCATAAACAAGGTGGCTACTATCATATCTGAATTTTGCATCGTAGAGCGTTCTTCCCAGTCTTTCAACTTGATAATTACCGAACCATAAGAAGGTCCCTGTCCTCCGATGAATCCAAAACCGGAGATAACCGTACGTGATTCAACAGCCGGATCAGCAGCAATCAAGCTATCTACCCTTGCAAGAACTTCCATCGCACGTTCCTTAGAAGTTCCGGGAGGAAGAGTCACAGCTCCCATAATTGTTCCGGTATCTTCATTGGGCACCATACCGGTAGGAGTTGTATTCATGAAGAATACAAGCAACACGATGGAAGCACCCACTAAACCGAAAGACAACCATTTCTTGTGGATGAAGCGGACAACTCCTTTCTTATAGCGAGAAAGAATCGAATTATAAGAATTATTAAACGAACCTTTAAACTTAGAAGTAGACATACCAATTACGGCAAGCACACTGAGAACAATGAGAACCATACAGAGTACAGGATGCTCACTGAAGCTGAAATAACCGAGTATCATTCCCATAACGGCGATTACCACAAAGAGAATCACAATCTTCGGACTCATCAGTCTTCCAATCGCTTCGCTGTAACGGTTAATCATCAAACGGCGCGATTCCTTAAATGCCACGCCGGCACGTTCTTTCAGCGTAGAGTTGTCGTCATGCCCCGTATGCGGCTTCAAGAACAATGCACAAAGTGCCGGCGACAAAGTCAATGCGTTCAATGCAGAGAAACCGATAGCGATAGCCATGGTCAAACCAAACTGACGATAGAACGTACCAGCCGTACCGCCCATGAAACTTACCGGCACAAACACAGACATCATGACCAAAGTAATAGAAACGATAGCTCCACCCAATTCACTCATAGCATCAATAGAAGCTTCGCGGGCAGATTTATAACCCTGATCCAGCTTGGCATGTACTCCTTCCACCACCACAATCGCATCATCGACCACAATCGCAATGGCAAGTACCATAGCCGACAAAGTCAACAAGTTCACACTAAAGCCAATCAGCTTCAATACGAAGAAAGTAGCAATCAAAGCCACCGGAATGGCAATCGCCGGAATCAATGTAGAACGGAAGTCTTGCAAGAAGACATATACTACAATAAACACGAGAATAAAGGCTTCTATCAAAGTCTTGATAACTTCATGAATAGAAGCAAAAAGGAAGTCGTTGGCATTCTGTGCCACGTTAATCTTCAAACCGGCAGGCAACGAAGCCTGTGCTTTTTCCAAGGTAGCTTCCAGGTCGGCAATAGTCTGCGTAGCGTTTGTACCAGCCATCTGATAAACGATACCGGTAACCGCCTTATGTCCGTTTACAGTATTATCGAACGTATAGTCCAGACGCCCTAACTCAACGGTTGCAATATCGCCCAAACGGAGAATCTCACCATTAGGCAAAGCTTTGATAACAATGTTCTCAAATTCTGTTTCCTGCTGCAAACGTCCTTTATAGCGGATTGTATATTGAAAAGTCTGGTTACCTTTTTCACCGAACTGTCCCGGAGCTGCTTCAATGTTCTGTTCAGCCAAGGCTCCCGACACGTCTGTAGGATTCAGTTTATACTGAGCCATCACATCCGGCTTCAGCCAGATACGCATAGAGTAATCCTGACCTAACACCATTGCATCACCTACACCTTTCACACGCTTGATTTCAGGAATCAAGTTGATATTGGCATAGTTTTCCAGAAACTCAATGTTATACTTGTCTTCTGCATCATATACAGAGAATACCATCAACATAGAGTTCTGACGTTTCTGGGTGGTTACACCTACCCTGGTTACTTCGGCAGGCAGCAATCCCTGTGCCATTGACACACGGTTCTGCACGTTTACAGCTGCCATATCCGGGTCAGTACCCTGATTGAAATAAATATCAATACTACCAGAACCGTTATTTGAAGCCGAAGATGAAAGATACATCATGTTTTCCACACCGTTAATCTGGTCTTCCAGCGGTGCAATCACAGAGTTCAATACTGTCTGAGCATTGGCTCCGGTATAAGTGGCGCGCACCTGCACAGTAGGAGGCGCAATGTCCGGATATTGTGTTACAGGAAGCGTTATCAGCCCAATGAAACCCAAGATTACCATCAAGATAGAAATTACCGTTGACAGCACCGGACGGTTAATAAATTTATCTAATTTCATTTTATACCTTTATTATAAAACAATATTCTTATCAATTAAAAGCTGTAGCAAAGTTACCTTCATGCTGGTCTTTCAATGCCTGCTGGTATTTTGCTTCTCTTTCGGCAAGGGTTATCGGAGTAATTTTCTGCCCGTCCTGTAAATTCTGAATTCCTTCAACAACAATTTTATCGCCATCTTTCAATCCGCCGGTTACGACGTAGTTCTTGCCGTCATTTAAATTTGAAATCTGAATTTCGGTATGCTTCAATGTATTGTCTCCCTGAAGAACATAAACGAACTTCTTATCCTGAATTTCCTGAGTTGCACTCTGAGGAATCAGAATCACATTTTCCATGGTGTAAGGGAATACCACATTCGCCATACCTCCACTGCGCAGGATATTTTGCTTGTTCGGGAAGATAGCACGCATACTTACCGAGCCGGTAGTCTGGTCAATAACTCCACTCACTGCATCAATTTTTCCTTTTTCATTGTAAATGCTTCCATCAGCGAGCTGCAACTGCACTGCCGGCATTTTTTCCAGCTGTTCTTTCAATGTACCTCCGGCACGAGTCAGGTTCAGCAACTGTTTTTCAGTCATTGAGAAATACACATACATGTCACCAATCTGAGATACGGTAGTCAATGCTTCAGCAACAGAAGGGCTAACCAGAGCACCTACACGATACGGAAAGGTACCTATCACACCATCCGACGGACTGGTTACTGTACAAAAACCTAAGTTTTGTTTTGCGGCAGCGTATGAAGCTTCAGCCTGAGCAAGACTCGCTTTTGCAGAAAGTAAGTTGTTTTTTGCTGTCTGATATTCAAAATCACTGATGATCTGCTGTTCGTGAAGAAGCTTCTTATTGGCTTCTGTTGAAGTAACAGTCTCTAAGTTTGCCTTTGCCGATGCTACTGCAGCCTTAGCCTGATCAAATGCAGCCTTATATTGAGTTGGGTCTATTTGAAACAAAGCTTGTCCCTTACGAACTGTTGCTCCTTCATCTACACAAAGCTTCACGATAAATCCTGAAACCTGCGGACGGATTTCAATATCCTGTAAACCCTTAATCGTTGCCGGATATTGTTCAGTCTGACTACTTGAAGTTGTAGTTACCGCTTCTACAGCAAACTGATCGTCGCCCATTTTCATACCGCTCTGGCCTCCGCCACAAGCAGCCAATACCGAAAGACCTAAAGACAAAAAGGAAATTCGGATAGAAGAAAAACTTCTGTTTCTTTTTACACTCTTGTTCATATTCATAAAATTAATATAATATCCAAACCCATTGAAGTCTGATGACTGTTACAAGACAGGACACCGGGCTTCATAAATGAAAACTTTTTAAGCCATTATAGTTTTTAACGGTGCAAATATACGGAAAAAAATAGTTGTAAAATACTCACTTTAACGAACAATAACCATAAAATACGCCTAATTATTACAGATTGCCCGTTATATCCGACCAACAGACAATTTTCAGAGACGAATCCACCCATCCTGACAAACAGCCGGATTAATATTTTTTTAACAAAGAGCCGTCTTTATCTCTTCAGCGGTGCAGCTTTCCTTATCGTCATCCAATAAGCCGTGCAAACCAGCACCCCGGTAAGTATCCATGAAACGGGGTAAACGGTCATAAGTACATCATATCCTCTCCAATACGAACATACCACATAAACCCATACGATACGAAGCAGACAAGTTCCAAATACAGTCAAGATGGTTGGAGTCATAGACTTTCCCATACCACGTAATGAAGAGCCCGCTATTTCATAACTGCAAGCTATAAACTGAAATGCCAGCACGATGTGCATACGTATCCCTCCATAATACTGAACTTCTGCCACATTTGAGAAAAAGCTCAAGAAGAAATTGTCTTGCCATGCAAAAAGCAAGTTGAAAAACGCACAAAAAGACACACTGGCTGCCATGCAGATCCAAAAGACACGACGAACACGATTCATCTTTCCGGCTCCATAGTTTTGGGCTATAAAACTGATGGCAGCTCCGTTAAATCCCTGTATGATAAAATAACAATAATACTCAAAATTCAAAGCCGCCGATGATCCGGCAATGGCATCTGCCCCGTAACTGTTGATGGACGATTGAACGATTACATTTGAAATAGAGAAAATCATACCCTGCACGCCTGCCGGTATTCCAATGCGAAGCATTCGCCACAGCTCTGAGGAGTGAATCTTCATCTTGTCAAAATGAAGCCGGTAAGGCTCGCGCTCTATACACAACAGCTTTACAATAATACAGGCGCTGACCAGATTGGCTATTCCCGTTGCCACAGCTACTCCCTCTACCCCCATATGAAAACAGATTACAAAGAGCAGGTTCAAGAGTGTATTGATGATTCCTGCAGCCACTAATATATAAAGAGGACGCCGGGTATCCCCCATACTGCGCAATATAGCTGCCCCAAAGTTAAAGACCATGATAAAAGGCATGCCTAAAAAATAAATACGCAGATACATCACTGCTTCATCGAGCACATCTGAAGGAGTCCCCATCCAAGTCAGAATGGGACGTGCCACCACAAGTCCCAAGACCAGCAGAAAACATCCGCTGCCAACGGCAATCAAAGTAACCGTATTGATAGCATTCCGGATACTCTTTTCATCCTGCTGACCGATGTGATTCGATATAACCGCACAGGCTCCCATAGAGATTCCGACAAACAAGTTGATAAGCAAACCTATTACCGGTGCATTACTACCTACTGCCGCAAGGGCATTGCTTCCCACAAAATGTCCTACCACAGCCACGTCAACTGAATTAAACAACTCTTGCAGCAAACTGCTTGCTGCCATCGGAAGCGCAAACCATAAAATCTTCTGAAACAAAGGTCCGTTTAACATATCCATTTCGCTGCTTGAAGAACCTTTTTTACTTACACTGATACACATCTCTTTTTACCTGATTATTGAAAACGAAAGCAAAATTACAACATTTCATCCAATATGACTCGTTTTTAACTGGAATTCAAAACAAAAAACAAGGTCTACACAGGCTGAAAAAACAGAATCTGCCGAAGAAATCTCAAAACAGAAGCTCTGTTTCTAAAAACAAAGCCTTTGGCTGTAAAAACAAAGCCTCTGTTTATACAGCCAAAGGTTTTGTTTTGACTTTAAGAGCCGGAAAAACTGATTTTATGCCAGCCACCGGACAACTTTTCTCCATACCTGAGCAAACTTAGGTCAGCATATACCATATCTAATGTAGAAACAAGCTGCACGGAAGTAGAAACAATGCCTTCCGCAGCATCGTAAACTTTTTTATCAAATAAGCTTTACCGGTACCCAACCCGAAAACATGTTCAGTCTTTTCCCCGAAAAAACAAACTTTTTGTTATTATTTATAGTAAATCATATTATAAATTGCTACATTTGCATTTATTGAATATCAATTTATCTTCAAACATGAAAGTTGCTATAATAAAATATAATGCCGGAAATTTGTTTTCAGTGAACTACGCACTGAAACGCTTAGGAGTGGAAGCCGTAATAACGTCGAACAAAGAAGAGCTGCTACATGCCGATAAGGTTATATTTCCCGGAGTAGGTGAAGCAGAAACCACCATGAATTACTTGCGAAAACAAGGCTTAGATAAACTGATATGCGAACTGCGTCAGCCCGTACTGGGCATCTGCCTGGGAATGCAGTTGCTATGCCGCCACTCGGAAGAAGGAAACGTGGATTGTTTAGGAGTATTTGACACAGACGTAAAACGCTTTACTCCTCAATGCCATGAGGAAAAAGTGCCTCATATGGGATGGAACACGATTAAAGACACCACAAGCGGTTTGTTTCAAGGCTTTACAAAGGAAGAATTTGTTTACTTTGTCCACAGTTATTATGTTCCGGTCAACGAATTTACAAGTGCCGTAACCGATTATATACAGCCTTTCAGTGCGGCATTACATAAAGACAACTTTTATGCCACCCAGTTTCACCCCGAGAAAAGCGGAACTATAGGTGAAAAGATTCTTACCAATTTTCTGAATTTATAAAAAGAACGGCTCATGATAGAACTTATTCCTGCAATCGATTTAATAGACGGCAAATGTGTCCGTCTTTCACAAGGAGACTACGGCTCAAAATGCATCTACAACGAAAATCCGGTAGAAGTTGCCCTTAAACTGGAAGCTCATGGCATTCAGCGTTTACATATCGTTGATTTAGACGGAGCAGCCTCTCAGCATGTAGTCAACTACCGCACTTTAGACCAGATAGCCGGACGGACTTCTCTGAAAATAGACTTTGGAGGAGGCATAAAAAGTGATGAAGATTTAGTTATAGCCTTTGAAAACGGAGCCCAAATGGTTACTATAGGCAGCATTGCCATCAAGCAACCGGCACGATTCGAACGTTGGCTTGCCTCGTATGGAAACGAAAAAATCATTTTAGGAGCAGACACAAAAAACGGGAAAATAGCCGTAAACGGATGGAAAGAAGAAAGTACCCAAGAGTTAATGCCCTTCCTTGATGAGCATCTCGGCAAAGGGGTAACCAAAGTGCTGTGTACCGACATCAGCAAAGACGGTATGCTCAACGGACCAGCCACAGCCCTTTATAAGCAGATTCTACAGGCACATCCCGAAACGTATCTGATTGCCAGCGGAGGTATCAGTGGCATGGAAGATATTCACACACTGAATGATGCCGGCATTCCGGCAGTGGTTTTCGGAAAAGCACTCTATGAAGGGCGAATCACATTAAAAGAATTAAGTAATTACATTGAATAAAACTATGTTAGCAAAACGAATCATCCCCTGCCTGGACATTAAAGACGGACAAACGGTTAAAGGTACCAACTTTATCAACCTGCGTCAAGCTGGCGACCCTGTTGAGTTAGGAAAGACCTACAGTGAACAAGGAGCTGACGAACTGGTTTACCTCGATATTACAGCCAGTCATGAAGGACGGAAAACGTTTACTAACCTGGTGCAGCGTATCGCGGCTGAAATAAATATTCCTTTTACAGTGGGAGGCGGTATTCATGAACTCAGCGATGTTGACAGGCTACTAAATGCCGGAGCCGACAAGGTTTCTATCAATTCCGCAGCCATCCGGAACCCACAGCTTGTTGATGAGATAGCCAAACACTTCGGGTCACAGGTATGTGTGGTCGCCATTGATGCACGCCTAACCCTTCAAGGATGGAAATGCTACCTGAACGGAGGACGGATAGAAACAGAACGATACCTGACCGAATGGGCGCACGAGGTTTGCGAACGAGGTGCCGGGGAAATCTTGTTTACCAGCATGGATCACGATGGAGTAAAGCAGGGATATGCCAATGAAATGCTTGCTGAATTAAGCAACAGCCTGACCATCCCTGTCATCGCATCGGGAGGAGCCGGAAAACCGGAACATTTCCGCGACGCTTTTCTTTTAGGTAAAGCCGATGCAGCCTTGGCTGCCAGTGTTTTTCATTTCGGAGAAATACCCATACCCGAATTGAAAAGCTATCTGCAGAGCCAGCACATTACCGTCAGAAGCTGAAGAGGCCGCGCAAAATAAATTAGAAATACTTAAAGCATTATGAATATGGAACTTGATTTTGAAAAAATGAACGGACTGATTCCTGCAATCATCCAAGATGAACATACCCAGAAAGTCTTGATGTTAGGCTTTATGAATAAAGAAGCATATGAAAAAACCGTAGCAACCGGAAAGGTTACCTTCTTCAGCCGTACAAAAAACAGACTTTGGACCAAAGGAGAAACAAGCGGAAACTTTTTAAACGTGGTTTCTATCAAAGCCGACTGCGATCATGACACCCTGCTGATTAAAGCCGTCCCGGAAGGTCCGGTATGCCACACAGGAACCGATACTTGCTGGGGAGAGAAAAACAAACAAGACGTAATGTTCCTAAAAGAACTGCAAGATTTTATCGATAAACGTCATGCAGAAATGCCCGAAAAATCATACACCACCAGTCTGTTTAAATCAGGAGTAAACAAGATGGCACAAAAGGTAGGTGAAGAAGCTGTTGAAACGGTGATTGAAGCCTGCAACGGAACCGACGAACGCCTCATATATGAAGGAGCCGACTTGCTGTATCACCTGATTGTATTGCTCACATCAAAAGGATACCGCATTGAAGATTTGGCACGCGAGTTAAAAGAGCGCCACAGTGAGACTTGGAAAAAACACTAAGCCAATGGAAGAACAAGAACTTATTTCTTATCAAAACGTCTGCATCAACCAGCAGGAGCAGACTATATTAAGTGAGGTTAACTTCACACTGAATAAAGGTGAATTTGTGTACCTCATCGGTAAGGTGGGAAGCGGAAAGTCGACTTTCCTTAAGACCATTTACGGAGAACTTGACATTCACGACGGAAACGCGCGGGTGTTAGGTTACAATATGCGGAGCATCAAAGAAAAACAGATAGCCTCTCTCCGCCGTAAATTGGGAATTGTATTTCAGGATTTCCAGCTCCTTACCGACCGCAATGTGAAAGAAAATCTGACTTTTGTACTGAAGGCTACCGGATGGAAGAACCAGACTGAAATAAACAACCGCATCCAAGAGGTATTGGAGCAGGTAGGAATGGAAAACAAAGGCTACAAAATGCCTAATGAACTTTCTGGAGGAGAACAGCAACGCATTGTCATTGCCCGAGCCATCCTAAACAAGCCGGATATCATTCTGGCAGATGAACCCACCGGCAATTTGGATGTAGAAACCGGAAGAAAGATAGTGGAACTTCTGAAAGGAATTTGCGAACAAGGATCGGCCATCATCATGACAACCCATAACCTGAATTTGCTGACTGAATATCCGGGAACCGTCTATCAGTGTTCCGAACATCAGCTAATGAAGGTAAATGATTGACACAAGACAAGATATTTAAACCGGAGATAATAAAAAAACAAGAAAAAGCACCGAATATCAGCTTTTTATTATTACATTTGCCTCCGAAAATAAACTGATTAACAAACAATTTAAAAATTCGAAACGCAACATGAAAGTTTTAAAGTTTGGAGGAACATCTGTAGGTTCTGCACAAAGAATGAAGGATGTAGCCAAATTGATTACTGACGGTGAACAAAAAATCGTTGTTCTTTCTGCCATGTCAGGTACGACCAATACCTTGGTTGAGATTTCGGATTATCTGTACAAGAAAAATCCCGAAGGTGCGAATGAGGTTATCAATAAGCTGGAAGCCAAATACAAACAGCATATTGAGGAACTTTATTCTACTGAAGAATATAAAAACAAAACACTGGATTTGGTAAAATCCGTATTCGATTATATTCGTTCATATACCAAAGATATTTTTACTCTGTTTGAAGAAAAAGTGATTCTTGCACAAGGGGAAATCATTTCAACAAACATGGTAACCAATTATCTGTGTGAGCAGGGAGTAAAAACGGTCTTGATTCCTGCATTGGAATTTATGCGTACAGACAAAAATTGTGAACCGGATTTAACTTATATCCGCGAGAAACTGAACTTGCAGCTGGAAGCCAATCCGGGCTATGAAATTTATATTACTCAAGGTTTCATCTGCCGCAATGCATATGGCGAAACCGATAACTTGCAGCGTGGAGGAAGTGACTATACCGCTTCACTGATTGGGGCTGCTTGCAACGCTTCTGAAATCCAGATTTGGACAGACATTGACGGAATGCACGATAACGACCCGCGTATCGTAGACAAAACTTCTCCGGTACGTCAGCTGCATTTTGAAGAAGCTGCCGAACTGGCATACTTCGGAGCAAAAATCCTGCACCCTACTTGCATCCAGCCAGCCAAGTATGCCAATATTCCGGTAAGACTGCTGAACACCATGGAACCAACGGCTCCGGGAACATTGATTTCAAACGAAACTGAAAAAGGTAAAATAAAAGCTGTTGCAGCCAAAGATAATATTACAGCCATTAAAATCAAATCAAGCCGTATGTTACTGGCTCACGGGTTCCTGCGCAAAGTTTTCGAAATCTTTGAAAGCTACCAGACTCCGATTGATATGGTTTGTACATCGGAAGTAGGCGTATCGATGTCAATTGATAACACCAAGCACCTCAATGAAATTGTTGATGACTTAAAGAAATACGGTACGGTTACTGTTGACCATAATATGTGTATCATCTGTGTAGTGGGCGACTTGGAATGGGAAAACGTAGGATTTGAGGCAAAAGCTCTTGACGCCATGCGTGACATCCCCGTACGCATGATTTCATTTGGAGGAAGTAACTACAATATTTCTTTCTTGATCCGCGAAGAAGACAAGAAGCAGGCTCTGCAGGCTTTGAGCGATGAATTATTCAATAAGAAATAAAAGAAAGAGTACGTATACGCTCTCAAAACCAAACAGGATTTCATAAACTACATGTCATCCTGACCATAAAGAAGGATTCGGTAGTCTATCATCACATGCTTACCGAATCCTTTCATTTGTTTATCACCTAAAGAACATTAAGTATATGAAAGGAAACTTTCCGATTAACAAGTTCAAAGAACTTACCACTCCCTTTTATTATTATGATGCCAACTTACTGCGCGATACGCTGAAAGTGATTCGTACGGAGGCGGATAAGTATAATAAATTCTGTATCCATTATGCCGTAAAGGCTAATGCAAATCCAAAGGTATTAAGCATTATCCGGGAAAGCGGATTAGGAGCCGACTGTGTCAGCGGAGGAGAAATCAAAGCTGCCATTAAGGCTGGATTCCCTGCCAGCAAAATAGTGTATGCCGGCGTAGGAAAGACTGATTGGGAAATAAACTTAGGGCTGGATTATGATATTTTCTGCTTTAACGTGGAATCGGTTCCCGAACTGGAAATCATCAACGAACTGGCTACCGCCAAGAATAAAATAGCCCGCGTGGCCTTCCGCATCAATCCTGACGTGGGTGCACATACACACGCCAATATCACTACCGGACTGGCTGAAAACAAATTCGGCATCAGCATGCAGGATATGGACCATGTGATTGACCGCGCACTTGAAATGAGTCATATCAAGTTTGTGGGTCTGCATTTCCATATCGGATCTCAAATTTTAGATATGGGTGATTTCATCGCTCTCTGCAACCGCGTCAATGAGCTACAGGAAAAGCTTTTTGCCCGCCAGATTATTGTGGAACATATCAATGTAGGGGGCGGACTGGGCATTGACTACAGTCACCCCAACCGTCAGCCGATTCCCAACTTTGCCGAATACTTCAGCACCTATCACAAACATCTGCGTCTGCGCCCACAGCAAACTTTACACTTCGAACTGGGACGTTCCATTGTTGGTCAGTGCGGAAGCCTCATCAGCAAAGTAATTTATGTAAAACAAGGAACAAACAAGCAATTTGCAATTCTTGACGGAGGAATGACCGACTTAATCCGACCCGCTTTATATCAAGCTTATCATAAAATAGAAAACATCACTTCTGAAGAGCCTGCAGAAACTTATGATGTGGTTGGTCCCATCTGCGAATCATCTGACGTATTCGGCAAGGCTATTGATTTAAATAAAGTAAGAAGAGGTGACCTGATAGCTCTGCGCTCTGCCGGAGCATACGGCGAAATCATGGCATCCGGGTACAACTGCCGTACTTTACCTCTTGGATATACTTCCGACGAATTAGTATAAACGGTAAAAAGTGTGTCCGGACGAATGTTGTTGACACTCGGACAGACACACTTTCAAACGTATTAATAACCTGCAATTATGACATTTATCGAACTGACATCGGCAAGTTTTATACTTGCTTCTACTTGTTTCATCCTACTTATTATCCAGCTTGGATATGCTTTTGGAGTCTATAACCAATTACACCGTAACTTCAAGAAACAAAAAGAAAAAAAACAATCAGATGACTTCCCTCCTTTGTCAGTCATTATTGTCACCAAAGACTCCGGTAAGGCTTTAAAGGAAAATCTTCCTCTCATCTTGGAGCAAGACTATCCACAGTTTGAGGTCATCGTCATCAATGACAAATCGGCCGGAGAAGACGAAGATATTCTCAAACTGTTAGGGAATAAATATCACCATTTATATTATAGTTTCATCCCCGAAACAGCACGCTACGTAAGCCGGAAAAAGCTGGGAATAGCTATGGGAATAAAAGCAAGCCGGCATGAATGGATTGTGGTAACCGAACCGCAATGCAAGCCCATGAGCAACCAGTGGCTGAAAAGTTTAGCTGCCCATTTCTCTCCGGAAACCGACATCGTATTGGGATATAGTAACTATATACAGAGTAAGGAGAAATTTGCCCGCCATATTCGCCTTGATAATATGTTTCAAGCTATGCGATACTTGGGAAGAGCTGCAAGCGGACATCCTTATATGGGCATCGGACGCAACTTGGCTTACCGGAAAAGTCTTTACCTGAACCATAAAGGCTTTACCACTCAGCTAAACTTGCAACGGGGAGACGATGACTTGTTCATTAATGCGGTAGCTAACTCTCAAAACACAAAAGTGGCTCTCTCCCGCGAAAGTTTTATCCAACTTCCTATCCCGTCTTATAAACGGGTTTGGTTTGCAGATAAAGTAAACGCACTGGTTACCGGACATTATTACCGGGGATACGCACGCATCTTCAACAGCATAGAAACATGGACTTGCTCCTTATTTCACTTGCTGACTTTAACAGGATTAATCTATTGCATTTGCAACAAAGCATGGATTGAAACGGGAATTATCGGAGCCGGATGGCTTATCCGGTTTGTTTCGTACATGACTGTCATGAAACAAACATCAAACGACTTGCAAGAAGGTTTTTGCTGTTCACTTCCGTTTTTTGACTTGTTCCGCCCACTCTACAGCCTGCAAATAAGACTGCAGTACTGGCTAAGAGATAAATCCGACTTTTTACGAAAATAAGAAGTAAGTACGGTGCATCTGCTTTAATGCTTCCGAATTTATTTATTAAACAGCTCAAAGGTAAATTTACAGCCCACGGAGGTAAATTTACCTTTTTCATTTCCGATAAAGATGCCGGCATCGAAAACCGTTGTAGCAAAACCATAACCTAATTCAAAATACGGATTGAGGTGAGGCATGAATAAAATTCCTCCGTAAAGACGTTCTTTCTGGATAAAAGATAAAAGACGGGATACCGGATATAATAAGATAAACGGAGCCTCATAGGTTATATTACCGCTAACATAATGGCGGGAAGCATTATACCAGCGGCTGTCTAACATTTGGAAAGTCCCTCCTATTTCATCATCCCATCCCTGAGGCAAATTCCGGTTGGCAAAGTTTACATAATCCACGAAGTACATATCCGACTGATTGGTAAAGAAACCAAGTCCCAGATTATAAGCCAACGAATGAACATTTCGCAAGCGCACCATTTGCTTGGCTGCAAGCTCGATACGCTCATAATGCCCTGAGTTTTTCATCACCTTGATTCCCCGTTCGTAATCAACAGAAAAAGTAGGAAAGCGCGAACCTACATTCACTTTTCGGTTTCCGTTAAAATAATAATACATACCCGGTGTCCATTCCACGCGAATACGCGGAGCAAAACTATTATACTTTGACCGTACTCTTGACTCTACTTCCGGCGAACTTTTCGTGTGCCGCCAGTGCATCGCAATTCCGGTATTCAAGCTTAACCCGTTGACTATTTCAATACGATGCGACACATCAACATAAATATCCTTAAAGTAATCCAATTCCAACCCCTCAAATGAAAAGATACTGTCTGGTATTTCTTTCAACTGATCAAGCACCACGCTACTGTAGATACGATTACCATTTCCCACATGCAACTCAAAAGCCCCTTGACGCCGTGGATTATAAACAAACTCCATATCGGCCTTTGCATAAAGTTCTTTTTTCGTGAAATTATAACCCACCTGAGGAGTGATACGCAGCCAGCGTCCGTTATGAAACAACTGATTATATTTAAACTCCTGCCGATACGAAATACCATTACGGTGGCTATAACTGATTAACAAGGGATTTATCAATGGAGAACAGTTCACACTGCCGAATTTGGCAAAATCTATATTATAGCTGCTAATGAGTGCATCACCCAACTGCCCCAAATAAATTATATTCTTCTTAGCCTTGCTCATCGGCATAGCAACCAGCGTATCTGCAGCACGCAGATAGTCTCTTCTCCGGGCAGCCTGATAAAGCGAATCTTCCAAACCGCTAAGCGGAATAGGCCGAATGCGATGAAACGAATCACGGTTGGAAATAAGCAAACTCGTGTCACAAGTCAACGTATACGATTTCGTCAGATTATAATCATTCTTTTTCGAACGGACAGGTACAAGAGATTCGCCCGGCTTCCTGAATTTCACCTCCTTATACTTCATCCATCCGGTATAGTTCATCTCAAGATGATTTTTCAGAAACTTGAAATCCAAATCCAAATAGAGCAAGGTAGGCAGGCAGCGGGTCTCTTCCGTATTGCCCATCTGCATAAACAGATGAAAACGAATCAAATCATATTTACCATTAACATCTAAATACCGAATACTCCAATCTTCTGACGAAACCCACAGATAGCCATCCAGCAGCTGCGTACTGTTATAACGAGGAATTATTTTAATTTTATACCAGTCTCCGCCTAAGCGATGGGTGACCGAATCAAGCAAATAATAATAATGCACCTTTGCCTTCGGGTTTAACGGTGAAAGAAGCTTATTCTCCATGACCGCCGGTGAATAGATATTAAACTTCATATAATCCATAATATCAAACAACTGGCCGCGGTTGCTGGTAAATGTAGTTGAAATTGCTCTCACCTTACGGTCATAAATGGAAGGAGCCGTATAATGAAGTTCACTGAGCGATTCATGCAAATATTTTTTTACTCCCTTATCAAAACGAAACATAGAAGGAACAAAACGAATAATGCGGTTTTGCTTGTGTACCTGCAGCAATCCTTTCAAGTATAAATCGGCTTGATAACTCTTTACTTCCTGCGAATAAAATTCTGCAGAACGGAATATATGATTCAGCACTGAATCGGCGACAAAAGGCTTTTCAGAAAGATGTGATGCATTATCCCACGCCTTTCCTGCCATCGGGTACAAATTAAAAAGAAATAGAAAAACCCAATATATCGTATATAAATACTTACTTCTGCTCATAAGTCGGACAAATATACGTAAAACCACTTTGATAGGTCATTTTTTCATCATAAAAAAGACCAATTTAATTTTTTATTTTTACCTTTGTGCTTAAGAACATATTTTTTTCGGAACACTTAATTATGGTAAAGAAAGAACTTACAGAAGCAGAAGTAGCCGAATTCATCCCTGATTTATGGCAACCTCTTACACAAGCACAGCGTGAACTTCTTGCCCAGAATTTCACGATTCAGAAATATAAGAAAAACGAAACAATTTACTGCGAAGGAGAAACTCCAATGTACTTGATGTGCCTGCTTAACGGTAAAGTAAAAATTTACAAAGATGGAGTAGGAGGAAGAAGCCAGATTGTACGTATCATCAGAGATAAAGAATATTTTGCTTATCGAGCTTATTTTGCCGAAGAAGATTATGTAACCGCAGCAGCAGCTTTTGAAAGTTGTACTATCTGCCTTATACCTATGCCTATCATCACCAAGCTGCTTCAAGAAAATCCCGATTTATCTATGTTCTTTATCCGCCAGTTGTCAAAAGACTTGGGAATATCAGATGAACGCACCGTAAACCTTACCCAAAAACATATACGAGGCAGACTTGCTGAATCCCTTTTGTTCCTCAAAGATACGTATGGAGTGGAAGAAGATCAATACACATTAAGTATCTACCTTTCAAGAGAAGACTTGGCTAACCTTTCTAACATGACAACATCGAACGCCATCCGCACGCTGTCTAACTTCGCTGCCGAAAAATTAATTATCATTGACGGACGTAAAATCAAGCTGATAGAAGAAGAGAAACTGAAGAAAATCAGCAAAATAGGATAAAATCATCTCTTTCATATTTTTAAACCGCCCAGTCTTAAGGAACTTCCCTGAGACCGGGCGGTTTAAATTTACTCTTTTATCTTTTGTTTATAGATAGCAGCACGAGTCATAACATCACGAACGAAATCGTAGGTTTCTGTACCCCGGAAATACCCGTTCCTGCAAACCGGATCCCGGTAAAACTCCTCATTGCTTTTCAGCAATATATAATGTGCCACGTGATGTTCCCATATATACGGATTACGTCCATACTTCTTTGCCAAAGCCATCGCATCTGTAACATGACCTGCTCCTGCATTATAGGCCGCCAAAATAAACTTGACCTGCTCTTCCGGATCTTTAATTTTACCAAACATCCGTTTTAAGCCTGCTATATATTTCACTCCTGCCTTAACACTCTCCTCCGGGTCTCTCTCCTTTCCGGGAGGAACCCCCATGGCACGAGAGGTAGCAGGCATCAGCTGCATCAATCCTTTTGCTCCAGCCCAAGAAACCACTTCCGGATTAAAATTTGACTCCGTATATACCAGTGCTGCAAGCAAACGCCAATCCCATGAAATCGTACGGGAATAACGGCGGAACAAATCGTCATAAAGTGATATTTTTCCTTCTTTCAGCGATAAAATAGAGCCGTGGGGAACGTGTTTGGCCACTTCAAAATAACGCTTGGCACTTGCCTGAAACTCGGGAGAATTAATATTTTCTTTATGCCACTTATCTGCTGCTTCAGCCAATAAAGGCGACTTTTTACCTACAGCCCACGAAGAACGCTGGTCAAAACTGATGCGTAAGTCTATGTTCAGTTTCGGATGGTAAGTCTTATTTATTTTAGCTATCTCATCGGTAGCCACCGTATATTCGATCTGCCCTTCTGCCACACGCGTAATCAGTTCTTCCGATGAAATACTGTCTGTATCCAATACATGCAAATCAATACCTCCACCGAGTTCCCTATTCAAGTTTGACAGCCGGTTATAATACTTACCGGGATTTACAAAAACCTCTTTTCCTATCAACTGAGTTACATCCGTCAAAACATTTTTCCCGTTCCGCTGCACTATTACTTGATGCGTAATATTTTCTTCACCACAATACAGCAAACTGTCTTTATAGGCTTTGGTTATAGGGAGATTATAAGCAATCAAATCACCTTCACCACGCATTAGGCTATGCACCAGTTCTGCCTCATCTTTTACCACCTTCAGCTTCAGCTTAAGCCCTAACGAATGAGCAAACTGTCCTGCCAACTCATATTGGAACCCCATAGGCTCACCACGATAGCTGAAATAAGAAGTAGAACCGGTAAGGGTAAGCGCAACCAGTTCACCTCTCTCTATAATTTGAGGCAAGTCATTCTCGGGTTCCTGCTGCCGGGAAGAACTGCAGGAAGCCAGACCTATGCAACAAACCATGCATAGCCATCTTACCCAAAAGCAGGAAAGTTTCATTGAGCTACAATCTTCTCAATATATAATTTCAGGATTTCAATCGCCTTCTGATTATGTCCACCCTGAGGGATAATCAAATCAGCAATGCGCTTAGCGGGCTCAATAAATTCCAAATGCATCGGCTTTAATACACGCACATAACGCTCCATCACAGCCTCAGCAGTCCGTCCACGCTCTACCACATCGCGCTGTATCACACGAATCAGTCTTTCATCAGGGTCGGCATCCACAAAAATACGCAAATCCATAAGCTGGCAGAGTTTTTTATCACTCAAAGCCAAGATACCTTCAATAATCACAACCTTACGCGGCTCTACATGTACCGTTTCGGGCTGGCGGGTGCAAGTAAGAAACGAATAAACCGGCTGCTCAATTGATTCTCCCCGCCGGAGCATGCCCACATGGCGTGAAAGCAAATCCCAATCGAAAGCATTTGGATGATCAAAATTAATACTTTGACGTTCTTCTACCGGTACATGACTACTATCCTTATAATAAGAGTCTAACGGAAGTACAACCACTTCTCCTTCAGGGAGACTTTCTACAATACGTTTCACCACAGTTGTTTTTCCGGAGCCTGTTCCTCCTGCAATTCCAATAATTATCATGACTTTTTTTCAATAATTAGTTATATCTTTGCAATTATACAAAATTACGATAATTCATAAAATAAACAACTATGGTTAAGCACATTGTTTTATTTAAGCTTAAAGAAAACTTGTCGGATGCCGAGAAAAAAGAAGTCATGCTCCGTTTTAAGAACGCAATAGAAGCTCTCCCGGCAAAAATAAACTTCATACGCAGCATTCATGTCGGATTAAATACCAACGCCGATGAAGAATGGGACATCTGTCTGGACAGTTCTTTTGACAGCCTGGATGATGTAAAGGCATACGCTATACATCCCGAACACGTCAAAGCAGCTACTATTTTAAAGGATGTAAAGGCGGGACGTGCTTGTACTGATTACGAACTGTAAACACACTTTTCAGCATAAGCCTATGAAACGAATTAAAAATCCATGGAGCGGAAAAGAGGGTTACTTCTGTTTCGGATGTGCCCCCAACAATGAAGCAGGCTTAAAAATGGAATTCTACGAAGACGGAGAATCAATCATCAGCTATTGGACTCCTGAAGCCAAGTATCAAGGATGGATTGATACCCTTCACGGTGGAATACAGGCAGCCTTATTAGATGAGATTTGCGGATGGGCTGTCTTCAGGAAACTGCAAACAGCAGGAGTAACCTCTAAAATGGAAACACGCTATCTCAAGCCGATTCTGACTACCGAGCCTCGGCTAACCATACAAGCAAAGATACGAGAACTGAAAAGAAATATTGCCTTCATTGATGCGCATATCATGAACAGCAAAGGAGAAATTTGTACCGAAGCAAGCTGTACCTACTATACTTTCAGTAAAGAAAAAGCAGAAAAAGACTTTTCATTTATGGAATGTAAAGCTGAAGAATAAATCAACTTAATACGAATTTAATAGAAAATACGCACTTTTTCTTTTAAATATTTGCTTTTAACAGAAATACCACATATATTTGCCTAAAAGTAATAAAAAAGAAAAACATGAAGATTACAGCCTTACATCATATCCATCATGCTATCCTGACGAGAAAAACGGTGGGCTGAGAGGTTGCGTATTTTCATAAACAGATATCCAAAGGCTTACCGTATTTATGGTAAGCCTTTTTATTTACTACACTAATACAAAGAAAATATGTTAAGAATTGCCGTACAATCAAAAGGCCGCCTATTTGAGGATACCATGGCCCTGCTTGCTGAAGCCGACATTAAATTATCGACCTCCAAACGCACTCTGCTCACCCAGTCAACCAACTTTCCCATCGAAGTTCTTTTTCTGCGCGACGATGATATTCCTCAATGCGTAGCCAGTGGAGTTGCCGACTTGGGAATCGTAGGCGAGAATGAATTTATGGAACGGAAAGAAGAAGCAGACATTATCTACCGGTTGGGATTCAGCAAATGCCGCCTATCACTTGCCATCCCTAAAGAAACAGACTATACCGGAACGGAATGGTTTAACGGCAAAAAAATAGCTACTTCATATCCTGAAATCCTCCAGACCTTTCTGAACCAAAACAATATAAAAGCAGATATTCATATCATTACAGGTTCGGTAGAAATCGCACCGAGCATCAAACTTGCCGACTGCATATTCGACATTGTCAGCTCCGGATCTACCCTCATCAGCAACAATCTCAAAGAAGTGGAAGTGGTCATGAAGAGTGAAGCTTTACTCATCGGCAACAAAAGCATGAGCCAAGAGAAAAAAGAAATTTTGGAAGAACTTTTATTCCGGATCAAGGCTGTAAAAGCTGCGGAAGACAAGAAATACGTGCTCATGAACGTACCTACGGATAAAATAAAAGAAATCATCGAGGTATTACCCGGCATGAAAAGCCCCACCATTATGCCATTGGCTACTGAAGGATGGAGCAGTGTGCATACCGTACTCGACCAGAAATGCTTTTGGGAAATCATCGGCAAGCTGAAAGCATTAGGAGCACAAGGCATCTTAGTCTTACCCATTGAAAAAATGATTGTCTAATTTCCTACTAACACCCAAAAACATGAACATCATATCTTACCCCGACCGTTCTCTCTGGAATGAAATTTTAAAACGCCCTACCCTAAGCCACGACGCTTTACGCAAAACAGTAGCAGCTATTTTGTCCCGCATTCAAACCGAAGGCGACCATGCCGTTATGTATTACGAAGAGCAGTTTGACAAAGTACGGTTAAACTCACTGCAAGTGAGCGAGCAAGAATTTGCCGAAGCCGAAAAGCAAGTAAGCATTGAATTAAAAGCTGCCATTATGCTCGCCTTTAACAACATACGCACCTTCCACATGGCTCAGAAATTTGAAGGCAAAAAAATAGAAACCCTGCCTGGCGTAACTTGCTGGCAAAAAGCCGTAGGAATTGAAAAAGTTGGATTATACGTACCGGGAGGAACAGCTCCTCTTTTTTCTACCGTTCTTATGCTTGCCACACCGGCACAAATAGCCGGATGCAAAGAAATCATTCTCTGTACGCCTCCTAACCAAGAAGGGAAGATACATCCCGCCATCTTATATGCCGCACGCATTGCTGGGGTAAGCAAAGTTTTTAAGGCGGGCGGAGTGCAAGCTATCGGTGCCATGGCATACGGGACAAGCAGCATTCCGAAAGTATATAAAATATTCGGTCCGGGAAATCAATACGTCACAGCTGCCAAACAACAAGTATCCCTGAGCGATGTTGCCATTGATATGCCTGCCGGTCCATCGGAAGTAGCCGTCATAGCCGATGAAACAGCCAATCCGGTATTTGTTGCAGCCGATTTACTATCACAGGCAGAACATGGAAGAGACAGCCAAGCCATACTGGTAACCACTTCCGAAACACTCATCCATGCGGTAACTGGGGAAATAGAACGCCAGCTAAATGAATTGCCACGCAAACAGCTCGCCGAAAAATCATTAGAAGGAAGCAAGTTGATATTAGTAAAAAACATACAGGAAGCTATTGATATGATTAATGAATACGCACCTGAACATTTAATTATAGAAACCAAAGACTATATGGAGTTAAGCGAAAAGGTTGTCAACGCCGGCTCCGTATTCCTTGGCTCTTACAGTCCGGAAAGTGCCGGCGACTATGCTTCGGGAACAAACCATACCTTACCCACCAACGGATATGCCAAAGCATATAGTGGAGTAAGTTTAGACAGTTTTATCCGCAAGATAACCTTTCAGGAAATAACCAAAGAAGGTATTCAAACCATCGGACCAGCTATTGAAGTTATGGCAGCCAACGAATTTTTGGACGCTCATAAAAATGCCGTTAAAGTAAGACGCTAAACAAATCACAGATATGAAACCGCTAAACGAATTAATCAGACCCAATATTGCTAACCTGAAGCCTTATTCATCGGCCCGTGACGAATATCAGGGGAAAAAGGCTTCTGTGTTTCTGGATGCTAACGAAAATCCTTACAACAGTCCGAACAACCGCTACCCCGACCCGTTGCAACAAGAATTAAAACAACTCATTGCTCCGGTGAAAAAAGTACGTCCGGAACAGATATTCCTTGGGAATGGAAGCGACGAAGCCATTGATTTAGCTTTCCGGGCTTTTTGCCGCCCGGGTATAGACAATGTGGTTGCCATCGAGCCTACTTATGGAATGTATCAAGTATGTGCCCACATCAACGACATTGAATACCGCAAAGTAGAATTAGACGAAAACTTCCAGTTTAAAGCCGGAAAGCTCTTGGAAGCATGCGATGAAAATACCAAATTGATTTTTCTCTGCTCACCCAATAATCCTACAGGTAACAGTCTTGACCGTAATGAAATCATTGCCCTCATCAAATCCTTTCAGGGAATTGTGATTGTTGATGAAGCTTATGCTGACTTTTCTGAGCTTCCGTCCCTTCTGGTTAATCTCAATGAATACCCCAACCTGCTTGTTTTTCAGACTTTTTCAAAAGCATGGGGATGTGCAGCCATCCGCTTAGGCATGGCCTTTGCCTCGGAAGCAATTATCGAGATATTCAATAAAATCAAATATCCCTATAACATCAACCTTCTTACTCAGCAGGAAGCCATCCGAATCATGGAGCAACACTATCAGGTCAACATTTGGATACAATCCTTGCTCGAAGAGCGCACCCGGTTTATCGAAGAGTTCAAAAAGCTAAAGTGCTGCAAGCATGTTTATCCTACCGATGCCAACTTCTTCCTTACCCGTGTAAGCAATGCTAAGGCAATCTATGATTATTTGGTATCTAAAGGGATTATTGTGCGAAACCGTACGCACATCACGCTATGCCAAGACTGCTTACGTATTACCATCGGAACCCGCCCGGAAAACAATGCCGTGCTTGAAGCCTTAAGCACACTTGAATAAAAGAACGATAAGCAGATTATCCCAATCCGATACATGCGGAAACATAAACCAGAAAGAGTCATATCACCCTCCGTTTCTTGAGTAATGATATGACTCTTTTCTTTTGAATATTCAGAACAGCCAGACTCCGGAAAAAATCCGTTCCACCTGAAAGTTCTATTCTATATTTTCATCTTTAATCCAGCTTAAGCACAGCAAGGAAAGCCTTCTGCGGCACTTCTACCGTACCAATCTGCTTCATACGCTTCTTTCCCTTCTTCTGTTTCTCAAGCAGCTTACGCTTACGGCTCACGTCGCCGCCATAACATTTCGCCGTTACATCCTTACGGACCGCCTTAATGGTTTCACGGGCAATAATCTTGGCACCGATAGCAGCCTGAATGGCAATTTCAAACTGCTGACGCGGGATAAGCTCCTTCAACTTCTCACACATACGCCGTCCCAAATCATAAGCATTATCCACATGGGTCAACGTAGAAAGCGCATCGACCGATTCACCGTTCAGCAAAATATCCAGCTTAATGAGTTTTGACGGACGGAAACCAGACTGATGGTAATCAAACGAAGCATAGCCCTTCGATATACTTTTCAACCGGTCATAAAAATCAATCACGATTTCACCTAACGGCATCTTATAATGGAGTTCTACACGATTTCCAGAGATATAATCCTGACGGATCAATTCACCACGCTTACCCAAGCAAAGCGTCATGATAGAACCGATATAATCGGTTGCCGTAATGATAGACGCATCAATATAAGGTTCTTCAATGTGATCTATCAGCGTAGGGTCTGGCATACCACCTGGGTTATGCACTTCCTGCACCCCACCCTGCTTATCATAAACCATATATGAAACGTTCGGAACGGTTGTAATGACATTCATATCAAACTCACGGTCTAAGCGTTCCTGAATAATTTCCATGTGCAGAAGTCCCAGAAATCCACAGCGGAAACCAAATCCCAAAGCCAGAGAAGACTCAGGCTGGAAAGTCAGCGAAGCATCATTCAGCTGCAACTTCTCCAGTGAAGCACGCAAGTTTTCATAATCTTCCGCTTCAATCGGATAAACTCCGGCAAAGACCATCGGCTTCACTTCCTCAAAGCCTTCGATAGCCTTGTCACACGGACGGGAGATATGCGTAATTGTATCGCCTACTTTCACCTCACGCGACGTTTTGATACCCGAAATAATGTAACCCACATCACCGGTTCTCAATTCCTTGCGAGGCACCATATCCATTTTCAGTACACCGACTTCATCGGCATCATATTCTTTTCCGGTATTAAAGAATTTCACCTTATCGCCCGTGCGGATCACTCCGTTTACCACCTTGAAGTAAGCAATGATACCACGGAACGAATTAAACACTGAATCGAAAATCAAAGCCTGAAGCGGAGCGGTTTCATCTCCCTGCGGAGCGGGAATACGGTCGACCACGGCCTGAAGGATATCTTCAACCCCCATTCCGGTTTTTCCCGAAGCACGGATGATGTCTTCACGCTTACATCCCAGCAGGTCAATAATTTCATCTTCCACTTCTTCCGGCATGGCGCTCGCCATGTCACATTTATTCATGACCGGAATAATTTCCAAATCATGCTCAAGTGCCATATACAGGTTTGAAATGGTCTGTGCCTGTACTCCCTGCGAAGCATCCACCACCAGCAGCGCACCTTCACAGGCTGCAATCGAACGAGATACTTCATACGAGAAATCCACGTGTCCCGGAGTATCTATCAGGTTTAATACATACTTTTCTCCCTTATATGCATACTCCATCTGGATGGCATGACTCTTAATCGTAATACCGCGTTCACGCTCCAAATCCATGTCGTCTAACACCTGCCCCTCAGTAACCTTGATGGTCTGCGTATGCTCCAGCAAGCGGTCTGCCAGTGTTGATTTACCATGGTCAATATGAGCAATGATACAAAAATTGCGAATGTTCTTCATATCGTAATTTACCTATTATCAAAATTTATTGTGCAAAGATAGAGAAAAAACTGATATTTTTGTGTATGTTTGTCAGTGAAACTAATCAATCTATTTTTTTAATTAACTAAACATCGATGTATGAAAAAAACTTGGATTATTATTCTTGCCGCAGTAGCTTTAATTGTCATATTCTGCGCAACTTCTTATAACTCGATGGTCTCACAAGACGAGGCAGTAGGTACAGCATGGAGCAATGTGGAAAACCAATATCAGCGCCGTGCTGATTTGATTCCCAATTTGGTAAATACGGTAAAAGGCTATGCCAGCCATGAAAAAGAAACGCTGGAAGCTGTTATTTCTGCCCGTGCCAAAGCCACACAGACATCAATCAATCTGAATGAAATCTCTTCTGAAAAAATGGCTGCCTTCCAGCAGGCACAAGGCGAACTGAGCAGTGCCTTAAGCCGCCTGATGGTCAGCATCGAAAGATACCCCGACTTAAAGGCTAACCAAAACTTTCAGGCCCTGCAGGCGCAGCTGGAAGGTACTGAAAACCGAATCAGCGTTGAGCGCAGAAAATTCAATGAAATAGCCCGAGTTTATAACACCAATATCCGGCGATTCCCTAAAAACATCGTAGCCGGACTCTTTGGATTTGAAAAACGTCCTTACTTTGAAGCACAAGAAGGTTCCGGGAAAGCTCCAGAGGTTAAGTTTTAATATCCGTTCAGCATGAAATATTATTTATCCGTTCTATTGCTTCTGTTCTGCTTCACGCTTCAAGCGAGGAAATATACCGTGGCAGATGTTCCCCTTCCCCGCCAACTGGGGCATACTTATGTAAGTAATCCGGATCGGATTCTCTCTTCAAATACGGCCTATGCCATTGATACCACGCTGTATGCTTTGGAGAAACAAACCGGTATTCAGGTATTGGTTGTGGCTGTGGAGCAAATTGAAGACGGTGACTGTTTTGATTTTGCCTACCGTTTGGGAAGAGAAAAAGGCATCGGACAGAAGGGACTGGATAACGGACTGGTTATTTTGCTGGTAACAGGTGAGCGATGTATTCAGTTTGCTACCGGCTATGGCTTGGAGGAGCATTTGCCTGATGTAACCTGCAAGCGGATTCAGCAACAATACATGAATCCTTATCTAGCCAAAAACAACTGGGATACCGGAATGCTTTCCGGTGTGCAGGCTGTACGGAAGACATTAGACGGAAGCATGCAGCGACACTCCAGCCCGCCGAAAGACAATGACCACACCTTGCTGCTTATTCTGTTCATCTGTTGCTTTATCCTAGTTCCGGCATTGCTATGGATTAGCATTCGCCAACGTATGCGCTGCCCGAACTGCCATAAACAGAGACTCAAGCAAATGGCTGTCCGGACGGTTTCCGTAAAAAACGGAATACGTACACAGGAAGTAACCTATCTCTGCAGCCACTGCGGACATGTGGTTAGAAAAACCCGGAAATCGGAAGACCATGACTCTAATCATCCGGGAGGATTCGGAGGTCCATTTATGGGCGGTCCGTTCTTTGGCGGATTTGGCGGACGAAGAGGCGGGGACGGATTCGGCGGAGGCGGGTTTACCGGTGGAAGCTTCGGAGGAGGAGACTTCGGCGGAGGCGGTGCCGGAAGTAAATTTTAAATTTTAAACCTAAAACAATACAAGACATGTACAACAATACATTTGGAAATCTATTCCGGCTCACCAGCTTCGGTGAATCGCACGGAAAAGCGGTAGGAGGCGTTATCGACGGGTTTCCGGCTGGCATCTCCATTGATATGGAGTTTATCCAGAATGAATTAAGCCGGCGTCGTCCCGGACAATCGGCTATTACTACAGCCCGGAAAGAGGAGGATAAAGTAGAATTCCTATCTGGTATATACGAAGGAGTTTCAACTGGATGCCCCATCGGATTCGTGGTATGGAACACCAACCAGCATTCAAACGACTATGATAATATGAAGGACGTGTATCGCCCTTCACACGCTGATTATACCTATACGCAAAAATACGGATTACGCGACCACCGGGGAGGCGGACGCTCATCAGCCCGTGAAACGATTGCCCGCGTGGTAACCGGAGCTCTTGCCAAGCTCGCATTGAAACAGTTAGGAATCACCGTTACGGCATTCACCTCGCAGGTAGGAAAGTACAAGCTTGAAAAAGATTATACACAATACGATCTGAGCAGAATAGAAGACAATCCGGTACGCTGTCCTGATCAGGAGCTGGCCAAACAAATGGGAGAATATATTTACCAGATAAAAGGAGAAGGAAATACCATTGGAGGGGTTATCAGTTGTGTCATCAAGGGGTGTCCGGTTGGTCTGGGACAGCCCGTATTCGGCAAGCTGCATGCAGCCTTGGGCAGTGCCATGCTCAGCATCAATGCGGTAAAGGGATTTGAATACGGACAAGGATTCGGCAGCATGGAACAGAAGGGCAGCGAACAAAATGATATTTTCTACAACAATCAAGGAAAAATAAGTGTGCGTACAAACCGTTCGGGAGGCATTCAGGGAGGAATCAGCAACGGAGAAGATATTTACTTCCGGGTTGCCTTCAAGCCTGTGGCAACCGTACTCATGGAGCAGCCTACCGTAGATGTACACGGAAATGAAACCTTGCTTAAAGCAAGAGGCCGTCATGACCCTTGTGTTCTGCCACGCGCGGTTCCCATTGTGGAAGCAATGGCGGCTATGACCTTGCTTGATTTCTATCTGCTCAACAAAGCAAGCAAACTGTAACCGGATATAAAAAAGATGCTTAGGCGCTTCACATTAAACATCGAGGTGGTTTAATTGAAATGCCTAAGCATTTTTTTATGCATTGCTTTTATTTCAGCCCAAAGGCTTGAGGGTTCATATCAACCCCATAACCCACATTTATCAGAAGATAACTCCTAAACGAAAACCAATATTGCTCTGTCCGTCAATCTGGCAAGTGAGTGTATGGGTCTGATTAGTGGCATAACTGTAATAACCAGCCACGTGTAGCCCCCAGCTGCCTGCGGTGGGATGTATATTCAGTCCCACTTCCGGAGAGACATAAAAGCCCCATTTCTTATCCTGCAAACCTCCGGCTCCAAAATAGGTGGTATTACGGGCAAACATGGCTCCCACTTTCGCACCCACATAAGATTTCAAGTAGCTGTTGCCACCCACGGTGTATGCTCCTGTCACTCCTAAAGGAACCTGAAAAGCCGAACGTTGCTGATCGGTGGTAATAGATTCACTTGGTGACAACTCCAAGGTCTGACGGCCAATATACTTATGGTTCGTATGAAATGAAGCGAATACCCCCACATTCCAACGCGGTGCCACCTCGTATGCCAGTTCGTAATTCATCCCCCATCCGCTGATTTTATCTGTAAAATCGGATGAAAGCGGTGCATTCATCTGCCAGTCAACCGTTAAGTTCAGTTTACGCATATCCCATTGGGCGAATCCCTGTGTCGCCATTCCTGCCAAAAGGATACCCAATACAATCGTTTTTCTCCATACTCTATTTATGCCTTTCATTGCTTATTCTCCTTTCCTATTTAACTGATTTGATATATGGTGACTGTTCAAACGCCTGCGTGACCGAATTCAGCAGCAACTCCTGATTAAAGCGTCCGCTATACTGATAACCGGAAGCACTGGCATACCATATCACAGGCAGTTTATCCGCTTTTTTGCCTGCCCCGTTTTTCTGTGTTAGATTTACCATTTCAAGCACTAAGGTATTCGTGTCGTATGAATAGGTAACCGGGAAAGGATAATTCCATCCACCCCACCAGGGACCCCAGAAGCCGAAATCCCACCAGCCACCGAAATAGCCACCAGTCACCACATTGGTTTGTGACACATACGAAAGCTGAACTCCAAAATCTACTTCGTCTTTTTTATCCGGATTCATTTCACGCACATAGCCGCGTTTCTCTAAATTCTCTTGTACTTTCCGGATAATCATTTTCGCATTGTCGTCTTTCCAGTAAACGGCATGGCGACCTCCGGCCTCTAAAATACTGTCGGGCAGGAAATAGGTTTGAAATCTTCCGAAATCAACATTCGTATCATGATCTGTATATACCACCAAGTCAGCATCCAGTTTCCCCATATCCGGGTCTTTTTCACAAGCCACTGCTCCCAGTGTCACACCTATCAGAAACAAAATCTTTTTCATGCTTCTTTCTCCTTTCATTAATAGATTCAACAATCATTTACTACATCGTTAAAGCGAGTTACCTTTAAAAACACTGCTCCGCTCTTTGGGCAAAATCACGCCATTTAAAGTAAGCCGGTTGGAGTTAAAATTCGGACTGACTGTTACAGAAGCCCGGTTACTTCCCCGCATCATGGATATATCTACCCGTGCGGAAATACCGATGCCCATCACATCCATCGAGACATACAGATTACCTTTCTTGTCTTTACGCGTTTCATAGCGGGATATATTCCCGTCTACGGTCACACCTCCCAAACCGTTCGGTCCTGAAGCTGGAATATTAAAGGCTACTTGAACCACCGCCTCTGTTCCGTTTACAGCCACAAAATTTGTATTCGAGGATACAAAAGCTGTCTGCCCGTATTTAAACACTACTTGATCAGCCTCTAAGGTAAAGGCTTTCTTTTCTATTGCCGTCTCGGCATCTACATACAGCAAACTGTCAAGACGTTCCTGCAAGGCTTTTTTTTCTTCACGCGTCAGTTCCCTTGCCTCCTGCGCACTCATGTGACCCATTGCTACCAATAAGGCCAACATCATCATTGATACAAATCTTTTCATAAGTTTGCTTTTTAATTAGTTACACCCTATAAACAAATTACAGACTGTTTTGCTGCTCTATAGTTGATTAAAAAAACATAACAGATGTTATCCTTATCCGAATAAATGATTATCTTTAGTGAAAAGAATATCGTATTACCTTTTAATCTGTAAAACACCATGACAAACCTTAGTGACATTACCCTACTGATAGCCGTTATTGCACTGGCAATGTGGCCTGTCATTTTACTTGCCTTGCGATTTATCAAAGAACGACGCATGCGGTTGGAACATATCGAACGCATGACTAAAAATGAACTGGATGACATCAGCACCAAAGAACTGGTGATAAGTGTACTTAAAAAAATAGGATGCCAGCCGGAAGTTAACGAAGAAGATCATATAACCTTTAAATATCAGGGAGACGACTTTTATATTGCTGCCGAAGAAGAAAACCGTTTTATCATGATATGGAATCCCTGGTGGGGATCTATCAGCAATGACAATGAAGCACTTCCCTTCTTGAAGGAAATTATTAATCTGGTTAATGTCAGCTCACTCGTTACCACCGTATTTATGGCTGATGAAGACGGAAAAACCCTTGGACTCCACTCGCGGTGTCATACTTTTTTCTCGCCGAATGAGGGGGAACTGGAGGAACATATGAAAATGCTGCTCGATTATTTCTTTGATGCACACAATGCCATTAAAGATAACATGAACCAGCTTGGTGCTGCTTCTGTAGATGAGGAGCAAAAGAAAGAACGGGTTAAAGTAAAAGGGTTTTCTGCTTACCGTGACAATACAACACCGCTTGAACCCAAGAAAGAAACAGAGCAAGTATAATCTCACTGCAACAAAGAATCAAAGCCACACTACGCACAGCGCAATGTGGCCTTGATTCTTTATTCCCATAAACAAGCCGGCAGGTGTTCTCTATTGAATCTGCTCCTTTCGCATACTAAACTCACAGCCGCAATACTGCTGATTATAAAAATCGTATTCTTTGATAATGGCAATACGGCGTTCGCTCAGACCGCCTTTCCGCCAGTTCTGCTCCCACCAAACGACTTCCGGATAAGGCTCTACTGCCCAGCGGCCGGCTTCGTTAATCTGATCCAGACTCTTCCAGCGTGATGAAGCAAGCGTGGTGGTAATAACGGTAAAACCATGCTCATGTGCATAACGCGCAGTCTCTGCCAAACGCAATTTGAAACATTTCAGACAACGGCCTCCCCTTTCCGGTTCATTTTCCAGTCCGCAGATTCCTCCTAACCATGCTTCATGGTTATAATCGGCATCTATAATTTCCAATCCTAACGAGCGGGCATAGCGTGTGCACTCATCTTTTCTTATCAAGTATTCCTCATGCGGATAAATATTTGGATTGCAATAATAAATAACCGGCTGAATACCATGCTGCATCATACATTCTATAATGGCAGATGAGCATGGAGCACAGCAAGTGTGCAATAATACCCGATTGGCTCCTCCGGGAACTTCCAATTCAAATTTTTTCTTTTTCATGGCAGTCAACTTCTTTTTCCATATCTGCAAACAGCGGAAGTAAGCGTTCCGGAATTTCTATTCCCTGTTGTTTCATTTCATTTAAACACAGTACAGCTTTTTCCGTCAAGGTAAAACACATCTGTCTTCTATCTTTTTCACTCAAGGTGCGTACCAGCATTCCTTTTTTTTCTACCAAACTGATTACCTTTGAGGCGTGTGAAGGGGTGAGCCCTGTACGCTCTACGATGGTTCCGGCTGTTATTGTTTCACCGCCTATGCTACACAAAACCATCGCTTCGTTCAGTGAAACTCCATATTGTTCCAAAAGTCTGACTTCTAAGAGAGAGAGAGCTTGAAACAGCTCTCTCATTACGCATATACATTTTATTTTTTCCATTACTCAGTTTTAAATAAACAAGTTGACATTGGCTTGCTCTGCACGTTCCATATAAGTGGCAACGCCTCCGACGGTTACATTGTCAAGCAACTCCTCACGCTTCACACCCATCACGTCCATCGACATCTGACAAGCGATAAACTCTACTCCATTTTCAATAGCCTGCTTACGGAGAGACTCCAATGATTCAATGTTTTTCTTTCTCATCAAATAACGCATCATACGAGTTCCCAGTCCACCCATATTCATTTTTGACAGTTTTAAATGACGGGAATCGGATGGCAGCATTGCCCCAAACATTTTACCGAAAATATCTTTCTCTACCTTGGGTTTATGCTCTTTTTTTATTGCATTCAAGCCCCAGAAAGTAAAAAATATCGTCACTTTTTTTCCCGTAGCTGCTGCTCCGTTAGCGAGTACAAAAGTAGCTAAAGTTTTATCAAGGTCATCACTGAACAGAATGAAAGTTTTTCCTTGCTCACTTGTTTCAGCCTTGGGTGCTGCAGCTTTACCGGAAGTTGCTTTTTCCAAACAAACGGTATACACCCCATTTGCAGCGGAAGAAGAAAGGAAACGATTACCTGTAGTCCGACACCAAGCCTCCGCATCACGAGGAAATCCTATATCTGTTGCTCTTATTTCCAAACGGTCTCCATCTGCCAGTTCTTCCATTGTCTTCTTTAACTTCAATACCGGACCGGGACATTGAATTCCACAAGCATCAACTGTCAATACATTCTTGGGGTTAACTGCCTGACTTGGTGTACTGGCTTCACTCATCGTCTGTTCATTTCCTGACGGAAGCTGCACCTGAGCCACCGCTGCCTTATAAGTTTTAAGACCTCCGATAAGATTGCGCACCTCTTTATATCCTTTTTCTCTTAAAATGTTAGATGCCAAATAACCTCGCAGACCTATACCGCAAAATACCCATACCGGCTTATCGGATACGATTTCCGTTATCCGTTCACGTAAATCATCAAGAGGAATATTCACCGCACCCTCAAGGCTACCTAACATAAATTCATCGGGTGTACGGACATCTATCAAAGTAACTTTGGCTAAATCGGCGTCACGCAATTCACGCCAATAAAGCGGAAGCATTTTGCCTGTCAGGATGTTCCCTGCCACATAACCAGATATAGCTACAGGGTCTTTAGCCGAAGAGAAGGGAGGGGCATAAGCATGCTCTAATGAAACCAAGTCATAAACCGTTCCTCCCCGTTTAATGGTCAATGCGTACTCATCAATACGCTTATCCACGCCCGCACATCCCACAATCTGGGCACCATACAGCCGTCCGTCTTCCGGTGAAAAGGTGATCTTAATATCCATTTGGACAGCTCCCGGATAATAGCCTGCATGAGAACCTGAATGGATAGTAGCCGAAAGATACGGCATTCCAAATTGCTTCAAACGCTTTGCCGGAAGCCCTGTTGAAGCTACAGTCAAATCAAATACTTTAGCTATGGCTGTTCCTATCGATCCTTCGTATTTTACCCGGTTACCGAAAACCATGTTATCGGCAACGATACGCGCCTGACGGTTAGCCGGACCAGCCAAAAAGTTTAACCAAGGCTTTCCTGTAAGTGGATGCGGGAATTCAATTGCATCACCCACAGCATAAACTGAATCATCTGATGTCTGCAAGTATTCATTTACATAAATACCACGCATCTCGCCTAACTCCAGTCCTGCTTCCGTTGCCAAGCGGGTTTCTGCACGAACTCCTATCGATAAAATAACCAGTTCAGCCTCAAGATTTATACCAGATTTAAACTTTACTACAATACCCTGCTGCGTCTGTTCGAAAGATTCAACAGCCTGTTCCAAATACAGCTTCACGCCTTTCTGAAGCAGGTGTTCATGTACCAGAGAAGCCATTGAGTAGTCAATCGGACCCATCACTTGATTAGCCATTTCTACCACTGACACTTCAGTTCCGGCATGATGAAGGTTTTCTGCCATTTCCAAACCTATAAATCCGCCTCCTACAATTACAGCGCGCTTTACATCGTTCTCCTGTATATAACGCTTGATACGATCGGTATCGCTTACATTGCGCAAAGTGAAAATTCCTTCACTATCTATGCCGGGAAGGGGCGGACGAACCGGAGAAGCTCCCGGTGAAAGAAGTAGCTTATCATAGCTTTCTGTATAGACTTTGCCACCGGATGCAGAAACAGTTACCTCCTTCTTCTTTACATCGATAGCTATGACTTCCGAACGAGTACGCACATCAATATTAAAGCGTTTTCCAAAGGCTTCCGGGGTCTGAACAAATAAACGTTCGCGCTCTGTAATCACCCCTCCTATATAATAAGGTAAACCACAGTTGGCATAAGAAATGTATTCTCCTTTTTCAAATAAAATAATTTCAGCTGCCTCTGTATTACGACGAATTCTTGCTGCTGCCGTTGCTCCTCCGGCTACTCCTCCGATAATAAGATACTTCATATTCTTTTTATTTTATATTGTTATTATTTTCCATTAGAAACTTTACGCAAAGAAAAATATTAATTCAGACTTCACAAAGTTTCCATAGGAAAATATTCTAATATTAAGATTTCTTAATAGTATCGCTCTTTATCCATTGATAGGCTATACGTGGAGTTCCGTTTGCCACATAGATAATCCCGCATTTTAAAAAGCCATTACGCTCTACCAAGCGCTGCATAACCCAATTGTCAGCATGGGTATCTATCCGAATATTGGAGGCTCTTTCCATACACCACTCCAAACAAAACTGTCCTATCCCTCTGCAGGAACCATCAGAAGCCAAACGATGAATGACATAATAAGGCTCTTCATTTAACCAATGACCTTCAATAGAATCATAATTCGGATCAGGCTCTCCAATAAATGAGAAAGTAGCAACTACTTCTCCTTCATCATTTTCACAAACATAACAATGAGAAGCTTCAATCTCAGCAGTAATTAATTCTCGCTGGGGATAACCATTTATCCACTGATTCGCATTACCTACTGACTGCATAAAATTACGAGCACTGTCAAAAATTTCCATCAACCGGTCCAAATCATCGGGAAGGGCTTTGCGTATCATTATATCCATATTTTTTTTGTATTTTTGATTCCAGAAAGCAAAAATAGCTGTTTCTATTGTTTTTTTTACGAGATATAGTTTAAAAATCAAAAGGTTGTTGTATATTTGCAGCACAAAACCAATGGGGCATTAGCTCATCTGGCTAGAGCGCGACACTGGCAGTGTCGAGGTGGCGAGTTCGAGTCTCGCATGCTCCACGGATTATTTTTCAAAAGTATAAATGCCGGAAATTGTATCAGATACAATTTCCGGCATTTATACTTTTACCAGATTCAAATCTTGCAAACTCAACTTTTAATTCATTTAAAAAAAAACATCGAGAAATCTCCGGGTAATTCAAGCAAATACGTTCAAACCTAAAAAAACATCCCGCCACAACTCTTCATTAAGAGCCACAGCAGGATGAAACTTCTATGAGATTGGATTTTCTATTACATTTTATTAGAAGCGGTAAGAGGCACCTATGTTGATTACACCTTGATCAAAATCACTAACCAACTGGTATTTTCCTTCAAGATTGATAGCCCAGTTATGACCCAAATCAAATTCAACTCCACCTCCCAAGTTCACACCGAATCGGCATTCATTATCGTCAATATCTTCACCAAAGCCTGTATCTATATCAAGCATCCAGTTTGTCAGAGTCAATCCGAAAAGAGGATAAAGTTTTACGCCTCTGCCTACCGGACACAGATAATGAAGATTCACATTGAAATCGAGCATGCTCACATTATCGTTTTCAAAGAAATAGTTGAGTGAAGGTTCAAGACGGATAGGGTCTGTAATGTTATACTGATATTTTATACCTAAGCCCATGCTTTCAATTTGCGTTCCATAATTCAGACCAAAACCAATAGCTTGTTTTCCCTTCTGTGCCTGGATACCACCCAAGAACACAAAAAGAAGGCTGAATAACATCAAAAATTTTTTCATACCTTATTTTTTTAAGTTATCAATTAAGTTAATTTACTTTTAGACAAAGATAATATCTTAGCTGAAATATACAAAATAATATAGGCATTTATCGTATGGACTTCCAAAAATTAATGAACTGAGCATACAAGCCATAGCATACGAGCCGGTCGTTTTCCTGCAGCTCATAATTTTCCGGGAAAGTATTAGCCACTTCACGCTCTAAAACGGAAATTCCCGCACTGTTCAAGACGCGCTTGCCCTTTATCAGAGATATCACTTTCAAACCGAATTCTTTTTCTATGTCAAGTTCATTGATTTTATATCCAACCAACTTCAAGGGAAGATTAAATTTAAATACATAATACTCATCATCTATCTGGAAAGGTTCAACATCGGCATTCAATTCAAGCAGCTGAGCAAGCATACGCGCTGCATCTTGCTCCGGTGTCAGAATCCGATCAAGTGAAAAAGCCTCAAGTACCATCCGGTGAACCTCGTCTACTGCGCGAGCATAAATATGTTTTACCTTATTCATTTTCAGCAATGAAACCACACGAACAGAAGCCCCGAAGTTTTCACCGATAGCCACGATTACCACATCTACCGTTTTAATCGGCAATACTCTCAATGCAACTTCATCAGTAACATCCACCACAAAAGATGTGGCCATTTTATCCTTCAAACGATCAACATGAGTTTCATTAAAATCGACACCCACCACTTCATGTCCAAGCGCTGTCAGTTCTTCTGTCAGCACTGTTCCATAATTTCCTAATCCTATAATCAGATATTTCATACCATCAGTTAATTATAATATTGTCACTCGGATATTTATAATGTCTTTTTTTCTCTTGACGAATAAGACCTGTAACCAGTGTAAAGGCTCCCACACGACCAATAAACATCAGTAGAATAATCAACAACTTGCCCGGAATGCTTAACACCGGTGTCAAATCAAGACTCGACCCTACTGTGCTTAAAGCCGAAACACACTCAAAGACGATAGCCGTAAGTGAAGCCCGAGGCTCTGCCATAGAGAGTAAAAAGACTGAAACAAAAGCAATCAGCAAATACAAAATAAAGGCTGCGTTAGAACGGCGGATTGAGTCATGAGAGAGTTCACGATGCATGACCTCTGTATGATTTGCTCCCCGGATAACCGCCCATAAATTAAGCAGAATCACGGCAAATACATTTATTTTAACGCCACCTGCAGTTGATTGAGTTCCTCCTCCCACAACCATCAGCATAATCATCAGCAAGATGGTTTGTGTAGAGAGCGATGTTAAACTCACACTGGAAAATCCTGCCGTACGCGGACAAGAGGCATTAAAAAACGCATGCACCCATTTATCTACGACCGGCATTCCGGAAAAAGCATGATTCCATTCGGCTACCGCTATCATAAATGTTCCAGCAACCAGCAATACCACCGTCATCACCAATACAATCTTTGTATTCAGATTATACAGATGAACCCTCTTCGAAAAGTGTTTGGTTTGCCTAAATACCAAACACTTCAGATAGCTTAAATAATAAGACAATGTACCGCTGAGATTTACCAAGATAGGGAATCCGATTCCTCCGAACACGATTAACAGACCAAGAGTAACATATAACAAATTATGATTCTGCATTACTATTTCATTACCCATTCCACCCGGCAAGGTGGAAAATCCAGCATTACAAAAAGCTGATACTGAATGGAAAGCAGAAAAATAAAATTCCTCGTAAAAGCTCATTCCCAACGTATCGTGGATGTTCATCCAGATAACCACCGTTCCTACTCCTTCAATAACCAATGTAAAGCCTAAAATATAAAGTAAAGTAGAAAGCAGTGAATTTAAAGAATTCGAACTAATCATATCTCCCACCACCAACTGATTATAAAGAGAGGTATTCCCCATGAAAAACATGGCAAAAAAACTGGTAAGCGTCATCACCCCTAATCCACCTATCTGAATCAGAAGAAGGATGATAATCTGACCTTCAAGTGTGAAGGTTGAAGGAAGATCAACGGTTGCCAACCCCGTTACACAAGCGGCACTGGTTGCCGTAAACAAGGCGTCAATCCAAGAAATCCCGTCATACGTAGCTCTGGGAAGCATAAGCAAGCCCGTTCCGAGAAATATAAAAATCAAAAAGCTAGAAGCTAAAATAAGTGAAGGATTGGTTCGTTTTCCCAGCAGGCGAACCACACTGCCCGATAGATGCGACAGAGATAATAGAAATAAAATAGCACCTTTATAATAAGAGCTATGAAAGAAGCGCCATACCCACAGACTCCAGTCTTCATTTTCCGGCTTATGAAAAATAACCGGAAGCAGGGTCAGATACAGACAAACAGTAAGCAGCCAAGTCCATGGAGTAAAATGCCAGGTCTTGTCATCCTGACGGAAAACAATCTGCGCAGTTGTGGCAATCAAAAAGACAACCCAGACTATCTGATAAACCCAATGTATAATGGCTATTTCATGAGATGACACACGAAAGCCATACTCATAAACTACAGCAAGAAAGAAGATAAAAGAACAAAAATATACAAATCCCCTTGTCAAATTCAGCAACTGATTGATTCGAGGTAAAACTAACTTCCTCCGATAGAGAAAGAGTCTGTCCCAATAATCCATAATTTACATCTGTTTTTTCTATATGATTCAACATAACCACACTATACAAATTTAGTCAAAAAAACATTGTAGACTTTATTTTCTCTAATAAAAAAATACTTTATACCTTAATTAGTTGCTTTTTATTATTTCTTTACCTACTTTTGGCAGAAATTATTCATTTAAACTCCATTATTATGAGCAAAAAGCAAAAACGATTCATCTTACCGGAAGATGAAATACCTAAATACTGGTACAATATTCAGGCAGACATGAAAACCAAGCCGCTGCCTCCACTTAATCCGGCAACCAAAAAGCCGCTAAACCCTGAAGATCTCTATCCTATTTTCGCCAAAGAGCTTTGCCATCAAGAACTGAACCAAACAGACGCATGGATTGAAATTCCCGAAGCTGTACGCGAAATGTATAAATATTATAGAAGTACTCCCCTCGTACGTGCCTATGGACTGGAAAAAGCACTGGGAACCCCTGCTCACATTTACTTTAAAAATGAAAGTGTAAGCCCTATTGGTTCGCATAAGCTCAATTCCGCTTTAGCACAGGCTTATTACTGTAAACAAGAAGGGGTTACCAATATCACAACCGAAACCGGAGCCGGACAATGGGGAGCAGCCCTTTCGTATGCAGCAAAAGTTTTCGGACTGGAAGCTGCGGTTTATCAGGTTAAGATCAGCTACGAACAAAAACCTTACCGCCGAAGCATTATGCAAACATTCGGTGCACAAGTCACTCCTTCACCTTCTATGTCTACCCGTGCCGGAAAAGATATCCTAACCCAATATCCCAATCACCAAGGTTCACTGGGTACGGCTATTTCAGAAGCTATCGAACTGGCACGAACTACTCCCAACTGCAAATACACCTTGGGCTCTGTTTTAAGTCATGTTACTTTGCACCAAACCGTGATCGGACTGGAAGCGGAAAAACAAATGGAAATGGCCGGCGAATATCCCGACATCGTTATCGGATGTTTTGGAGGTGGATCAAACTTTGGAGGTATTTGCTTCCCCTTCATGCGTCACTCCATTCTGGAAGGAAAACAAACACGTTATATTGCAGCCGAACCGGCTTCTTGCCCTAAACTGACAAGAGGCAAGTTTGAATATGATTATGGTGACGAAGCCGGATATACTCCCCTGCTTCCCATGTACACATTGGGACATAACTTCGCTCCTGCCAATATCCACGCCGGAGGTCTGCGTTATCACGGTGCCGGAGTGATTGTTTCCCAGCTTTTGAAAGACAATTTAATGGAAGCAGTTGATATCCAGCAGTTGGAATCTTTCGATGCCGGTATTCTTTTTGCCAAAGCAGAAGGCATCATCCCGGCTCCCGAATCATGCCATGCCATTGCTGCTGCCATACGTGAAGCTGATAAATGCAAGGAAAGCGGAGAGGAAAAAGTCATTTTGTTTAATTTATCCGGACATGGATTAATTGATATGTCGGCATACGACCAATACTTGTCGGGCAATCTGACCAATTATTCACTCAGCGATGATGAAATAGAAAAGAATCTGAAGGAAGTAGAAGAAAAGCTTCAGTAAGAAAAGCACAGATTAACATTCAAATCCAGATAATACCTCTTTAGAAAATTATCGGGATTTACTTCCAGAAAAATGGAAGCAGACGTAAAAATAGCCGCCCAGAAATCCGGACGGCTATTTTTTTATAGCTTATATATTATTGCGGAAGGTTGTATTCTTAAATTAAAAGCAAGGTTGATACAGCTCTTTTATTTTACCATTCTAATCTTCATGCTCCAGGAGAAGCATTAATGAGGTTTTTAACCTCCTTAGGAATTTCTCTAAAACTGTCCTGAAGAAAAACAAACACGCCTAGACATTTCATACTAAACAAGTTGATATTTTCAATGAAACACACATAGGCGTGTTTTATCCCCTTCTGCTATTATTTTTCCGGAGCAAGCAAGCGGATAAAAAAGATTCCTCCAGCTATCTTATCCGGATGACTGCGGAACGTAACTGTCACTTCCTTTTTACCTTGCAACATTGCTTCAGGCAATGCATATTCCACATTGACAAACTCACTCCGGTTCCATTTTCCCACTAAGTTTTCAGAAACCAGAAATTTACCGTCAATCAGGATATCAAACTCACGGTCGGCTGTTTCATTTCCCCAATAGCGCACCATCAGCAACAGATCTTTCCGGCCTTCAGTAGAAAGTGTATACTCAAAATATCCTCCATTATGAGCATCTCGCCAAGCCTCTCCTTCGAAGTAACCTTTTGAAGATTTCTCATATTTCATCTGATGATCCACTTCCGGCTGCTGTTCACCCGTACCCACTGCATCTACCGTACGGCGGTCAAGTATCAGTTTCTGCTCTTCCTCCGCCTTCATCTTCGACAGATAATCAGCATACTGGGTTTCTGTCATTGACAGCCAATACATCATATAGCGGCTATCATGAATCTGCCAGAAAGGCTCAAGTATCAAATCGGCATATTTTGCTTCACGGAATAATCCGGGAACCGTATAGCTAAACGGTTTTCCGGCTACCGGCTTCATCTGGTTCAGTTTTTCCAGAATATCCTCACGCTCACCTATCAGGAAAGGAGTTTCATAAACCGGAACAAGCTCACCCGAAGCAATATGTCCCCATCGACTGTCATCTGCTACCAATCCATCCAGATGTTCTGTACCCATACGAGCCCCCAACAAAACAGGTCCACGCATAATCGCTACATATTCCGGAACGTTTGGCAGTTCTTCCAAAGTTACATGCATCGGCATCTGAATTTCAACCACATCACCATCCTTCCATTTACGGTCAATACATACATATGATGAAGGAGAAGCATCTGCAGCATAATCTTTACCATTGCAAACGATTTTCATTTCGCCTTTTTTAACCCAATGAGGATAACGTATCATCAGTTTGAACTGCTTGCTACGCTTTAAGAACACAGTTAGCTTGCTTCCTTCCTCATTAGGGAAACGGGTATCTTGACGCAGCTTGATTCCTTCTTTCTTCCAGTTTAACTCAGATGCAACAAACAGGTTGACAAACAGCGAATCATGAACGTGAGTATAAATAAACTCACCGTATTTTCCATGATTTTCCATTCCGGTACCTACGCAGCACCACATCGCACTGTTCGGAGAAGAATATACCCGGTAATGTGCCGGACGTGCAGAAGTGAAATACACATATCCGCCATGCTGAGGATGCTGTGTAGATAAGATATGGTTATACATAGCACGTTCAAAAAAGTCAGCATACCGTGCTTCGGGCGACATACGGAATAAGCCTTCTGTCAGTTTCAACATATTGTTGGTATTGCAAGACTCTGGTCCTTCACGGTCATCTGCATAACTCTTACAATCGTCTTTCGCGGCAAAATGTTCCCGACGGCTGTTTCCTCCCAAAGCCAGCGAACGAGTATCTACGACCGTATGCCAAAAGAAACGAGCAGCCTCATCGTAAGTCTTATCATCACACAATTCTGCAATTCGCTGATATCCTACAACCTTAGGTACCTGCGTATTGGCATGTTTATTATCCAAGTTATCAACTCCAGCAGCCATACTGTCTAACAGCCAATGATGTGAAAAGCGTTTTGCTGCGTGCAGATATTTTTCATTTCCGGTCATTTGGTAGGCATCAGCATAAACTTCATCCATACCTCCAAACTCATTTTCAAGCATTTGTTCCATCTGTGTATCTGTCAACGGCGCAATGACCGTCAGCCCCCAGTCACACAAGTCTAAAAACATCTGCCGGGCTTCTTCATTTCCCGCATAAAGCCAAGCGTCGCGCAAGCCGGCATATATTTTATGTACGTTATACCAAGGAACCCAATACTTCCATATCAACTGCACATTTCCTTTTTTCAGTTCCTCCCATAGCCTTGCTCCGTTAGGAACTCCACCTATATACCCATTCCCATTCTTCTGCTGGCAACGTTTCAGCTCTGCAATCATATACTCCATACGCCGCTTGCATTCCTCGTTTCCGGTAGAAGCATAATGAATAGCCAGTGCAGTCAGATAATGTCCTCCCACATGACCGTCCAAGCCATCCCAGTTCGGAAACGACTCACCCTTCGGTGTAAGTCCGGCTTCTTTTAAAAAAGGAGCCAATAAACGGTCTACATCATATTTCAACAGCACCTCAACATTCAAATCTTGTGCTTGTTTAAACGGACTATCCAAAAGAGTTACTTCACTAAGAGCAAAAGTATTTGGATAAAGTTTGTCTTGCGCTTGTACTCCTCCCCATGCAGATGCAAGCATCAGAGCAACAGCAATCAGTACTTTGTTTTTCATTCTTACTTACTTGATTCGTTTATAGTTAAAAAAGTCAATATCAACATATCCTCCATCCGATTTCGTTGCATAATTAAACAGGGCAAATTTTGTTCCCATGAAAAATCTGCGATAATCGAAAATCATTTTAAAGTCTGCACCTATTTTTGTCCAATTCCGGTTATCTTCGCTATAATAAAATGTAGCTATATCTCTATTTGTCCGGAAATCACTATCAATACGCAAATATATAAGATTTTGACTTAACTCAATACGCTCTTTTTCTTCTTTTTTCACACTAAGCACCGCTTTGTCTGAGTCACGCAGACTGACTATATTGGTTGACATAGTCAGATACTTTTGGTTTCCTTCCATCTCTACCGACAATAATCCGGCATCTCCATTAAAGGCGCTGAATCCAGCTCTGTCTCCATCCTTCATGTGAGAAATATCCAATGCTATAATCCCGGAACAACAAGGTCCCTCCATACGTTGCGTCAACGTATTAGGAGACAAAAATAAATTGTCAACAATCCGGTTGGTCTTTAAGCGCAAAAAGCCGGGACGTTCGGTCAACGACCATGCACTATTTATGGGATTATGATTCCACTGCCAGTTTATTTTCAGCTCTTTATCAGTGAAATCATCACTCACGACCAACGATTCTTGCTCACAGCCCTGTTTGGGCTTTTCCATAAGAAGTGGCACTTTTCCATTTTCATCGCCCAGCATGGGCCATCCGTCAATCCATTTACAAGGCATCAGCGTCAGTACACGCCCTACTCCTCCACGGTCTTGGAATATCACTCCATACCAGTTTCCTTTACTATCATCTACAATGCAGCCTTGTCCAACATAAGGAAAGCCGCCAAAATCGCTTTCTAATATGACCTTCTTTTCATACGGACCGATTATTTTATCGGCACGATAGCATACTTGGCGACGCTTTCCACCGTTAGGCCATGAAATCATCAGCAGGTAATAAGTTCCATTATGCTTGATAAACCGGCTTCCTTCAAGCAATCCGGTCTCCGTTTCATCGCGCTCAAACAGTTTTACATCCACTCCCCCCGGCTGTACGTCGCTCAAGTCTGGCTTTAGTTCTCTTAACTGCCCCGTTCCATAAAAGACATAAGCCTTACCATCATCATCAAAAAAGAGAGAAGCGTCATGGAAATGAGGGATACGCGACTGAAGCGTCCATCCTTTTTCAGGATTATCTGTAGTGTAAACATACCCGCGGAAGGGCTTGTCATTCGGTGAAAAGTACGCATAAAATTTACCCTTGTGAAAACGGATGGAAGTAGCCCATTGCCCTCTTCCGTAAGCCGTACCCTCCTTCAGATCATAATTAGGCGTATCATTTAAGGTATCAAACAAGTAGCTGACTATTTTCCAATTAACCAAATCTTTCGAATGCATAACCGGAGCACCAGGCATCAAGTGCATCGTAGTGCTAACCATATAATAGTCATCGTCTACCCTTATCACATCCGGATCAGGAACATCACTCCAAAGCACAGGATTGGTAAAAGTTCCATCTCCATTATCGCTTGACTGCGACTTCACTGTGACTGCACTTAAGCACCCCACAGCCAGTAAGGTCCAAAATAAATTAGGGAATTTCATACTTATAATTTTATCATTATTATTTCCATGTTCTAAACATAAGATATCATTACTTTTTTATCTATCAAAAGTTCTTGAAACAAAAGGCAGACAGAGATACAATGCAGAATGCCAATATTCCCAATCGTGTCCTCCATCACGTATTCTAAACTGACAAGGTATACCGGCATTACGCATAGCCTGGAAAAACTCTATATTCCGGTCAAGCAAGAAATCATCATCACCACAATCTACAAACCATGCTACCGAGCGTAAGGCTTCTCTTACATTTTCATCTGACTTTATCACATAATCAATTGCACTGTTTTCAATAACCGAATAGGTCAGAATGGCAATCTTGTCATCTGGCTTTTCAAAACGAACGGCTCCCTGACCGGGTATAGTCATCAAAGCACTCATAGCATAAACAGCCGCAAACTTATCACTGTGCTTTAAGCCATAAACCGTAGCCCCTCCGCCTCCCATAGATAATCCTGCCACTGCACGATGCTTCTTGTCTCCTATCACCCGGTACTTCTTTTCCACAAGAGGTAGAAACTCTTCATAAAAGAAACGCTCATAACTCCATCCCGGCATGTCAAAATAGCCATTCCAGTTATCCTTATAAATATCGCCTCCGGCATCTGGCATAATTACAATCATTTCACTGATTTCTCCACTTGCCGTAAGCCGGTCGATGACCTCCTGCACATGACCTCTCCATATCCAATCCCCATTGGTCTGCGACATACCATGCAGTAAATAAAGAACGGGATATTTCTGTTCCACATTCTGCTCAAAGGAAGAAGGAAGATAAACAGAATAAGCCCTCTCTGAATTTAAAACCTTACTGAATACCGTATCAGTGACTATCCGGCTACGTGCATGAGCAGGCAACACCGTCAGTCCCAACATCAACATAAAAAAATAAAATGTTTTCATAGACTCTTAGTTTTTCTTGAACAACAAAAATAACAATCTTTATCCAATAGCTTAAACCGATTACGATACAAATGTTTGTGCTCTGGTTACATTCTAAAGGAAATATAAAGTAAAATCTAGCTTTTACAGGTAAATTCAGACTTTTCATTCTATATTCAGCAGCCCTCATTATCTGATATCTGCTAGAAAAAACACATCTCACAGGTATACTTAATTTCATCGAAAGTAAATATATGTAACCTACGGAAAAGAATCTGAAACATATAAAGCTACTCATTTCAAAAGAAACCTCTACATTTGTCACGTAGAAAATTATGTCCATTTTAATATTTAATCAATCAATAAAACATGAAAAACCGATTCAATCTTTTTGCTTTAGGCGCATTGGGATTATTAACCGTATCATGCGCAAATCAACAGGAAGCAGTCGTTCCGGGTACTCCTGTATTTAGTAATTTTGTCTATACTGGACAAGACGCTATTTATGACAACAACCCATTGGCTGCCGATGAATTTTACACTCCTATTCTGCAAGGTTGCTACCCAGACCCAAGTATCTGCCAGAAAGGAAACGATTATTATTTGGTATGTTCTTCGTTTGCCATTAATCCAGGAGTTCCTATTTTCCATTCAAACGACTTAGTCAACTGGAAACAGATTGGCCACGTGTTAGACCGCCCTTCTCAGCTAAAAGTTGAAGATACCGGTATCAGTGCCGGTGTGTATGCTCCCACCATCCGATATAACCCACACAATGATACGTTCTATATGATTACGACTCAGTTTGCCGGAGATTTCGGCAATATCATTGTAAAGAGTAAAGACCCGATGAAAGGATGGAGCGACCCTATCAAGTTAAACTTTGAAGGAATTGACCCTTCCATCTTCTTTGATGACAACGGAAAAGCTTACATCGTGCATAATGATGCTCCCCAAAAGGCTCTTTACGAAGGACACCGAGTTATTAAAGTATGGGAGTATGATGTTGAAAAAGACCAGATCATCCCCAAAACAGATAAGGTTATCGTAAATGGTGGGGTTGATTTGTCGAAAAAGCCTATTTGGATTGAGGCTCCACACCTATACAAAAAAAATGGGAAATACTATCTGATGTGTGCTGAGGGAGGTACAGGAGGATGGCATAGTGAAGTTATATTTATAGGAGACAAGCCTACCGGTCCGTTTACTCCGGCTCCCAAGAATCCGATTTTATCACAAAGACATCTACCGTCTGAAAGAGCGGAAAAGGTAGATTGGGCCGGACATGCTGACTTGGTAAAAGGTCCGGACGGTAAATATTATGGAGTCTTCCTTGCCATACGTCCCAATGAAAAAAACAGAGTAAATACCGGACGTGAAACTTTCATTCTGCCTGTTGACTGGACCGGAACCTATCCTGTCTTTGAAGGAGGTATGGAACCTTTGAAGGCTAAAATTAAAATGCCTCAGGGAGTTACAAACCAAACCGGAAAGAACGGATTCTTCCCCAATGGAAACTTCACATTCAGTGAAGATTTTTCGGCAACACAGTTAGACTACCGCTGGGTAGGAGTAAGAGGAGCACGCGAGGACTTCATTTCTACTTCATCTGATGGACTGACTATCACTCCTTATGAGGAAAATATCAAAGCTGTAAAACCTACCTCTACTTTGTTTTACCGCCAGCAGCATTTAAATTTCACATCTACAGCTACTCTGAATTACCAGCCTCGGTCGGAAAAAGATTTAGCAGGCATCGTATGTTATCAGAGTGAACAATTTAACTATGTATTTGGCGTTACTAAAAAAGCAGAAGAAAACTTTCTTGTCTTACAACGCACTGAAAAAGGGAACTCTACTACACTGGCAAGTGTACCTTTAGAAGAAACTTCACCTATTCAACTGAGAGTAAAAGCAGAAGGCGACAACTATACATTCAGCTACTCTACCGGCGGAAAAGATTTCCAGACTGTGGGAGGAACGGTATCTGGAGATATTTTATCAACCAATGTAGCCGGTGGATTTACCGGTGCTATGATTGGACTCTATGCTACTACAAACAATGACGCAGCAGTAAAATAACAATTCAGTTCTTTTACTGGATTTCATCATATAACAATGTCGGGAATTCCTAAGCAACCCTTCGGGATTTCCGGCATTTTTTTCACTTCTTTGTGGATAAATTATCATCTAATTTTCCATGCCATATAATCAGAATTCATCCCTGCCATTTTACGGATGCGCACTGTCTGGTTTTCCTTTATTTACGAATCGTGAACTTACAGCCAATCTCACCTATTATGAAGTTCCTAAAGTTAAACCCACCAATTTACCCAACCTCTTTACACATCCTTCTGACCACGTGTTTCTCGGTTCAACCAACGAAAAACCCCCATCTGGTAACGATTGATTTCACCTACCAGACGGGGATTCTATTTTAATCTATAACAATCTTATCCGAGGAAAGAGATGAGCACACCGGCAGCTACCGCCGAGCCAATCACTCCTGAAATATTACTTGCCATACAATACTGCAAAACATGATTTTTCGGATCGTATTTCAAAGCAATTTCATTAGCTACGCGACTTGCCATGGGCACTGCACTTAATCCGGTTGCTCCAATCAACGGATTAATCTTTTTCTTAGTAAACAGGTTGACAATCTTTACCAAGAAGATACCACCGGTAATAGACAATGCGAAAGCCAGGAATCCACCGATAACGATGCCGATAGTAGTCCAGTTCAGGAACGCATCAATCGTCATGGTTGCACCTACGGAAATGCCTAAGAAGATAGTAGCTGCATTCATGATACTGTTTGAAGCGGCATCAAACAAGCGAGATGTATTGCTCCCGATTTCTTTCACTAAGTTACCAAACATCAGCATACCCACCAAAGGCACAGCACTCGGCACAAACAAAGCTACCACAGTGGTACATACGATAGGGAAGAATATCTTCAACACACGCAAATTCTTGATTTCAGTTTTTGAAGGATATTTCTTCTCCTGCTCCTTCATATTGATAGACAATTCTTTTTTGGTGCACCACAATTTAACCACCAACGGAACAATCACCGGCACAAGTGCCATATACGAATAAGCTGCAATGGCTATCGGACCCAGCAAATGAGGCGCCAGCTTAATGGTGGTAAAAATAGCCGTCGGACCATCCGCTCCACCGATAATACCCAGTGAAGCAGCCTCTTTCGGTGTAAATCCCATCAAGATAGCCACAATCAGCACGGCAAAGATACCAAACTGAGCCCCGGCTCCAAAGATAGAAAGACGAAGATTGCGAAGCATCGGACCAAAATCGGTCAATGCCCCCACTCCCATGAAGATAATAGGAGGCAAGAAGCCCGTCTTAATCAGCATATAATAGATGAAGTTCATCAAGCCCAATTCATGTGCAATTTCATGAAGAGGCATTTCCCAAATATTCTTCATCACACCATTCACCATTACCATTCCGTTTTCGTCTGCCTGAATCACCCCCATGTCACCGCCCGGGAAATTGGCAAGCAACACACCAAAGGCAATCGGTATCAACAGCAAAGGTTCATACTGCTTCTTAATACCTAAATAAAGCAGAACAAAAGCAATGGCATACATGATGAGAAACCGCGGATCAGCAATAATATTGCTGAAAGCAGTCATATCATATAATTTTTCAAGTATCTCTTCCATTACAATATCTTCATTAATACATCATCTTCTGATACGGAATCGCCAGAGTTTACACAGATGGCAGTAACCGTTCCACTAAATTCAGCACGGATGGCATTGTATGTCTTCATAGCTTCCACATAACAAATCACATCGCCCTTATTTACTTTATCTCCTACTTTTACCGGAGTTTCCTGAGCACTCTTCGACAAGAAGAATTTACCTTCAAGCGGAGACAATACATCCTTTCCTTCACCAGCAGGAGCAGCTGTCGATGCAGTAGTTGTAGCGCAAGATGCTCCCTGAGCCGCTGCCAATGTAGCCGGATTCACATCGCCAAAGGCTACCGTTACACGGTAAGGCTGTCCGTTTACATCTACAGTCAGCACCTTGGTCGGTTCGTTTGCCATATGCACTTCTTCCTTTGCAGCACGGCGTTTCTGCACATCTTCCAAGAAATCGGCCTTTGCCTTTCCGCACTTGTAAGCCTCATATTGAGCCGGATGCATGGCATATTCAAACAATTCTTCATCGTCTTCTCCGGTTTCCCATTTTTTCTCCCACATCATCTGACGATATTTTTCCAGCTGGTCAGGATAATTGTCTTGCGGATTACCGGTAAAGAACTTACGTCCTTCGCGTTCTGCCTTCTCTACAATTTCAGGAGCCAGTTTGCCCGGAAGTGCTCCGGCTTTTCCCAAAATCATATCCCAAATGTCATCGGCAATCATGCCCCAGCGTTCTTTTCCTTTTTCCATCTGGATTACGTTCATCATTGCCAAGTTCTTCACATATTGGCTAAACGGAGTTACCAAACAAGGATAGCCTACGCGAGGCCATACATAAGCCACTTCGTCGAACAGTTTGATTAACAGCTCATCTTGAGTCATAAACGGAAGATTGCGTTTTGCCTTGTACTTATTGATTGACTCCAAGTTGGTTTCCAAGTCAGCCATCAAACTTCCCATCATTCCTCCCGGAAGCCCCGGACCGATAAGTAACGAGTTCATCAGACGGTTCTTCGGACTGATATATAAGCCCAGGAAGTCATCCATAAACTCTTGAATCATGGAGCGGACTTTCATATATGCCTGCATATTGATTTCAGGAACTTTAAATCCTGCGTCTTTCAACATGGCCTGCACACTGATTACATCGGCATGACCCGTTCCCCATGACAAAGGTTCCATACCTACATCTACATAGTCGCAACCGGCTTTACATACTTCCAATATAGACGCCATGTTAAACCCCGGTCCGGCATGTGAGTGATACTGAATTGTAATATCTTTAATTTGCTTGATACCGGCTACAATTTTGCCAAGGAAGGCAGGACGACCGATACCTGCCATGTCTTTGATACAGATTTCATCGCATCCGGCTTCTATCAGCTTTTTAGCCATTGCCAAATAATACTCTACAGTATGAACCGGTGAATAGGTGATACAGAGGCAGCACTGCGAAATCATGCCTGCATCGTGTGCATAACCAATAGAGGGGATGATATTTCGAACATCATTTAAACCGCAGAAAGTACGGGTAATATCAGTTCCCTGTGCTTTTTTTACCTTATAAAATAATTTACGGACGTCGGCCGGAACCGGGCTCATGCGCAGACCGTTTAATGCGCGGTCAAGCATATGTGTCTGAATACCGGCTTCATGAAATGGTTTCGTCCACTGACGAACCGCTTTATTCGGGTTTTCACCAAACAGCAAGTTTACTTGTTCAAATCCTCCCCCGTTTGTTTCTACACGGGCGAAACACCCCATTTCAATGATAGCTGGGGCCACTTTTACCAACTGGTCTACGCGCGGAACGTATTTTCCGGCACTTTGCCACATATCGCGGAAGACCAAACTAAATTTTACTTCTCTTTCCATGATTGATACATGTGTTTTTCTTTTCTCGAATTAATGTAATTTTTCTACTTTTATTACCTGTCCTTTACCGGCTGTCAGTATATCGACAGCTGCTTTAATGGCGTCCATCGCACCTGCATCTGTTGCCGGGGTTGATGCCGAAGGTTTCTTTTTCGGCTCTTCTTCCGGAGCAACTTTATTCACAAACGCAATAAGAGCCTTTCCTAACCAGATAACAATGAGAAGAATTAAAAAGACCGTAGTCATTCCGACTGCCATCAACAATAATCCTGTTCCAAGGTTTTCCATCTTATTAGTCTTTATTTTATTGTATTTTTGACACGCCCTGTTTGAGCGCCTCAAAAATAAGGAATTTACCTTTATTCTACTACTAAATCTCGTTAAATCTATATCTTTCTTCTTCTTAAAATTCTGTTTAAACGGAAATTTTCCATTTTTTACTCAAAAGAAAATGACATGTCAGGTGGTTTCTATTCAAATTTCAACCTACATGTCACCTCCTTTCTGCAAAACTGATATGCTTCAGTTTTTTCTGTTTTTGCTTATCTTTATATTTTATATGTATGCTGCTTAACGGTCATTATAATGAGACTGTTATTTTTCTCCGGAATATCTTTTGTCTAGTACAGACCAGTCAATAATATTCCATACGGCATCAAGATGGGCTGCCCGGTTATTTCTATAATCTACATAATAGGCATGCTCCCAAACATCGAGACCTAAAACAGGTATCAAACCGCGAGCCACCGGATTTCCGCCATTGGGTTCTTGAGTGATGTATAATTTACCTGCTGCATCTTTTGACAGCCATACCCATCCTGAACCAAATAAAGCAGTTGCACTTTTTGTAAATTCTTCTTTAAATTTATCAAAGCTGCCCCATTGGGAATCTATGGCACGGGAAAGATTGCCTACCGGCTTTCCACCACCGTCAGGAGAGAACTGGGTAAAGTAAAGATTATGATTCAAGGTCTGCCCTGCATTGTTAAACAGAGCTCCTTCGGAGGTTGCCACGATTTCTTCGAGTTCCATTTGCTCAAACTTCGTTCCTGCAATCAATTTATTGAGATTCGTGACATAAGCATTTAAGTGTTTGCCATGGTGTAATGACATGGTCTCGGCACTGATAACAGGCTCTAAGGCATTCAGAGCATAAGGGAGTTTCATCAATTCAAACTTTTTATGACTGATTTGAGCTAAGCCTGCTCCTGCAATAACTACCATACACAGTGATAGCAACATTCTTTTTACATTCATACTACATTCCTTGATTAAAGGGTTATACAATAAATCAACAAGACTCAACTTCATCTGCCTTGTGTGTAAATGAGACTTTGAGTTGAGATGCTTTACAAATATAATAGAAATATTTTTATATAGCTGTTTTATTTGTAAACATTACAAATTTATTTAAAATATTATATTTAAAAAAGTGTTTCTGCCTTCCCGATAAAACGAAAAGGAAAATAAAAAAAACGTCAAGACACTTCTTTTAAAATGCCTTGACGTATCATTCAAAATGCCTAAGCGTTTTCAGAGAGTTTCAGATTAGATACAACATACTGTATCACAGACTATTATAAAGCCCACATTTCTATCACCTGCCTTCTTCTTGTTTTTCTGCTGTTTTCTAACTCACCTAAAAAATATACTGCAAGCGCATCTGAACTAAAAACAAGTTTTTCTTATAAAAGTCATTACAGTGTTTTCCTACCCATACGTAACTTCCGTTAAGCTTAATACCTATGTAACGGTTCAGATAAAAATTTCCACCTACAGACAAATCCTTTTCCACTCCTCCCTGTATACCTGAATGAGCATCATTTAAATCTGTATAATTAAAGCGACAGACCAGCTCTATAGACTGCGGCGTGGCGGGACGGCCCGGAACGGCATACATCTTATCGTAACTGAAGCCTCTTCCCTTCAGCAAAAATGCACCCTGTATGTATCCCCCATGCGCATAATAGGCTTTTTCACCGGAAGTACGCTCCAGGCGTTCGAGAAAATATTCAGACTGAAACATTATGCGGGACGACATATATACACACTCTAATAACCCCTTTATTTCCTGACCTGCATGAGTTATCTGAGTTTCAAGCAACTTATCAGGAAACATGGATGTTACTCCCTTACTGCTCATCGTCAGCGAAGGAGAGGTTTCTGTATTTACCTGACGGGTACGAAACGAAAAAGCTCCTCCGATATGAAACAAAGAATGTGGAGTTTTCATTTTCCGAGCAACAGCCCGCGATGTAAGTACAAACGAATTTTTCTGTTCATCACTTCCCAGTCTGTTAATATCATTATTGGTATAAACTCCGCCTGCCAAATAACAGCGGTCTGTATAATAATGATAACTTGCGCCAAACTTTCTTCCATCAGTGAAGGCGATGCTTGAAGCAGCCGACTGGTGAAACCGGAGTTCTGCCGTACTGATAAGCATATCCATGGAAAAAGATTCATAAGTATTTCCAAAAGAAAGCACACTGTTTTTAAAATGATAATTTAAAAGCAGATCTTTCACAGCTACTTTTTCTCCTCCAAATCCTAAATCGGCCTTTAATTCATAATTCCCGTAACTCGCCTTAAAGCCAAACCGTAAATCTTCTAATTTATAATACCCCTGTATGTTTTCTTTTCCATATCCCGAAATCATTGCGTCAAGCAATGCACGCGAACGAAATTTTAGTTTGAATTGTTCTTGGGATGAAGACTCGACCACTGCCCCCAACAACAACAAAACCACCAGCCATTTTCTCATAATTTTTCCCCACGAAAGCTTAGAGCCTGTTTTTAAATTTAAAGTTAAACAAAATAGTTCTTCTTTCCCGCTACATATTTGTTATTTTGACAGCAAAACCTTGAAGAATCGGGCGTAAAGCGAAGCAAGAAGAAAGAAAACGGCAAGTTATCAAGAAAAAACCAGACCTGCAAGAAGGAATGCAAAAATATAACCCTCATGGGGCTTTCCGCTTGATACCGATGGATTAGTTCATCCCCGCCTACTTAAAAAGCCTGCTGCATGACCGATGAAGAAATTCATTTTCCGTTTCAGTAAAAAACAGACTGAACGAAGTGAATTTTATTTTTGACCATAAAAAATCCCGATTCTGATAAACTCCTATCGGTCAATACTTGAAAGATTCAAGCTAATCGGATACTGCTTCTATCAAAACCGGGAATGAGAAAAAAGAAGAATTATCATTTAAGTTCTTTAATTGCCTCTATCAGACCTTTGAAATCATCAGGAAATACATCTCCGATATTTCCGATGCGGAAAGTGTCAGCCTGCGAAATCTTACCCGGATAAATAACGTAACCTTTGGCTTTTAACTTCAGATAAAATGCTTTAAAATCAAAGTCGGCAGCAGGGTAATAAAACGAAGTGATGACCGGCGACTGTTCGTTATCGGGCAGCAATGTCCGGAATCCCAATGAGCGCATGCCTTCCACTAAAGTGCGGTGATTTTCACTGTAACGGGCATGACGAGCCTCTATTCCACCTTCGGCTTTCAACTCATTTAAAGCCTGCATAAACGCACGGACCACATGTGTGGGCGAAGTAAAGCGCCATTTTCCATGTCCTTTCTCCATCGTTTCCCACTGATCATATAAATCGAGAGAAAGCGAACGGGCAACACCCTTACAGTTTTCAAGCAAAGATCTGCGTGCCAAGATAAAGCCAAATCCGGGAACTCCCTGAATACACTTATTGGCACTGCTGATCATAAAGTCAATTCCCAGTTTTTCCATATCAATAGGCACTCCGCCAAAGCTGCTCATTGCATCTACAATCAATACTTTGCCATGCTTCTTTACTACTGCGGCGATTTCTTCCAACGGATTCAATACCCCGGTTGTAGTTTCACAATGAACCACCGATACATGAGTTACTTCAGGATGAGAGGAAAGATATGCATCGATTTCTTTGGGGCAAACAGGCTGAGTTTCTTCAAACCGCATCAGATGATAGTTCAAATGATAATATTCAGCAATCAACCCCATCCGCTTACCATAAGCTCCGTTTGCAGCCACCAACAGGTTATCTTCAGGGCGGACTACAGAGCCCAGTGTAGCCTCAACACAGAAGCTGCCACTGCCCTGCATCAGCACAGCTGTATAATCTTCCGGTTTGCTGGAAGCTAATTCAACCAATTCTTTGCGGATTACTTCTACAATCCCTACATTGTAATCTTCATCCCATGTACACCAGTCGCTCATCATGGCTTCTTTTACGGTTTCACTTGTTGTTAAAGGTCCGGGGGTCAATAATAAATAAGGTCTCATATTACATTTCTTTATTTAATTCATAATTTTAGTTTTACTCACATTTCTTTCATTCTTTCAGCTGTTCATGCGTGCATTGATACTGTCTATCAAATCGGGAAGTTCCTCAATCGAATCAACTACATAATGAGCTCCCGCTGCATACATACGGTTTCTGATTTCCATCATCCGCTGTTTCAGTGTTTCAGCAGGAAGAGCATGAACTTCTTCTTCTGTCAAGCCCAGTTCATTGCTTCCCAGTACAACACCAATGGTCCACACTCCGGCGTTTATCCCTTCTTTGATATCAGAAATCGTATCGCCATACTTCAACACTGAGAATCGGGAAGGAACTCCCAAATCACACATATTCTTATAAATCATATACGGATAAGGACGTCCGGCAGGAAGTCCGTCTGAAGTAACATGGTTATCTACATGATATCCTTTCTCGGCTGCCGCAGGAACTACTACATCCATCATCTCCTTGGTGTATCCGGTTGTAGAACCTATCTTTATGCCGCGGCTGCGCAACTTGTCAATCGTATCGATTACTCCTGAAATCGGACCGGTATATTCACGCAGGGTAGCAAACAGCAGATGCTGAAATTCTGCATAACGTCCCTGCACATCTTCTTCATTATAATCACGGCCATACTTCTGGCGGAAAGCGTCCGCAATGCGTTCCATCTGAAACAAAGCACGCACATGGTCTATCTTTGTCAGTCCCATAGGGCGTCGAGCTTCCTCTGCTGTAATATTTATTCCAATAGCATTAAAACTCTCAATAAAGGCTGATACTGGAGCAAAACATCCATAATCAATAGCAGTACCTGCCCAATCCATAATTACACATTCTATTTTTTTCATATTGCTGTAGTTGTTAAGTATATATTATTTTCTTTTTCTGAAGACTCACTGTTTTTTTCTTCCACATTTTTCTGTCCTGCCACCGGAGTCTGCTTCTTCTGCAGGTCAATCCGGCGTTTTCTGCGCTTTTCACGAATCATGTAAACCAAAGATCCTACAAACATCACGCAGCATATCACCCCAATCCACACACTCATCTGATTATAGAATAACTGCCAGTTGATATGAGAAGCATAAAACTCTTTGAACAGTAACAAAGCCAACGTTCCGAGATAACCCACGAAGTCAATGGTTATTATAAAGAATCCCACATTTCCTTTTATCTTGAAACAAGCAATAAAGCGTTCAAAGAAGATAGTCTGAAAACTCAGGTAAGCCATGTCCAGACAAAGGCTTTGCAAAAAGAGCCAAATGGTTACCGGCAAACCCATCTGATGAAAGTTCAAGCCCAGAAAAGCCAAAGTACCCATTCCCATTGTAGAGAGCACAAGCAAAATACAGATAACTTTCAAATGATTATAAGTAGTTGCCAGTAAGGCAAAAGTGGCAAGCAAAACCAGAGTAGCTATCGAATCGATTTGTGCAAAAGCCCACGATGACACGGCAGACACATCTATGATACACACGATGAAATCTTCTTTCACATCACGCTGAACCGTAAGTAACAGATTGGCAGCAAATAGCATGATTAACACAGGCATAAACTGACGGAACAGGTTCCAGCGCTCTTTGCCGTTTAATGTGACACGTATGGAACGTGCTGCTATATCCTCTGCCGTAGGGTTAGGAAAACGGGTCATCATCCATCCGGTAAAACAGAGCAGCGGAAGCGCAGCTGCCCCAATCAGAGCCGGCATCCAAAATTCACTTACATGCAAATCGTGGAGCGCATACAGTCCTAAAGATTTTGCCACCCCTGAACTTAAAGCCATGCTTACGCCCATTATACTTGCCAGAATATCTGTAGTCCGGCGTCCTTCCAGAAAACTGAATATCACACCCCACATACATCCCAACGAGAGTCCGTTGAAAAACAGTGCCATGATATTATAAGGTAAAGGCATCAAGCCAAAAGCAATCAGAGATACTTCGGAAAGAACAGCCGAGCCGATAATAAACTTCAAGCGGCCCTCAGGCTTTAACTCTGATATATATTTGATGCCGAGCATTTTTGCGCATACATAACCTAACAGCTGGATAATGCTTACTGCAATCTTATAATCCATGCCACACACCTGAAGTCCCTCAAACTCAGCGGCAGTAAAAGGTTTGCGAAGTGCATAAACCAACGAATAAGATAAAAGAGCCGTACCTCCCGCCCAAAGCACAAAAAGCCAGTCGGGCATTGAGCGTTTTTCTTTATTCAAATGGTGTAATGTAGGAGTTGGAGTATTCATTGTTTTCTATCGTTTTATGATTACGCCACAAAAGTAGAGTCAATCCATAAGGTAAAAAATGAATAAAATATGAATCATAAACCCGTAACAATTCAGAAATATTCATGAAATGCTTTTATTACAGTTCAGTAATTAAGAAGACACCCGTTTGAAATTGTTTTGTAATATTTAAACCGTATTTTTACCGCGTTTTTGTATAATTCAGCATATGGAAGACTTAAAAGAAATATATGAACGTATCTCTTTTCTTCGCCAAAGAGGAGTAAAAATGAAAGAAATGGCAGAGCAGGCAAACATCTCACCCAGTGTGTTGTCGGCTATTTACTCTACTGTTCTTCCGGCTTATCAGAAAAACAGAGAGAAAGGAGAAGAGGAAGAAGTGGCTCTTGACAATGCTTTGGTATGGGTAAACAATGTATCAAAGAAAAAACTGTTAGGGTCACTTGCGCATTTGAAAAGTTCGCTGTATGCCATTGATCTTTCATCCAAACCCCGTCAGGAAAACAACTATAATCCCTTTCTTTCACAGTTAGAAAACAACATGAAAGAAACATTAAACCGTATAGCTCCGTTTTGCGGAATTTACTTAAGCTACAGCCTTTCATCGGGAAGCCATAGCTTGAAAATTGAACCTTATCTGATAGCTCCGGCCGAAAACGGATGCTATGCCGAGGTTGGGCATAACAATGCCTACGGAGTTACTCACTGGGGAGTTGTCATGATGAACGGCGTAAATCACCTGTATCTCACCTTCAATGAAAACCAGGCTCCACAGCTTGCTCTTTTTCATATTTGCCTGAAAATCCCCATGTATGACCGGCCTCCTTTTTTAAGAGGTATCTATACATGTTTTGATTATAACTACAATCCGGTGGCACGACGCATCTTGTTCGTGAAACATTCTGACAGCATTGACCGCAACGATTTTCTCAAGCTTAAGGGGGAATTGAAAGCGTATGAAATCCTTAATAAAAAAGAACAGGCTTATTATGATTTCACATGCCAGCCGGAAGACATTATACGTATGTGTAACATTCCTTCCCCGAAAATGACAGAAGACGATTTGAGTGTTGAAAAGAAGATACTATCCATCTAAACCACATATATAACACCTCTTGGCATATATATATCCTTTTCATTGACTTGTAAGAAAACAAGCTTTATTCTGCTTTCACGGACGTCTGTTTCTTCAATCTCTAAGAGCAAAACGAAAATCGATAAGCAAACATACTGATTTATCGAAAGGAAAATCTTACTTTTGCAGCATAAAAACAGAAGACATGGAAGAAACAAAACATATCAAAATAAGCGATTATAATTATCCGCTGCCCGATGAACGGATTGCCAAATTTCCGTTACCCGTACGCGACCAATCTAAACTTTTGGTTTACCGCCACGGTGAGATTAGTGAAACCCGCTTCACCTCACTGCCTGATTATCTTGAACCGGGAACACTGATGATTTTCAACAACACAAAAGTCATTCAGGCACGCTTGCATTTCCGCAAAGAAACCGGGGCGTTAATTGAAATCTTTTGCCTGGAACCCATACAGCCTCATGACTATGCGCTGAATTTCCAGCAAACACATCATGCAGCCTGGCTCTGCATGATAGGTAATTTGAAAAAATGGAAAGAAGGAGCCTTACGTAAAGAAATGACAGTTAAAGGTAAACCTATTACGTTAACGGCCACGCGCGGTGCATGTCATGGCACAAGTCACTGGGTAGATTTTAACTGGGACAATGAGGAAGTGACCTTTGCCGATATCCTGGAAGTGTTTGGTGAGTTACCTATTCCTCCCTATCTAAACAGGGAAACTGAAGAAAGCGATAAAGAAACTTACCAGACGGTTTATTCTAAAATAAAAGGCTCGGTAGCTGCTCCTACAGCTGGATTACACTTCACCGAACGGGTATTAAGCAACTTGAAAGAAAAGGGAGTTGACTTGGAAGAGGTTACCCTTCACGTGGGAGCCGGTACTTTCAAGCCTGTAAAAAGTGAAGAAATAGAAGGACATGAAATGCACACCGAATATATTTCTGTAACTAAAACGACCATTGAAAAACTGATTGCACATCAGGGTGAAGCTGTTGCCGTAGGTACAACTTCTGTCCGAACGCTGGAAAGTTTATATTACATCGGTGTTACCATTTCTCAGCATCCGGAGGCCAGCGAAGAACAGTTACATGTAAAACAATGGCAACCTTATGAAACTCATCCGATGCTTACAGCAACAGAGGCATTACAGCATATCATGGATTATATGACGCGAAATCAGTTGGATACATTTCACACCAGCACACAGATTATTATCGCTCCCGGATATACCTATAAGATTGTGAAAAAGATGGTAACCAATTTCCATCAGCCACAGAGTACCTTGCTGCTCTTGGTCTCGGCTTTCGTCAAGGGAGACTGGCATCGGATTTACAATTATGCATTGGAACATGATTTCCGATTCTTAAGTTACGGCGATTCCTCTTTACTGATTCCGTGAAACCAATCGAAGCATATAAGAAAAGAATGAAAGAAACAAACCGTAATCTTATCTCAGCAAGGAAATCAGAAACGGTCGCAAGAATAAGCTAAATAGCTCTAACAGAGATTTACATTCAACAGCGTATTAACAAAAAAGCCTGAATCATTTAGTTGATTCAGGCTTTTTTGTTAAATCAGATAACTTAAAATCAATCTGTAATACGTTTGTTCAGGATAATATGAGAAATCAGACCGATTACTACCAACAGCAATGAAACTCCCAAAACAGAGTTGTTATTTACATTGCCACTTGCAAAACAAGCAATCAGAATAACAGCACCGATTATCACCAATATTACTCCCAAGTTCTTTAACAAGCTTTTCATGTGTGTCTTCTATTTTTATGGTTTATTTTCTTGATTACAAATTAAAGCATAATTCTTTTATCAAGAAAATTATTTCGTGAAAAAAAACAGAAATTCAATCAAATATCCATTTTAACCCGCCAATGTCAAAATAAGAAGCTGAGCTGTAAGGATACGAAGGAACATTGCCAACGGATAAACTGTTGAATAGCCTACGGCAGGTGCATCGTTTCCTGAAATCTGATTCGCATAAGCCAATGCGGGAGGGTCTGTATTACTACCAGCAATAAGTCCCATCAACGTATAATAATTGATACGATGACGCCAACGCGCCACTATACCCATAATCAGCAGTGGAATAAATGTAATCAAGAAGCCCAGACCCACATAAAGTAATCCGTCGCCCTCAACGACCATATGCACAAAGTTTCCTCCAGCCTTGATTCCTACACTGGCAAGGAAAAGTACCAGACCTACTTCACGCAACATCAAATTCGCACTCATAGTAGTATAAGTTACCAGCTTCACCTTATGACCGAATCGTCCGATTAAAATAGATATAATCAGCGGACCGCCAGCCAAACCAAGCTTAACCGGTGTAGGCATTCCCGGAATTGCAATAGGCAGACTTCCGAAAATAATACCACAGAGAATACCCACAAAGATGGTGACGATATTGGGATGGTCAAGACGTTTCAACTGGTTACCCAACAGACCTGCAACACGTTCAATAGCATCTTGTGTTCCTACTACCATCACGCGGTCACCTACTTGCAAACGCAAGTTACGGGCAGCAAACAAGTCCATACCTGAACGGTTCACACGAGTTACGTTTACTCCATACATGCTGCTGAAATGTAACTCTCCCAAAGTCTTTCCGTTAATCTTAGGCTGTGTAACCAATATACGGCGAGAAACCATCGGTTTATCCAGCTGATTCGTAGCATCCCAATCTAAGTCAATGCGAGAACCGATAAAAGCTTGAATTGCTTCCGAGTCATCTTCTGCACATACAACCAGCATTTTATCGTCCATGTGAAGCACGGTTTTAGCATTCGGAGTATTCATATTGCCTTCCTGAATAATTCGCGTACATACAAAATCACGCGAAAGGAAAGTTTGCACCTGCGACAATGTTTTACCCACCAAAGCCTTATTCTGCATTTTCAATGAAAGTGTATAAGGCTTCAAGTGCGGATTAGCTTCTTCTTCCTGCTGGATTTCTTCAGATTCTCTATTCATATCCACTCTACATATGTAGCGGATAACAATCATAGACAAAATGATACCCATTACTCCTAACGGATAAGCACAAGCATAACCCATTGCAATTTCCGGTCCGTTATAACTCAACTGCTGCAGTGCCTCATTGGCAGCACCAAGTCCCGGCGTGTTTGTCACAGCACCGCAAAGGATTCCTACCATCATCGGCATTTCTACACGCCCTTGCAAAGCGAAATAAAGAGCCAATGCTACTGCTATATTCAACATGACTATGCCTACCGCAAGCAAATTCATGGTGATACCTCCCTTCTTAAACGAAGAGAAGAACGACGGACCAACCTGTAAACCAATACAGAATACAAATAATATCAGCCCGAAATCTTGAATGAACGAAAGGATTGCCGGATTTCCTGTAAAACCGAAATGACCGACCATAATTCCTACAAACAAGACGAATGTAACTCCCAGCGAAATGCCGAAAAATTTAATTTTCCCCAACAATACCCCTGCAGCGATAACAAATGCATATAATGCAACTATGTGGGCTATAGAGTTGGGATTCGTTAACAAATCTTGTAGCCAATTCATAACATTAAAATTATTTTATTTTCGGGGGACAAAAGTAACAAATAAAAACCACAGTACAAACTTTTTTCCTAATAGTTTGGGTAATAAGGGTTGAAGATACAATTAAAAAGGTGGTAGAGGAATCTCCATACTCAGATTTCCTTTACCACCTTGCTTTTTATGATTTGGCTTACGTATCCGTCAGTCGTAATCACACCAGGCGAATACCTTCTTCTTCTAATACGATGAGACGCTTCTTATATAATTCACCCACCGCCTTCTTGAAGGTCTTTTTGCTCACTCCGAATGTTTCATAAATCAATTCTGCTTCGGTTTTATCATTCATCGATGTAAATCCACCGTTTTCCTTAATATGATTTAAAAGCACTTCTGAAAAATCATCTACTTTACGTACTCCTCCCCGCTGAAGTTCCAAGTCTATTTTCCCGTCCTCACGCACTTGCTTTACATAAGCCTGCATACGCATGCCGGGGTTCAAAGTACAGAATACTTCATTACGATATAACATTCCGCTGTATTGGTTATCCACAATTACTTTAAAGCCAAGATCGGTTTGCTGCCACACCAGCACATCTACCGTTTCTCCCTGCCGATAGCCAGCTCTATCCTTCGACAGATAGCGTTCTATCTTTGCAGAGGCTACAATTCGATAACTCTCATCATCCAGATGTATATGCACCAGGTATTTCTTTCCTTTTTGCATCTTCAGTTTCTGCTCACGGAACGGAACAAAAAGGTCTTTCATCAATCCCCAGTCTAAAAAAGCTCCATACTGATTCACCCAGGCTACTTCTAAATAAGCAAATTCACCCACCTGGGCGTAAGGGGTTAATGTCGTTGCCACCAGACGTTCATCCATATCCAGATAAATAAAAACATTCAGTATGTCACCCGGTTTACAATCTTCAGGCACATAACGTTTGGGCAACAAGATTTCACCATCCTCGTCTCCATTCAAATACATACCGAAGTCTACTTCTTTTACAACTTCCAGTTGATTATATCTTCCTAATTGTATATGGCTCATATTTTCCTATTTTGCTGTAAAGATAAAAAGTTTTTCTGGTTAAACATGATGAACTTGTCGAGTTTTATTTTTACGACCTGCTTTTATGAAGATACTTATAATAGCTTAACACTTTATAATAATAAGGTCCCGGCACTCCTCTCATAAACCTTAAATACTTTTTCGAACATTTCAGCCAGATATATCACGCCACAAAGACTGAAAAAACAAATAAATCACTTTTTTTACAAAAAACAAGCCTCACGCTAAGTATTTTTTCATTTAAATTTGTTATTATAGCACATAGTATTAATTCATATAAATCTTATAACATGAAAAAACAATTCACTTCTCTGTTTGCAGGATTGGCTTTATTAGCTCTGGCAGCCTGCTCCCAAAAGCCAGAAACGATTGAGGTAAAATGGGCTACATTTAATGTCCGCTATGATAATCCTGAAGACAGTTTAAATAATTGGAAGTATCGAAAAGATACAGTGGCCAATTTTATTAAAGCACATAGTTTAGATGTTATAGGTATGCAGGAGGTTCTACACAATCAATTGGAAGACCTCAAAGCCCGACTTCCTGAATATGCAGAAGTTGGCGTAGGACGCGATGATGGAAAAACCGAAGGAGAATATGCTCCCATATTCTTCAGAAAAGACCGCTTTGACGTTTTAGACAGCAACACCTTCTGGCTTTCACAATATCCAGACAGCGTTGGTTTCGTTGGATGGGACGGAGCATGCACCCGCATTGCAACATGGGCAAAATTAAAAGAAAAGGGAACCGGGAAAATCGTTATGGCTGTAAATACTCACTTTGACCATATCGGAGTAGAAGCCCGTACCAAGAGTGCTTTACTTATCATCGAAAAAATAAAGGAAATAGTGGGAAACCAGCCCGCTGTACTTACTGGCGATTTTAATGTTTCGGAAAAGTGGGATGCCTATCAAACCATTACCACCAATGAATTTATAATGAAAGATGTTGCTAAAATTGCAAAAAAAACAGAAGGTATAAACTATACCTTCCATGATTTTGGTAAAATACCGGGTGACTCTTGCGAAAAAATTGATTTCATCTTTGTAACTCCACAAATCAAAGTATCAAACAGTTTTATTCCTAAAGAGACAGAGGAACAAACCGGATTTCTTTCCGACCACAATCCGCATTTAGCTACTTTGATATTTTAATGGAAGATTTACCCAACCGACGATAACAGGTAAAAGATAAGGATAACATATGCTGATTACAACAATAGGTATTAGCAATTTATTATTCAGCAGCCACTGATTAGAATTAAAAACTCACCAAAGTAAACCTTTTCCGGTTTCACCTTGGTGAGTTTTTTCTTCTTACTATCTGCAGCTTTAAAGCACATCCAAAATCTGCCCGTCTACCATATGAATGGTACGGTCTGTCTGACCGGCCAGCCCCTCATCATGAGTTACAATAACGAACGTCTGTCCCAGTTTATCACGCAAATCAAAAAACAAACGATGTAACTCTTCTTTATTCTGCGTATCAAGACTACCAGACGGCTCATCAGCGAAAACTACCGACGGATGGTTTATGAGCGCACGGGCTACTGACACACGCTGCCGCTCTCCACCTGAGAGTTCAGCCGGCTTATGCGAAGCACGATCAGACAAGCCTAAAAAGTCCAGCATTTCAAGCGATTTCTTACGCGCCTCTCCAGCCGAAACACCCTGAATCAAAGCAGGAATAGTTACATTCTCTAAAGCGGTAAACTCAGGAAGAAGCTGGTGAAACTGAAAGACGAAACCAATTTCTTTATTGCGGAAAGCTGATAATTCTTTTTCTTTCAGCAAATTGACAGCTACACCATTAAAGAAGATATTTCCACTGTCGGGTTTATCCAAGGTACCCATCAGTTGAAGCAACGTAGTCTTTCCTGCTCCACTCGGACCCACAATACTTACCACCTCACCTTTAGTGATTGTTAAATCAATTCCTTTCAGAACTTGAAGTGAACCGAAACTCTTGGTTACTCCCTGTAATTCTATCATTTGCTCAAGTTGTTTAGTTTATAAGTTGTTGAATTTAGTCTTAAGCTATCAAAACTTTTCCTTTCAACCAGCCAGATACAGAATAGATATCGGTATTATATCCTCTCAAATACATCTGAAACCTGGCATCTATATCTCCGTTCCCCTTCTTATATTTTCCGAATTACATATTCAGCCAAATAACAGCCAAACACAGCCGGCATATAACTGACAGTTCCGGTGGTAGATTTTTTATTTTGTTCATCATCAACCAAGATAACCGCCTTTTCATCGGCTTGTTCAGTACTGAACACCACCGGAAGTCTTCGCTTTACTCCCATTTTCTGCAATCGTTTTCTTACAGCCTTACTCAAGCCGCAATGATAAGTTTCCCATAAATCAGCGAAACGTACTTGAGTTATATCTTTCTTAGCTCCAGCACCCATGCTGCTTACAATTTTTATTCCCCGTTGCATTGCATGATAAATCAAGTAACATTTAGGAGCTACCGTATCAATAGCATCTACGATAAAATCAAACTTCCGGCTATCAAGCAGCTCCGGGATAGCCTCATCTTTCAAATAAACCGGAAGTACAGTCAAATCCAACTCAGGATTAATATCACGGAAACGTTCCGCCAAGACTTCAGCCTTCGGACGTCCCAATGCCGAGTGAGTCGCAGGAAGCTGCCGGTTTATGTTAGTAGGCTGTACCGTATCGGCATCCACAAGAGTCATATGTCCCACTCCGGCACGGCAAATCATCTCAGCCGCATAAGCTCCTACTCCGCCCACTCCGACAATCAGCACATGCGCCTTGCGCAGACGTTCCATTTTTTCTTCACCCAGTAACAGTTCGGTACGTTGCTGCCACTGTCTTACATCGTTACTCATGAGTTTTTAAACCATTTATAGAACCAGTTTCCTACCTTATCATAATACTGCGTTTCCGCCATACCACGCGGGTCGGCAAATGAAAGCGACTCATTGGGATCGCCTTTCTGGTCGGGGTACAGCAACATGATACTGTTGTTATTAAAGTATTTAGAAATCTGCATAGGAAGACGCTCAAAAGAAGAGTCATAAGAAATCGATCCACGTCGTGAACTTACAATCACCAGCAAATGATCATAATTAACCTGCCCCGTAATAATCAGCAAATCATCCCAGTCTTCCAGTTCCTGATATTCAGTCAATACATCTTTATGCTTCTTCGTAATATAGCCTTTAATATAACCTAACGTCTGCGGATGAGCAAAGAAATGCAAGCGACATCCCAACTGACTGCTCATACGGCACAGATGAGTTATCCATTTTACAAACCCATGTTCAAATTCCGATTTAGGCGGAACAGCTACAATGATACGCCTCAACGTATTCACGGGAATCAGGAAACGAGCAATCATCACCTGCTGGTAAGTACTCTTCAACAAGTTTTCCGTTAAGTTTCCAAAGAAAGAATCCACAATGCTTGCTTTATAATGCAAACCTATGATAATACTGTTCGCCTCATTCTCTTTAGCTGTATGCAAAATACCAGTAGTGATGTTCAGGTCAAAACGGCTCACGGTTTTAAGTGGAACATTGGCGGAAGCTGCAATCTGAGCAGCGCGCTCCAGACTCCTTTTTCCTCTCATCTCCAACTTAACCGAATCGTTATTATCATTGACCACACTTAAAGCCACAAGGTTATCAGTTCGCTTTTCATCACGAACCACCATAGCCAGCCCCATCAGACTATCAATCGTTTCCGGGTTAGCTACCGGAATCAAGAAACGTTCCTTCTCCTGCGCTTTTTCTTCGTTCAGTTCCGCATCATCCATCGCCACACGCTTGGCAGCATATTCCGTAATGAAAGAACTCACCACACAAGTCACCAAGATAAGCAAAATCGTTCCGTTCAATACATCTTCATTAAGCAGCCGCTGCCCATCAGGCAAAATAATATTATATCCCACCAATACAGCAGCCAAAGTTGCCGCAGCCTGCGCATTGCTCAGCCCGAACATCAACTCACGTTCCACCGCCCGCATCCGGTATATTTTCTGCGTACACCAAGAAGCAATCCATTTGCCAAGCAAAGCCACCACAATCATGACTCCTGCCACTTTCAGGGAATCCAAATGACCGAACAGCACTTTTACATTAATCATCATACCCACTCCTATCAAGAAGTAAGGAATGAACAAAGCGTTACCCACAAACTCCAGATGACTCATCAGAGGAGATACATGAGGAATCAGCCTGTTCAGAACCAAGCCTGCAAGGAAAGCTCCCAAAATACCTTCCATCCCAATAAACTCCATCAGTCCGGCTCCTAAAAAGACCATTGCCAATACAAAGATATACTGCACCACAGAATCTGTATAACGACGGAAAAACCACCGGCCTATACGAGGAAACGAATACATAATAATCAAGGTAAGTACCAAGACCTTCAAAACAAGCCATACGATAAACCATTCTGAATCTCCACTCTCATTATACATACCTCCGATAACGGCCAAGACCAGCAAAGTCAACGTATCTGTAACCGCAGTACCTCCCACTGCAATGCTAACAGCCCGCTGCCGGTTTATTCCATAGCGAATCACAATGGGATAAGCAATCAAAGTATGAGAAGCATACATACTGGCAAGCAGTATGGAAGTCATCAAACCATATCCCAATAAATACTGATTAGTCCATATTCCTATTCCCAACGGAAACACAAATGCCAGAAGTCCCAATACGGTTGCCTTTCCACGGATACTCTTAAAATCCTCCATATTCATTTCCAGTCCGGCAAGGAACATGATATAATACAAGCCCACTTTACCAAACAATTCAAAACTGCTGTCACGCGCCAGAATATTAAATCCGTGCTCTCCTACCACAAGACCGGCTAGAATCATGCCGATGATATGAGGAATACGCAAGCGTTCCAATACGATAGGTGCAAAAAGTATGATAACCAGCACAAGGAAAAAAATCCACGTAGGGTCAGCTATCGGGAAATGGATATCAAAATTTACCAAATCAAACCATTCTTTCATAAAGATGTACACTCTAATTTCATTTTAGGAACAAAATTACGAAAAAAGTTCTGCACATCCCGTTTTTTATTTCAAAATGTTTTATTTTTGCAGCAGGATATTCAAGTTGAATACAAACAAGAGATTATTAACGCACACAAAAAAAGAAAAAAAGAAAATGAAAGTAGCTATTGTTGGTGCGAGCGGAGCCGTAGGACAAGAGTTCTTGCGCGTGCTCGAGGAAAGAAATTTCCCGATTGACGAGTTAGTATTATTTGGTTCATCACGCAGTGCCGGCCGAAAATACACCTTCCGCGGTAAAGAAATTGAAGTAAAACTCTTGCAGCACAACGATGATTTCAAAGGAGTCGACATCGCTTTCACCTCAGCCGGAGCAGGCACATCAAAAGAGTTTGCCGAAACAATTACCAAATATGGGGCAGTGATGATTGACAATTCAAGCGCATTCCGTATGGACAATGACGTTCCATTGGTTGTTCCGGAAGTGAACCCTGAAGATGCATTGGCTCGTCCGCGAGGCATTATTGCAAATCCGAACTGCACCACCATCCAGATGGTTGTCGCATTAAAAGCCATCGAAAACTTATCTCATATCAAACGCGTACATGTATCTACCTACCAGGCTGCCAGCGGAGCCGGTGCAGCAGCCATGGACGAACTTTACGAACAATACCGTCAGGTGTTGGCAGGCGAACCTGTAACCGTAGAGAAATTTGCATATCAGCTGGCATTTAACCTGATTCCGCAGATTGATGTATTTACCGAAAACGGCTATACCAAAGAAGAAATGAAGATGTATAACGAAACACGTAAAATCATGCACTCCGACATTCAGGTAAGTGCTACCTGCGTACGTGTACCTGCGCTTCGCTCTCACTCTGAAAGCATCTGGCTGGAAACAGAACGTCCCATCAGCATAGAAGAAGCCCGCAATGCTTTTGCCGATGGTGAAGGATTGATTCTAATGGATAATCCTGAAAAGAAAGAGTACCCTATGCCGCTCTTCCTTGCAGGTAAAGACCCCGTTTATGTGGGACGTATCCGTAAAGACCTTGCCAATGAAAACGGACTTGCCTTCTGGATTGTAGGCGACCAGATTAAAAAAGGCGCTGCACTAAATGCAGTTCAGATTGCTGAATATCTGATTAAAGTTAAGAATGTAGGATAAACGAAATCCTGCGAGTACATAACAAAAGCGCAACGTTTTCCGGTTCAACACAGAACCAAGAACGTTGCGCTTTCTTTTTGATCTGTTTTTATTCCTTACCTTTCCACGGTTTGCAAAGATTGAGTAGCCATATTATATGTCACCACATAACACGTATTGAAAGTCAGTTTCTTATTTTCTTCGGTGCCATATTCACCTTTAAGCTCAAACACTTCGTTATCTGTATTTGTCAGCTTCAGAAGATAAGTAAACGAACCTCCTTCTGCATACGTAAAGTAAGCAGTTTCTCCATTTTGTATCGCTACCGACCGATTACCGGAAGTTACGGTAAATTCATTGCTGTTCACCCAATCTAAGCCTTCGGGCAAAACCAGCTTTACCCCATAATTCACCATTGGCACCTGCACCTTCAGTGAAGTTGTTTCTCCCTGTTTCACAGAAAATGGCTCTTCTTTATAATAGATTGGCTCTCCCTTTTGCTCATTCGTCCAACTCGCATCCGAGCCGTAATTTGCACTATACACTTTCAATGAATAATCAGTTGCTGCATCCAGCTCTATTTTAGATTGCATCTCCTCAGCAGTTAATGTCCGAAGTTTCATCTCACCTTTATAAAGATCTACCGTCAATGATTCATCCACTGCACGAGATGATAATCCCACTTCTGCTGGTGCTTGTATTTCTATTCCGGATATTGACAAGTTTCCTTCTACAGAAGGAGTTTCTTCCTGCTGACAGCTTGCCAACAGGAAGATTCCACACAATGCATAAAGTTTATTTCGTTTCATGAGTTTCTTGCTTTATTTGTCATAAACTAAGGAGATGTCGTCGATATATAATTCACTGCCACGATAAGCAGGATCACCTTCCCCTCTTAGTCCTGTTTCACCACGAACCTCGACTGACAGCTTATTTCCTGTTTTAAACACAACAACTAACTTCACAGGTGTATGAGCTAAATAAGATTTATCATATTCAATATTTAAAGTACATTCCGTATAAGAAGAGACCGTAGATTCCTCATTCAACGCAGCCATCCCTAACACTTCATTATTACCTCCCAATATCTGAATATAGATATCTGATTTATCTCCATCATAAGGAGCATACTTGTACCAAAAATGGATAGAGGTAGGATGAGAAGCGTACGGAATCCCATAATTTTTTACAGCCGTATCATTATCATGATTCACCTCGGTTAAGCTACCCAAGAATAACTCTCCTGGAGTTATCGTATGATAAGATGTACCACCATACCCCCATCCAATAGTTGAAATCCATATAGCCTCTCCATCTCCCCCAAGACGAGAATCAGAAGTAGGTCTCGTTCCTGAGCGACTATTAAATGCCGTATTTCCCCAAATAAATGCATGCGTATCATCGCATGTCAATGCATTTAAGGAAGACCAAGCTGACCACACATACACAGCACCAAATTGAGAACCTGTTTTATCTGCTCCATACGAGATTTTACCACCTTGCAAGTTTCCATTTTCCAAAACTATTTGCGGATAAGTTTTCACCGCTACAGCCTCACTTTCAATCACATCACGATACACACCACGAATATAATAAGTTGTACCGGGAGTCAGTTCAGCTTTACGCAAATCTTCACCTAAGTCTGTCCAACCAGAATTTCCATCTACGCTAAACTGATATTTCATCTTTTGAGAAAGGGCTTCACAATCTCCACTCTCCACATCTTCGGGAAGTAAATGATTTACAGTAAACTCCTTTGTCCATATATTGCCGGGATATGCACTAACCCGAAAAACAGGTTTATTACACTTCAAGCTATAAGTCCGAGCTTGAGCATCCGTTTCATTCTCACTGCTCCATCGGTTGTTTGCTTTCACGTCAATTTCAACAACCGACTCCACCGTAACACCTTTATCTGTCATCAACTGCGGTATCAACGAAGTAAAGTCAAGCGTTCCTTCCTTCGCTCCGATTTCAGGCAAGGTAATACCCAAGGCCGTTTCAACCGCAGCCTTGTCTTCTGTATTCGACAATAAATATCCCTTTTCTGAATTCAGACTTGCAAACTTCGCATCTGTGGATTTAAATTTTAGTTTCAAGTCCTGCAAAGGCGAAGCCAACTTCAAGCGTACAGAAGCTGATTTCTTTTCCGTCTCGGCAAATGAAAGCTCGTTATTCACAAATCCTTCTGCCTCCAGTTTTGGTTTTGGCATATATTCCATCGGAATAGTTTCCGCTATTGAAACCGTTTCAACCTGCAATTTCTCAATTGAAACGCCTACGCCTGAAGGTATAGATTCGACATTAACGCCCAATGTTACCTTGACATGGTTCTTGGCTGCGATAGCTTTGAATTGTTCTTGATCGGGAATTTCATAACTCACTTCTTTCCCCGACCCCAACTGCTTTCCTTGAAAAACCAATTTAACCGAAGAACCGGCACGGAAGTAGGCACTCTTACCCGATGATGCATCCAATACAACTGATTCGTCAGCTACAGAAACCACTACCTGATAGCTTTCATATACTTTTTTCAAGGTTTCTTCGTTATAGATCACAGAAAGCAGTGCATTCGCCACCGAGCAAGATATAGAAGCAGAAGTCATTTTTCCTTTGACTACTTTTTGCTCCTCAAGCGTTCCCACATAATACGGAGCATCGAGTGCAATCACCGGATTTTCTCCATAACTTGCAGTCAAGTTATAAAGACCTTCCTTCAACAAAACTGATTCTTTAAAATTACCTTTATAAACCGTCTTGCCTGTGCCACTGCTCACCACCTGCAAATTGAAAGCACTCCCTAATGGCTGTTCCAATTCAGAAGGAGACGTACGCGAATAAGCATGTTCCGCCTCATCAGTCAATGCCAATCGTAAACCAGTCTGTCCGGAAGAGGTAAATTCATCTTCCGACTGACATCCGGCTAAAGCAGCAACCAGCATGACACACGCCAACTTGCCCGTCCACTTTAAATATCTTATTACTTGTTTATTCATAACCTAATTCAAATTCATCTACCCACAATGTACTTCCATCGCCAACCTGACCGATGACTTTCTTTCCGGCTTCATCAAAGTCGCCTCCATATTTGCTCGAAGTCGCTACAATAGCCATCTTTGCCGGTTTCGATTTCTTGTCCTTATACTCTATTTCAAATTCAAATTTTGTATATTCACTCACAGTCTCACTGCCCACAAACTCGCCATAAGCAATTTCATTTCCAGCCTGGTCTTTCAGCCACAGGTAAATATGACACTGGTCGGTTTTCAGATTTCCCGGAACTGAGCCGTTATAAGAAATCGGCTTTGAAGTATATTTATAATATCCACTTAACCGGGTGGGACGAGCCCCTGTATATTCACGGCCGAAAGACGGACTTTCCACCGGTCTTCCCATGTTCGTTTTATATGTACCGATAAATAAGTTCCCGGCAGCAGCTCCTACCATCGGAATATCATCACCATACGTATGCATGCGTGCAGCCTTTCCCTTGTAAGCTTCTTTACCTTCTACCGGAATAGAATTCGCTGTTTTTCCAACAATAGCCATAGTAACTCCCTCATTTCCAGTAGCCCAATAAGTCTGAGGATTCGTTGCATCATCTGCCACCGCTACCGGATTAGGATACCAAGTCTTTCCGTTATCGCCCAGTGTCCAAGTATCGAAATTCAAGTTCGGAATCTGTATAATCCGCTCGGTCTGAAAAGTGACCGGTTCGCCAGCTTCACCGTTCGACAAGGCACGAACCTCATAAGACGTATTCTCTGTCAATCCTGCTATCGTAGCCGAAAAAGTAGTTTTTCCCGTTTCTTCAATAGCAGAAGCATCTACCTCCAGCCATTCTTCCTCCCCTTGCACCCGGTATTCAAGTGAAGGCGTCGTTCCGCTTCGCATCTCACCCTCAAGCATGACCTTTTTTGCCCAGGGGTTGAGTGAAGTTACACTGGCAGGTACATTTGAATGTTGCACATCCACCGTCCAGTCGCCCATATAACGCCCGTTACGGTACGCCTTGAACACACGCGGTCGGGTAAAGTCGGTCACTTCTGCAATCGAAGGTTCCAGTTTCGTTTTTGCTCCTTCCAGATTCAACTTATGTATCGTAATATCGTGGAAATCCGCCTCATCGGTCACATAAATAATAACGACACGATTTTGTTCGTCAATTTTCGGGCTACCAGCCTGATTTTCCACTTCTATTGTCCGTTCTATTTCCTGCTTTACAGAAACCGTCCATACATATTCCTGATATGTCTTCAGCAGGAAACGTACCGGACGAGTAAAGTTGATCGCAGTATTGGCATTACCGGGAAGGTCACTTTCCGTCTGAAAACTAAACGACGGGAAATTAGCAGCCTTAATACAGGCTACAGAGTCCGGATAAATCGCTGATTCAGCATTTGCCACCAAACGAGTAACAGGAAGGCTATCAATCAACACCTCCTCACCGATGGTAATATCAATGGTGCGGGCTTGCGTATTGAGTGTAGGTTCTCCTTTCATTCCAGCTACCTGAAACTCCTGAATAACCCCTTCAATGTGAGGATAAGGTATATCATTTTCAATACAGCTGGAACACAAACCTATTATTCCCAGCAAAGAATAAGATATGCTATTTTTAATGCTCATATTACGTTATCTTAAAAATAAGTACAAAGACCGATATTTATAGAAAAGATATTAATCTTAAAATCGGCAGAACTTTTACGATACGAACCATGCTCCACTTGATTGGTGGTCTGCTTTACCCAGTCAAAATCAAGTCCCATTACATTGACTGACACCTCAACAGCCATATTATTGGTAACAAAAGCAGTCAACCCCGGAGCGATACCAATCTGGAAGCTATGCGAACGCTGATATGTACCGGTCAAATCATTACCTGTTCCTGAGGTGGTTTTTCCCTGACCAAAACCATAAGCAAACCGCACCTCATTGAAAAAGCCGAATATTTTTCCGCTTCCCAAGCCGAGATAAGTGCGCAAGAAACCTGCTGCGGTATATTTATGTTCCAAATACTTATAATCGCTCACATCGAAAGTCAAGTCATCACCCAAGTCAATGTCTATATTGCCCAAATCGCCATAGGTACGGTTATAACCCAATCGCAATCCGGCTGCCATATTATCTCTAAAAAAATAACCAGCATACGGACTGACCTTAAAGGTATATCCATTGGCATTGATGTTATCTAAAATAAGGAACTGATAATCATCTCCATTCATCTCTGTATAAGAGAAAGTTGTACCTCCCATCCAGGTTCCTTTGGGAACGAACAAAGAATTGACTATTCCGCGGTCATAGCTTTTACGGGCATAAGCTGGAGCTATACACAGAAAAGCAAGTAGTATAAATGTAAGTTTCTTCATATAAAGTATGCAAGTTTTTAAGTTTATAAGTTTCTGGGGTAACTGCCGAACAGCAAAACCCCGAAACTTACAAACCTAAAAACTCATTTCTTATTAATAGTATGATAATTCAAAATCATCAACCCAAAGGGTGCTGCCTACCGCAAGTTGCCCAACAACCTTAAGTCCTTCAAATTCTCCTCCGTAACGGCTTGATGTAGCCACAATCGTGATTTTATCGGGACGCTTACTTTCATCCTTATAGTTAATAGACAATTCAAACTTCTTATATTCCGACACCGTCTCGTTTGTGATATGATGTGCTTCGGCTATTACTTCTTCACCTGCCCAAAGCTTGATATAGATGTCACATTCATCTACTGCTAATATTCTGTCTGAAGGCACTTTACCACCATTCATAGTCGGTCCCGGAGTATATTTATACCAACCGGAAAGTTTCACCGGACGAGCACCTGAATAAGAACGGCCAAATTTTACACTAGTAGCAGGAGCTGACATCTCCGTTTTATAATTTCCTACAAATAAATTTCCAGCAGCAAAACCTGCAAATTTAACACCTATTGTTTCTAATTTTGCAGCCTTTCCTGTTCGACCATCTTCTACAGGAATAGAATTTGCATTTCCTCCTACAATACCCATAGTAACTCCCTCATTTCCTGTAGCCCAATAGCTATTAGATGCTTCTGCATTCGGATACCAGTTTTTACCACCCTGAGTCCAGGTTTCAAATCCCAAGTTAGTCAGACTTGCATCCAAAGCCTCGGTTTTAAATGAACGAGTCTCACCGGTCTGAGCACCGCAAGCAATGTAATATTCATATTCGGTATTCAGTTCCAACGGAGCAGCCTTTGCCTGATAAGCATTTTCACCGGTTGCGGCTTTTTCAGCGGTAACTGTTGTCCATTCTGTACCTTCACCTTTCTTCTTGTATTTGAAAGACACTATTCCCTCCAGCTTGCATGTACCAGACAGATAAGCAAACTGTCCCCACACTTTTGATACATTGTTAGCAATGTTTTCAGTCTGCAAGTCCGGACTAGTGGTAGGGATTTTCAATATCACGGTATATTCGTGCTTACTTTGATCGACTGAGACATTAAAGTCACCTTTTCCGTCCGTCATGTCGAAAGTCAACTTATAGTGATAAGCCGCTTTAGCCGTTTCAACGAACTGCTTCGAGAATGTTTTTCCTCCGGGCAAAGCCAACGCCACCTTCAAAGGCTGATTTGCCTTCACGTATGCAGGACGAGTTTCAGCAGGAGCAAAGACTACATTCAGCTCGGGAGTTTCTTTTCCATCGGTCAACGTACACGAAACGTCACCTCCGAAGGCTTTCTTAAAGTTTTCCGTATATGCCACCGACACCATTGCCTGAGCAAGACGGCAGGTCACCTCCACCGCTTCTGAACGATTGGCTACTACCAGTTTTTTCGTTTCTCCCGCATAATAAGGAGCAGCATCAAAACCTTGCGTATCGGCTTCTTTACCGAAAGAATATGCTTTTACTGTATATTCCTTTCCGGCAGGAAGCAACACGGGTTCTGCCTTCAATTCATTCCAATCGTCGGCATGTTTTCTGACGATTCCTTCTGAGTCCAAGATATCCAAAGCCAACTGTTCCCCGGCTGTTGCACGTGAAATTTCCACCTCTTTATTCACATCCACATCCGACAATTGGATATAACCATACCCCTCTGCTCCGTCATTCTTGTCCGACTGGCAGGAAGACCATGCCCCCATCATCAAGAGCATGCCCATCATGACATTTATTTTTTTCATCATCGTACGCTTATTGTTTAGGGTTAACTGTTACCTTAATATCTCCACCTTTTTCGCCTTTTCCATCTGAAACAGACAACTTGAAAGTGCTTACTCCTTCATTAACTACACTAGGAACCAAAACTAACAACTCACCTAACTTAAAAGTATAATCCTTACAGGTACCGGCATTTAATTGAGTATAATCATCTTCTGTTATCAGTCCTATTTCTATCAACTTTGCTTTCACCCCTTCATCCAAATGACACACATCAAATGTACTTGGAAGTTCCACCATTCCCAAGAGTGATTCTATCGCTCCCGAAATCGTTACATTCAAGTTCTTGATTCCATTCGGAGCCAGAATATGCACATCTTTCAATCCGTTTATGGTTTGATCTCCTGCCACACAGGTATATTCGGCAGGAAGTCCTTCGAAAGTAATATCAGCCGAAGGTTCCGGGTCGGTTGTTCCGCCGTCATCAAACGTGATGTTCTCAGCCGGAACTTTAATTGAAACCCCTTTTTCAGTAAAGGTTAAATCAACCGTAATTCCAATGGTTACATGCGATTCGGTAGCCCCTTCCGGAGTCAAGCTCACAACAAACGAATCCCCGTTAGCCAAGAACGAATTTCCTTCAGCATCTGCCGGTTTAGTTATCACACAGTTCACATTAATAAAAGAACCGAGAGTCTGCGTAGTAGCTTTCACTGAAACATTCATGGAAGATTTGTTCTGAGGAGTCTTAAAGTAAAACTTCTTACCCACATTTCCTTTTGCTTTCGTAAATTCCATGTTGGCTCCGTCACTATTGTCAACAATGATAGAATAATCATCCTTAAACGTAGAGAGAAACTCTTCTGTCAGATGCAATTCCACTTCCACACAAGCCAACTTACAAGGAATATCCACCTTACTTGTCACCGCAGCCTGCACAGAAAAAGTCTGCTGTCCCATAAAATAAGGACGCTCAGATACATTCACCTCAGCACCGTCATAATTATAAGCCACAGCTTTATACTTTCCTTCCGGAAGAACGAATTTCAAGCTACCATCCTCATTTCTCATTTCGCCGATGATTCCTTCCTTTACCGTTTCCTGCGTTTCGGTGTTCTTAATCACCAAGGTATATTTATCCACATTTACATCGTCTGGCGCAAAATTTCCTGTAGTTTCACCATTGTCCACTACTCCGTCTGCACGTCCGGCAATCTGTCCATTATATACTGAACTCAAGCCAAGTTCCACTGTTCCGGCTGTTTCTCCGGCACCTTTTCCTTTCAGCTCATCTTTCATTTCACATGAGGTAAGAGTCCACACACACATCAGGCACACCCATGCAATATTCAATATTTTATTCATAATACTCATTGTTTATCAATTAAATCTCTATACACTCCAATTACAGTAATTCACCGGGAAGCTGAATCGTGATATTCTCTTCGGTTACCTCGCTGTTTATAGTCACATTGATGCCAATTTTTCCGCCTGCTATTTCATTCAACTCAGGTTGTACTGTCAAGGTATAAGAATCACGTGGATTCAAACTCAGCTCCTGTGAGAGGTCTTTATTCACTTCCACCGGTTTGCCATCTAAATCATAAACCGTAAAGGAAAGCGTCGCCTTGGTACCCTTATCACCCGTTTTCATAAACAACTCCTTGCCCTTATCAGCAATACCCATCTCCCAGGGCTCGTTCATGAAAGATGTTTTTACCGACACCTTACAGTCGCTGTAAAAGTTGGTATAGTCATCGCTATAAGCAAGTTTCAAGCGAGCATTAGCAGGTTTACATACCAGATTTATTGTTTTATTATCGCCCTCAGCCACCGCAAAAGTCTGTGTTTCTTTTACATATAACTTATCATAGCCGGCAGCCACATCCTCACCATAAGAAGCAGTAACGGTATAAGAAACTCCCGGGTCCACTTTATAAGGTTCCAGCGGCATATCGCTATATTTTCCCGAATACACTACATCACTCGTTTCTGTTTTCACAAACTCAACCTGATAATTAGCCGTATTCTTATACTCACTTTCATTAAAAGCGCGACTGTACGACAAGTCGGATGACAGGTTCAGCATTACACTTGCCTTCCCGTTCAATCCGTCATTTTCTGTATCGTTGCTGCATCCGGCAAACATTACCGCCAGCAACGGAAGAATAAACATACTCTTTTTCATCTAATTCTATTTTATTATTAATTTAAGCAACAGGCACATGCCTATTTTATCGGATGCAAAGTAACGGCAATCTGAAAAAGTGTGCAAGGTCTAATTATTTTATTTTTGTTCTTTTTTTTATTCACATCACATACCATCTCTCATAAATAACGGATTTATATCTATATTATCCATTAACAATTCGCCTAAAATTAAAAAAATATTCTATGCAACATTACAGAAAAGGAATGCAATTTAAGCATTTACTTTAAAACAGACATCGATTCCAATGTGATCAGACAGACTTTTTCAACCTCAGGAAAATAGGGATTTTTTTATCGCCAAACGGGCAGGAAAACCAGAAAAAAGCATCGATTCAAAACGCTTAGGCATTTACTTTGAAAGACCTAAACGTTTTCAGTCAAATGCCTTGGCGTTTCAAATGATTCGCCAAGGCATTCTTTTAAACAACTTTATCAATGAAAAAATTATTCTATCTTGATTTGAAAAAAAGTACAGCCAGAATCATACAAGCCGTATTTCATTCCTCTTACAGCCCCCAAAGGGCTTATTCTATTTAGCAAGTGCCGATTTATGACTCCCTCATGAAAACGGCTACAAAATAACATCATACCCGAAAATCCTACAAGGTCTATTTCTTCCATTTTTGTCCCATTCTTTATCTTACACATATAACAAAAACAATTGACCTAATGTTTTATCGTATTATATGGTTTATTTTTCATATTATTGTTCTGTTCTTAAAAGCAATTCTTATCTTTGTATAATCATTAAACAAGAACAAAAGTATGACAGAGAAAGAACTTCCTAAAATAGATTTTCCGGAAAACTGGCTGATAGGAACCGACATCAGCAAAGAACTGCTCAGCCTTTACTGCAATTATCCAGTGCGACTGAAATGTGAAATCTTTGCGCTCTGCATGGACGGAGAAATTGAAGTATCTGTTAACCTGAACCGTATTTCCATACGGAAGAACGATGTGATTACCCTCGTTCCGGGAACCATTTTCCAGATTCATAGCGTAGAAGGAAATCTGAAAATCTATTTTTTAGGCTTCTCATCGAATTACATAGAACAAGCCAACCGCTCACACACGCTGCTTGACTTGATTTACTTTACATTGGGACGCCCGGTTTTATCAATCAAAGCTGAAGGGGCTGGCTTATTCGAAGATTATCTGAAACTGCTAATCCGCATGTTTGAGTTCTTCCCGGAAAAAGTTCGTGCCGAAATGGCTCCAAACCTATATGCCAACATCCATAAAGGAATCTCCTTATTATATAGAGGACAGAGTGAAAATCAAGTCATCTCATCAAAAAGCGACCAGATTTGCCGGAACTTCGCCCAGCTCGTCATGCAGCATTATACAGAGACGCGTAATGTGGCATGGTATGCCGAAAAGCTCAATATCTCACATGCACATCTCTGTACTACTGTGAAGCAAATTACCGGAAAGACTTGCGGTGACATCATTTCATCGATGGTTATCATGGATGCTAAGTCGCAGTTAAAATCTACTCAGCTGTCTGTTCAGGACATCGCAGACGCACTGAATTTTGCCAACATGTCATTTTTCGGAAAATACTTCAAACGGTATGTGGGGATGAGCCCGTTAGAGTATCGCAATAAGGGGTAATCATTGCATATAAAATAAGAAAAAAAGAACACTTAAACTTCGTTAGCAAACTTGGTTTTTCTTATGGGGAGGGTTATATTTGTAATTACAAAAGCTATAACTATAAAGAATCATTATTATGAAACTCTTCCATTTTTTCTTAGGTGCACTAGCTCTTCTTGTAGCTACCTCATGCAGCGACAAGAAAAGACAAGCAGATACCACCAAGGTAAGCATCGTAAAAACCGATACCGTACGCTTGGCATCGTCACTCTCTGTGCTTCAATTCCCCGCTAAAGTCAAAGCGGCTCATGACATCAACCTTTCTTTTAAAGTAAGCGGTACCATTGAAAGCATACGGGTCAAAGAGGGAGAAGCCATCCGGAAAGGACAGCTACTGGCTCAGTTAGACCCCACTGACTATGAAGTGCAGCTTCAAGCTACTGAAGCCGAATATAATCAGATAAAAGGAGAGGCACAGCGTGTCATGGCGCTTTATCAGGAAAATGGTACGACTCCCAATGCCAATGATAAGGCAAAATATGGCCTGCAACAAATTGAAGCAAAATACAAGAACCACCGCGACCAGCTGGAATATACCCGCATGTATGCTCCATTCGACGGATTTATACAGAAGTGCCTGTTCGATTCGCATGAAACTGTAGCTGCAGGCATGCCGGTTATTTCTATTATCAGCCGGGAAGCTCCTGAAGTGGAACTGAACTTGCCGGCTTCGGAATATATCCGCCGGAATGAGTTTGAATCGTTTTCCTGCACCTTCGATGTCTTTCCGGGGAAGACCTATAACCTGACTCCCATCGGCATTACAGAAAAAGCAAATTCAAACCAGCTTTATACCATGCGGCTGAAAGTGGAAAAAAACACGCTTCCACTTCCTTCTCCCGGCATGAACACCACGGTTTCAATTACCTGTAAATCGGGCGAACAGACGGTATGGGCTGTACCGGGCAGTTCGGTCATGCAGAAAGATGGAAAAGAATTTCTTTTCATCTACAAAGACGGTCATGTCTGTCTCACCGAAGTAGAAAGCCTGCGTCTGAAAAGCGACGGCAGCCTGCTGATTCACTGTAACCGGCTTAAACAAGGCGACTGCATTGTATCATCGGGCATTCATTATTTAAAAGACGGTCAAGCCGTACGGATTTTACAACCGGTATCATCAACCAATGAAGGAGGTTTGCTATGACAGATATAGGTAAATGGGCTTTCCAAAACCGTAATCTCATCTATTTTCTGATTGCGGTATTGATTACAGGAGGACTTTTCTCATGCTACCAGATGAGTAAGCTGGAAGACCCGGAAATTAAAGTAAAGCAAGCAATTGTTGTAACGGTATATCCCGGAGCTTCTGCCCATCAGGTAGAACTTGAAGTGACCGACCCGCTGGAAAAAGCAATCCGCTCAATGGGGAATATAGACCATACGGAGAGTTATTCATACAATGACTTGTCACTCATTGAAGTAGAACTGAAAACCACGGTCCCCGACAATGAAGTGGAACAATACTGGGATATATTGCGCCGCAAGGTTAACGATGCGGGAGCTTCTCTGCCTCAAGGGGCCAACAAACCAACGGTACAAGATGACTTCGGCAATGTATACGGAATTTTCTATGCACTGACAGGTGATGGCTTAAGCGACCGTGAACTGGCTGACTATGCCGAACTCATCAAACGGGAAGTCGGCAACTTGGACGGAGTAGAACGAATCGAACTTTACGGTAAACGGGAAGAATGTATCAATATCTCACTGCTGCAAGACCGTATGGCTACCTTGGGAGTAAGCCCTGCGGAAGTATTGGTTACCCTGAACGGACAAAACGAAACAACATACAGTGGCTATTTCGAAAACAAAGACCGCCGAATCCGAGTTACGGTTGACGATAAGTTTAAAACAGTAGAAGACATCAGCCGCATGCTGATACAGGGACATGAAGATGACCAGTTACGCCTCTGCGACATTGCACAGATAGAGAAAGCATACGAAGACCCTACCCGCAACGAACTGTTTTATGATCAGCAACGGGCTATCGGAATCTTAATAGCTGCCTCATCAGGCTCGGATATTCTGAAAGTCGGTCATGCCGTAGAAAAGAAAGTTGAAGAACTCAAGTCTAACCGATTCCCTACAGGAGTGGAGTGCCATAAAGTTTTTTACCAGCCGGAACGAGTGGCAGACTCATTGGGAACTTTTGGTATCAACTTAGCTGAATCGGTGGCTATTGTAGTCATCATTCTCATGCTGACCATGGGGTTCAAAAGCGGCATCATCATCGGAATCTCCCTACTTATTACCGTATTAGGTTCGTTCCTCTTCCTCTACAGCATGGACGGAACCATGCAACGGGTTTCACTGGCTGCTTTCATTCTTGCCATGGGAATGTTAGTGGATAATGCCATTGTCATCGTCGACGGTATTTTAGTAGATATGAAAGCCGGAAAACCACGAATGGAGGCTTTGACTTCCATCGGACGAAAAACAGCCATGCCTCTATTAGGAGCTACTTTAATTGCTATTCTCGCTTTCCTTCCTATCTTCCTGTCGCCCGATACAGCCGGCGTTTATACCCGCGACTTGTTTATCATTCTTGCTGTGTCGCTGACCCTCAGCTGGGTACTCGCCCTAGTACATGTTCCACTACTTGCCAACCGTTATCTGCATCCCTCAAAGGAGGTGCAAGAAGAAGGCGAAAAGCGTATCTATAAAGGAAAAGCCTATGAATGGCTGCGTTGCGGACTGCATTGGGGTCTCTCTCACCGGTTTACTTTTGTAGGGATTATGGCAGGATTGTTGTTCATCGCTCTGTTTAGCTTCCGGTTTATGAAGCGGGGATTTTTCCCGGATATGTCATACGACCAGCTTTATATGGAATACAAGTTGCCCGAAGGGACCAACTATACACGGATAGAGCACGACTTGAACGAGATACAAGACTATCTGAAGACACGGAAAGAAATCACCCACATCACTGCTTCAATAGGAAATACGCCCGGACGATACAATCTGGTGCGAAGCATCCCCTATCCCTCACTGTCATACGGGGAGCTGATCATAGACTTCACCTCGGCAGAAGAACTGGTGAAACATATTGATGAAATTCAGCATGAGCTTTCCGAACGCTATCCCGACGCTTATATCAAATTGAAACGGTATAACTTGATGTTCAAAAAATATCCAATCGAAGCACAGTTCTTGGGACCAGACCCTGCCGTATTGGAAACGTTGGCAGACACTGCACGGCGTATCATGGAAACCATGCCCGAAGTTTGCCTGATTACCTCAGACTGGGAAAAGAAAATTCCGGTAATTACAGTTGATTACGACCAAGCTGCAGCCCGTGCACTCGGACTGAGCAGAAGCAATGTGAGTATGTCATTGCTAGTTGCTGCCGGAGGTATTCCTACAGGTAGTTTTTATGAAGGCATACACCCTCATACCATCTACCTGAAATGTCTGGACGAAAAAGGAAATCCGATTGAAGACTTAGGTAATACGCAAGTATTTTCCATGATACCCTCTTTGTCGACCGTCTTATCCGATGAAATGATTGACAAAGCTATGACCGGAACCTTAACCAAAAATGATATCATAGAGAAGGTCATGGCTACTACGCCGCTCAAACAAATCAGCCGGAGCATTGATATCCGGTGGGAATATCCGGTCATTCCGCGCTATAACGGACAACGGAGTTACCGCGTGCAGGCTTCGCCCGTTGCCGGACTGGAAACCGAAGCTGCCTGGCAGGCTGTAGCCGACAAGCTGGAAAAGATACAGCTGCCTGAAGGATATCAACTGCAATGGCAAGGGGAAAAAAGTGCCAGCAGCCAATCTACTCAGTACTTGTTTAAAAACTTCCCCTTAGCCATAATCTTGATGATAGCTATTCTGATTATGCTCTTTAAAGATTACCGCAAACCCATCATCATTCTTTCCGTATTGCCGATGATTTTGGTCGGTGTTGTAGCTGTCATGCTGCTGACTGGAAAGACCTTTGACTTCGTGGCTATTGTTGGTACATTAGGACTTATCGGTATGCTGATAAAAAACGGAATCGTACTGATGGACGAAATTTCACAGCAAATCAACAGCGGAACAGATCCTGTCACAGCTCTGACAGATAGCGCACAAAGCCGTTTGCGCCCGGTTATGATGGCTTCGCTTACCACCATATTGGGAATGATTCCATTACTTACTGACCCGATGTTCGGCTCTCTGTCTGCATCCATCATGGGAGGACTGCTTTTCGGTACACTCATTACACTATTGTTTATCCCTGTGCTTTATGCACTTTTCTTCCATATAAAAAAGTAGAACAATGAAAAAAACGAATCGATTGATATTGGCTCTTCTTGTTCTTTGCCAAGGTGTCCTTGCCCAAGAATATCTCACCTTGCAGCAATGCCGAGAAATGGCTTTGGAACAGAACAAGCAACTGGCTGCATCGGCACATCAGATTGACCATGCCCGCCATACAGCTGCAAGCTATAAAGCGAACTTCTTTCCCGATTTTAAACTGAATGGAACAGGACTTTACAGCACCAGTAAAGGAAACTTCCCTATCCAGGGAGGAAATCTTCCGGTTTTCATGCCCGGAGCAGATGGAACTCCTACTCCTAATGGCGGATTTGCTTATTTCCCCGGAATCGACCTTAATTACAAGGTGGGATGGGCTTACATGGGAGGAGCCACCGTACAGCAGCCGCTTTATATGGGAGGAAAAATCCGCTCAGCCTATAAAATGGCAAAGCTGGGTAAGGAGATGGCTCTTTTGAACAAGACTTTAACCGAAACTGAGGTGATTATGAATACCGACCAGGCTTATGCCATGCTGGTAAAAGCCCAAGAGATGCAAAAGGTTACCAATGCCTACCATAAAACCTTAGAAGAGTTAATGAAGAATGTGGAAAGTGCACTACGGCATGGACTAAAATCACGCAATGACGTGCTCAAGGTTCAGGTCAAACTGAATGAAGCCGAAATAAACCGGCGCAAGGCAGAAAACGCGCTCCGGCTGGCTTCCATGAACCTATGCCACTATATAGGCAAACCTCTTACCACGCCTCTCACTGTATCCGATGAATATCCGTCGGTCGACTTAAGCATTCCCCTTAAAGCCAACGACATCAGTTCACGACCTGAATATAATATACTCAACAAGCAAGTAGAGATTAACCGGCAGCAGGTAAAATTATCGCGCAGCGAAATGTTGCCTCAAATAGGCGTGCAGGGAAGCTATAATTACATCAACGGACTCGATGTAAACGGTCAGAAATTTCTGGATGGAGGGAGCTTTACCGCACTGCTCAATGTCAGTATTCCTATCTTCCATTTTGGAGAGCGAAAACATAAGGTAAATGCCGCCAAAGCCAAATTGCAGCAAAGCTTGCTGGAACAGGCCGACAAGAATGAACTGATGTTATTAGAAGTGACACAGGCTGCCAATAACCTGGAAGAAGCTAAACTGGAATGCGAGCTTGCCGATATTTCACTGGAACAAGCCGAAGAAAACCAAAGAGTCAGTGCCGAACAGTTTAAACAGGGATTGGAAACCTTGTCCGACCATTTAGAAGCACAAACTCTCTGGCAGCAAGCCTGGCAAACAAAAGTTAATGCACACTTCCAGCTGTATCTGGAATGGATTGCATATCAAAAAGCAAGCGGAACGCTGAAGGTCAAGTAAATTTAGCCGCAAGCCACTTGCGCACAGGCTCATCGTATAGTTTGAGATAAAGATAAGCTAATGTCACATTGGCAACACACACGCCCAGTACCACCTGCCATGTGTCTGCCAATGTGAAAAGCTGATGCTTAATCAACCAAGCATAAAATAGATACATAATGGGATAATGCGTGATATAAAGTGGGAACGAAATGTCACCCAAGAACTTGCAGATGCGTGAAGACAAGGTATCGGTAGTTTTGCCTGAAGCCCCCAGCCATACCAGTAAAGGAAACATTACCATAATACAAAAAGACTCAAAGACTCCATTCATACAGATTGCTCCGCTATTTGCAATGGATGGCACAAGAAATAATAGCAATAAAACAATAGCGCAAATCCAGAAAGCTCCCTTTATCTTTACCGGTCTGAAATGGCGGGAAAGCAAAAGTCCCATCGAAAACGGGAACATCATACGCAACAAGCCGCTCCAAAATCCGGCTCCCTGCATAGTCCATCCCACTCCAAAACTTCCGTAACCCGACAAGTCAAGCCAGGTAAATGCCATCAAGCCGCCTCCCAATGCAATGACAAGTGCAGTCAAGGCCTTGGTTGACAACCGGCGAAGCAGGAGCGCATAAAGAAGATTGCCTATATATTCATAAAAAAGCGACCACGCCGGACCATTGAGCGGAAATGCTTCTCCATTCCCGCGCACTTCGCCCATTCCGCCCGGTAAGGCAGGGATAAAAAACAAGGCAAAAAGCAAAGCAATCATTACCGATGAAATAGCTACATGAGTCCCGTCCCACTGCACGCTTCCTTGCAACAAAAAGCAAACAGCTCCTACAACAGCTCCCAGCACCACCATCGGGTGTAGTCTGATCAAACGGCGCTTGAAGAAATTACGCATCGTCAAACTCTTATTCCAACGATCATCATAGGCATAACCTATCACAAACCCCGAAAGGATAAAAAAGAAGTCAACAGCTAAGTATCCATGGTTCATGTGTTCAATAACCGGTGCTCCTTCAGCAAAGGCAAATCCTTCTTGCACATGATACCACAATACCAATAAAGCCGCTACGCCTCGCAAACCATCCAACAGTTCATAATGAGGCTTCGTGTCAGTAAATGCAGCAGAAGAAACCTGCTGCACAGTTGATTTCAACATACGAATTAATGTGTTTTTATTAAGAACTAAAATTTAATTTACAGGCTCTCATCGCACACGCACGCTATCGGTTTCTCACAACCTTAAAGAATGAAAGCCTATCTTTATTCAGGCAAAGATAGCGAAAAGGCAAGCATTGCTTCACTCCCCATGCCCATTTACTCTCTCCTCACGAAAAACAGAATCGGGCAGTTCCACAACCCCAACTTTCTTCTTTCCATCCATCTTCACAGTTAAAGGGTGCTCAAAATGCACCCAACGAAGAAACTTGGTTTCCTCTACGGCTGGCATACTGTCGAGCAAGGCCTGATTATATATACCGTCATTCATATAGGCATTGATGGTAAAATAGCCCACCCCGAATGAAGTAAGGTTCTGGAAAAAATGCGTTCCCTGACTGGGGTCAACACGATAATTAGTCAATCCCGCTTCTACTATGACACGGGCTGCCGATATGTTAGGCCATTTCACCGGAATACCCAGCCAAGTGTCACTGCTTCCCCACCGTCCCGGACCGACAAGCACATAATGTTTCTCCTCATCAAGGAAACGTCGGTTCAGTTTTTCTATATCATAAGCAATCAACTGATTATTCGATGCCGAATATCCCTCGGTCTTTACATAAATCACATCGTGAATTTCTTCCATTACTCCATGTCCGAGCGAGTTTTCACTCTTCAGCAGTAAGCGGTTTTCAGGAATGGCATTTAAATCTTCCTGCAAATCGGCTTTCAAATCTACCATCGGACGAATTTGAAGCAAATAGAACACGCCACTGCGGGTACGCGCGTCAAAGTTGACAGCAAACTCGATTTCTACCGGACGCCTCATCTCGTTCTGACCATACTCTTGAACCAACTGCAAAATACGAGCTAAAGGAAACACGTCATGTTGAAGAATATTAGCGAAAGTAATCAGTTTTCGCCCTCCCGGATAAATGCCGTCACGGATAACCATGTCATACGGATCGTAAGTAGATGCAATGTAATTCAATGCACCGTCAGCCTCAGCCTCTTTCACATGAAGTTTCAGCAAATTAAACCCGTCGTCAAGCGAGAAGTCTTCACCCATGTTTTTCAAGTCGAGTGCATAAAAGCGGGTCTGGGTTTCACGTAAAGCAATCTCCATTTCACTGGTTTGAAGCACCTGCGTGGGATGATACGGACAGATACGCAACGTTAGTCCTCCGTCTACAATGTATTTACCGAGTCCCAAGGCAAGACTGACTGTACCTTCTTCTGCCAGTTCATCATTAATGGGATAATAATTGATGGAACGTGCCACTCCTGAAATAGCAGGATAATAACGGTCACCATATTGGGTACCTACTACTTCCTGCAAAATTACAGCCATCTTTTCCTGATCAATCACGTTGCTTGTGGCTTGCATATAAGCCTTGCTGTCCTTATAATAAACCGAAGCATATACCCCTTTAATTGCATCGCTCAGCATGCGGAGCATTTCGTATTTATCTTCCAGATAGGGAATCATATAAGTGGAATAAATTCCGGCAAACGGCTGATAATGGGAATCTTCCAACAAGCTGGACGAACGGATTGCTATGGGAGATTTTACGACTTCGAAAAAGGCAAAGAAATCTTCTACCAGATGGTCGGGAAGCTTTGCTCTCAAAAAAGCCCGCAAAATGGCATCATCATCAGCATCGCTCAAGGCTATCTGATAAAGATGATTGGTATCCATGAATTCATCAAAGATATCCGTGCAAAGCACCACTGTCTTAGGAATTACCACCGAAGCATTTTCAAATTCGCTGAACTCAATATGGCGCTTTACCATGTTATCAATAAAAGCTAATCCACGTCCCTTTCCTCCCAGCGAGCCATCGCCTATACGGGCAAAATTCGAATATCGGTCAAAGCGGTCACGCTGGAAAATGGCTACCACTCCCTGGTTTTTACGCTTACGGTATTTCACGATGGCTTCAAAAATAATCTGACGGTGTGCATCCAAATCTTGCAACGAGTCCCAAGTGATCTGACGCACAAACTCTGCCAAGGGAAACATGGCACGCGAATAAAGCCAACGTGAGATATGATTACGGGTGATATGATAAAAGAAAGACTCAGCAGGAATGGAAAACAGCACATTTTGGAGCTCTTTCAGATTATGCACCCGCGCTACTTCTTCCTGAGTTTTCGGATTACGGAAAATAAAATCGCCAAAGCCAAAGTTGTCAGATACGGCTTCCCGCAAGTCAATGTTCATCTTCTTGGAATTTTTATCGATAAACAAAGCATCCAGTTCATCGGCATAACTGCGGTTGGCTTCTTCTGCCGACTGAAGAATCAGCGGCATGAAAGGGTCGCGCGCACGAACTTCTTTCAGTAATTTGATACCAGCCAGCGGATCGGTAACTCCTTCATGCGGGAAACGGGCATCCGAAATGATTCCCAATATATTTTGCCGGTATTTCTCATAAAGCTCCATCGCCTCTTCATATGACCGGGTCAGCACAATCTTCGGACGCCCACGCATACGCAACGTACGCTGATGTTCATTTAAGGCTTCAGTGGCAAACTCCTGACTCTGACGAAGAACAAACTTATATAAATCAGGAAGCACAGACGAATAAAAACGGATAGAGTCTTCCACCAACAGAATCATCTGTACGCCCACTTCTTTAATATCATGCTCCAAATTCATTTTGTCTTCTATCAGCTTAATAATAGACAGCAGCAAATCGGTATTACCCAACCAGCAGAATACATACTCAAAGATACTTAAATCTTCATGCTCCATCCGCTGCCGAATACCATGCGAAAAAGGTGTAAGCACCACAAGGGGCAAATGAGGGTATTTCTCCTTCACCTCACGGGCTATATCAAAGGTTTCACTGTTATCGGAACCCGGCATACAGATTACAAGGTCGAACATAGTTTCATCCAGCTTGCGCCAGGCTTCTTCCGGAGTTGACACCTGCGTAAACCGGGGAGGATAACGCAAACTGAGGCTCATATATTCATTAAAGATTTTTTCATCTATACGACCGTCGTCTTCCAGCATGAACGCATCATACGGATTTGCCACCAGAAGCACATTGAAAATACGCTTCATCATCAAATCGACAAACTGCGTATCTTTAAAATAAAGCTGATTTAACTTTAACTTGCTGAACATGATATCAAATTTTGATTTACTAACAAAATTCGGAATTTCCCGTGAAAAATCAAAACTTCAGATTTATTTTCACAGCTAAAAACATCTAAACATTCCCTTCATACAGCCATTCATCTCCGGCAACAAATACTTCGGTGCTCGCCGCCGGATACAAGAAGTTTTTCCGCATCCTTTACCCTTGTCAACCATTATTTAAAAAAAATGCAGAAACGTTTGGTAGTTTCGCCCAAATAACTAACTTTGCAAGTACATAAAGTTTTCATTTTGTCAGACCTTATAAAGTACAAAACTATGAACATTAGTCAAATTATGTCATCCTTGGAGGCTAAGCATCCGGGTGAATCTGAGTATTTGCAAGCCGTTAAAGAAGTACTGCTTTCTATTGAAAACGTATATAATCAACACCCAGAATTTGAAAAAGCTAAAATCATAGAACGCCTGGTTGAACCCGACCGCATTTTTACATTCCGTGTTACATGGGTTGACGATAAAGGCGAAGTACAAACCAACCTGGGCTATCGCGTACAGTTTAACAATGCCATCGGTCCGTATAAGGGAGGTATCCGTTTCCACGCATCGGTGAATCTGTCCATCCTGAAATTCCTCGGATTTGAACAGACTTTCAAAAATGCATTGACCACTTTGCCTATGGGTGGCGGAAAGGGAGGATCTGACTTCTCTCCACGCGGAAAAAGCCAAAGTGAAATCATGCGCTTCTGCCAAGCCTTTATGCTGGAGTTATGGCGCCACTTAGGACCGGACATGGATGTTCCGGCTGGTGATATCGGTGTAGGCGGACGTGAAGTGGGCTATATGTTTGGCATGTACAAGAAACTGACCCGTGAATTTACCGGCACATTTACCGGAAAAGGACTGGAATTCGGAGGCTCACTCATCCGTCCGGAAGCTACCGGCTTCGGTGGTCTGTATTTTGTGAAACACATGTTAGACAAAAAAGGAATTGATATCAAAGGAAAAACAGTGGCCATCTCAGGCTTTGGCAATGTAGCATGGGGAGCAGCAACCAAAGCAACCCAATTAGGTGCTAAAGTAATTACCATTTCCGGTCCGGACGGATATATCTATGACCCGAACGGAATCAGCGGAGAAAAGATTGACTATATGCTTGAACTGCGTGCTTCGGGCAATGATATCGTTGCTCCTTACGCTGAAAAATTCCCCGAAGCTACCTTCGTGGCAGGAAAACGGCCTTGGGAAGTGAAAGCTGATATCGCATTGCCATGTGCCACTCAAAATGAGTTAAACGGAGAAGATGCTGCTAATTTAATTAAGAATCAGGTTACCTGTGTAGGAGAAATCTCCAACATGGGTTGCACACCGGAAGCTATCGATGCATTCATTGAGCACAAAGTCACTTACGCACCGGGTAAAGCTGTTAATGCGGGAGGAGTTGCTACTTCCGGTCTTGAAATGAGTCAGAATGCCATGCATTTAAGCTGGTCGGCTCAGGAGGTAGACGAAAAACTGCATCAAATCATGCATAACATTCACGAACAATGCGTGAAATATGGTACAGAAGCCGATGGCTATATTAATTATGTGAAAGGCGCTAACATTGCCGGCTTCATGAAAGTGGCTCATGCCATGATGGCGCAAGGTATTGTATAAAAACTTATTTAGATATTCTCGTTTAGTTGTATTTGTATTTTGTATTGTAGTCAACGCTGCCCCACCTGTGAAGGTCCGGCAGCGTTTTTTTATTCCATAAACCATCTTGAAAGTACACACGAGCCCAAAAACACGTTTCTTCCTCTAAAAACAAGAAGAGGCTGATACGCCATATATAGTCATAAAACGATCCGAAATGAAACAGTATTTTATTCTTACCTACACCCTATGTATTCTTCTGCAGCTCTGCCCGGCTTGTGTTTCTGAAGATAATACCCCTACGGAACCTCCTACCTTCATCATTACAGGCAATCAACAGGAAAATTTTCAGTCTCTACCCGAAAAAATTCCCGGCCGATTAAATTCATCACAGATACTGGAAACCGGAAGCCAAATTTCTTTTTTCAGCCGAGGAGGTATTGAAGCAAATAACCTGACGCTGACATTCGACGGAAACACATGGAACGGTGACTATAATGATACTTGGATTCCGGGGGAAAATACCGCTTCAATTACTACCTACTACCCGATTCTATCTTCTGAAATCTATCACAGTGACGGAACACTGACCGACTGGCTTTATCAAAAGCAGAATATCCCACCCACCAATCAAATCAAACTAAACTTTTCTCACCTTTTCTCTCAAATCAGTTTCCACGTTCCTCAAGAACTAAACAACCAAACTGTGGAGTTTCGCTTTACTCCTTCAGTCAGCGTTTCTTCCATCGAACCATACACAGCTAATATCGTCTTGGGTGAAACAGCTCCTACTGTTCACTTCAAACAAAAACCGGATGCTACTTACACGTTGCTTGTCCCTCCATCCGAGGCTGCATCTATCACTGTTGAAATTGAATGCGCAGAAGGGAAAACATATACCACCCGACTTCCGGAAACCGTCTTCAAACGCGGTACACACTATAATTGCAACATCTTATACGATGACGGAAAAGCAGGAATCAGTACGGCTGAAGATTTTATAGCCTTTTCACATCTTATCAACGGAAAGGCTTATAAAGACAGAAGCTTGGATGAGTTTGGATTCTCAACCGATGGAAAAATGGTTTATCGCCTGAAAAACGATATTCACTTTACAGAAGAAGAATCAAGCCAACTCCTCCCGATAGGAAACCCTTCATCGTCCAATAAAAAAGATTTTTTCCAAAATGTATTCGACGGAAACAATCATGAACTGAGTGGAATCAGCTTTAAGAAAAAAATCATAGGTCATATGGGAATTTTTGGGACTATCGGTTCGTCAGGCGAAGTCAAAAACCTGCTCATAAAAGACATCACTTACAATATTTCCGACAAAACAAGTAATTACGACGGGTTGTTATGCGGATATAACATAGGAACAATCAACAATTGCCATTCCGATTCATGCACAATCGAAGCAATCAGCCCAGAACAGGAAATAGGAGCATTATGTGGTGTAAATACCGGATTGATTGTTAACAGCAGTACAAAAAACCTAAATGCTTCAAAAGCCGCCAAAGTGGGAAGTTTAGTTTATACATCTTCTGGCACTATAGCAAACTGTTATGTAGCTACATGTACCTATCCAAAGGCAAATAAAGGTAGAGCAGCATGCCTCTGTTATCGGCTTTATGATGAAGGTATCTTATGCAACAACTATGTATACGAGAAAAATCAAAAAGATATATATGCATTGGCATACATCGCCGAAGAGACAACTAAGGTACAGTACTGCTACTACCACAAGGATATGATTACCAATGAGCTTCCTTCCGGAATCAAGTATAAAATAAGCCGCTATACCGACTCTACAGCCTATAAGCTTCCCGCACTTTTAAATAACTGGATAACCGATAAAGGCAGTGAACTTTATCCCGACGTAGAGTTTGCTTCATGGCAAAAAGGAAAGGATATACCTGCAGTCTTTGTCACATCCGGACATAATAAATAATCAAACGCCCGGAATTACAACCATTTTTAATAGAAAAAGTCATCTTATCTTCAATAAAATATTGTATTTTTGCAGCAAATGCAAAAACCATGGAAAAGAACAAATCATACATTCTAGCAATCCTCGCACTGATAATCATTACTTTAGGAACTTCTTTCTTTGCATTCAATGAAATGCATAAAAACAAAGAAATGACCGAACTGTTCGCCGTAGAAAAAGAAGAAATGGAAAACGAATATAGTACGTTTGCCACTCAATATGATGAACTTCAAATACAAATCAATAATGATTCGCTCCGTGAGAAACTAGAAAGCGAAAAGCTGAAAACCCAACGTTTACTGGAAGAATTAAGACAAGTGAAAAGCACCAATGCTGCCGAAATCATGCGCTTGAAAAAAGAACTGAAAACCGTTCGTGCTGTTTTGCGAAGCTATGTCATTCAGATTGACTCACTCAACCGGGTAAATGCTGCCTTGAAAGAAGAAAATGAAGCTGTAAAAAACAAATATTCGGCTGCAACCGTACAAATCAGCAACCTTTCTAAAGAAAAGAAATCACTTAATGAAAAGGTCTCATTGGCTGCTCAGTTAGATGCTACCAATATCCATGCTACAACCCTCAACAAACGGGGAAAAGCTACCGATAAAGTAAAAAACGTGAAGAAGATTGCCATCTCATTCACCATTGTAAAAAATATCACTGCTACCACAGGAAACAAAACGCTCTATGTACGCATTGCCAAACCCGACAATGAAATATTGAGTAAAAGCGCAAGCAATACATTTGCTTATGAAGACAGAAACATCAGCTATTCAATCAAGAAATATATTGAATATACAGGAGAAGAACAAACCGTTACGGTTTATTGGGATGTAGAGGAATTCCTTGCTCCGGGAAAATACCGTATCAACCTGTTCGCCGATGGAAATATGATTGGTGAAGGTTCATTTAGCATGAAATAAAACAAGCAAACATGAACAAAAAGTTTATCTATACCTCTATTTGCTGCCTTGGACTGACGGGAGGCTTATCATCATGCGGTGAAAACCGCTCTGGAGAATATTATGCCCTCATCGCCAGCAAAACATGGATTTATGAAACCATGCAGGAAAACTATCTGTTTTATGAAGACTTGCCTGCCGAGGATCAGTTAGACTTTTTCATGAAACCTGCCGACTTTGTCAAGGCAGCCGCTTCATCGCGCGACAAAAAAAACGGAGTAACCTTCTCACATGCCGACTCCATTGCTCCTTCGCGCACGCAAAGTGAATATCCGTGCTTCGGACTGGAAGTGGATTATGCCAATACTCCCCAGCAAGGTATTCCTGTAATGCGTGTGCTTTATGTCCAGCCTAACTCTCCCGCCAATCAAGCTGGAATAAAACGGGGGGACTGGATTATTGCAGTAGACAGTGCCAAGGTTTCAAGTGCGAACTATATCGAACAAATTCTGCAGCCTACTCAAACGCACGAATTTATGCTGGGGAAATATATTCCTCCTCAAGAAAACAATGAAAACGAAGATAACGAATCACACGTACAGGCAGAGCTTGACACTTTACGTTCTGTCACGCTGACTCCTGCTTACATAGAGATTCAGAACCTGCTGGAAGAGAAAGTAATCCATACCGGAAATGGACATAAAGCATTATATCTGCTCTATAATGAATTCGGACAAGAAGATATTCTTACACTCCAGACGGCTTTAACAAGACATCAAGGGTTTGAAGATATCATACTTGACCTTCGCTATAATCCAGGAGGATTTGTGAATACATCGCAAGTATTAAGCACATGTCTGGCACCTCAAGAAGCCATGGGACAGGTGTTTTTAAAAATGACTTATAACGATAAGATAAATAAAACGGAGGTTTTGCCCTTCGACAAGAGCCTTTTGCCGGGAGGCAATTCTGCTTCTTATCGTAATTTATATATCATTACATCAGCAAGCACTGCCTCTGCTTCCGAAATCGTTATCAATTGCTTAAAACCTTATATGAAAGAACGGCTTTTCCAAGTAGGAAGTGCAACTTTCGGAAAAAACGTAGCACAACAACTATTTACCAGCGAAGTAATGCCGCAGGTTGAATTATGGCTGACTACAACTCAATTAAGCAACTGTGAAAATAATTCTGACTATTTTACTCATGGATTAATACCTGATTTTGAAATAGAAGAAAATACCATTAACGCCTTAGGTGAATTTGGAACAGCCGACGACCGACTCCTGCAACCCGTACTATATCACATACAAAACGGTAACTTCCCGGCAACTGAAGAAAACGTAAAAACCAACTCTTTTTCAAGAACTTCAAGCAAAGAAAAAGTGCTTAACATAACCTATACTTCTACTGACTCCAAACCTAAATGGAACAAGTTCTATAAATAAGAGGATATTTACTTACGTGCTAACTCAAGCATGATTCAGCATTAGCTTTTAAAATTTATTAAAGTTGCATTGACAATCTTTTCAACAATTTCTGTTGGCAGTTTGTTATAATAAACATACCTTTGCAATGTTGCATAAGCAACTAAACAACAAAAGCTAAAATGAAAAAGATTCTAAGTTTTATTTTATTGACAGGGTTTGTCCTCAACGGATATACTCAGCGAATATTGTCTTTAGACAGTTGCCGCACACTTGCTCTTGCCAATAACAAAGAGTTGCGCATTGCAAAAGAAAAAATCAATGCCGCTCACTATCAGCAAAAGGCGGCTTTTACCAACTATCTCCCCAAGATAGACCTCATGGGTACGTACATGCGCACGCAAAAGGAGATTTCTCTACTCAGTGATGATCAGAAACAAAGTATCGGAAATATAGGAAGTTCTACCGGAGCTCAACTTCAGCAGCAGTTCAAACAGCTTGCTGCTCTCAACCCCGGACTGGCTGCTTCCCTTGAAAAGCCCCTCATGGCTTTAATGCCCGGGCTTACCAGTGGGCTCAATGGCATCGGCCAAACATTAGTAGACGGCTTGCGAACTGATACACGTAATATGACGCTGGGTGCAGCTACCTTAACCCAACCTCTATTTATGGGCGGAAAAATAATAGCCTACAATAAAATCACTAAATATGCCGAACGCCTGGCTGAATCGCAGCATGCTACAGGTATGCAAGACTTGATACTGAATACAGATCAAGCTTACTGGCAGGTGATTTCACTGGCCAACAAGAAGAAATTAGCAGAAGGATTCCTCAAACTGGTTCGGAAACTTGATTCGGATGTGGAACAAATGGTAGCAGAAGGAGTAGCCACTAAAGCAGACGGGCTAAGCGTTAAGGTAAAAGTCAATGAAGCTGAAATGACACTGACTCAAGTAGAAAACGGACTAAGTCTTTCTAAAATGGTATTATGCCAGCTGTGTGGCATTCCTTTAAATACACAGATCAAACTGGCAGATGAAGATATGGAGAATCTAACCCTACCCGATACCTATATAGAAAGTAATGTTCACACGGCATTAGCAAACCGGGAAGAATTAAAAAGCCTCGAATTAGCCAGCCAAATTTACCGGCAAAAGGTCAACGTAGTCCGGTCGGAATTTCTTCCCTCAGTAGGACTTACCGTAAACTATATGGTCACCAACCCCTCACTTGTTAACGGGTTTGAAAACAAATTCCGCGGAATGTGGGCAGCCGGTATAGTAGTAAAAATACCTGTTTTTCACTGGGGAGAAGGGATATATAAAGTAAAAGCTGCAAAAGCAGAAGCGAACATAGCCCGTTACCGGCTGGAAGACGTAAAAGAAAAAATAGAGCTACAAGTTACTCAAAGTTCTTACAAAGTAAACGAAGCAAGCAAAAGATTGGTTATGGCACAAAACAGCATGGATAAAGCCGATGAAAACCTACGCTATGCCACGCTGGGATTTAAAGAAGGAGTTATCCCTACCAGCAATGTTTTAGAGGCACAAACAGCTTGGCTTTCAGCACAATCGAATAAAATTGATGCACAAATTGATGTAAAAATAAGTGAATTATATTTGAACAAATCAATGGGAACTTTAAAATAAAAAACAACTATGGTAGAAAAGACTCAACGAAACAATATTTTACTGGCGTTTCTCACCCTTTTAGGAGTAACTGCCGGTGTCAGCATCATCGGACTATTCACATTAAGAAAAGGTCCGGAAATCATACAAGGACAAGCAGAAGCAACCGAATACCGTGTATCAAGTAAAGTACCCGGAAGAATACTGAAATTCTTCGTGACCGAAGGCGATAAAGTAAAAGCCGGTGATACACTTGCCATTCTCGAAGCGCCTGACGTAATGGCAAAACTCTCTCAGGCAAGAGCAGCCGAAGAAGCAGCACAAGCCATGAACGAAAAAGCCTTACGGGGTACACGCAGCGAACAGTTGCAGGCGGCATTCGAAATGTGGCAAAAAGCAAAAGCCGGACTCGATATTGCGGAGAAATCGTACAACCGCGTTAACCGCCTTTATGAAGCTGGAGTTATGACCGCCCAGAAACGAGATGAAGCTCAAGCACAATATGATGCAATGAAAGCTACCGAACGCGCTGCCCATGCTCAGTATACCATGGCTCAAAATGGAGCGCAGCGTGAAGACAAAGCGATGGCTGCGGCACAAGTAGAACGGGCTAAAGGTGCAGTAGCCGAGGTTTCATCTTATATAGCCGAAACTTTTTTGATAGCCAGTGCCAACGGTGAGGTCACTGAAATATTTCCCAAAGTAGGCGAACTGGTGGGAACCGGTGCACCTATTATGAATGTAGCCCAGCTGACCGACATGTGGGTAACCTTTAATGTACGCGAAGACTTCCTGAAAGATTTCACTGTAGGCGAAAAAATCAAAGCATATATACCGGCTCTCGAAAAAGATGTTGAGTTTAAAGTTACTTACATGAAAGACCTCGGGACCTATGCAGCATGGAAAGCTACCAAAACCACCGGTCAGTTCGACTTAAAAACATTTGAAGTAAAAGCACGTCCCATTCAAATCGTAGAAAACCTTCGACCGGGCATGTCGGCCATTATCGAGAAATAACTCTTATCACACACTATGCTTGTACCTGTTCATAAACGTTTTTTTAAAATAGCCTTGCGGGAAACCACCCGTATTGCCACCAAACCGATTTATCTTTTTTGCATGATCATAGCCCCTATACTTTGCTTCGTGTTCTTTACCACACTGATGAGCAAGGGGCTACCCACCAATCTGCCCGCAGGGGTAGTCGATTTAGACAATACGGCAACCACCCGTAACATTGTCCGAAATCTAGATGCCTTTCAGCAAACAGAAATCGTGGCACATTACAGTAGTGTAAGTGAAGCACGTCAGGCAATGCAGCGCGGCGAAATTTATTCTTTTTATTATATTCCGAAAGGAACCACTGAAGAAGCCTTGGCAAGCAGACAACCCAAAGTTTCTTTTTACATCAACTACTCATATCTGATAGCCGGATCATTACTGTATAAAGACCAGCGTACGATGTCAGAACTGGCTTCAGGAGCCATCGGACGCGCAAGTCTGTATGCGAAAGGAGCTACAGAAAAGCAGGCAATGGCTTTTCTTCAACCCATTGTTATCAGCACGCATGCACTGAACAACCCGTGGCTCAACTATTCGGTTTACTTGTGTAATACCCTTTTTCCGGGTATTTTAATGCTACTCATTTTCATGATAACCGTATACACAATAGGAACTGAATTAAAGGAAGGTACTTCTCAAGAACTGATGAAGCTGGCAAACAATTCCATTGCAACCGCACTAAGCGGAAAGTTATTTCCGCAAACAGTAATCTTCTTCGTTATTGCAGTATTTTATAACGTATATCTTTACGGCTATCTGCATTATCCCTGTCATAGCGGCATCATTCCCATGCTTCTGGCTGGTTTACTTTTGGTGTTGGCTTCACAGGCTTTCGGGGTTTTCCTTTTTGGCTTATTCGGAAATCTCCGTCTGGCATTAAGCACAGCTTCTCTATGGGGAGTGGTTTCCTTCTCCATTTCCGGATTTACCTTTCCGGTTATGGCGATGCACCCCGTTCTCCAAGCACTTTCTAATTTATTTCCGTTACGCCATTATTTCTTGCTCTATGTAAATCTTGCCCTTAACGGATACCCGCTTGTATATGCCTGGCATTCACTGGCAGCCCTACTGGTTTTCATGCTTCTGCCCTTTCTGGTTCTGAAGAATTTAAGAACAGCCATTCTGCATTATGTCTATATTCCCTAAAGAAATAAGAATTATGAAAGAAAGCCCTTTTCGAAACACTGTCTATCAAGGATTTTCAGGTTTATTCCATATTTGCGCCCACGAGTTGAAAGCTGTATTCAAAGACCAAGGCGTCCTCATCTTCTTTCTACTCGTCCCATTAGCATACCCACTGCTCTACGCATTCATCTATACCAATGAAGTGGTACGTGAAGTTCCTGCAGCAGTAGTCGATGCCAGCAACTCCACCTTAAGCCGGAATTATTTACGACTGGTTGATGCCAATGCCGGCGTACATATCCAATCGTACTGCGCCGACATGGAGGAAGCCAAACTTTTACTGAAAGAAAATAAAGTATACGGCATCATCTATATTCCGGCAACATTCAGCAAAGACATTGCTACAGGCAAGCAAACCACCGTCAGTCTATATTGCGACATGAGCGGAATGCTGTATTACAAATCACTGTTAGTAGCAAGTACCAACGCGTCACTGAGCGTAAACAAACAAATCAAAATCCAGCGAATGGCCAATACCACCCAGCGGCAGGATGAGGTCAGCACGGCTCCCATTACCTATGAAGATGTTTCACTCTTCAATCCGCAAGACGGTTTTGCCAGTTTTCTGATTCCGGCCGTATTGATTCTGATTATTCAGCAAACCTTGCTGTTAGGCATCGGGCTTTCAGCAGGAACAGCCCGCGAGAAGAACCTGTTTCGCGATTTAATTCCACTGAAACGCCAATATCAGGGAACTCTTCGCATCGTATTGGGTAAGTCAACCGCTTATCTGCTTATCTATGCCCTAATCTCGGCATACATACTCTGTCTGGTACCTAAAATGTTCAGTTTAGTACAAATAGCCCAGCCAATGACCTTACTGGCATTCGTCTTGCCCTACTTACTGGCCTGTATTTTCTTTGCCATGACCTGCTCTATATTCATACACCACCGTGAATCATGTATGATGATTTATGTATTCACCTCGGTGCCCTTACTTTTCATTTCCGGTATATCCTGGCCCGGAGCATCCATTCCGCAATTTTGGGAGATTTTCTCATGGCTGTTTCCGTCTACATTCGGAATCAACGGATTTGTACGCATCAACACCATGGGGGCCACGCTCTATGATGTGAAAACCGAATACTCGGCTTTATGGCTTCAGGCATGTATTTATTTTATCACAACCTGCCTGGTATATCGGTATCAGATTATGCTCAGCCGCCGACATGCACTGGCACGATTAAAACAGATGACAAAAGCTGATTGACGATTATTAACACTTATAGGTTTCAAAATACAAGGGAATACTTGTAGCTTTGCATCAATTTACCAATTGAGATATGAAACCAATTAATTTTACGCTAATCCTGATTGCATTTTTCCTGTATTTCATAATGCCTCAAAAAGCATGGGCGGATAATAAAACAAAGACCTTTAACATCACCATACTCAATACAGCCGGAGCTCCTCAGAAAAACATTTTTCTGAAAATAAGCGGATATAGCAGTGAATACCCCATTGACGAGCAAGGGAATATTAGCTTTAAACATGATATAAATCCGAGCTATATCCGTACAGCCAACCTTTATTTCCTGCATGACAAAATGAAGCCGGTCAAGTCGTTTCAGCTCGATGAACATGCAACTGATACTATTTTCCGAATTGACAGTCCGGATGATCTTACACAGTTTAAACAGTCTGGACGCCTCGTAACGATACATGGAAACTTAAGTCACAAAGACAAGCCGGTCAGCGGAGCAGAAATCCTGGTTCAAGGAACCCGACGCAAAACCTTGAGCGATGCTGACGGTAACTTCTCTATCGAAGCCGATTATAGTCATCTCATTGTTATTCGTGCAGAGGGAATGGAAAACCGCTATTTGGACATACATCCCTTTCTTTTACATCCAGATGAACCGCTAACCTTATCACTGAACAAAAAAGGAGCTGAACGCATCTATTCCAGTGTAAATCAAATGCCCGAGTTTAGAGGAGGCATGAAGTCGTTTTTCAACTATGTAAAACAAGAGCTTCACCCTTCACAGCTTGCAGAAGAAACCGGTGTGGAAGGAACTGTCATGATTCAGTTTGTGGTGGAGAAAAATGGAAGTATATCTTCCCCATCTATTGTAAGAAGCTTACACGCCCAACTTGATACTGCTGCCTTAAACTTAATTCAGACCATGCCTTCATGGATTGCAGGAAAAGACAACGGTACTACGGTGCGGTGTAAATATTCGGTTCCCATCGTTTTCAAAAAGCCCAAAATTGTGGCTTCCGCCGACTCGACCTTGCAAGTCCCTGTTCAAACCGAAGGAAACAGCCTGACGTTACAACCGGCTCACCTTCATTTTCTTAACGGAAAGACCCAACTTCGGAAGCCAGCTTTCACAGCTGCCGACTCATTACAGATGAAAATAACAGAGTCTTATTTCGCAAAGCCCAACTGTATCCAGCCTAAAGCCAAGAAAGGGAATTTTCTGACCCGCTTCTTCCAAAAATTATTCGGAAAGAAGAAAAAACACAGCACTCCGGCTGTATCTCAGTCTTAAACGCTTAGGTACAAGAATATAAAAACATCATCCGATCAAAGATGGTGTTTTTTTTATACCTTTACACAGAAACGATTCATACACTGCTCATGAAATAAATATAAAAGAAAGACCTTTATTCTCATAAATCTGCTTATCTTTAGAGCCGGTTTAACAGAATACTCAAACTTGTTAAAAAATCCGGACTCTTATCACCCGGTTATCCACTTGAAGAATATAAAATAACTGAAAAACTACATAATGATGAAAAGACTAATCACCTTACTCTGCCTGTTTGCCTGCTTCTTAGGCTTACCGGCACAAAAAGTAACCTTACAAGATGTAGCCAAAGGAACTTATCGCGCTCAAACCATCCGAGGACTGAAACCCATGCTGGACGGAGAACATTATACCCAGATCAGCAGCGACCATAAGCGCATCGTGAAATACTCGTTTAAAACCGGAGAAGAAGCCGGAACTGTTTTTGATGTAACTACCGCACGCGACTGCAAGCTCAAATCATTCGATGATTACATCATGTCGCCCGATGAAAGCCTCATCTTAATTCAAACTGAAACGAAAGCGATTTACCGCCGGTCGTTTACTGCAGTATATTATATCTATAATGTAAGAAACCGCACTTTAGAGCCTTTGTCAAAGAATGGACCCCAACAAGTGCCCTTGTTCTCACCCGACAGCCATCAGATTGCTTTCGTGCGCAACAATAATATCCACCTTGTAAAGCTGCTCTTCGGAAACAGTGAATCACAAGTAACCAAAGACGGTGAATACAATAAAATATTAAACGGTATCCCCGACTGGGTTTACGAAGAAGAATTTGGTTTCAACCAAGCATTCGACTTCAGTGCCGACAGTAAAATGATTGCTTATATCCGCTTTGACGAAAGTCAGGTTCCGATGTTCTCGTTCGATGAATATAAAGGAATGTTTCCTGCAAAGGATGAATATGCAACTTATCCGGGAAGTTATCAATATAAGTATCCCAAAGCTGGGGTAGTCAACTCAAAAGTAAGTGTACATACTTACGATATCAAGAGCCATGTTACACGTAAGATGAACTTGGAAATCGGAGCAGATGATTACATTCCCCGCATCCAGTTTACTTCCGATCCGGAAAAACTTGCCATCATGACCCTGAACCGTCACCAGAACCGCTTCGACCTGTATATGGCTAACCCCCGCAGTGCCCTTTGTAAAGTGGCTATACGTGATGAAGCTGAACAATATATTAAGGAACAAGCGTATTCAAACATCGCTTTTTATCCGCAAAACATCGTCATGATGAGCGAAAAAGACGGATACAATCACTTATATCTGTACACCATTGGGGGAAATCTGGTCAAACAGATTACCAAAGGAGAATTCGAGGTAAAAGACTTTCTGGGATGGGATGAAAAAAACAATGTATTCTACTATACCAGCAATGAGGAAAGTCCGCTTCGTTCGGCAGTCTATAAAATAGATGCCAAAGGCAAGAAAACTAAACTCTCTACCCGAGTGGGAACAAACAATGCCTTGTTCAGTAAGAATTTTGCCTATTACATCAATACGTTCTCTAACCTGCACACTCCTACCCTGATTACCCTGAACAACAATAAGGGAAAGGAACTGGTTACCCTGCTTGACAACAACGAACTGAAGCAACAAACTGCCCGGCTGAATATGCCTGTGAAGGAGTTTTTCTCGTTCACCACTACCGACGGCGTGGAACTGAACGGATGGATGATGAAGCCTGCCAACTTTGACCCGAACAAAAAATATCCGGTCATCATGCACCAGTATAGCGGCCCCGGCTCACAGCAGGTTCTCGACCGATGGGGAGTGGGAAGTTTCGGCGACGGAGGTATGTTCGAAGCCTATATGTGTGATAAAGGCTACATCATGGTATGTGTAGACGGACGCGGAACCGGCGGACGTGGAGCGGCTTTTGAAAAATGTACTTACCTTTTCCTCGGTGTTAAAGAGGCTAAAGACCAGGTAGAAACAGCTAAATATCTGGGAACATTACCTTATATAAACGGAAGCCGTATCGGTATTTGGGGATGGAGTTTCGGTGGATACACCACCTTGATGTCTATGAGTGAAGGCTCAGGCGCATTTAAAGCCGGAGTAGCCATTGCTGCTCCATCCGACTGGCGCTTTTATGACTCGGTTTATACCGAACGCTTCATGCGTACTCCCAAAGAAAACGGAGAAGGATATGATGCCGGTTCAGCGATTAAACGGGCTGACCAGCTGCAAGGAAGCCTGCTCTTGATTCATGGCACTGCCGATGACAATGTGCATTATCAGAATTGCACCGAATACAGCGAAGCATTGGTACAGGCAAACAAGCAGTTTGACATGCAGATTTATACCAACCGCAATCATAGTATCTTCGGAGGAAATACCCGAAATCATTTGATGACACGTGTGGCAAACTTTTTCATGAATAACCTTTAATAAACTAACTCTGTCGGTGAGCCGGGTGTATGCCTGCTCACCGACAGAGTTTTAATATCAATTACTATGGAACACGTTAAAAAGCCGGACTGGCTGAAAATTTCGATTGGAACCAATGCGCGTTACACCGAAACCAAACGCATTGTTGACCACCACAAATTACATACGATATGCAGCAGCGGACGATGTCCCAATCTCGGTGAATGCTGGGGAAGAGGAACTGCTACTTTCATGATTGGAGGAGCCGTATGTACCCGTGCCTGCAAATTCTGCAATACACAAACCGGAAAACCGCTGCCCCTTGACCCGAAAGAACCTTTGAGAGTGGCTGAATCAGTACAGCTGATGAAACTGAATCATGCCGTCATCACCTCGGTCGACCGGGATGATTTGCCTGACTTGGGAGCCGGACATTGGGCAGAAACAATCAAAGCCATCAAACAACTTAATCCAAACACTACACTGGAGGCACTGATACCCGACTTTCAGGGAAGAAGCGAACTGGTGAAATTAGTTACCGATACGCATCCTGATATTCTATCACACAATATGGAAACCGTACGGCGAATCAGTCCGCTGGTACGAAGTGTAGCACGCTATGACACCAGCCTGACCGTTATCCGCCAGATAGCTGAAAGCGGAATCAAAGCGAAATCAGGCATCATGGTTGGACTGGGAGAAACGCCTCAGGAAGTGGAAGAAACCATGGACGACCTGCTTGCAAACGGATGTCAGATTCTAACAATCGGACAATACCTTCAACCCAGCCACCGCCATTATCCGGTTCATGAATACGTCACTCCAGAACAGTTTCTACGCTACAAGGAGACAGGCGAAAAGAAAGGTTTTCTGACGGTGGAAAGCGGACCATTGGTACGTTCTTCTTATCATGCAGAAAAACATTTATTGTGATGAACTTTCCACAAAGTTATTTGTTGTTTTAAGTGCATCTTTTATGCAATGAAACTTATACTAAAATATAAAGAAACGATTGTATCCTTCGGGTTACTGCCAACCATTATCACGCTTGCCGGATTGCATTTTTTTCCGGCAACTGTGATATTAGGCTTTGGACTCTTCATCAGTATAATTGCGCTGCTCTATGCCATTTTCCGGATAAAAGAGCTTAACTTTTTTCTGCTGCAAGGAAGTATTTCTATCGGAATCTGTCTTCTCTTACGGCTATTGACCGGATACCGGTTTCTACCTGAGCAAACCATTACCCCCACTCTTGAGTTTATGCTGCTCATCTTTGCCTTTCTTCATGTTACGGCTCCTGAAATTTATCAGAACTTCTTGCGCAAGTTACATCTCAACACCTGCCTTTCATATACTTTAGAAGCTAAAATAATCGTTCTTTTATCTTCCATTCATTTGCTCATCATAGGAGCCATGAAATATGAATTCAGCAGTATCTCTCCCGAGTATCAGTTTATGCTGATTTATGTACCTCCTTTTTCCATTTATCTGTTCTGTCTTATCTTTAACATCATCGGCATACATTTTGCAATTAAGGAAACTCCATTCAGATATAACCTGTTGCGCATCGCCCCCATTTTTCGTGGGGAAATCTACCTAATTCCCCGCAAAGGAAAAAGCCCCAATGACTTTTTTTGGGATATACCCATAGAGGAATTATTTGAAGGAGCTGTACGCAAATCAGAAGTAGAAGCAAATAAGATTGCACGAAGCTACTTGAAAACCAGACGGAAGATACGTCTACGCTTTTTGCTTCACTACAGAATGATACAGGAGTGTGGCTACATACAGCAAACCCGACTCTACATATTGCCCTTAAACCGGGAACAGGTCAACTGCTGTTCCGGAGGAAAGTTTGTTACATTTGAAGAAATAAAGAAAAATCCAAAAGACTACAGTCCCGCCTTGATTAAAGAATCAGAATCTCTGCAAATGGCTGCAGAAATGTGGAAAGAATATGAATCAGATTAAAACAGAATAAAGTCATGATACGTAAGGTTATCCCCACAGACATAACAGATATTGCCGCTATTTACAACTACTATATAGAAAATACGTGCATTACTTTCGAGACAGAACCGGTCACGGAAAAAGAAATGACCGGACGGATGAAAGCCATCCATTCTGATTACCCTTATCTGGTCATGGAAGAAGGCGGAAAATTAATAGGCTATTGCTATGCCCATGGCTGGAAAGAGAAAAAGGCCTATGAGCATACCGCAGAAGTCACAATTTACCTGCATCCGGCTTATACAAATAAAGGGTATGGGAAGAAGCTGCTCACTACTCTGATTGACGCATGCCGGAAACAGGGTTTACACGTACTGATAGCCTGTATTACCTTCCCCAATGCTCCCAGCGTACGTCTTCATGAATCGTTAGGATTTACCCAGGTATCGCGCTTTAATGAAGTGGGGAAAAAATTCGGGCAATGGCTGGATATTTATGATTTCCAGCTGATTCTTTAATCAGGCAGCGAATAGCTGCAAAAGGAAACAGCGCCTTAGCTATCTGCAAGCTAAATAAACCAAAAATTCAGCTAATTAGCTATTCCATCATTTATACAGAAGGAAGATGCAAGGAATCTTGTTCAAGTCGGGCAAGTTTCCTTTCCACTCTTTAACCGTCTTGGTACGGATATACTCTCCCTCACACGTAATGTTGGCAGCAATACAAAGTTTGGTCTGCGGACGGCAGGTCTTCAGAATTTCCTCCATCATCTTATTGTTCCGATAAGGCGTTTCAATGAAAAGTTGGGTCTGATGTTCGGCATAAATACGGGCTTCCAGTTCTTTCAGACGCTTCGTACGCTCACCCGGCTCTATAGGCAGATAACCATGAAAAGCAAAGCTCTGTCCGTTAAATCCAGACCCCATTACCGACAAGATAATAGAAGAAGGACCAACCAGCGGAACTACTTTAAGACCTTTCCGCTGCGCAATGGCCACTACATCTGCTCCCGGATCTGCCACAGCAGGGCAACCCGCTTCAGAAATGACTCCCATCGGGAATCCCTCCATCAACGGTTTCAAATAACCGGATATTGCTTCAGGAGAAGTATGCTTATTGAGCGGATAAAAAGTAAGTTCATCTATATTTATCTGTGACTCTACTTTCTTCAGGAATCGACGCGCCGAACGCACATCCTCCACAATAAAGTGTTTGATTTCAACAATAATCTCCTTATTATAAGCCGGCAGTACTTTTTCAACCGATGTGTCGCCCAAAGTTACGGGCAATAAGTATAAAGCTTTCTCTATCATATCAACCTTTTATATCTTCTAACAACCCGCTGAAATCAGTACGCTCAAGCAGTTCTTTCAACGTTACGTCTTTATGGTCATTCATGTATTTGTCAATCAGCCTCATCCCCAGCCATACACCTATCAGCGAAGGAATCTTTTCTCCATTCACCACCATGCAAGGGTCAGGGCGGGTATAAGCACGAATCAGCATCGGATCTGTACTTTCAAGCAAATGCTGGTCAGCCATCTTTTCCCACATCTGCGCTTCATACTTCTTACACCAGCGTATTTCTTCTTTGGTATATCCCAATGATTTACTTCCGGAAACGTTTCCATTTAAAATATATTCTACAGCCCATGCCATCTTACCCCGATAGAGCATAATATCAAATAAAGTACGATGTCCTTCCTCCCATAAGAAAGGATACTGCGCGCACAGATAAAAAGTAAGACAGTCTGGTACAATGCGCTCCGGAGTCATATAGCGGCGCTGGTAGTCATAATAATAACGCTTGTAAATCGGATAATCAGCCCCCATATATTTATCCAGACTGAAAGCCAACAAGCTGTCTCCCACCACAGCCGATTGGTTTAAGGCTGAAAACTGAGAATAAATACACGGAATCACCAGAGAGGGAATTTCTTTCTTTAAGACTCCAAATCCATCGGAAAGTTCTTTTTCAACCGGTGTCATATCTTTAAACATAACTTCCGCATCTTCCATAATTTTCAACAAGACTGAGTCGGTATAATACGCGCATAAACGCTCGTAGATATTCGGTTCACTTACCGAACCAAGTGCCAGTACATCTTCTATCAGAAGTTTGGTAGCACGCGGACTTTCTGTTGTCATTTTCTGAAGTGCCAACACACTGTTTAAAGCCACCGATTCATATTGCAAGCGGTCATAACGGAGCACTTTCACACCATTATAAACAGAAAAACCGTCTTTCTGCCCATCATGAAGACAGGCAGAAAAGACGATTAAACTTATTATAATGAATATAAACCGCTGCATACGGAAGATTTATATTATCCGTAGATAATATGACCGTTTTCGTCTTTATATTCGTCTAATCCTTTTTCATAAGTAGCCATCGCACGGAGACTCATACCTACGCTTGAGAAACCACCGTCGTGGAACAAGTTCTGCATGGTAACTTTACGGGTAAGATCGGAGAACATCACAATACAGTAATCTGCACATTCATCAGCCGAAGCATTGCCCAACGGAGACATACGGTTGGCAAAATCGAATAATTTATCCATACCTTTCACGCCCGATCCGGCTGTAGTCATTGTAGGTGACTGTGAAATGGTATTGATACGTACATGATGCTCACGTCCGTAAATATAACCGAAGCTGCGGGCAATTGATTCCAACAGAGCCTTTGCATCTGCCATATCGTTATAACCATAGAATGTACGCTGTGCAGCCACGTAGCTCAATGCCAAGATAGAACCGTATTCATTGATGGCATCCAACTTTTTAGCAGCCTGAATCATCTTGTGGAAAGATACAGCCGAAATATCCAATGTTTTATTCAGCATATCATAATCAAGGTCATCGTAAGTGCGTTTTTTACGAACGTTAGGCGACATACCGATTGAATGTAAAACGAAGTCTATCTTACCACCCAATACTTCCATAGAACGTTTGAATACGTTTTCCAAGTCTTCAACATTCGTTGCGTCTGCCGGAATTACTTCACAGTTCAGTTTTTCAGCCAATGCTGAAACTTCACCCATACGCACTGCAACAGGAGTATTCGACAAAGTAATGACAGCACCTTCTTCAACAGCTTTTTCTGCTACTTTCCAAGCAATAGACTGTTCATTCAAAGCACCGAAGATGATACCTCTTTTTCCTTTCAGTAAATTATAACTCATACCTTTTCTTATTATAAATTCGGCAGCAAAGATACGAACTTATTTATATATTTTTACTGTTTTTATCGTTAATCTTTACTCTACACATAAGAATACAGGCTTATACAGAGCAAATAACAGGTAAAACTTTGTTTATGCAAAGAGATTTACGAAAAGAGAAGCCCTCTTTTAATAAATCCTGACTGATACTGGAACCGTATTAAAGACAAGCAGACAGAAACTCAAAACCACGGTGTGATTTGTACAGGTCACACTGTGGTTTGTACAATTCACACCGTGGTTTACACAAATCGCACTGTGATTTACAGAAATCACAGTGCGACTGTTAAGTTTCTACACACACAGATTTACATTTATCTGCCCGTGAAGCAACATGCTATTTCATACACCTTACCACACGTTGACACGTTTCTCAGGTGCGATATACATTGAATCATCGGGTGTAATACCAAATGCATCATACCAAGCCTGAATGTGAGGCAAAGCTCCGTTTACACGCCATTTACCCAATGAGTGAGGGTCTGATTTGGTATAAAGACGGATTTGCTCATCACGGATATTTCCTGCCCACAAGGTAGCATATGCAAGGAAGAAACGCTGTTCGGGAGTAAATCCATCTACCACTCCCAGCGGAGCATCTTTCGTTGCATTTTGGAAAGCAAGGAAAGCCACTTTCAAACCTCCGTGGTCGGCAAGGTTTTCACCCAAAGTCAGTTCTCCGTTAGCAAACAGTCCCGGAAGCACTTCTATTTTATTGAAGAAGTCTACCATCACCTGTGCACGTGCCTTAAAGCGGTCGGCATCACCTGCTGCCCACCAGTCTTTCAGGTTTCCGTTTTTGTCAAACTGACGTCCCTGATCATCAAACCCATGAGTCATTTCATGACCGATAACCACACCGATTGCTCCATAGTTAGCTGCATCATCGGCTTCCATATTAAAGAAAGGAGGCTGCAGAATAGCTGCCGGAAAACAGATTTCATTGGTTGAAGGATTATAATAAGCGTTTACAGTCTGCGGTGTCATCAGCCATTCTTCCGAGTCAACCGGTTTACCCAGACGGCTATACATATCTTTCAAATTCCATGCTGCCACTCTGCAAACATTAGCCCAATAAGAATCTTTTTCTACATGAAGGTCGGAATAATCTTTCCATTTGTCCGGATAACCCACCTTTACATGGAAAGCATCCAGTTTTTCGTGAGCTACAGCTTTTGTACTGTCACTCATCCATTCTTGTACATCGATGCGTTCACCCAATGCAATCTGCAGGTTCTTCACCAGCTTCACCATACGTTCCTTTGCAGCTGCCGGGAAATATTTTTCCACATACATCTGACCCACCAGTTCACCCAGCATACCATCTACGCTGCCAACGGCGCGCTTCCAGCGAGGCTTGTTTTCACCGCGGCCCGACAACACCTTACCGTAGAAGTCAAAGCGTGCAGCAATAAAGTCATCGCTCAAATAAGAAGCAGCAGCATCAATCACATTATATTGCATATAAGCGATATGCGCAGAAAGCGGCAAAGTCTGAATCAGATTAGCAACTGCTTTAATCGGCTCAATCTGTTCTACATTCAGTTCGGCAGGAGCTTCAATATTCAATCCTTTCAAATAAGCATCCCAGTCGATTCCGGAAATTGTTTTCTTCAGTTCATCATACGACATTTTATGGTAGTTAGCTTCCGGATTACGGAGCTCTACAGCCGATAAAGAAGCTTTCGCAATAGCTGTTTCAATCTTCATCACATCAGCTGTTTTCTGAGCAGCTTCCGCCTCACTATATCCGGCAAGGACAAAGAGCTTAGCAATATAAAGTTTATATTGCTCCCGGATATTGGCAGTTACGCTGTCATTGTCAAGATAATATTCACGCTCTCCTAAGTTGATACCTCCCTGCCGCATCTGGAAGATGTTCAGTGAACTGTTTTTCGGATCGGCATATACATAGCTGGAAAAGTAAGTACCGATTCCATTGTATAGCAGTTCGGTAACTGTCGGGATAATCTGGCTTTTATCTTTCAAGGCAGCAATCTTGTCTAAAGCAGGCTTTATCGGTTCAACGCCTTGTTTGTTTAATGTCACACTGTCCATGGCAAGGTTATACAAATCACCGATTTTCTGTCCCGGTGTACCGGCTTCACTTTGCTTGGCAGCCAATCCCTCAATCAGTTCGCGTAATTGCTTCTGGCTGTTTTCATATAACAGTTCAAAGGTACCGAAGCGAGAGTATTCGGCAGTCAACGGATGTGCATCATTCCATCCTCCACAAGCATAACGGAAAAAGTCCTGACCTGCCGAAACAGTTGTATCCATATTGGCAAGGTCGATGCCGGAAGTTTCTTTTGCTCCCTTCTGACTGGTACAAGCGGTCAATGCAGCGAATGTCATTGCAGCAAAGACCAGATAATTTTTTTTCTTCATTTGATTTTATATTTTAAGTTTTTAAGTTCTTGAGTTTGCAAGTTCTTGAGTTTGCAAGTTCTTGAGTTTGCAAGTTATTTCGTTTTGAGCTTCTGGGTTTTTTTGAACTCATGGATTCTTTAATTGCTCCACCGATAAAGTTTATGTTCTTGTTTTCGGGTTTTAAGCAAATATACAAGCCTTCTTCTTTTAACCTGTCGGCTATGAAGTTGCATTGTTCTTCATCTTGCTATTGGACCGGTCTTTTTATCCTAAAATCACGAAGTCATGTCCTCCAGCTCCAACGAAACGGTTTCCCATGCATCTTCGGCTTCCGACAGCTGTTTTTTCAGCTGCTGATGTTCAGCATATAAACTCATATCAGACGCTCCTTCCGGAGTAGCCATCCGCTCTTCCACCTCTGCAATCTGGGCTTCCAGTTTTTCAATGGTTGCTTCGCATTCGGCAACTTGCTTTTCCAACTTGCGTATTTTTTTGCTCAACTCTTTTTGAGCTTCATAAGAAAGTTTATTCTCACTGGCTTCCGAGGAAGTTTCTTTTTTATCTGAAGCAGAAGCAGGCGACTGGGACAGCTGCAATTCATTCAAACTTTCCATTTTCTTTTTCTGCAAGAAATCATAAATACCTCCCAGATGTTCTTTTACCACACCTCCGCCAAATTCATATACCTTGGTAACTAATCCATCTAAAAACTCACGGTCATGAGATACCACAATCACAGTACCGTCGAAGTCACGGATAGCCTCCTTCAGCACATCCTTTGAGCGCATATCCAAGTGATTGGTAGGCTCGTCAAGAATCAGAAAGTTCACTGGCTCCAGCAAAAGTTTAATCATGGCCAAACGGCTCCGCTCGCCTCCCGACAATACTTTTACCTTTTTATCGGAAGCTTCTCCTCCAAACATAAAGGCTCCCAAAATATCACGTATCTTCAGTCGTATATCCCCTTGTGCCACCCGGTCGATGGTATCAAAAACGGTTTGATTTTCATCCAAGAGCTGCGCCTGATTTTGTGCAAAATAACCAATCTGCACGTTATGGCCGATAGTCAGCTTTCCTTCATAAGGAATTTCATCCATGATACATTTTACCAAAGTAGACTTACCTTCTCCGTTTTTTCCCACAAAAGCTACCTTCTCACCTCGGTTGATGGTCAGTGTTACATCGTGGAAAACCACATGATTGCCATAAGCTTTCTTTACGTTCTCACAAATAACCGGATAGTTTCCCGAACGAAGGGCAGGCGGAAATTTCAAGCGCAAAGTCGAGTTATCTTCTTCATCAATTACAATCGGAACGATTTTTTCCAACTGCTTGATACGGCTCTGTACCTGTACGGCTTTCGTTGCCTTATACCGGAAACGCTCGATGAAGTCTTCAGTATCTTTTATTTCTTTCTGCTGATTCTCATAGGCGCGCAGTTGCTGCTCCCGACGTTCTTTTCGAAGAACAACAAACTCATCATAAGCTACTTTATAATCATAAATACGTCCACAGGATATTTCGATCGTACGATTCGTTACATTATTAATAAAGGCACGGTCATGGCTTACCAGTACCACTGCACCGGAACTTACTTTCAGAAAGTTTTCCAGCCACTGGATACTTTCAATATCCAAATGATTGGTAGGCTCATCGAGCAACAGCACATCCGGACGCCGCAACAAAAGCTTTGCCAGCTCAATACGCATCCGCCAGCCTCCGCTAAACTCTGAAGTAGGACGGTCAAAATCACTCCTGCTGAAGCCCAGCCCGGTCAAGGTACGCTCAATTTCAGCCTTATAATTAGTTCCCCCCATCATCAGGTAGCGTTCGTTATCATGAGTAAAGCGCTCTATCAAGGCATGGTATTCATCTGAATCGTAATCAGTCCGGTCAGCAAGTTCCTGATTCATCTTGGCCAGACGGTCTTGCAATTCAAAAATATGTTCAAATGCCATTTCAGCCTCAGCCATTACGGTACGTTCATCACTGAGTATCATCACCTGAGGCAGATAGCCTATGGTTACTCCGCGCTGAACTGCAACAAGTCCTTCGGTAGGCGACTGTAATCCGGCAAGAATTTTCAACATGGTTGATTTTCCTGCACCATTTTTCCCCACTAACGCAATGCGGTCTTTCTTATTTATAACAAACGATACATCCTCAAAAAGAGGTGTAGCTCCAAATTCAACCTTCAGTCCTTCAATTGATATCATGCAACGTATTCTCTTTACAAAGTGTCGGCAAAGTTACAATTTTAATCGAATATAATTTGCGTTTCAGCAGGCAAAAAAAATAAAATGGTCAACAACCCCAACGTTAGCTTGATTCCATTCAAATAAAATCCATAACCAGTTATCCTCCGTTTCAGCCCCCCTCTTTATGAACAGATAGGGCAGCTAAAAAACGAATTCCTGCATATATTCCAAACAGTATAATCTTTTTATATATAACCACAGAAAGATACAGCCCACAGATACATCCCTAATTATAAACAAATTAACTCACACACAAACATCAAACCGATATAACGTCAACAAACCAAGCCTTATATCCCTTTTTGACTAAATTCCTACCTTTTCTGCCTATTTTTAAACTTCAAGTATTATAAGAACCATCTACTTTTGTGCTCAGTTAAAAGCAAATCAAACTTATAAAAACAATATTCTATCTTATCGCATTTCATATTTATAACAAGACACAATGAAAATAGTAACTTTAGGAGAAATAATGCTACGGCTATCCACACCGGGCAATACACGTTTTGTCCAATCGGATTCATTTGATGTGGTTTATGGAGGAGGCGAAGCCAATGTGGCTGTCAGCTGTGCAAACTATGGACATGATGCCTACTTTGTAACCAAGCTTCCCAAGCACGAAATAGGACAGTCTGCGGTTAATGCCTTACGCAAGTATGGAGTTAAGACAGACTATATTTGTCGAGGTGGTGACCGGGTGGGAATATACTATCTCGAAACAGGTGCATCTATGCGACCCAGCAAGGTGATATACGACCGTACCCACTCTGCTATTTCAGAAGCTGAACCATGCGACTTTGATTTTGATGCAATCATGGAAGGTGCCGACTGGTTCCACTGGTCGGGTATTACTCCTGCCATATCCGACAAAGCAGCAGAACTGACCCGACTGGCTTGCGAGGCTGCCAAGCGTCATAATGTAACGGTCTCGGTTGACCTGAACTTCCGAAAAAAACTGTGGACAAAAGAAAAAGCACAATCTGTTATGCGCCCACTTATGAAATATGTGGATGTATGCATAGGCAATGAGGAAGATGCTGAACTGTGTCTCGGATTTAAACCTGAGGCTGATGTGGAAGGCGGAAAAACTGATGCTGAAGGATACAAAGGCATTTTCACGGCAATGGCGAAGGAATTTGGATTCAAATATGTCATCTCTACGCTACGCGAGTCGTTTTCAGCCACTCATAACGGATGGAAAGCCATGATTTACAACGGTAAAGAGTTTTATACGTCAAAGCGATACGACATCGACCCTATTATTGACCGTGTAGGCGGAGGCGACTCCTTCTCAGGGGGAATTATCCACGGACTCCTTACCAAGGCAAATCAAGGTGAAGCCCTGGAATTTGCCGTGGCTGCTTCGGCATTGAAACATACCATAAACGGTGACTTCAATCTGGTTTCTGCAGAAGAAGTGGAAGCTTTGGCAGGTGGAGATGCAAGCGGACGTGTGCAGAGATAGTTGTCTTAATCATACTTTTAACTAAGATATAACGATGGCAAGATTTGATAAGATTTCAGTATTAAACAAGATTGGCTCTACCGGTATGGTTCCCGTATTCTATCACAAAGATGCAGAAACTGCCAAAAAAGTGGTGAAGGCATGCTATGAGGGCGGTGTACGTGCTTTTGAGTTTACTAACCGCGGTGATTTTGCACATGAAGTTTTTGAAGAAGTGGTGAAATTTGCCGCAACCGATTGCCCTGATATGGCCATTGGAGTAGGTTCTGTGGTTGACCCGGCTACCGCAACATTATACATACAGCTTGGTGCATGTTTTGTAGTAGGACCTTTATTTAATCCGGAGGTGGCAAAAGTATGTAACCGACGCCTTATCCCCTATACTCCGGGATGCGGAACTGTATCCGAAGTTGGTTTGGCACAAGAACTGGGATGCGACCTGTGCAAGGTGTTTCCTGGAGATGTATATGGCCCCAACTTCATAAAGGGAATGATGGCTCCGATGCCGTGGTCAAAGCTGATGGTAACAGGAGGGGTAGAGCCCGCTAAAGAAAACCTCACCTCATGGATGAAATCCGGTGTATTCTGCGTAGGCATGGGGTCAAAATTGTTCCCGAAAGAAAAAGTAGCCGAACACGACTGGGATTTCATCACAGCCAAGTGCTGTGAAGCTTTACAGTTTATTGCCGAAGCAAGACGTTAAAATTCCATATCGCTTTTATTTCAACATTAGTTAGAAAGCAGAGGGGTCTAAGAGAACCAGTACACGTTCGTATAGACCTTTTCTGCCTTTTGGGTCTTTCACATGAAATGTAGCAGGCATCAGTCTTATCCTACAATATGAATGACTGCCGTTAAACGGCTTTACCAAACATATCGTTACCTCTGTTGCCTTGAAACCCAACCGGCAAATTATCCAACAGAATCTACTTGTCATATCGTATAATACGAATAAAAACGGAACAAATATCCTTTTTTTGACTGACTTTCTATCTTTTATGCCTAATTTAGAACCACTACTTTAATTAAAACCTCCTATTTTTGTATTTAACAGACAGTAAAAACAAATAATCAATAAATCTAAATCAACATCATGAAAATTATTCTTCAAGTTTTTTTCGTATGTCTTTCCATTTGGATACCTCAAATAACAATGTATGCTAAAAACACAGAGGCAGAAAAAGTACGAGAAATAATCAACAAAGTAAATTGCCAGTGGCAAAAAAACAATTCTCCCAAGGTACGTTCTTTTTGGGATAATGCAGCCTATCACACCGGAAATATGGAAGCATATTTCCTGACAGGAAATGACGATTTTATGGAGTATTCAAAAGCATGGGCTGAACATAACCAGTGGAAAGGAGCCAAGAGTAATAACCGCAGCGAATGGAAATATTCATACGGAGAAAGTGATGACTATGTATTGTTCGGCGACTACCAAGTTTGTTTCCAAACGTATATCGATTTATATAACATCTTACCGGACAACCAGAAAATAAACCGTGCACGCGAAGTTATGGAATACCAGATGAACACTCCTAAACACGATTACTGGTGGTGGAGTGACGGACTATATATGGTAATGCCCGTGATGACCAAACTTTATAAAGTAACACAAAATCATCTGTATCTGGATAAGCTGTATGAATATATCACCTACTCAGACAGCATCATGTTTGATAAAGAAGAAAACCTTTATTACAGAGATGCCAAATATGTGTATCCGAAACATAAGAGTGTAAACGGTAAGAAAGATTTCTGGGCGCGAGGCGACAGATGGGTATTAGCAGGACTGGCAAAAGTACTGAAAGACTTACCGGAAGATTACAAATACCGCAACTTCTTCACAGAGAAGTTCCAGAACATGGCGAAAGCTGTAATCGCAATTCAGCAACCAGAAGGATATTGGACCAGAAGTATGATGGATCCGGAGCATGCTCCCGGACCGGAAACAAGTGGCACCGCATTTTTCACTTATGGACTGCTTTGGGGAGTCAACAATGGTTACTTAGATGAAGCTACTTATATGCCCAGCATAAAAAAAGCATGGAACTATCTTTCAAAAACAGCTCTGCAAAAAGACGGTACAGTGGGATACGTACAGCCCATCGGAGAAAAAGCCATTCCCGGACAAGTGGTCGATGCGAAATCAACAGCCAACTTCGGTGTAGGAGCATTTCTGCTTGCTGCCTGCGAATATGTTCGCTATCTGGAGGCTCCGCAAACAGCCGACCGTGCTTACTGGTGCAAATTAGCTTACCAAATGGCTGCTCCAGTACTGAGTAACATGGCAAAAGGAGAGTTACAAAAAAACATGTTAGTAGAGGTCAGTCCAAACTGGGACGGACGTAACAAGAAAGTTACTTACATGGAGTGTTTCGGACGACTGATGGCGGGTATCGCTCCCTGGCTAACCCTGCCCGACGACAGTACAGAAGAAGGACAAATGCGCAAACAGCTCCGAGACTGGGCTTTGAAGAGCTATACGAATGCTGTTGACCCACAAAGTCCCGACTGCCTGCTGTGGAAAGGAGAAGGACAAATACTTGTGGATGCCGCATATATAGCCGAAAGTTTCTTGAGAGCCTATAAACAGCTTTGGCTTCCCTTAGACCAAACAACCAAACAAAGATATATTGAAAACTTCATTCATTTACGGCATATTGATCCGCCTTATACCAACTGGCTGCTCTTTTCATCGACTATCGAAAGTTTCCTTGCAAAAGCCGGAGCCGATTATGATGCCTACCGGATCAATTCGGCCATACGCAAAGTAGAAGAATGGTATACCGGAGACGGATGGTATGCCGACGGACCTTCATTTGCTTTCGACTATTACAGCAGTTACGTGTTCCACTCCATGTATCTGGAAACATTGCAGGCCATGAAAGATGCAAAAGCCTATACCCGCATCCATTACGGCAAATATTATGACCGCGCTTTGCACCGTGCCCGGAAATATAGTCTCATACTTGAAAGGTTTATTTCTCCGGAGGGCACATTCCCGGTGTTCGGACGCTCTATTCCTTACCGTATGGCAACCATGCAGCCTCTTGCCCTGATGGCATGGTATCAAACACTGCCTGCCGGAGTGAGCAACGCACAGGTAAGGTGTGCACTGACTGCCACCATGAAACGTATGTTCGAGCATGGAGATAATTTTAACGAGGGGGGCTACCTGACCATTGGCTTCACCGGACGGCAACCTAACGTAGCCGACTGGTATACAAACAACGGAAGCCTCTATATGACCTCGCTTGCTTTCCTTCCTTTGGGACTTCCGGCATCACATCCTTTCTGGAGCGATGCTCCGCAAGACTGGACCAGCAAGCGGGCATGGAACCAAAAGCCTTTCCCCAAAGACCATCACTGGAAAGATGAAATCCGCACTTGGGACTTGTTTTAAACCACGAAAGAACATTTAATAATAAATATCCGTCATAAGGTGTCTCCTTACCCTGTACTGAGCCGGGAGACCTTATGACAAAAAACATAAACGAAAACCAACATACAATGAAAAACAAACTCATTCTTCTTATCAGCCTGCTATGCTGTCTTTCTGTAAAGGCTGAAAAGCCATCCACCCTGCAAGAAAAAGACATGGGAGTCTATCTCTTCGTGTTCTTTAGTGACCCGACTCACAGTCTGTTTATGGCTACAAGCCATGACGGGTATACCTTTACTGCTGTGAATAACGGAAAACCCATCATCAGTGGAGATAGTATTGCCGAACAACGAGGCATACGAGACCCACATATCTCACGTGGTCCTGACGGAGCATTTTATCTTTGCATGACCGACCTCCATATCTTTGCCAAACAAAAAGGATTAAGAAGTACCGAATGGGAACGAAGCGGTGAAGAGTATGGATGGGGAAACAACCGGGGACTGGTACTGATGAAGTCTTTTGACTTAATAAACTGGACACGAAGCAATGTGCGCATTGATAAAGCTTTCCCTGAAAAGTTCGGCAATATAGGTTGTGCATGGGCACCTGAAACAACTTACGACCCGAAGGAAGATAAAATGATGATTTATTTCACCATGCGAATCGGCAACGGGAAAAGCAATCTCTACTATGCTTATACTGATAAAGAGTTTACCAAACTGATTACTGAACCTAAAATTCTGTTCAAATATCCTAACCCGGAAATTCAAATACTGGATGCCGATATCACTCCCCTGCCCGATGGACGTTTCTGCATGATGTATGTGGCACAAGACGGACCGAGCGGTATCAAAATGGCATTGTCTGACAAAATCAACAAAGACTACCAATACCACCCTCAATGGATTGATTTTGAGCCAAAATCTTGCGAAGCTCCGAATGTATGGAAACGTATAGGTGAAGATAAATGGGTGGTAATGTATGATATTTTCGGAATCAATCCGCATAATTTCGGTTTTTGTGAAACTACCGACTTCGTAAACTTCACCCCATTAGGACGCTTTAATGAAGGGGTGATGAAAGCCGTAAACTTCCAGTCGCCCAAACATGGCTCCGTAATCCAGATCACCAAAGAAGAGGCCAAACGACTGGAAGAGTATTGGGGCAAACCATAAAAAAGGCACCGCATGAAAAAACAATTAATCAGTTTTGCCTTGCTACTGGCAGGGCAACTCAGTTTATATGCCCAGCAAGAATATAAACTGGTATGGAGCGATGAATTTAACAATAACGGGGAACCCGATTCTTCAGTATGGAATTACGAAAACGGATTTGTACGCAATGAAGAGCTACAATGGTATCAGCCCGGCAATGCCTACTGCAAGGACGGACTCCTGATTATCGAAGCACAAAAAGAAAAACGCCCGAATCCGCTTTACCATAAAGACGGAAAAGACTGGCGGACTTCACGTCAGTTCATCGAATGCACATCTTCTTCTATTAACACAGCCGGCAAGAAGGAGTTTCTGTACGGACGCATGGAAGTACGTGCCCGAATTCCGGTAGGGAAAGGTGCATGGCCTGCCATCTGGCTATTGGGAACTTCCATGGAATGGCCTTCAAACGGCGAAATAGATGTCATGGAGTTTTACCGAAAACAAGGCATTCCACACATCCTTGCCAATGCGGCATGGGGAACTGACAAACGATGGGATGCCAAATGGCAAAGCAAAGCCATTCCGTTCAGCCATTTCCTTGAAAAAGATCCTGATTGGGCAAGCGAGTTTCACATATGGCGAATGGACTGGGATAGAAATGCTATTAAAATCTATCTAGACGATGAGTTACTGAACGAAATCTCATTGGAAAACACGTACAATGGCAGTATCGGAGAACATAAAAATCCATTCAGACAGCCCCAATATATTTTACTGAACTTAGCAGTAGGTGGTATCAATGGAGGAGAAGTTTCCGTTAATACTTACCCTCTCCGATATGAAATAGACTACGTACGTTTTTACCAGTAAAGTTTCTACTATAAAAAAGCTTTCACCAATTTGCTATCAGTGAAAGCTTTTTTATCTTTTATGGTTGTTTTTTACGTTCCTGCTTCAAATATTCAGAAGGTGTCATCCCCATTTCTTCTTTAAAACATTGACGAAAATAGGCCACACTGCTAAACCCTGTCAAGTCTGAGATTTCTGTAATTAAATAGTCGCCGCTGTCTATCATAGCAATCGCTTTCCGCATTCGAACTTTACGGATAAACTCATTTGCAGTAAGTTCTGTCACCCCTTTTATTTTACGGTAAAGCGTTGAGTGGCTCATGCACATCTTATCAGCAATAAAGCCAACATCCATTTTTTCCATTTCCATATTTTCTTCAATAATCGCAGTAACCTTCTCCAGGAACTCCTGATCAAGCCTACTCAACAAAGGATGTTTTAAAGCCTTGACCTTTGATGCTTTTTCCGATGGCACATCGGCGTTTTTTTGTGCTGCGACCGATGACGTTGTAGCAACTTGTACAGCAATCTTCCTACGGTTCTCTAAAATATTATGAATACGGCTGTTTAACAGACGGGTACTAAAAGGCTTGGTTATAAAAGAGTCAGCCCCAACCGCATATCCATCTTCCTTGTCCTGCAAGGAATCTTTTGCTGTCAGCAGAATAACCGGAATATGACTCGTACGCATATCCTCTTTAACCATCCGGCAAAACTCTATACCGTCCATAACAGGCATCATTATATCGGAAATGATAATATTGGGTATATGCTCTTGCGCCAGCTGCCAGCCCTCCTGCCCATCTGCAGCAGTCAATACCTCATATATTCCATCAAATGAACTGCGAATATATTCACGAATATCCTCATTATCTTCTACAACAAGAACGATGACCTTATTTTCATCAGTTTCCGAATCAGCCCCTGCTTTTTCTTCATCAGTTCCCGCAGACTCTGATGACATACAGTATTGTGCATCGGTATAAATATTATCTGTCAACAGTTTCAACGTAAAGCAACTGCCTTTACCCGGTTCACTTTCCACCGCTATGGTTGCTTCATGCAAATCGGCCAACGATTTAACTAATGCCAGCCCGATTCCAGAGCCAGAGGCTTGGTATGTTCCATTTCCTTGATAATAGCGTTCAAAAATATGATCCAACGATGCTTTTTCTATACCATATCCCGTATCTGAAACGCTTAAACAAGTATAGCGCACGCCATTTTCCTCAATCTCATCCAATGATAATATAACCTCTCCTCTGGGAGTATATTTTAACGCATTCGACATCAGATTGTCAAGAATTACCGTTATAACCTCACGGTCATAAAAAAAGACAGCTTGCTCTACTCTTATCTGTATACTGACTTTGACTGCACTATTCTGACTCAGCTCTTTGTATTTATAGCCTACAGCTTGTACCAAAGAAACCAAATTGTCTCTTCTTACTTTCAGTTTACGGTTTTCTGTTTCTGTTTTACGGAATTCCAAAATCTGATTAATCAGACTCAGCAAACGCATGGCACTATCATGAATAATGCTTATCTTATTCACATGCTTGGAGGATAACGATTTATCTGCCAGCAAATCTTCTAATGGACCTAAAATCAAAGTCAGAGGCGTGCGCAGCTCATGTGTAATATTCGTATAAAACCGCAAACGTTCCTTATTCAGCTTTTGATCGTTCTCATAGCGGTGTGATTCCAGCTCAAGGCGGTTTTCCAGCACCAGTTTACGCTTATAAAACCGTAACACAGTGAATAAGACCAATATTAGAATGAGTGCATAAAATAATTGAGCATACCAAGCCAGATAAAAAGGAGGAGCAATAACGATGGAAACAGCCGAATAGTCATCTCCCCATTCTTGATTTACCAAACGAGCCTTTACCTTAAACACATATCTTCCCGGAGACAGATTACGAAAGGTTACTGAGTTTTCATCTGACAGTTCAAACCAATTAGCAGACAATCCTTCCATGATATACGCATATTCTGCTTGCGGATTCTGCGTATAGTAAGCACTCAATTTAGGGCATACCCCTTCTAAAGGGCACTTTTCAGTGCCCTAA
>CAUDXH010000001.1 GCA_958453305.1 uncultured Bacteroides sp. | reverse complement strand
ACGGAAGAAGACAGAAAAACACAGGCGGAGAAGGCGAAAAACAGGAATCAAAGGCAGGAAATACGAGGGTTCTGGGCGGAAAAAAGGATGAAGGGAGGAGGAAAATATACTTACAGTATACAAAAGCATACACTCCTGAAGGAGAAAAAAAGGTTTATCAAGAAGAAATGGCACATTTCTCTACGGCGAAAAAAAGAAAGGAGGAAAAGAAAAAGACTAAACCGGATGAAGAAAGAAAGAAAACAGAGGAAAAAAACTTCCGGAAAGGCCGAAGAAAAAGACTCCAAGGCTTCCGGAAACCCCTGAAATGACAAGATTTTTTTCAAATCAGTTTTTTTTAAATCCGTCCCGGATGCAAAAAAAAGAACGGCGGAACAGGCAGAACAAAAGGCATAAGCCACTAAGAACGGCTGCAAATTCTATCCGTGTGTATGAAAGCTAAATGGTAATTTATCACCCTGATACACTCTTATCCTGCATAGAGGTCACTTCCTCCTTCAAAAAGTTTTTTTCAAAATTTGCCTGCACCCTACACGTTTTGAAGGTTAACAGTCTTTAAAACAATAGATTAAAGCGTGCAGGACACAGTGTAAGACGGTGTAGGACACACCAATTACCTACACGCTCCTCACAAGGCAGACATCTTATATAATATAAATTCAAAAGAATAGTTTTATTTTCCAAAGAGACTTCAAGTCAACATACAGAAATAAAAAAAGGAGTACCGCTGTACTCCAATCTTTGTTAACCTTAAATCTAATACTATGAAAAACACAGTACAAAGGTACGGACTTTTGGGAAATATCCAAATAAAACAATAAAAAACGTATGTTTAATAACACGTTTTAAGATTTACAAACCTAATTTTTCAGATATTTCCAACATTTTACAAATAGGCTTAATAGCCTTATCAGCAACTTCAGCTTCCACTGTTACTTCAGGCCATTCATATTTCAATGTATTATATAACTTTTGCAAAGTATTTAAGCGCATAAAGTTACATTCATTACAAGCACAAGAACTGTCTTCGGGAGGAGCAGGAATAAAATTCTTCTGCGGACACTTCTTTCGCATTTCATATAAAATGCCACTTTCAGTAGCAACAATAAAATTCTTTTTGTCGCTAGCCATAGCATATTTCAGTAATCCTGCAGTAGACCCTACCTTGTCGGCCAATTTAGCCACTGCACCCTTACATTCCGGATGTACCAAAACTAAAGCGTCCGGATACGTTTTCTTCAATTCTATAATTTTTTCTACAGAAAAGCGTTCATGTACATGGCAAGCCCCATCCCATAACAACATATTCCGACCAGTAATCGAATTGATGTAATTTCCCAAGTTTTTATCTGGGCCAAAAATTATTTTTTGATCTTTAGGAAAGCTTTCCACAATCTGCTTTGCATTAGTGGAAGTTACAACCACATCGGTAACAGCTTTTACGGCAGCACTTGTATTTACGTAAGAAATCACCGTATATCCCGGATGCTCTTTTACAAATTGAGAAAACTTTTCAGCCGGACAGCTGTCGGCCAATGAACATCCGGCATTTAAATCAGGAATAAGCACTTTCTTATCAGGGCAAAGAATCTTAGCTGTCTCACCCATGAAATGCACTCCGCACATCACTATAACCTCAGCATCGGTTTTTGCTGCCCATTGAGCTAAGGCCAAACTGTCTCCAATGAAATCGGCTATATCCTGAATTTCATCAGCCTGATAGAAGTGTCCTAAAATAACTGCGTTCTTTTCTTTACATAAGCGACGAATCTCCACTTTTAAATCAACCGTTTTTTCAATAGGTTCATCTACATACCCTTTTTTCAACCAATCTACTTTTTCCATATATATTTGAATATATTCTTTTCTTTTTAAAAGAAACTTATGATATTAATAATTGCCTGTTGATAGTGTTAGTAAAAAGAAAGCTGTTTATTTGCTCTTTTCGTTATGAATATCTTATAGAAGGATATGAGTATATAATTAACTTACTTATCTCCTGATTATATTATATTTACTTATTCTATTAACAGTTTGTTGATAGGGAGCAAAGTTAAAAACTTTCTATTTATTCATTCTCTTTTTTTATTAAAAAATATGTTTAAACGAGTGTCGAAACTTTAGGTTAAGTTTTTTGGAATGTTAGTTTCTCATTTGGTATAATGCTTTTTCCGAATAAAGCAAGAATAAGTTTTCACTTTCTTTGATTGTGTTTTTTACACGTTTTCAACCGTTTTCAACAAGGTTATGAATATAGTTTTTATCTTTGCAAGGTTGAAATATGATTTATGATGGAATTAAGAAAACTAAAAGTTACAGAGATGAACCGTCTGACTGTAGATGAGTTTAAAGAAACGGAAAAACTTCCATTAGTGGTGGTTTTAGATGAAGTACGTAGTCTTCATAATATAGGTGCTGTGTTCCGTACTTCGGATGCTTTTTTAATCAGCCGGATTTATTTGTGTGGCATTACTGCAACTCCTCCTCATCCTGAACTTCACAAGACTGCTTTAGGTGCCGAATATACGGTAGACTGGCAATATTGCAGTCATACTCAAGATGCTGTAAATGAACTTCATAATGAAGGATATACAGTTCTTGCCATTGAGCAGTGCGAGGGAAGTATTATGTTGGGCGATTTTAATATGGAGAAAGGAAAGAAATATGCCATTGTGATGGGGAATGAAGTAAAGGGAGTTCAACAAGATGTGGTGAACCTTTGCGATGGATGTATTGAAATCCCTCAATACGGCACCAAACACTCATTAAATGTTTCTGTAACTACAGGTATTGTTTTATGGGAATTTGCCAAGAAACTGATTGGCTTTTATAAATAAACACCTGTGTTAATAACCTGTTGGTAATATGTTAATTTATTGATAATCTGGCTATAATTGTCCGTTCTCAACTAAGATTATAATTTGTTCTATCATCCGGTCTTCATCGTCCGGATGATATTCTTTTTTTAAACTTGCTCCAAACAAGGCAGCAAATGTTTGGTAAACCCCAGCCTTTAGCGGACCCATAAATGCTTTTACCAACTGATAGGAGGATAAGTTACATTCTCTGTTTACCAGTTTTATTAACAACTTTCCCTGTGAAAATGTTAATTTCTTCATTTTAGGTGTATACTGCTTCTTCAATCCTTTTTCAACCAGTTTTATATGCTGCTGACGAGCTTTTTCATCTGGTAGCTTTTCCATATATTCATAAGTTTCGATGATAGCCCTGCGTATTTCTTTTGCCAGCGGAAGTGTTTTCTTTACATCTCTGATCAGTTTATAGTAATTTTTTCTTTGCCGCTGGTTTTTAAATTTTCTTTCCGGGTATACATAAATATTTCTGAGCGTTATGCAAGGTATTGTGTCACCTTTGTATACACATACCGGTATCTTATATTCTTTTGTAAGAGTAGAAGCAGATGATTGCTGGGCATTTATCTTCATTGTCAAGATGAAGATAGAAAATATAAATATATAGATACCTTTTTTCATACTTGCAAAAATAGAAATAATAATGTTTTTCTATTGGTTTATATTGTAATTTAACGTATTTACATATAGTTGATAACTTTATTAGTAACATGTTAACAAAGAGGTTTATTGTCTGTATATTAATGGGTTTTGTTTTTATAAATCTGTTAGCTCAATCAGAATGGATGGAGTGGGGAGAAGAGATAAGCGATGAGCGTGATTTTACTTATTGGCAAGAACAGTATGAGGCTTTGAGTGAATTGGCTGCTCATCCTTTAAATATAAATACCATCACTAAAAACCAGTTGGAGAAATTCCCTTTTCTTTCCGACAAACTCATTGAAAATATTCTTTATTATTTATATAAATATGGACCCATGCTTACTGAAAATGAATTGATGGGAGTAGAGGGTATGGATTATCAGACGCGCAGTTTTCTACAAAAGTTCATTTATATTGGAAATCCTGAAAATAAGGAAGATAAGTTTAGTTGGAAACAACTTTTTAAGTATAATAAACAGGAGTTATTAACACGTTTAGATCTTCCTCTGAATGCAAAAGCGGGGTATGCTGCTTATTCTGATAATGTATTGAAGGAAAATCCGAATAAGGCTTATTTAGGCAATTCCATTTATCATAATTTCCGTTATCGCTTTACGTTTAAAGATAGGTTATTTTTAGGTTTTACTGCAGAGAAAGATAGTGGTGAGCCTTTTTTTAAGGGGCATAACAAGAAAGGATATGATTTTTATTCAGCTTATCTTTTTTTGAAAGATGTAGGACGGTTTCATTCATTGGCTCTAGGTAATTATCAAGTTAATTTTGGGTATGGACTCATAATAAATACAGGGTTTAGTTTTGGGAAAGCAAGTTCTTTATTGAATATACATAAAGCAGGAAAAGGAATAAGTAAATATACCTCAGTGGGTGAGAGTAATTATCTGCAAGGAGCAGCAGTTACTTATCGTCTTGGTAAGCGATGGAATTCATCAATATGGTATTCGTTTCGTTATTTAGATGGAAATGTTGATAACATGTTTATAAAGTCGTTGAAAACAGATGGATATCACCGGCTAAAGAAAGAGGTTGAAAAGAAGAATACTTTATATAATCATTTGATAGGATGTAATTTAAGTTATAATGGTAAGATACAGGAATATGGTTTAACAGCTGTTTATAACTCCTTTAATAAAGTGTTGAATCCTGATTACCGTTCTTATAATACGTATTATCCTCGTGGCAAATCTTTTTATAATATCGGTGGTTATTATAAGTTGTACTTTAAGAATTTCATTTTTTCAGGTGAATTGGGGGTTGATAAAAAAGGCTCTTTGGCTTGTTTGAACTCAATAAGCTATTCACCATCTGTTAATAAAAGAATACTACTTATTAACCGATATTATGATAAACGTTATCAGGCACTCTATGCAAATGGCTTTTCTGAAAATTCAAGAATTCAGAACGAATTAGGTAGTTATATTGGTTTGGAAATGAATGTATTAAAAAATATAAAGTTGCTTTGTTATGGAGATATCTTTTATTTCCCTTATAAAAGATATCAAGTAGATAAATCAAAAACGATAGGTTTTGAAAGTGGATTTCAACTGAGTTATTCACAAAATAATTCACTTTTTAGTTCGGTAAAATACAGTATTAAAAATAAGGCTAAGAACTATAAGTTGGCAGATGATGAAAAAGTGGTTTTGCCATGTATAAGACAACGGTTTAATTATCAAATTCGGTATGATTTCACAAAGAATATTTCCTTGAAAGGGGTGGTAGATTATGTTTGTTCATCTTATTGGAAACAGTCTGCTTCCAATGGGATTGCAGTAGGAAATACGCTTAAATGGATATGGGGGAATTTGCCTGTTCAGACACAGATTTGTGGAATCGGATTTTATACAAAAGATTACAATTCACGTATATATATGTATGAACCGGGTTTGCTCTATTCTTTTTCCATGTATTCTTTTTATGGAAAGGGAATGCGATGGTCAGCCAATATACGCTGCTTGTTAAAAGACCGGTTCACTTTTCAGGTGAAGTGGGGGTGGACACATTATGCAGATCGGAATAAAATAGGTACTGGTTTGGAGGAAATTCAAGGGAGCAATAAATATGATTTGCAGTTTCAGTTGAAGTTAAAATGGTGAAATAAAAATTGTATCTTTGTAGTTGTGTATTTATTGATATAAAAAACATAAGAATTATGGCAACCGTTATTTACCCTTCTCCTATATTTGGCCCAATACATAGTCGTCGGTTGGGGATTTCTCTGGGTATAAATTTACTTCCTTCGGATGGTAAATTTTGTACATTTGATTGTATTTATTGCGAATGTGGATATAACAAAGAACGCCGTCCGAAAGAAAAATTGCCTTCCAGAGAAAAAGTGCGTGAAGAATTGGAAAAATATTTGCTGAAAATGAGGGCAGAAGGAGTGTGTCCAGATGTTTTAACTTTTGCGGGAAATGGAGAACCTACCGCTCATCCTCAGTTTGCAGAGATAATAGACGATACGTTGTTGTTGCGTGATCAATATTTTCCTGATGCAAAAGTCAGTGTTTTAAGTAATTCTACTTTTATCCATAAGCCGGAAGTTTTTGCTGCGTTGAATAAAATAGATAACAATATCCTTAAGTTGGATACGATAAACATGGAATATATTCATAAAGTGGATAGACCTACCGGTTCTTATGATGTTCACCGGATTATAGAGGGAATGAAAGCTTTCCATGGAAATTTGATTATACAGACGATGTTTATGAAAGGAAAAACAGAAGATGGGATAGATGTAGACAATACATCTGATGACTATGTTTTACCTTGGCTGGAGGCAGTAAAGGATATTTCTCCTCGTGAAGTAATGATTTATACGATTGATAGGGAAACCCCCGACCAGTTTCTGCAAAAAGCCTCTCATGAAGAATTAGACCGGATTGCATCCTTGGTAAAAGCTGCAGGTATAGATGCGCAGGCTTCTTATTGACCGGATGAGGTCAGTACTTCCGCGGAAGTACCGGAGTACTCTGGCAGAAGTACCGGAGTACTTTGGTGGAAGTACCGGAGTACTTTGGCGGAAGTACCGGTAATTATTCCCAAAGCTTCATCAAGTCTGTTTCTCCCCAATACCAGTGGGTATAGCCGGCAATGAGATTTTTATAGCGGTAAAGGGGAGTGTCTGTTTGGTTGCCTCTGCTGTTATATTGAGGTAAGAACGGAGAAAGGTTATCCGAATTTATCGTACTGGAATAATGAAATTCATGTCCGCGTAAAATATTACCATTATGTTCTATATAACGGTAGCCTTGGTGTAGGCGTGCGTTAGCCATCGTACATGTCAGCGGAAGGATTCCAGTCATTTCATAAGAAGTACCTCTGGCAGTTATCAGTTCACGGGTCAAATAAGCCATACCTCCACATTCAGCGAAAACTTTTCCTTCATTTTCAATATACGCATGCAGTTGTTGCATGAGTTTCTTGTTTCGATGCAGTTGTCGGGCAAATAATTCCGGATATCCGCCGGGGAGATAAATAAAATCGGCTTCCGGAAGCTCTTTGCTATAGAGGGGGCTGAAGAAGGTTAATGAGCCTTTTTCCTTTAGTCGGTTCAGGTTTTCTGCATATGTAAAACAAAATGCGGCATCACGTGCTATTGCTATTTTTTTCCGGGGAATACCGATTTGTTCTATAGGCGTTTCCTGAATGTATGGAAGGTTATATGCACAAGGAAAAGGACGGGTAGATAAATTAAGTAGTTTGTCTATATCAACCGATTGGTTTATCTGTTCGGCAGCCAGTGTAATCAGTTCGTTTATGCTTTGCTTAGCTGTAAGAGTAAATCCCTGATACCTTGTAGGCATGCGTAATTTATCAGAGTAAGGAAGATACCCCAGGCTTTCAATGCCTGCATCTTTACATGCATCTTTCAGGTAGTTATAATGTGATAAAGAAGCTACTTGGTTAAATATAACGCCGATGATTTTGACATCGCGGCGAAAGTTTTTAAAACCATAAAGTAAAGGAGCTATTGAATAAGCAGCAGAGCGTGCGTTGATGATTAATACAACAGGGATGTTTAGAAGTTTGGCTGTTTCAGCACTGCTTCCTTGCATACGCTTATATCCGTCGAAAAGTCCCATCATTCCTTCAGTGATGCAGATATCGGCATCTTCTGCATATTGGTTATAGATTGATTGGATATGATGTTTGGAAGCCATCCAACTATCTAGGTTGATAGCCTCCCGTCCGGCAGCTATTGTATGATAATGAGGGTCGGTATAATCGGGACCGCATTTAAAAGACTGTACTTCCATATCTCGTTCTTTTAAGGCGCGTAACAAGCCCATTGTAAACAGTGTTTTTCCACTGCCGGAAGATACGGAACTAATAAGTAACTGCGGTTTCATTTTTTATGTCTTTCTATAATTGTCGGACAAAGATACGTATTTATTCGGATATGGGCATAAAAAAAGGAGTACCGCTGTACTCCAACCTTTGTTAACCTTAAATCTAATACTATGAAAAACACAATGCAAAGGTACGGACTTTTGGAGAATATCCAAATAAAACAAGAAAAAACTTGTGTTTGATAACATGTTTTAAGAAGTCTGTACCTTTACTTAATTGGTCTTAACAAATCAAGCTTATTTTAGGCTTTGGTTAATTCTGTTATTTCTTTGGTTGCCACTTCAAGGGCCTCATTGATATTGCTGCAGATGTTTTCTTTTCCAAGCAATTCATAGAAGCCTGATTTTTCAAGAACGGTATGTACTTGCTCATTGACTCCTGAAAGAATAATATGTATGTTTTCTTTTTGTGACATACGGCAAAGTGTAGCAAGGTTATGTATACCTGTAGAATCTATAAAGGGCACTTTACGCATACGGATGATTCGAATTTTAGGCCGATCGCCCAGTTCAGCCATAACCTCTTCAAATTTAGTAGCAATACCGAAGAAGTAGGGACCGTTAATCTCATATACTTCAACTCCTTTCGGTATAATCAGATGCTCTTCGTGTACTTCCAGATCTGATTCTTTGTTTGGGTCTATTTCATCTGTAATTACAGAAATTTGGGTAGTTTCCATGACGCGTTTCATGAAAAGTACACAAGCAATAACAAGACCGACTTCAATGGCAACGGTTAAGTCGAAAATGACGGTTAAGAAGAATGTAATCAGCAAAACCACAACGTCTGCTTTGGGATTTTTTAATAATCCTTTAAACACACGCCATCCGCTCATGTTATAAGAAACAATAACCAATACTCCGGCAAGACATGCCATGGGAATGTATTGTGCCAAAGGCATTAAAAATAACAAGATAAGGAACAAAACGATGGCATGGATAATACCTGAAACCGGTGTTTTTCCACCATTGTTGATATTTGTCATAGTACGGGCGATTGCACCAGTGGCAGGAATACCTCCAAAAATAGGTGAAACCACATTGGCTATGCCTTGAGCTACGAGTTCTGTATTTGAATCATGGCGATCGCCTATTACACCGTCGGCCACTGTTGCAGAAAGCAATGATTCAATGGCTCCTAATACGGCAATCGTAATAGCTACGGGGAATAAGTTTTTGATAGCTTCCCAGTTTAATGAAGGTACGGTTGCTTCAGGTAATTGTGCTTTGATGCTGAACCGGTCACCGATGGTGTCAATACAGTTTATTCCACCGTATAGTTTCATGAAATAAACAGCCAGTGTAACAACGATAATCGCTACAAGTGACCCTGGTATTTTTTTTGAAAACTTAGGTGTAATTGCAATAATGAAAATACTCACCATGCTTACAATGAAATTCCACCAGTTTACCGTATCGAAATGGTGGAAATAAAGAATCCATTTGCCGATAAAGTCTCCAGGAATTTTTTCTCCGTCAAAGTTGAGTCCAAAAATATCTGCAATCTGGGTTGTAAAGATCGTAACGGCAATTCCACTGGTAAAGCCGACAATAATAGGATAGGGGATAAACTTGATTACTGTACCAAGTTTAAAAACTCCTAGTAAAATAAGTAATACGCCAGCCATTAAAGTAGCTACCATCAAGCCATCAATACCATATTCTTGGATAATGCCATAAATAATAACGATAAATGCACCTGTGGGACCTCCGATTTGAACTTTACTCCCGCCAAGAAGTGAGATGATAAATCCGGCAACAATAGCCGTGATAATTCCTTTTTCGGGACTGACTCCCGATGCAATACCGAAAGCAATGGCCAAAGGCAAAGCTACAATACCAACAATGATACCAGCCATAAGATCGGTCATTAAGTCTGCTTTCGAGTAACTTTTCATCGCAGTGAAAAGTTTGGGTCTGAATTCAAAGCCTTTCATTTGTATATGAATTATTATAAATTATAAAAAGAAGTGCAAAAGTACTAAATATTAGGGACTTTATAGATAAAAAACAGGTTTTATTACGATATCAGTCCGATTATTTCTTAATAGATTATAAAAAACAATTTATAATGATTACAAAATTGAATAATAATTGTTATATTTGTGCTATAGGAAATGAAGAAAGTTATTCACCAATTAATACTGGAAAATTATGAAAAAAAGTGTAAAAGGAACAAGAACTGAGAAGAATTTGGGCATTTCATTTGCAGGAGAATCACAGGCAAGAATGCGATATACGTACTTTGCAAGTGCAGCAAAAAAAGAAGGATATGAACAGATAGCGGCTATTTTCACAGAAACAGCAGAGCAAGAAAAAGAGCATGCTAAGCGTATGTTTAAATGGCTTGAAGGGGGTATGGTTGAAATTACAGCCAGTTATCCTTCAGGAGTGATTGGTACTACCTTGGAGAATCTGAAAGCTGCAGCTGCAGGAGAAAATGAAGAGTGGATGCTTGATTATCCTAAATTTGCAGATATTGCTGATGAAGAGGGATTTCCGGCAATAGCCAAGATGTATCGTGAAATTGCAGTAGCAGAAAAGGGACACGAGGAAAGATATCTGGCATTGGCCAAAAATGTGGAAGAAGGCAAAGTATTTAAAAAAGATACAGAGGTGGTATGGCAATGTCGTAACTGTGGATACCTGTATGTAGGTACAGAGGCTCCTGAAGTTTGTCCGGCATGCTTACACCCCCAAGCCTACTTTGAAATAAAAAAGGCTAATTATTAAAGGTTTACTTTGCTGCATAACTTAATTATTTGATTGTTTTAAGGGTCTGGTTGCTTCAAGGAAACCAGACCCTTTCACTTTAGTCAGAGCATAAAAATACCTATATTATGGTATTGATTTCTTTTATAAGAAAGCGCATTTTTGTAATTAGTAAAAAGTATAAATCATTTAAATGAAGACAATATGAAAATAAAAGCTATTATAGGTCGTGAGATTCTCGATTCGCGTGGTAATCCTACTGTTGAGGTAGAAGTAAAATTAGAGTCAGGTGTAACAGGAAGAGCATCTGTTCCGTCGGGAGCATCGACTGGTGAACATGAAGCCTTGGAGCTTCGCGATAAAGACCCGAAGCGCTATGGTGGAAAAGGTGTGTTGAAAGCGGTTGATAATGTCAATAAAATAATTGCCCCGGCATTAGTTGGATGGTCGGTTTTACAACAACGGGCTATTGATAAAAAGATGTTGGAGTTAGATGGAACAAAAACAAAGTCGAATTTAGGCGCCAATGCCATACTTGGTGTTTCATTAGCCGTAGCTAAAGCTGCATCGAATTACTTGAATATTCCTTTATATCAATACATAGGAGGAGTTAATACGTATGTGATGCCTGTTCCGATGATGAACATTATCAACGGAGGCTCGCATAGTGATGCTCCCATTGCTTTTCAGGAATTTATGATACGTCCGGTAGGTGCACCTTCTTTCCGTGAAGGATTGCGCATGGGAGCTGAAGTGTTTCATGCTTTAAAGAAAGTATTGCATAGCAGGGGATTGAGTACAGCTGTAGGCGATGAAGGAGGGTTTGCTCCGGCTTTAAACGGAACCGAAGATGCGCTGGAAGCTATTCTTTCAGCCATTAGAGAGGCTGGTTATGAGCCGGGAAAGGATGTGATGATTGGTATGGACTGTGCGTCGTCCGAGTTTTATAAGGACGGAGTCTATGATTATACGCTATTTGAAGGTGAAAAAGGAAAGAAGCGCACGTCTGAAGAGCAGATAGCTTACTTGGAAGAACTTGTAAACAACTATCCTATTGATTCTATAGAAGATGGAATGAGTGAAAACGACTGGGAAGGCTGGAAAAAGTTAACCGAACGAATAGGCAACCGATGTCAGCTAGTGGGTGATGACTTGTTTGTAACCAATGTAGAGTTTCTTTCGAAAGGAATTTCTATGGGATGTGCCAATTCTATTTTGATAAAGGTTAATCAGATTGGTTCGTTAAGTGAAACATTAGATGCTATTGAAATGGCTCACCGGAATGGATATACCACCGTTACTTCTCACCGTTCGGGAGAAACAGAAGATGCCATGATTGCCGATATTGCCGTAGCGACAAACAGCGGTCAGATTAAGACCGGTTCTTTGAGCCGTTCTGACCGTATGGCTAAATATAATCAGTTACTTCGTATTGAGGAAGAGTTGGATAATCTGGCTGTTTATGGTTATAAGCGGATAAAATAGCACTTTACAGAAGTGTTTCCGCAACTTTAGAGGCTTGTTCTTTGTTCTTCTTTTAGAACTGTTGCCGTTCGTTTATTAAAGCGGAAAGCCATAAAGTTGGGAAGAACTTGAAACAGGTTATAGGAAAATTAGATTAGTTGTACTGGGTTTTATGGAAAAGATGCAGGCTGGATAAAGGTTCTGCATCTTTTTTTCTTTTTATCTCTTTATTCAGATGTATTGCTTCTATTATATTGATTTTAAGTGAAATAGTTGTATGTTTGAGCATGGCAGAAACAAGAGCAGAAAAAAATAATTGATTTTTTTTGAAAAAAAAGTTTCTGAAATGTTTGCAGATTTCCGAAAAAGCAGTACCTTTGCATCGCAATCGAGAGAGATAGCAAACAAAAAGATAAATGGTGCGTTAGTTCAGTTGGTTAGAATACATGCCTGTCACGCATGGGGTCACGGGTTCGAGTCCCGTACGCACCGCGAAGAGAGAAATACGAAAGTGTTTCTCTCTTTTTTTTTGTTTTATCCCACGGATCTTTTTCCTTATTCTTCATTTACTGACCATTGGGTTGAGATATATAGAGGCGGCCGAAGTTTTGCGTATTAAAGTGAACTCTTCGGGTAGAGCATAATTTTTCTCTATAATTAATGCTTAAATGGAACCGAGAAAACAGCTATCAGGTTTCATTTTATTACCTCGAAGGTGTATCAGGCTCTTTTTATGCCTCTGTATGTCTATCTAAATTAGGGTCTATACTTAAATTCTATCAATTTATAATTCGACATTTTTATAAGATTATAACTCTAAACCATTGCTATTTTATCAGATTATTATACATAAAGTTTTTTATTGCATGATATATATAACTTTATGAAAAAAGTAGTATCTTTGCGCCACTTTTACAAAAACTAACAACTTACATATTATTAGTACAAAATGAAAATAATCTGGTCTATCCGGTCTTTTAACTTCACGAATGTGCCCTAAAGAGGGTTATAAGTGTGAAATTAATCTCTTTACATTCTATTTTAATTTAATTATTTTCATGTTCTCTTTTATATCTATAATGGCCTCTGGCGTCTTTATAGGCTATCGTTTGCGCCATAAACATAAAATACATAAAGTAACCGTCTTGATTCAGATGGTGGTTTGTCTGTTGCTTTTTATATTGGGACTTTCAATAGGGACCAATAAGTTTATCATTGAAAATCTGAGCTACTTCTGCCGTCAGGCAGCGGTTATTTCGGCTCTTAGTTTGCTGGGAAGTTCTATGGCTGCCCTTTTAGTTTCTCACTTTTTTTTCAAGAAAGGAGTCTGCAATGAAAAGTAGTCTGATTATCTTAGCCTTTTTTGTTTTAGGGTGTTTAAGCGGTTTGTATTTTACTGCCGATTTTGATATTCATGAAGCATCGGTTGGTGTTCTTTACCTATTAATGCTTCTGTTAGGCATCAACCTTGGGTGTAACCAAGATATTAAAGGTTTTGCCAAGATGATTAATTTCAAGATGCTGCTGGTTCCCGTTGCTACGGTAACGGGTACGTTTCTGTTTTCGGCCATTGCCGGTTTTATATTGAGTCAATGGAGCGTATTCGACTGCATGGCGGTGGGGAGCGGATTTGCTTATTACTCCATTTCTTCCGTACTTATCACCCAGCTGAAAACTCCAAGCATCGGAATGCAGTTGGCCACGGAATTGGGAACCATTGCTTTGCTTGCCAATATCTTCCGCGAGATGACCGCTTTGATAGGAGCTCCTATCATCCGGAAATACTTCGGACGTCTTGCTCCTATTTCGGCAGCCGGTATCGGTTCTTCTGATATTTTGCTGGCTTCTATTTCAAAATATTCCGGACAAGAAGCTATTCCATTAGCTATTTTACACGGGATATTAATCAATATCAGCGTGCCGTTTTTTGTCTCGTTGTTTTGTAATCTGTAAACAATAAAACCTCTTTTATTTTTCCGAACGATTATACTTAAATTCCCGGAAAGAACTTAGGGATATTCCTGAGATCTTCCGGGAATTATTTTATAGTTTTATTGCCATGTAATAAGATTGAACTTATATGATGATTCTGAGCATAAAAAAACTCCAAGATGTTGTATCTCAGAGCTTTTCTGTTGGACTACCAGGATTCGAACCTGGACAAACAGAACCAAAACCTGTTGTGCTACCATTACACCATAGTCCAAACTTTATGTGTTTTCCTTGGAAAACGATGCAAAGATAAATCATTTGACTCATATAATCCAAATATTTTCTTGGTTTTTTTTCAGTTGACCTCCATAATCATTACCTTTGTCTTGAATCAGAATCTTTTATTTATTCTATGGATATGAAAAAACTAATATTGACCTTTGCTTTAGGAACATTGGTAACAAGTGGAATGGCTGTTACTCCCATGTGGCTTCGTGATGTCCGTATTTCACCCGATGGCAAGGAGATTGCCTTTTGTTATAAAGGAGATATTTATAAGGTGCCAGCTTCGGGTGGAGAAGCTGTACGGCTTACTACGCAAGATTCCTATGAAGCATCGCCGGTTTGGTCGCCCGATGGAAAGCAGCTTGCTTTTTCAAGTGACCGTTATGGTAATTTTGATGTTTTTGTTATGCCTGCTGCCGGTGGAGCAGCCCGTCGTTTGACTTATCATTCGGCTGCTGAAACCCCATCTGCATTCACGGCCGATGGTAAATCGGTTGTTTTTTCAGCGAGTATTCAAGATCCGGCTTCCAGTGTTTTGTTCCCCACCGGTGCGATGACTGAACTTTATAAAGTAGCAGTTGAAGGAGGAAAAACCGAACAGGTTTTCGGAACACCCGCCGAACTGGTTTCTTTTAACCAAGCCGGAGATAAGTTTCTTTATCAAGACCGCAAGGGTTTTGAGGACGAATGGCGCAAGCATCATACCTCTTCCATTGCACGCGATGTATGGATGTATGACACACAAACCGGAAAGCACACCAACTTGACGCATCATGCCGGTGAAGACCGCAATCCGGTATGGTCGGCTGACGGCGGCAGCGTATATTTCCTGAGTGAGCGTGAAGGAGGTTCCATGAACGTATATTCATTCCCTGTGAATGCACCGGGGCAAATCAGTCAGGTAACTTCGTTTCAAACGCATCCGGTCCGTTTCCTTTCAGTTGGCGGCAACAATACCTTATGTTATGCATATGATGGAGAAATTTACACCCAGCAGGCAGGAGGAAGTCCGCAGAAAGTGGCTGTTTCATTGACACGCGATGATGAAAATATTCCCGAATTATTAAGTTTTACCAGTGGGGTAAGTGAGGCTGTTGCTTCACCCGACGGAAAGCAAGTAGCTTTTATCGTGCGAGGCGAAGTGTTTGTCACTTCGGTGGAATACGGTACGACCAAACAGATTACACATACCACGGAAGCCGAAGAAGGATTGTCGTTCGGAGCAGATAACCGCACGTTGGTATATGCCAGTGAACGAAACGGAAACTGGAATTTATATACCGCTCAGATAGCGCGTGAGGAAGAGCAAAATTTCCCCAATGCTACACTGATTGAAGAAAAAGAACTGTTGCCAGCCGATGCAGCCATTGAGCGCCAGTTCCCCAAGTTCTCGCCCGATGGCAAGGAGATTGCCTTTATTGAAGATCGAATCCGCCTGATGGTCTTTAACCGAGAAAGCAAGCAGATACGTCAGGTAACCGACGGCTCTACCTGGTATGAAACCAGCGACAGCTTTGATTACTCCTGGTCGCCCGACGGAAAATGGTTTACGCTTACATTTATAGGTAACCGGCATGATCCTTATACCGATATTGCATTGGTATGTGCAGACGGAAAGTCTGCTCCTGTGAATTTAACCAACAGTGGATACACCAGCAGTTCGCCCCGCTGGGTGATGGACGGGAATGCGATTCTTTTCACGACTGAGCGTTACGGAATGCGCAATCACGCTTCATGGGGTTCTATGGACGACGTGATGATTGCTTTCCTGAATAAAGATGCTTTTGATAAGTTCCGTTTGAGCGAAGAAGATTATGAACTACAGAAAGAACTGGAAGCAGAACAGGAAAAGGCGGTAGAGAAGAACACGTCCAAAGAGGATAAGAAAAAAAGCAAGCAAAAAGAAGATAAGAAAGAAGATGTTAAGCCGATTGTAGTAGAGCTTGACGGAATAGAAGACCGAATCATTCGTCTGACTCCAAACTCATCGAATATAGCTTCTGCCATCCTTTCTAAAGACGGTGAAAATTTATATTATCTGTCGGCTTTTGAAGGGGGCTATGACATGTGGAAAATGGATTTACGTAAGCATGATACGAAGCTACTTCATAAGATGGATGCCGGATGGGGAGGAATGGAAACCGATAAGGACGGAAACATCTTCATTTTGGGTGGAAGAAACATGCAGAAGATGGATAGTTCGGAAAATTTGAAACCCATTACCTTCCGGGCTGTTATGAAGATGGACCGTGCAGCCGAGCGAGCTTATATGTTTGAACATGTATATAAGCAGGAAAAGAAATGTTTCTATACTGAAACCATGCATGGAGTAGACTGGGAGGCTATGACTGAAGCTTACCGTAAATTCCTTCCGCATATCGGCAATAATTATGACTTTGCCGAACTGTTGAGTGAGTGGTTGGGTGAGTTAAACGTTTCACATACAGGCGGACGTTATTATTCTTCGGCTCAAACCGAAGCTACAGCTAATTTAGGATTGCTTTACGATTGGGAATACCGTGGAAACGGAATGAAAGTGGCTGAGGTTGTAGAAAAAGGACCTTTCAGCCGGAAGAGTACGAAGGTAAAAGCCGGGGTGATTATCGAGAAAATTGATGGTATAGCATTGACTCCTGAAACCGATGGTGCCATGTTGCTGAACGGAAAAGTTAAAAAGAAAACGCTTGTATCACTGTATAATCCTCAAACGAAGGAACGCTGGGATGAGGTGGTTAGTCCTATAAGCAGCGGAGCATTGAGCGGGCTGTTATATAAACGTTGGGTAAAACAGCGGGCTGCTGATGTTGAAAAATGGTCAGGCGGGCGGTTAGGCTATGTACATATTGAGTCAATGGACGATGAAAGCTTCCGCACGGTTTATTCTGATATCTTAGGTAAATATAATCATTGCGAAGGAATTGTAATTGATACGCGTTTCAATGGAGGCGGACGTTTGCACGAAGACATTGAAATTTTGTTCAGCGGAAAGAAATACCTGACTCAAGTGTTGCGCGGCCGTCCTATATGTGATATGCCAAGCCGACGCTGGAACAAAGCGTCTATTATGGTGCAGTGTGAGGCGAATTATTCAAATGCACACGGAACCCCTTGGGTATATAAGCATAAAAAGATGGGTAAACTGGTTGGTGCTCCTGTTCCGGGAACCATGACAACGGTCAACTGGGAAACCCTGCAAGACCCCAGTCTGGTGTTTGGTATTCCGGTGATCGGTTATCAGCTTCCCGACGGAAGTTATCTGGAAAACAAGCAGCTGGAACCCGATGTTTATGTGCTGAATGCTCCGGAAACGGTGGTGAAAGGTGAAGATACACAGCTTAAAGCGGCGGTTGATGAATTATTGAAAGAACTCGATGCCGAAAAATAAAAGACAGATATGATGCTGGAATCCCTGTTTAAATTTCTTGAATTTAAACAGGGATTTTTGTTTGTCAATAAACAAAAATCAGTAGCTTTGTATTTCTCGGCATCGGGAACTAAACTAAACCTTATTTATCCATGGAAAAATCATTTTCTTTTCTTCTTTCTGCCGGTTTATGGGCAACCTCTCTTCCGGTACTTGCACATACGGATGTAAAACCTCAGCAGCCAAATATCATCTTTATACTCTGCGATGATATGGGGTATGGTGATTTGGGGTGCTATGGTCAAAAATTCATTGATACTCCTTGCTTAGACCGCATGGCTCAAGAAGGGATGCGGTTTACGCAAGCCTATGCCGGAAGTCCGGTCAGTGCACCCTCACGCGCTTGTTTGATGACCGGGCAACACACAGGTCATGCTCATGTGCGGGGAAACAGAGAGTATTGGAAAGACCAGCCGATGGTGATGTATGGTGAGAATGAAGATTTTGCCGTGGTAGGTCAGGAGCCTTATTGTCCAGACCATGTCATTCTGCCTGAAATCATGAAGAAAAACGGTTATACCACTGGGATGTTTGGTAAATGGGCTGGTGGCTATGAAGGTTCTTCCTCCACTCCCGACAAGCGTGGAATAGATGAATATTACGGATTTATTTGTCAGTTTCAAGCTCATCTCTATTATCCAAACTTCTTGAACCGTTACAGCAAGTCAATGGGCGATACGGCTGTGGTGAGGGAAATATTAGAAGAGAATATTCTTTATCCGATGTATGGAGATGATTACAAGAAACGTCCTCAATACTCGGCAGATATGATTCATCAAAGAGCGCTTCAATGGCTCGATAAGCAAAGTGGAGACCGCCCTTTTTATGGATTGTTTACTTATACATTGCCGCATGCCGAACTGGCACAGCCGAACGACTCTATTTTAAAAGCATATAAAAAGCGATTCTTTACCGATAAGACTTGGGGAGGACAAGAAGGCTCACGTTATAATCCGGCAGTGCATACGCATGCCGAGTTTGCCGGAATGATTACTCGTCTTGATCAGTATGTGGGCGAAATTTTTGCAAAGCTTAAGGAAAAAGGGCTGGATGAAAATACACTCGTTATTTTTAGCAGTGACAACGGCCCTCATGAAGAGGGAGGAGCCGATCCTGAATTTTTCGGCCGCGACGGAAAACTGCGCGGTTTAAAGCGTCAGTGTTATGAAGGAGGTATCCGGGTGCCGTTTATCGTACGTTGGCCGGGGCATGTCCCGGCAGGCAAGGTGAATCATCATCAGCTGGCCTTTTATGACGTGATGCCGACTTTCTGCGAACTGATAGGCGACAAGCGATTCCCTAAGAAATACCTGAATAAAAAGGCTGAGAATGACTGCTTTGATGGAATTTCCTTCGCCGCAACTCTGCTTGGAAACGATGCTGCTCAGCGCAAACACGATTTCTTGTATTGGGAGTTTCATGAAACCAATCAGATAGGGGTACGCATGGGTGACTGGAAAATGGTGGTAAAGAAAGGAGTTCCTCATCTCTATAATCTGACCGATGACCTTCATGAAGATCATGATGTGGCTGCTGCTCATCCGGAAATCGTGAAACAGATGAAAGAGATCATTCGCCGCGAACATCGTTCTAGTAAATTGTTTCCCATTACATTGCCTGAATTTGATTAATTAGAATTATCTTTTAAGAGCCTGAAAGCATTACTTTATTTGAAAACTTAAACAGGCTCTAAATCTTTTATAAAAACGCCTAGGCGTTTCGGCTGATTTGTCAAAGCAAACAGACTGAAACACCTAGGCGTTTTTGGGGAATATCCAGGCACTCGGAAAAAGGAAAACCTACGCAAAGCAATGTTAAAAGAAAGGTAAATTGTAATTATTCCAAATTATATCCCTATCTTTGCATCCAAAATAATGAAAGTGGAAAGATTTGAGTAGCTTGCAACCACGGAAAAAAATGCTAAAACACATGTAATTCCTTGATGATTACCCTTCTACTCTATCCGTACACGGATTAAATATCACTAACAATTTAATTTTAAGAAGAATGGGATACTTATTCACATCCGAATCGGTGTCTGAAGGACACCCCGACAAAGTGGCGGATCAAATATCCGACGCTGTGCTTGACAAACTGTTGGCTTACGACCCCAGTTCAAAAGTAGCTTGCGAAACTCTGGTAACTACCGGGCAGGTGGTACTGGCAGGAGAAGTGAAAACCAAAGCATACATTGACCTTCAGCGTGTAGCTCGTGAGGTTATCAACAAGATTGGTTACACCAAGAGTGAATATATGTTTGAAGGAAACTCTTGTGGCGTATTTTCTGCTATCCATGAACAAAGTCCTGACATTAACCGGGGCGTAGAACGCGAAGACCCGATGAATCAGGGAGCCGGCGACCAGGGTATGATGTTCGGTTATGCCACCAAAGAGACAGAAAACTATATGCCGCTGTCACTCGACCTGGCACATAAGCTGCTCATGGTATTGGCTGACATCCGTCGTGAAGGAAAGGTTATGACTTATCTCCGCCCGGACTCAAAAAGTCAGGTAACCATTGAGTACGATGATAACCGCTGTCCGGTGCGCATTGATACCATTGTAGTGTCAACTCAGCACGACGAATTTATACAGCCAGCCGATGCTTCACAAGAAGCACAGCTGAAAGCTGACGAAGAAATGCTTGCGCAGATTCGCAAGGATGTAATCGAAATCTTGATGCCTCGTGTGATTGCAGAAATCCATAACCCGGAGGTATTGGCTCTGTTTAACGATGATATTAAATATCATGTAAACCCCACCGGAAAGTTTGTAATCGGTGGTCCTCACGGAGATACCGGATTAACCGGCCGTAAGATTATCGTGGATACCTACGGAGGAGCAGGTGCTCACGGAGGAGGTGCTTTCTCGGGAAAAGACCCCAGTAAAGTAGACCGGAGTGCGGCTTATGCTGCCCGTCATATCGCCAAGAATCTGGTTGCAGCAGGAGTAACAGACGAGGTGCTGGTACAGGTTTCTTATGCTATTGGTGTGGCACGCCCCATCAATATTTATGTGAATACATACGGACGCAGCAACGTGGCGCTGAGTGATGGCGAAATAGCACAGAAAGTAGATGCTATTTTTGATATGCGTCCGCGTGCGATTGAAGAGCGCTTGAAATTGCGTAATCCTATTTACAGCGAAACAGCTGCGTATGGTCATATGGGTCGTGAGCCGCAAGTGGTTACCAAACATTTTGACTCAGATTATGAAGGAAGTAAAGACGTAGAAGTAGAACTCTTTACTTGGGAAAAATTAGACTACGTTGATAAAGTAAAAGAAGCCTTCGGACTGAAATAAAATACAGCTGAATGGAGTAGCGAGGTAACGGATTGAACAGAGAATCAATCTGTTGCCTCGTTATCATATCAGCATGTTTGTTATCAATAGATTAGCTGAATATATGAATGATATAAAAAACGTATGTGTCTACAGTGCTTCGAGCACAAAGATAGCTCCTGCCTATTTTGAAGCAGCCGAACGCTTAGGGCATATACTTGCCGAACGAAAGATTAATCTGATTAATGGGGCAGGTTGCTTGGGGCTGATGCGTCATATCAGTGATGCTGTACTTGCTGCCGGAGGAACGGTTACCGGAATTATTCCTCGCTTTATGGTGGAACAAGGATGGCATCACCGGGGGTTGACTCGCCTCATTGAAACAGAAACCATGCATGAACGGAAGCAGATGATGGCTGACTTGTCGGACGGGATTATAGCGCTTCCCGGTGGCTGCGGAACCATGGAAGAACTGCTGGAAATCATTACTTGGAAACAGTTGGGGATTTATTTTAATCCGGTTGTCATCTTGAATGTAAACGGGTTTTATGATCCGTTGCTCGCACTGTTGGAAAAAGCCGTCGACCAGAATTTCATGCGTCCGGAACACCGGGAGATATGGCAGGTGACTTCAACTCCTGAAGAGGCTGTAGAGTTGCTTTATTCAACCCCCTTGTGGAGCAAGGAAATCCGTAAATTTGCAGCCATATGAATGAAGTTTGCGACACAGGCTTGATTTCAGTTTATACAGGTCAGGAGAGAAGCCTCTTGACCGACAGTGTAAAGGAATGTATGCAGGAAATACAGCCCTCAGGGATAGACGGAAAACCTATGCCCTATCGCCTGAATAATGACTGGGCGGTAACAGCCTTGCTGTTTCTCTGTTTCTTTTTGATTTATTATTCTATTAATCACCGTAGGAAATACCTGTATCAGCGCCTCAAAAACTTCTTTGTACATAAAGAGCGGGGAAACCTTTTTGACGATGCAACGGGTACAGACTTTAACTTCATATTGGTGCTTTGCGGAGTAACCTGCGTGTTAGGTGGAGTGTGTATGTATGATTATAGCTTAGATACCTCTCCGGCTTTGTTTCAAAGTGTATCTTCACATGGATTATTGGCGGCATATATAGCTTCGGCTGGAGCTCTGGTAGTGTATAAATGGCTTTCTTACAGTTTTGTCAATTGGATTTTTTTTGACAAAGAACAGAATATTTCATGGCGGAAAGCTTATTTTGATTTACTTGTGGCTACGGGGTTTCTTCTTTTTCCGTTAATTCTTCTGATTGTTTATTTTAACCTTAAACCGGAGATTTCACAAATGGTTATTCTCCTGGTTGTACTCTTTACTAAAATATTGTTATTTTATAAGTGTATTCGGAACTTTTTCAGCTATTTGCATGGCTTTCTGCATTTAATTCTGTACTTTTGCACCCTGGAATTAATCCCCGACCTTTTGCTATGGAAAGGGATTGAGTATGTTAACAAGGTATTGATTTTAAATTTTTAGTACATTGAAGATAAAGAAAGTTCTCATCTCTCAGCCTAAACCAGCTTCGGAGAAATCTCCATATTTTGATATTGCTGAGAAGTACGGAGTGAAGATAGATTTTCGCCCGTTCATTAAAGTAGAGAGTTTGTCTGCGAAAGAGTTCAGACAGCAGAAAGTTTCTATCTTGGATCATACGGCAGTAGTGTTTACTTCACGCCACGCCATTGATCACTTTTTTAATTTGTGTACAGAATTGCGTGTGACCATTCCGGAAACAATGAAATATTTCTGTACTTCAGAGGCTATTGCATTGTATATTCAGAAATATGTGCAGTATCGGAAGCGTAAAGTATTTTTTGGCGCTACCGGGAAGTTTGCTGATTTGCTTCCGCTGATTGTAAAGCATAACACTGAAAAGTATTTCATCCCCATGTCAGATGTACATAACGATGAAGTGAAAGACTTACTGGATAAAAATAAAATCCAGCATACGGAAGCTGTGATGTATCGTACCGTAAGTAATGACTTTACTCCTGAAGAAAAGTTTGATTATGACATGCTGGTGTTCTTTAGTCCGGCAGGTATCCAGTCGCTGATGAAAAACTTCCCGAAGTTTGAACAGAAGGAAATTGCAATCGGATGCTTCGGACCTACTACGGCAAAGGCTGTGAAAGAAGCTGGATTGCGCCTTGATCTGGAGGCTCCTACCACTGTAGCTCCTTCGATGACAGCTGCACTTGATATGTTCATCCGCGAACAAAATAAATAAGTTCTAAGTTCTTGGGTTTTTAAGTTAGTGGATAATAATTTAAAAAACCAAGAACTCAAATCTTTGAGAATGCAAGAACTTAGGAACTCAAAAACTTAAAACCTACTCTTATGGCAGACCTGAAGACATACACTCTCGACAAAAAAGAACGACTGAACAGCCGTATTCTGATAGAGAAACTTTTTTCCGGGGGAAGCAAGTCGTTGCCTGTCTTTCCGCTCCGGATAGTCTATATGGCTGTCGAAGGAGAGCATCTTCCCGATGTTTCATTACTCATCAGTGTTCCTAAAAAACGTTTTAAGCGGGCTGTGAAGCGTAACCGGGTGAAACGCCAGATACGTGAAGCCTACCGTAAAAACAAGCAAATCCTTGCAGATGTATTGACCCCTTCAAACCGTAAACTGGCCATCGCTTTTATTTGGATTGATAATGAACTGCATGATTCTTCAGAAGTAGAGGTAAAAGTGCAGAAACTGCTTCACCTTATAGCTGAGCGTTTATCATGAAACGGTTGGTTACAGCTTTATTGTTGCTTCCTATTTACTTTTACCGGAACTGTATTTCTCCGTTTACTCCACCTTCATGCCGGTTTACACCTACCTGTTCTCAATATGCCATTGAAGCATTGAAGAAACATGGTCCGTTTAAAGGATTGTATCTGACGGTGCGCCGCATTCTTCGTTGTCATCCGTGGGGAGGTTCCGGATATGACCCCGTTCCATAGCTATTATGTTTGATGTTCATACTCATCACTTACCTGAAAATCCCTCAGAAGCTTTCTTTTCATGCTGCATGAGCGACCGTATGCGCACGGATTTTAAAGAGGCGCGTTACCTTTCTGCCGGTATTCATCCCTGGTATCTTACAGAAGAAGATATGAACAGCCAACTTCAATGGCTGGATAAGTTGCTTGAAACCGATTTGCGCCTTCTTGCCTTGGGAGAGGCAGGTCTCGATAAGGTTTGCTCTACTCCGTTTGCACTTCAGCTCAAAGCTTTTCAAGAAGTTATTAACAGGTCTGAACGTTATGAACAGCCCTTGTTTATTCACTGCGTGAAAGCTTCAGGCGAAATAATCGCTCTAAAGAAAGAGCTCTGTCCTCGCCAACCTTGGATTATCCATGGTTTTCGCGGAAAAAAAGAGCTGGCTTTAACTTATCTGCGCCACGGATTTTATTTGTCTTTTGGCAGGTATTTTCATCCGGAAGCAGTAGAGGTAACTCCTTCCGAACGTTTGCTGCTTGAAACCGATGAGGCCTCTTTATCTGTAAAAGAGGTTTATATGCAAGTAGCAGAGGTGCGTAAAGTCAGCCTGAATCAGTTAGAAGAATGTATAGACGAAAATATTAACTTCCTCTTTTTTAGCCGTTAAAAATTGGTTATTCAGATAAAGTGTCGTACTTTTGCCCACATCTTTATTGTTAAACTAAGAAATTCATTCGATGAACTTTGTAGAAGAACTCAGATGGCGCGGAATGGTGCACACCATGATGCCGGGAACAGAAGAATTACTGGAAAAAGAAATGGTGACAGCTTACGTAGGTATTGACCCTACTGCTGATTCGTTGCATATCGGCCACTTGGTGAGCGTGATGATTTTAAAACATTTCCAACGTTGTGGTCATAAACCGCTGGCTTTGGTTGGAGGTGCTACCGGGATGATTGGAGACCCTTCAGGTAAGTCGGCTGAACGCAACTTGCTGGATGAAGAAACATTGCGTCACAATCAGGAGTGTATTAAAAAGCAGTTGAGCAAATTCCTCGATTTCGAATCGGACGCTCCTAACAAGGCAGAACTGGTTAATAACTATGACTGGATGAAAGACTTTACTTTCCTCGATTTTGCACGTACGGTAGGAAAGCACATCACTGTGAACTATATGATGGCAAAAGATTCGGTGCAGAAACGTTTGAACGGTGAAGCACGCGACGGTCTTTCATTTACAGAATTTACTTATCAGCTGCTTCAGGGATATGACTTCCTTCACCTGTATGAAACCAAGAACTGTAAGCTTCAGATGGGTGGTTCAGACCAGTGGGGAAATATCACTACCGGAGCTGAACTGATTCGCCGTACAAACGGAGGCGAAGTTTTCGCCTTGACTTGTCCGCTGATTACGAAAGCCGACGGAGGTAAGTTTGGAAAAACCGAATCAGGAAATATCTGGCTTGACTCTCGTTATACTTCGCCTTATAAATTCTATCAGTTCTGGCTGAATGTAAGCGATGCAGATGCAGAACGCTATATCAAGATATTTACCATGTTGAGCAAAGAGGAAATTGATGCTTTGGTTGCAGAGCAACAGGCTGCTCCTCATTTGCGCCCCTTGCAAAAACGCCTGGCGAAAGAAGTAACCATTATGGTACATTCGGAAGCCGATTACAATGCGGCAGTAGAAGCTTCGGGTATCTTGTTTGGAAATGCTACTTCTGAAGCATTGAAGAAACTGGACGAAGATACTTTATTGTCTGTTTTTGAAGGAGTTCCTCAGTTTGAGGTTGCAAAAGCTGAGATTGAGGCTGGAGTGAAAGCAGTAGATTTGTTTACTGAAAAAGCGGCAGTTTTCCCTTCAAAAGGAGAAATGCGTAAACTGGTTCAAGGTGGTGGCGTTTCGCTGAATAAAGAAAAACTGGCTGCTCCCGATCAGGAAATTACAGCTGCCGACTTGTTAGACGGGAAATACTTGCTTGTACAGCGCGGTAAGAAAAATTACTACTTGCTGATTGCGAAATAAGTGATAGCTCGTTTGCAGGCAAAAATAAATAATTGATAAAAAGCAGAGACACTGTGCACAGAGAAGGGGATAGTCCCCGAGTGCGCAGTGTCTCTGTGTTTTTATGACGGTTTTTCGTCTGAAGTCAGTTTGCAGGTTTGTAAGTGAGGACTGTTTTTTATGCAGAGCCATTAGAAACCTATGTCATCGTCTTTCTTATTTTGTTTTTTCCAGTCAGACGGACTGATGCCTTCTTTTCTTTTGAATATTTTACTGAAATGAGCTAAATCGGCAAATCCTACTTGGCGGGCTATCTCAGAAAGATTGTTTTCAGGAATAGTCAAAATTCTGTTTTTGGCTTCATTAATCCGTAGTCCGTTTATCCAGTTATTAAAATTTTCCCCATAAGTTTCGTTGATGAAATTAGAAAGATAAGTGCGGTTTATTCCTACTTCCTTACTTAAGTCTTGGATGGTTACGTGGAAGCGGAGATATACTTTAAGCTCTTTCCATTGGCTGAGTCGTTTTGCTATTTCATTCTTGTCTGATTTACTTTGCTTCTTCATGTTTCTTGTTATTTGCGAACCTAAGTTACAAAGTAGGATGGGATTTCAAAAAAAAGCAAAATGAGGATAACGGCTAAACGTGTATTACATGTTACTATCAGGGCAAAAACAGACACTATTCGTTTGTAAATAGATGACTGTACGGACGGGGTTAGTGTGTCTGCAATGCGTCTGTACTTCCATGGAGCACAGACGGGGCATCGGGGCGTCTACTTCCATCCTTACCGGTAAATCAGTGTAGACAAGTAGTTTTCGGCAAACACTTCATTTGCGATAGCAAGCAACTGGCTGGATGTCAATGACTGAATGCGGGCGAATACCTCCGACTTTTCTTCGTAACGTTTATAGTGTAAGAAGCATTTTCCCATATCTAAGGCATTGTTTTCAAAATTATCTCCGGCTACTCCTATCTGCCCGATTATTTGTTTTTTAGCTGCATCCAGCTGGGATGATGTCAACCCCTTGTCTCGAAGCTTCTTAAGCTCTTTGTGGGTTAGTTCGATGCAGTGCTCGGCATCCTCTGAATCACATCCGAAATAGATACAGAAAGTTCCTGTATCGGTATAGGCAGTAAGATTCGACTCTACATTATATACCAATCCCCGTCGTTCGCGCAAAGAAACATTCAGGCGGCTGTTCATGCCGGGACCTCCCAGAATATTATTCAGCAGATAAAGTCCGGTTCTGCGTTCGTCGTATGCATCATAGCCTCTTCCGCCTATCATGACATGAGCCTGGTGTGTATCTTTCAATAGGGTACGTTGTTGGGGTACATAGGGTTGGGGTTTGGTGCGTGTATATCCTTCTACTGTACTGAACGGAATGTCGGCAACCAATTTTCCGACAGTACGGATCACTTTTTTAAAGTCAATATCACCCAATACGAAGAACACCATATTGGTTGGTTTATAATAGCGGTTTACGAACCGAAGCGTATCTTCACTTTTTATCTTGTGTAAAAGATCCGGCTTTCCTAAAATATTTCTTCCCAATGCATGATTCGGAAAAATAAGCTCTTCGAAATCATCAAATATAAGTTCAGAAGGAGTATCTTCATAGCTTTGTATTTCATCGATAACTACTTCCACCTCTTTATCCATTTCATGTTGTGGAAACGTACTGTTAAAAACAATATCGGTAAGCAGCTCAACGGCACGTGCGAAATGCTCTTTTAAAAAGGCACTGTAAATTACAGTTTCTTCTTTATTGGTATATGCATTTAAGTCTCCACCTACATTCTCCATTCGGTTTAAGATATGCCATGCACGGCGTTTTTTGGTACCTTTAAAGATTAAATGTTCTACAAAATGTGCCATACCCTGTTCTTCAGGTAACTCATCTCGGGTACCTGCATCTACGGCGAAGCCACAATAGGTTACATTGGTAGGACTGGTGGCATGAATGATACGTAATCCGTTGGGTAGAATGAATGTATTATATTGCATTTTTTCTTGGAATCTGTTTAATACGGCAAAATTACAACAAATACTTATTGCCTTTCTTCAAAAAATACAGATATTTGCATTAAAGTAATAAAAACAGGTCATTATGAATAAGATTGGAATATTCTGTTCAGCATCCGATGCGATAGACTCTATTTTTATAGAGAAAGCCGCCGAGTTAGGCCGATGGATGGGAAAGCATCATAAATGGTTGGTTTATGGAGGCTCAAGCAATGGTCTGATGGAAGTCGTTGCGCGCGAAGCTAAGCAAAACGGAGGTATGATTATGGGGGTAATCCCTACAAAGCTGGAAGAAAGAGGCTTGGTAAGTGATTTACTTGATGTAACTTTTCATACCGTTAATTTGAGTGACCGTAAAGACCTGATGCTTCAGGAGTCGGATATTCTGGTAGCTCTTCCCGGTGGAGTGGGCACCTTGGATGAAGTATTTCATGTGATGGCTGCCGCAACGATAGGCTATCATACCAAGAAGGTGGTTTTTTATAACATAGATGGATTTTGGAATGGTATCTTGGATTTCTTGAAAAATCTGGAAGTGAATCATTTTGCGCACCGTCCTTTGAAAAACTATTTTCTGGTTGCCGATTCATTTGAAGAGCTGACGGCTATTCTTGAGCAATGATGTAAATGGGGCAAATGCTCCATTTATATCCATGATAAGGTTTGCATCATCTTGACAGTATGTGAATGAAGAACTTGATTGCTGAGAGTTTCTTTACCTTGTTGCCTTATGTCTTGAGAGTAAATTTGCAAAACCTGCGTAAATAGAAACTAACTAACCTAATAATAAACTTTTATGATTTCATCTATTAACGAATTGCTGCAGCGTGAAGCACAAGCCGTTTTGAATATTCCGGTAACGGATGCTTATGAAAAGGCGGTTGCTTTGATTGTAGAGCAAGTGCATCGCAAGCGGGGCAAGCTGGTAACGAGCGGTATGGGAAAAGCGGGGCAGATAGCCATGAATATTGCAACTACCTTTTGCTCTACCGGAATTCCTTCTGTTTTTCTTCATCCGAGTGAAGCACAGCATGGGGATTTGGGAATACTTCAGGAAAATGATTTATTGTTGCTCATTTCCAATTCAGGAAAAACGCGTGAGATTGTAGAACTGACAGAACTTGCTGCCCGTTTGAATCCAGAACTGAAAAAGATTGTTATTACGGGAAATCCCCAAAGTCCTTTGGCTCAAGCTGCCGATATATGCATCGCAACCGGTCATCCGGACGAAGTATGTTTATTGGGTATGACTCCTACTACATCAACTACGGTAATGACGGTTATAGGCGATATTCTGGTGGTAGAAACAATGAGACAGACGGGATTTACCATTGAAGAATACAGTAAACGCCATCATGGCGGTTATCTGGGAGAGCGCTCACGTGAGCTAAGTAAATAAGTAAACGGATGCAAGTGCCTGTCATACGGTGACGGGGCTTCTGCAGGTAAGTTGACAAGGTTTTAATCCCTGATGATAGATTCATGGAAGGTCAGGGTCTTTAGAACCCTGTCAACTTGTTTTTTTCTATGTCTTGACAATAGCCTTGCCAGACTTGAATATGACATCAGAAGCTGTTTTTTTATCCGGGAAATTTATCTTGATTTTCAGTGGCTAATTTTTTTACCCCTTGTTGGAAAGCAATAAAAGCTCCTCCTAAAACCCGGTTCCCGTCATAAAACACAGCAGACTGTCCCGGCGTGATAGCCGAAGCTTCTTCGGCAAACTTAACCAAGAGACGTCCGTCAGAGAGTTCTGCCACTTTACAAGGGATAGGGCGGCTGCGATAACGGATGCGTACAGACAGCGACGGGCAAGAAAACAGTTCCTCCCGGTTGATGACATTCACATCTTCTACCAGCATATATTCACTTAAGAGCATTTGCGCATCTCCCAGCATGACTGTATTTTTAGCCGGATTAATTTTTAAAACATAAGCCGGCTTTCCCAAGGCTATTTCTAACCCTTTGCGTTGTCCGATGGTATAATAGGCAAATCCCTTATGCTGCCCTAACTTGACTCCCTTACTATCAACAAACCATCCGGGACCAATCTGTTCATCAATATCGGGACAATGTTCTTTGAGGAAGAGGCGGTAATCTTTATCGATAAAGCAGATTTCCATGCTTTCACCTCCCTTTGCTTTGGCTTCAAATCCTTTTGATGCTAAGTACGCACGTACTTCTGTTTTTGTCATTCCGCCAAGCGGGAACAGCATCCTTTTTAAGATATCCTGCGGAAGCTTCCAAAGGAAATACGACTGGTCTTTGGCAGGGTCATCTCCGGTAATGATATAGCGGTATCCGTTGCGGTCTTCCAGCCGGCAATAATGGCCCGTGGCAATCCAGGCGCAGTTTGTCCGGTCAGCCCACTCGCAGAGAATTCTTTCTTTAAACAAGGGGTTACACATAACGCAGGGATTTGGAGTGCGTCCATGCATATATTCATCGATGAAATACTGAACAATAACCTTGCGGAACTCTTCACGTACATCAGCCACATGGTGCTCGATACCGAGGCGTGCTGCCAGTGCCTGTGCTTCCATCACCTCATCTGGCTGCTCCTGCGAGGGAGAAGAAAAATGTGAAGGTATGTCCCAGGTACGCATGGTTACTCCCACCACTTCATATCCCTGTTCCTGTAACATGATGCATACGGCAGAGCTGTCTATTCCTCCACTCATGCCCACCAAAACTCGATGTTGTTTATCTTGCATATTTTTTATATATCGATTTATTAAAAGAATAATTCGGGTTCACGTCGGGTATTAAACTTTTCGTGTAAGATAGCCGCAAATGGAGTATGGAAGACACGTGCTTCATTCGGGCATTCTTTTACACAGGCACAGCACTTTATACAGCGGTTTATATCGGTTTCTATTTGTGAACCGTCTTTGCTGATGGAAATGGCATGGGTAGGGCATACTTCTACACATTCGCCACACACGAAACAAGTTTCGGTGCAAACCGGACAAGCCGGTTTTCCTGCCTGAATGATTTTATAGGGGGAGGTTCCTTTTATGAAAAAAGAACTGAACAGGATAGACAATTTATCATCCAAAGACTTTAGCTTGCAGGTAGCCTGCAATTCGGGTGAAGGAATTGTGGTTTTTTCTTTCAGTTTTTTCAGGCTGTCTTGTCCGAACTGAAAAGCAATCTGCAGGTCGGAAGCATCAGGGCGTCCTGCAGCTATCGGCATGCTTGCCGTGCTATAGCTGTGTTCTCCGATGAAAGCTCCGGCTGATAAAGGAGTAAATCCGAGCTCTACAGCTGTATCTCGTAATTCAATCAAGGCATCTTCATAATCGCGGTTGCCGTAAACGGCAATCAAGATAGCCGGTGCATTGTTCCCCTTCAGTCTTTTGATGCGTTTTAAGGCAACAGAGGCAACCCGCCCTCCGTAAACCGGTACAGCTATCACGGTCAATGCGTTTGTTATTTCAATGGGGTCGGCAGATTCATCTAAAGTTAAATCCGTTTCCATCCGTCGCCCCATTCCAATACCTTCGCCTACAGCCCGTGCTATTTTAGCCGATGTATGAGTAGGAGAGAAAAAGACGAGGTGGGTAGTGTCATATTCTTTCATAAGTCAATGTAAAATTCATGATTCTCATAAGCAAAGATAGTCTTTTTACGTGAAGGATGAATAATTAAACTTCGCATTCCCTATTCTTCATGAATAATTTGTACTTTTGTGGTATGATGGAAGAACAGTTTGACATACGTGACTATAAGCCGACCAGTAAGGAACGTGACTTTGAAAATGCGCTCCGTCCGCTTCAGTTTGAAGATTTCAGCGGGCAGGACAAAGTGGTAGATAACCTGCGTATTTTCGTAAAGGCAGCGCGTTTACGTGCGGAGGCGCTTGACCATGTGTTGCTTCATGGACCTCCCGGGTTGGGTAAAACCACTCTGAGTAACATCATTGCCAATGAGTTAGGAGTGGGGTTTAAAGTTACTTCTGGTCCGGTACTTGACAAGCCGGGCGATTTGGCAGGAGTATTGACCAGTCTGGAGCCGAATGATGTCTTGTTTATTGATGAAATTCATCGCCTGAGTCCGGTCGTTGAAGAGTATCTATATTCAGCGATGGAGGATTATCGTATTGATATTATGATTGATAAAGGTCCGTCAGCGCGAAGCATACAGATAGACCTGAATCCGTTCACCTTGGTCGGAGCTACCACCCGGAGCGGACTGTTGACCGCCCCGTTGCGTGCCCGTTTCGGAATCAATTTGCATCTGGAATATTATGATGATACTGTATTATCGCGTATTATTCTCCGCTCTGCAAAAATATTAAATGTGCCTTGCGATGTAGATGCGGCTGGTGAAATCGCTTCCCGTAGCCGGGGTACGCCGCGTATAGCCAATGCGCTGCTTCGTCGTGTACGCGATTTTGCTCAAGTGAAAGGGTCAGGACGTATTAATGTAGAGATAGCCCGTTATGCTCTTGAGGCTTTGAATATAGACCGCTATGGACTGGATGAAATAGATAATAAGATACTTTGTACCATTATTGATAAATTCAAGGGAGGACCTGTAGGGCTGACCACCATTGCAACAGCGTTAGGTGAAGACCCCGGTACGCTGGAGGAGGTTTATGAACCTTTCCTCATCAAAGAAGGGTTCTTGAAACGAACTCCTCGCGGGCGTGAAGTGACCGAACTGGCTTACAAGCATCTGGGAAGGAGTCTTTACAGCAGCAATAAGACTTTATTTGATTAAGTTGTTGAGTTTGTAAGTTCTTGAGTTGAAAATTGGCTTGCAAACTTAAGAACTCAAAAAAACGTATCAACTTATAAATTCAAATTACATGGCTGAACTGAAATCTTTGGCTAAAGATACCGCTATCTACGGAATGAGCAGTATTGTAGGGCGTTTTTTGAACTACTTGCTTGTTCCTCTTTATACGGCAGTTCTTCCGGCATCTTCCGGAGGATACGGTGTCGTTTCCAATGTCTATGCTTATACTGCGTTAATCTTGGTACTGCTTACCTTCGGCATGGAAACCGGCTTTTTCCGGTTTGCCAATAAGTCGGACGAAAATCCGGAGAAGGTATATGCCAATACCCTTCTGTTTGTAGGAGGGCTTTCGCTTTTATTTGTCATTTTGGGGATGACTTTCCTTCGTCCCATTGCTTCCTTCCTGGAATATCCTGACCATGCAGACTATGTGGGTATGATGATACTGGTGGTAGCGCTTGATTCCTTTCAGTGCGTTCCATTTGCCTATCTCCGCTACAAGAAGCGTCCGGTTAAGTTTGCAGCTATTAAGATGTTGAACATCATCGGGAATATCTGTCTGAATCTCTTTTTCCTGTTGCTTTGTCCGTGGCTTTACGTACATGCTCCCGAAACGGTTTCTTGGTTCTATCATCCGGATTATCTGGTGGGGTATATCTTTGTTTCAAACCTGATAATGTCTGTTATCCAGTTATTTTTCTTTATTCCTGAACTGAAGGGATTTTCTTACCGTGCCGACTGGCAGCTTATCAAGCGGATGGTGGCTTATTCCTTCCCGATATTGATATTCGGCTTGGTGGGTATCTTAAACCAGACGGTTGATAAGATGATTTATCCGTTTCTGTTCGATGACCGGCAGGAAGGCTTGGTGCAGCTGGGTATCTACAGTGCTACCAGTAAAGTGGCACTTGTGATGGCGATGTTTACCCAGGCTTTCCGTTATGCTTATGAGCCGTTTGTATTCGGAAAAAATAAAGAAGCCGACAACCGTAAAGTCTATGCGGCGGCCATGAAATACTTCTTTATCTTTTCTCTCTTGGCTTTTCTGACCGTTATGGGCTATATGGATATACTGAAATTCATGGTGGCAAGTGATTATTGGGAAGGGCTGAGTGTGGTAGCCATCGTGATGGGTGCCGAAATATTTAAGGGTATTTATTTCAATCTTTCATTCTGGTATAAACTGACCGATGAAACCCGCTGGGGAGCTTACTTCTCGCTCATCGGCTGTGCGGTGATTTTGGTATTAAATATATGGCTGGTTCCCCTTTATGGCTACGTAGCTTCAGCATGGGCATCAGTCGCAGGATATGGAGTGATAACGCTGCTTTCGTATGTCATCGGGCAGAAGAAATATCCGGTAATCTATCCGTTGAAAGACATGGCTGTCTATCTGGTTCTGGCAGCCGTACTGTTTGTTCTTTCCGAGGTAGTCAGCGTGCAGCATGTCATCTTGCGTTTGCTTTATCATACGCTGTTAATCTTGATTTTTGTTGCTTTTATTATAAAGAGAGATTTGCCTTTGAAAAGCATTCCGGTAATCAGCCGGTTTGTGAAATAGAAGAACTGTATTCTCTGTGCCGTATGAGTGAGTGCATATCAAAAAAAAGAGTACGATAAAAACTGGAATGTATGGAATTAAAAAAGAACAGAAAATTTTTGCTGAAGAAATTCTTCGATGAATATCTTGATTTAAACCGCAGCAAAGAGGATGAGCAAATCACCGTTGAGTCAATCCGCAATGGGGTAGAGTTTAAAGGAACAAACTTGTGGGTTCTTATTTTTGCCACTTTTATTGCCTCTCTGGGGCTGAATGTCAACTCTACGGCAGTGATTATTGGAGCTATGTTGATTTCTCCGCTGATGGGACCTATCATGGGGGTAGGACTTTCTGTGGGACTGAACGACTTTGAGTTGATGAAACGTTCGCTGAAAAGCTATCTGGTAGCGACTCTGTTCAGTGTGACTACGGCAACTGTTTATTTCTCCTTTACTCCGCTTGATGAAGTCCAGTCGGAGTTGCTGGCGCGTACTTCTCCTACCATTTATGATGTATTTATTGCGCTGGTGGGTGGACTGGCAGGAATCGTCGCTTTGTCAACCAAGGAAAAAGGAAACGTCATACCAGGTGTTGCCATTGCTACTGCCTTGATGCCGCCGCTCTGTACGGCAGGATTCGGGCTCGCTACGGGAAATTTGCTTTATTTTCTGGGTGCCTTTTATTTGTATTTCATCAATTCAGTCTTTATCAGCCTTGCCACCTTCATCGGGGTGCGGGTCATGCATTTCCAGCGTAAGGAGTTTGTGGATAAAGCCCGTGAAAAGATGGTGAAAAACTATATTATCGGCATTGCGCTTGCCACGATGTGTCCGGCTATTTATCTTACCTATAATATTGTTCGTGAAACTTTTTATCAGAGTGCGGCAAACCGCTTCATTACTTCCGAGCTACAGTTTCCCGAATCGCAAGTATTGAGTCGGGATATTTCGTATGATAAACGTGAAATCAAGGTGGTTCTGGTGGGAAAAGAAATCCCCGAAAACCAAATCATGGCGGCGCGTGAAAAATTATCGGCCTATCATTTGGAAAAAACGAAACTGACTGTTTTCCAGGGAGTAGGAAATAACGGACTGACGGACATCAGCAACATCAAGTCGCTGGTGATGGAAGACTTTTATAAGAATAGTGAGCAGCAGCTTTTATCACAGAGAGAAGAGCTGGATTCACTTCGTCAGGCATTAGCCCTATTTAGTGGTTCGAATTTGGTCAATGAGAAAATGGGGCAGGAAATGAAAGTCCTTTTCCCGGAAATAAGAACCATTTCCGTATCCAAGAGCCTGCAGCTGACGGTAGATAGTGCTCAGGTAGATACACTTACTTTTGCTATTGTGAGTTGCCGCAAGCAGCCTTCGGAGCAAGAAGAAAAGAAAATTGCAGAATGGTTGAAGGCACGTACGGCTACCGACAAGCTGAGACTGATCATTGAGTAAAACTTTAAACAGATTTGATAAAGAGACCTTCTGCCGGTCAGAAAAAGCATATCTGACCGGCAGAAGGTCTCTTGTATGAAATGTTTCAAGAAATTGTGTAAAAGGGGTTATTCTTTCACCCACACATGTTGTATTTCCACAATATACATCTTGTGGAAATTACCGTGTCCTTCCCCATACCATCGGTTAACGAGTGAAGCGTCGAGGAATAATTCCGGACGGATCATATCTGCATATAGTTTTTTGCATTCCAATATCAGACGTGCCTGTTCGTAAGCAATATTTCCGTCGGGAGTGGTGAACGGTTTTAATCCGCTTTCAGCTACCTTATCGGTATCACGTCCTGATTTTGAGCCGCACACTTTGTGAATGGCTTTGTTTTCTTCACCCAGAAAACTGAGGGTAAGCGTTTCCCCTTTTTCTATAAACTCATACGTATAGCGTTCGGGACGGATAAAAACAAAGGCAACAGGTTTTCCCCATAAAATACCTGTACCTCCCCAACTGGCTGTCATCGTATTAAATTTTTCTGCATTTCCGGCAGTAACTAACATCCATTCCGTGCCGATGGCATGAAACAGGTTATCCTTTAATTCGGATACTTGAATTTCTCTCATCTTGTTTTTGTTTAGCGAATTATTCCACAAACTTAAGAAATTTCCGGGAGACGGCAGTCGGGTAATCATTATAAAAAGCGTATCTTTGCCTTGTTAAAACAGAACGTTTTTCCGCTTGTTCATAGAAGGCACCGTGAACTACCTGATATGTTCTGTGATGAAGCCTTCACTAGGGAGGCGGATAGTATAAACTAAAAAAGAAAGGACTGGCTGTGGCAAAAGATAATGAAGTAGTGTTAACCCCCATGATGAAACAATATTTCGAGTTAAAGGCGAAGCATCCGGATGCAATTATGCTTTTCCGGTGCGGCGACTTTTATGAGACTTATTCAGAAGATGCAGTTGCAGCATCTGAAATTCTGGGAATTACACTGACCAAACGTGCGAACGGACAGAGCAAGACGGTTGAGATGGCTGGTTTTCCACACCATGCGCTTGATACGTATCTCCCCAAACTAATACGAGCCGGACGCCGTGTTGCCATTTGCGACCAGTTGGAAGATCCGAAAGCCACCAAGAAATTAGTAAAACGAGGTATTACTGAGCTGGTTACTCCGGGTGTGGCGATTAACGATAACGTTCTCTCTTATAAAGAAAATAACTTCCTTGCAGCGGTTCACTTCGGAAAATCGGCTTGTGGGGTGGCTTTCCTTGATATTTCTACCGGTGAGTTTATGACCGCCGAAGGACCGTTTGATTACGTGGATAAGTTGCTGAATAACTTTGCTCCGAAGGAGGTGCTTTTCGAGCGGGGAAAGCGCGGCATGTTTGAAGGAAATTTCGGAAGTAAGTTCTTTACTTTTGAACTTGAAGACTGGGTGTTCACTGAAACTTCTGCCCGTGAAAGGCTGTTAAAGCATTTTGAGACAAAGAATCTGAAAGGGTTTGGAGTAGAACATCTGAAAAACGGGGTTGTGGCTTCAGGAGCCATATTGCAATACCTTGATATGACGCAACATTATCAGATAAGTCATATCACTTCACTTTCGCGCATTGAAGAAGACCGTTATGTACGTCTCGACAAATTTACGGTGCGAAGTCTGGAACTGATAGCCAGTATGAATGAAGGTGGTACCAGCTTGCTGGATGTGATTGACCACACCATCAGTCCGATGGGAGCGCGTCTGCTCAAACGCTGGCTGGTATTCCCGTTGAAAGATGTGAAGCCGATTAATGAGCGACTGGATGTGGTGGAATATTTCTTCCGTGAACCCGATTTTAAAGATTTCATAGAAGAGCAGCTGCATCGTATCGGTGACCTGGAGCGAATTGTTTCAAAGGCAGCCGTAGGCCGTATTTCGCCCCGTGAGGTGGTACAGCTGAAGGTGGCATTGCAAGCCATTGAGCCGATAAAGAATGCCTGTCTGAATGCTGATAATGAAAGCCTTCGCCGGATAGGAGAACAACTGAACCTGTGTGCATCAATCCGTGACCGCATTGCCAAGGAAATCAAGAACGATCCGCCGCTGCTGATTAATAAGGGCGGCGTGATAGCCGAAGGGGTGAGTGATGAACTGGACGAATTACGCCGGATTGCTTACTCAGGAAAAGACTATTTGCTGCAGATTCAACAGCGCGAAAGCGAACTGACCGGCATACCGAGCTTGAAGATTGCTTACAACAATGTATTCGGTTATTACATTGAAGTGCGCAATGCGCACAAAGACAAGGTGCCTGCCGAATGGATCCGCAAGCAGACGCTGGTGAATGCCGAGCGTTATATTACTCAAGAACTGAAAGAATACGAAGAAAAGATTTTAGGTGCGGAAGAAAAGATTTTAGTGCTTGAAACACGGTTGTATAACGACTTGGTCCTGGCACTTTCTGATTTTATTCCTGCCATTCAGATTAATGCGACCCAGATAGCTCGCTTAGATTGTCTGTTGTCGTTTGCCAATGTGGCAAGGACCAATAAATACATCCGTCCGGTGGTATCCGACGATGATGTGATGGATATCCGCCAGGGACGTCATCCGGTCATTGAAAAGCAGCTTCCGCTGGGCGAGCGTTATATTGCCAATGATGTCTATCTGGATACGGAAGAGCAGCAGATTATTATCATTACCGGTCCGAATATGGCCGGTAAATCGGCTTTACTCCGGCAGACAGCCCTGATTACCTTGTTGGCTCAAGTAGGGTGTTTTGTTCCGGCAGAGAGTGCGCACATCGGCTTGGTTGACAAGATTTTTACCCGAGTAGGGGCGAGCGATAATATCTCGGTGGGCGAATCTACTTTCATGGTTGAGATGAATGAAGCTGCCGATATCTTGAATAACCTTTCACCGCGCAGTCTGGTATTGTTCGATGAGCTGGGACGTGGTACCTCTACCTACGATGGTATCTCCATTGCTTGGGCAATCGTAGAGCATATCCATGAGCATAAAAAAGCCCGTGCGCGTACACTTTTTGCTACCCATTACCATGAACTGAACGATATGGAAGGGCAGTTCTCTCGTATCAAGAACTATAATGTTTCAGTAAAAGAGGTTGATAATAAAGTGATCTTCTTGAGAAAACTGGAACGGGGAGGCAGTGAACACTCATTTGGTATTCATGTGGCAAAGATGGCAGGTATGCCGAAAACCATTGTGAAGCGTGCAGATGAAATCCTCCGTCAGCTTGAAGCCGAGAACCGGCAGGAAGGAATTTCATCGAGGCATAAGGCTGCCCCTTCAAAGCAACAGGCGGGCAATGGGGTACAGCTGAGCTTCTTCCAGTTGGACGACCCTGTGCTTTGTCAGATTCGTGATGAAATCTTGAACTTGGATGTGAATAACCTGACTCCGCTGGAGGCACTGAACAAGTTGAATGATATTAAGCGGATTGTAAGGGGAAAGTAGACTTATAAATCATAAACTTAAAAACTAAAGCCCTATGAAAACAATGAAGTTAGGACTTCTTCCTCGCATTCTTATTGCGATAGTTTTAGGTATTTTTGCCGGAATGGTTTCACCAGCTTTCCCGGTACGCCTTTTTGTCACCTTCAACGGGTTGTTCAGTCAGTTCCTTAATTTTATCATTCCGCTGATTATAGTCGGATTAGTTACCCCAGCCATTGCCGATATAGGTAAAGGAGCCGGAAAGATGCTGGCAGTAACCGCTTTGTTGGCTTATGGAGCAACGCTGTTTTCAGGTTTTCTTTCTTACGGGGTAGGCGAAGCTTTCTTCCCTTCTATTATTACACGTGATATTCCACTTGCTGAAATCAGTGAAGCGAAGGGAGTCAGTCCGTTTTTTACCGTGACTATTCCTGAGCCCCTGAATGTGATGACTGCACTGGTGATGTCGTTTACGGTTGGTTTAGGACTCGCCTATCTGGATACTGCCTATCTGAAAAATGTTTGCAATGACTTTAAAGCTATTATTGTCCGTACGATTCAGGCCGTTATTCTTCCCTTGCTTCCTGTTTATATATTCGGAATCTTTTTTAATATGACTCATTCCGGACAGGTATTTCATGTGTTAACCGTTTTTGTCAAGATTATAGGTATAATCTTTGTGCTCCACATTTTTTTGCTGGTTCTCCAGTATGTTGTGGCGGGAGCTGTGGTTCGGAAGAACCCTTTCCGGTTATTAGGGCGTATGCTTCCGGCTTATTTTACTGCGTTGGGAACTCAATCTTCGGCGGCAACTATTCCTGTCACATTAAAGCAAACTTTGCTTAACGGGGTGAGTGATGGTATTGCAGGGTTTGTTATTCCTTTATGTGCCACGATTCATTTGTCGGGGAGTACTTTGAAGATTGTGACATGTGCACTTGCACTGATGATGATGCAGCATATGCCGTATGATTTTTCGATGTTTGCCGGCTTTATCTGTATGTTGGGAGTTACGATGGTGGCGGCTCCGGGAGTTCCCGGTGGGGCAATTATGGCTTCCTTGGGTATTCTTTCTTCAATGCTTGGATTTAACGAGAACGACCAGGCACTGATGATTGCTCTTTATATTGCGATGGATAGCTTCGGTACGGCTTGTAATGTGACGGGCGATGGAGCTTTGGCTTTGATAGTTGACCGTTGGTTTAGGGGAAAAGCCGGGAGTTGACGGAAGAAAACCGGAATTACTGTTAAGAAAAGCCAAGATGAGGCTGATGAGAAGTCAACATCACAGTGTGATTTTTACAAGTCACACTGTGAATTATACAAACCACTGTGTGAACTGTATAAACCACACTGTGGTTTTGAGTTTTCTTATAGAAGAAACAACATTTAGATGCTGAAAACGGGAAGAATACGATAGGGAGATTTGTCCTTTTAGAAGTCGTAGGGCTGGAGGAATACATCAAAAAAAACGCCTCGCAGCACCCATGCGGGCAGTTGCGAGGCGAAACAGTTTAGTTAAGCATCAGATTATTTCACTTTTCATTGGCAATGACCAGTTCGATTTCTTTTTCCACTCTTACTCCATTGGAAACTACAGTCAGCTTCAGTTTGAAGTTGCCTTCTTGAGCTTGTGATTCGATGACCAGTTTGTTTCCTGCGATAGAAACTTTAGCCTGGTCTTGCTTGTTCAGCAGTTCCACTTGAGTGGCCATCGTAGCAAAGATATTGTCATAATCCACCACTTTGGTAGAGAGGTCGATTTCTACTTTTTTGTTTGTACCCATCATTACCTGATTCAGCAGAATCTGCGGCTTGTTCGCATCTTCAAATACCGGCATAGAGGGAAACCAGTAATATCCGTTTCCAAAGCTGGTACCACCTTCGGGCTCATGAACTTTTTCGTCTGCCACTACGAAAGAGGTGTTCAGCGCTCCGGTGTTGCTCAACAGGAAGAGCCAGTTGTAGGCATAGCTGTCTCCCCATCCGTCGCGGCATGACTGCAAGACTAAATTATCGGAAAGCGGGTCTACACGTAAGCCAGCTCCATAGAGTACGCGCATTTTCCCGGCTTCGTCGTTAGGCAAGGTATAGAAAGAAGAGTTTGCGTTAGACGCATCTATATCGTATTTGCATACAGCATTTTTGCTCCATGGACTTGTTCCGGTAGTCCAGTAAAGCGTGTTTGTCTGTGTAGAGGCACACAGTCCGCCCGGATTCCATGCACCCCATGAACTTGGAACTTCAGCATTGCTTGGATAAGCCACATCCTTCGTATTCTCTAAGTCATTCGGATTATAGACCATGAACTTGTCGGCTGTAGCAACCCATACGCTACCGTCTTTGGCGGTAACAACGCTATTATAAGAGCCTGCCACTGTCTTTTTTACCTGATCGGTCTTCGCATCGATGATGTATAAGTTCTTATCAGAAACAGCAAAGACCTTTCCGTAAGCGTAACACATATTACCTATTTGTCCGCTTACTCCTGCAATCGCTTCGCCCAAGGTTAGGGTTTCAATATTGAATGTTTTGATACCTCCATTATATCCTATATAGGCTTTTTGGTCATCTATTCCAACAAATGAACGTCCGTCTCCGCCTAAGTCGGTTATTACTTTTTTTGACTTGAGATTTTGGGCATCAGCAATGACCAGACGGTTACCTTGCTTGGAAATCAGATAGAAATTATCGCCCCAGATAGCTCCGTAGCAAGTGGTAGTACCCAATTCTTGCCCGGAATTTGCCGCACGGAATACGCGGTAATGCGGGGTGTAAGAAGCTCCGCTCTTTTCAAAGTAGTTTACGCTTCCGTTGCTGTGTCCGAACCAGTCTTCATTGACGATATAAAAGCCTTTAGCTTCTACCTTAGCCTGCGCTTTGTCATCGGCCTTAGGACCGAGGTCTTTGGGAAGTGTGATGGTAGTTCCATCCGAGAAGATAAACTTGATGGTTTTTGCTGTATACACCACATCGCTGATAAATGAGCCTGTAGCTTCGGCACGGGCTGGAATTGGGTTACCTTTTTCATCTTTCACCTGTTCCGGTCCGTTTCCGGTATCTACCGTCCAGTATCCGTCTTTATCTACTCCCATTTTCGGAGTGTTACCTGTAACGGGAACTTTCTTTCCGTTGTTTTCCATGAATTGGGTTTCACCGTCGATGGTTACAGTCCAGTAATAAACTCCTTCAAATTCAGCCATGCCGATAACCGGGGCAGTAGCATTCTGTCCGTTAGTTCCATCCTGTCCGTGTTTCAAGGTAATGGTTGACCCGTCGCTAAAGGTAATGACATAGCCTGTATCGGTTTCTTCTACATTCGAAACCGACTTTCCGTTCTGCAAAGCCTCTACGATGGTTTGCAAGGAAGAAATGCCGGAATTGATTTCAGTCAAAGTCTTTTCTACAATTTCCAGTCGGTTTTCCAGACTGTCTACTCTTTTTTCCAGATCGTCGTTGTCGCATCCAGCCAACAAGCAGGCGGCAATGGCAGCGAATAAGATACGCTTTTTCATACGTGTAAATTAAAAATAGTTGTTATTTAGTTAAGTTTAAATCGGTTACTCCGCATACTTCGGTAGAGTTTTCTCCCAGCCAACCGTTCTCTTGGTTCACTCCCGTATAAATTTTAATGAAGTCCACTCCCGGCAGGTTGGCAGGCTTTCCGTTTTTATCTACAGCCCAGTCGATGTCGATGCCCGCTTCTGCAGCGTCGTTGGGATAATTGTCGGCATAGCCGTATGCAAATGACGGAAGAACAAAGTAGGGAACTTGCTCTGTACCTTGGCTGATGCCGTTTTGTGGCAGACACGTACCGGTAAATACCAGTTGCTCTTCTTCAATCCACTGTGGGTAATAAGGCTGTGAGTGGTACAGGTTCATTACCTTATATCCTTTATGCCCTTTATTGTCCTCCCAGTAGATATAATTTTCCTTTTCTTCATTGGTCGTAGGTTCTTTGGCAGGTTTTTTATAGGTAATGGAATAGTCAAGATAAGTCTCTACGATATTTCCAGCCTGCTTGACCTGTTCATACCAAGTTTCCTGCTTCGGGTCGAGATGCGCACTTCCGGCTATTTCAAACCATTCTTCTTCATCGGGCTGTCCGTTTTGGTTGACGTCGTAAGCCACTTGAATGATTCCCGGTTCACTGTTGTTTGCAAAAGCATTTCCTAATACGAGGAAATCGTTGGCATCTTTGGCATTGCGTATTGTGTGATCGAAGCCCACGGTAACATAACCTCCATATCCACCTAAGGTAATCAATCCTTTTTTGTTGTTTCCTATGGCATTCAGCACTTTCTCGTTCATCGTTTCCTGCGTGTCTCCTTCCTCATAGGCAGGCATGGTATTTACAAACTGTCCGGGAGCGGGGCGGTATTCTAATACCTTCGTGATATACGGACTGGCATCTTTCGGCGTTTCCGGCAGTTCTGCGTATCCCACGTTTACGGTATAGGTATACTCAAAGTTGGTCTGGTCTTGAGAAACCTTTAAAGTAAGCTGATAAGTACCCGTCTGCATAAAAGTATGGGTGAACGATTTAGTCTTCGCTACTTCTTTCCCGTCAATCAGCCATACATAGGTAACGTTTTTATCAGAAACACTTTTTACCTCAATCAAGAAAGACTGTCCGGCATTGGCTGTAAAGCCTGTTTCTGGATAATCCACTTTGATATCTTCTTTCTGAAGGGTATAATCAGGGTCATTCCAAGGCTCATCGTTTGAACATCCGGTAATGCCGGTCAGTAAGATACCGGCTAAACTGCATAACAATAGTTCTTTTTTCATTTTAAATAGGTTGAGTTAGTTTGTTTTGGTTTAGTTTAGTTTAGTTTAGTAAAAAGCAACTTCTATCGGAGTAAAAGCCATGTGTGCCGGAATATCACCGGTACGTATCTTCCATTTCTTCTTTCCTTCCGGAGAGAAACAATAGAGATACCCCGGGCTTACGTAATTCGTTGCATCACAGATAAAGAATTCTTTGTTTTCCGGGTTGACTGCCACTCCGTACGGAAGTTGAATCTCCTTGTCGGTTCCGTCGGTAATGAAGTTGCGTGAAACCACTTGCTGGCGGTTGACGTCATACAGCGTATAAGAAACGGTGTTTGAGCCGGTCTGATTGCTCCATTCTGTACTGATCATATAAATGGAATCACCGCTCATACACATCTCGCTGGCTGCAATGCCTAAGTTGCCGATGACCTGTTCGGTTTGGGAATCGATGACAAAGACGTCAGAACCTTTTCCTGCATAATCGCCTCGTGAACTGACATAAATTCGCCCTTGGCGGTCTATTTCCATGCGGTGCAGGTTAATGGCTACATCAATGGTGTGGGTTACTTGAAACGTTGCCAGGTCGACCACCGATACGGTGCGGTCATAGTTCGGAAAGCGGTAACCGCCGGAGTTGGCTACATAAAGTTTTCCGTCAGTAATCACCATTTCCTCGGGCTGGTACCCCACAACGACTTCCCGTTCTATCTGAAGGGTTTCCACATCAAACTCCACAATCTTTCCCGGGCGGGCATTGGGGTCAATCTGTACCGGACCGGCATAGGAACTGACGTATGCTTTTCCGTTGTGAAACTGAATATAGCGGCAATTCGTGATGTTCACACTTCCTATGTGGCGGGCGGTTTTCACATCCATTACTTCCACGAAGTGCGAGCAGTTTACCACAGCGAAAAGCTTGTCGCCGTATATTTGAATATCGTTTCCCACATCGCCCAGTTCTTTTACAATGTCCGGATTCTGTTCCGGATAAATATTTCGGAAGTATTCTCCGGTGGTATAGTCATAGAAGTCGATGGTGCACTTGTTGCTTCCCATGTTCCCCTCATTGAGCAGGTACATCCCTTTAATGTGCTTAGACTTTCCTGGAGACGGGTCGGTTAGCTCACCTTCGGAACGCAGGTAAGGAAGTTCTCCCCTGCACGAAGTAAAGAGAAGCAGGGTGGTCAGTACGAAAAGCCAATCAGTAATTCTTCGTTTCATTTTTTAAAAGCTGTATTTTAGTATAGCTCTGAAGTTGATGCCCGGCATGGGATAGCATGCCACCACTTCATATTGCTGGTTCAGTAGATTATTCACTTCAAGAGTTGCTTTCAGATTCCCTTTTTTCAGCGGTTGCCGGTAAGATACCGAACAGTCGCTGGTGTACCATGGGAGCTGATAGTTTACCGGAATATTGGCAGATGAAGAATACCGTTCACCGGTATAGATAAAACTGTAATTCGCCTCCCACCGCCGGAAAGAAGCATTAAGGGTAGCCGAGCCGCTGTGCCAAGGGATATAAGGAATTTGTCCCCCATAGAATTCCTCTTCCGGATTCGTAAAGTCTTGTGCTTTTTGGTACGTATAGTTGATCCTTCCGTTGAGGAATAGCTCTTTGCCAAGCTGCCACCCGGTTTGCACGGCTACATCAATGCCCCGTATTTCTACTTTGCCGAGGTTTATCATCGTCCAGCGGAAAAAGTTGGAAGTGGGGGTAGCAATGATTTTATTTTCTACTTCGTTATAGTAAAAGTCGGATTGTATCTCTATCCGTTTGAGCCACGTGTGAGTAAAGTCTTTGCTGTAGGTCAATCCGATATTATACTGGTTGGTATATTCCGGTCTTAAATCAGTATTACCTATAAAAGTATAATACAAATCATTCAGTGTGGGCATACGGAAGATACGCTTATAGAAAGCACGCAGATTAAAGTCGATAGGAGTAAAGGGGCGATAGGAGAGGATGGCAGTGGGGGTCCATTCCACCTTGTTATCGGCCGCCTTACTGGTAAGCCGGGTAACCTCATCGTGAACCACCGTGCCCAACAGGCTGGCCTGCATCTTCAGTTTATGGAAGTCGAACGCAGTAGCTCCGGCAAAAAGAAAGTTATGCCGGCGCGGATAAGCAAAATCCTTGAGATCGGCATTGAGCAGATTAAACTGATAGTCGGCTGAGAAATTCAGGCTCCACCAGGGGAACAGCGTAATCCGGTTGGCTGTTGACGTGTAAACCTCATGCTGATAATAGTGATTATTAGTGTACATCAACGATTCATCCCGGTTAGGGTCGGCGAGATAATGTAAGTAATCATAAGCATACTTTACGTTGAACAGCAAGCTGTAAATAGAGGAGAAATCCTTTTTTACCGAGCCTTGAAAGAAGGTATTGGTATCCCATTGACGGTCTTCGTGGGTGAATTTATTGCGTACGATGGCTCCCGGATACCCACGTTCCGACCGATAGAAATACCCCTTCATCCGCCAGTAGCCTCCTTTGAATTTACCGGATAATCCCCCTTCGATACGCACCGCATTTACATCCCCGTTCTGGCGTACTGCAGTGGTGTCGTAACCGTTTTTTACGCGATAGGTAAATTTATATTTTCCGGTGGTATACATGTATTCCGCGCTGAGTGAAGACGAAACGTTGTGGCTTACCCGATGCTCCCATAAGAAAGAAGGATTAACCAGACCAAACGAACCTGTTCTGAAAGCAGCTTTCACATTGTGACGTTTTTCTCCCTGAAACTGAGGGGTGCGTGACTGCAGATAGATAGAACCTGCCGACCCGAAGTCTTTGGCAGGTTGGAATATCGCACTTTTCTGGCCGTTGTAAAGGGTGACCGACTCCATATTATCCAGTGAGAAACGCCCTAAGTCGATGGTACCGTTTTGCGCATTACCTAGTTCTATTCCATCATAAAACACTCCCACATGGTTGGTTCCCATGCTTCGGATATTCACAGTCTTCAGTCCGCCTACCCCTCCATAGTCTTTTATCTGAATACCGGAGAAATACCGCAGTGCATCGGCTATATTATGTGAGTTGAGGCGTTGCAGTTCCTTTCCGGACAGTTGCTGTACGGGTATGACTTCTTTCTGATAATTACGGGCTGTAACTATCACCTCTTCTAACTGCTGCAGGCTGTCTAACTTACTTTGCGCATAGGTAGGGATACTCCATGCCCATACATATACACAGATAAGCATAACAGCAAGTTTTACTTGCTGGCGCATAATCATTTATTGTAAAAAAAGAAAATAAAGGTGCGGTTTCTCTAACCCCGGAGAGTGACCGGCAAATAAATGATGGCAGGTCTTCTGACTGACTCCCTTATTGAACCTTCCCAATATAGCCATTGTATATCAGTGGTATGAGCTTTTTCAATAAGTTGGATGGAGCTTCACAGCAGCGGGACTGTTCGGGACTTTCACCCGATTCCCTTTTAATCCGTTTATCTGAACAGATAAAGCAGAACCAATCTGAGCGCAAATTTAATGTATTATTTGAGAAACGAAGTAGGTTCTTCGTTTTTTTTGTGTGAGAGCTTGAGTGGAATTATGATGAGAGAGGGAGACGCTTCCCTCTTCTCGTTATTGATAGTGAGAGGTAAGGTCCTTGAGAGGTTGTTGAAACACAGGATGAACTACCTCTCCTGCAATCTCTATTAAAGGCATCATGACAAAGTCGCGTTTTGTCATGAGCGGATGGGGAAGAGTCAGTTCAGGAGTATGTATAATAAGCTGGTCATACAGCAAGATATCAATATCAATCAGCCGGTCGGAATAAACTCCCCCCGATGATTTCTTTGTACGTCCCAGTTCCCGTTCAATGTTTTGCGTGATATGAAGAACTTCGGTAGGCGATAAGGTGGTATGTACCTCGGCGGCAGCATTGAGGAAACTGTGCTCTGAGGAAAAACCCCAAGGAGCTGTTTCATAGAAAGAAGATAGGGAAGTAACCCTCCCTATCTTCTCGTTGATCAGTTTGACGGCAGCCTGTAAATTGGCAGCCTTATCTCCTAAGTTTGTTCCTAATCCTAGATAAACCATTGCCATACAAGCCGATTATTTATCAAGAATAAGCATGGCATCGCCATAAGTACCAAATCGGTAATCCTCTTTTAAGGCAATTTGGTAGGCATCCATAACCAGTTCATAACCTCCATAAGAGCATACCAGCATCAACATGGTTGATAAAGGCATATGGAAGTTGCTTACCATGGCATTGGCAACAGAGAAATCGTAAGGCGGGAAGATAAACTTGTTGGTCCATCCCTCAAACTCCTTCAGATGACCATCTGTACCTACAGCAGTCTCGATGGTACGCATCACACTGGTTCCCACTGCACATACGCGGCTTCCCCGGTCTTTAGCTTCGTTTACGATACGGCAAGCCTCCTCTTCCACAAACATTTGTTCAGAGTCCATTTTATGTTTGGTTAAATCTTCCACATCAATATCGCGGAAGTTACCCAGTCCGGAGTGCATGGTAATATAAGCAAAATCAATGCCTTTAATTTCCATACGCTTCATCAGCTCGCGGCTAAAGTGAAGTCCGGCAGCCGGAACTGTAACCGCTCCTTCGTTTTTGGCAAAGATATTCTGGAACCTTTCTTCATCAATCGGTTCGGCAGGGCGATGGATAAATGGAGGCAATGGCGGTTCTCCTAATGCATAGAGTGCTTTTTTAAACTCATCGTGCGGTCCGTCATAGAGGAAACGCAAGGTACGTCCACGTGATGTGGTGTTATCAATGACTTCCGCTACCATCGAATCGTCTTCTCCAAAGTAAAGCTTGTTTCCGATACGGATTTTACGTGCCGGGTCAACCAAGACATCCCATAGGCGAAGCTCTTCATTAAGCTCGCGCAATAAGAATACCTCAATGCGTGCCCCGGTCTTTTCCTTGTTTCCGTACAGGCGCGCAGGAAAGACCTTTGTATCGTTAAAGATAAACACATCTTTGTCGTCAAAGTAATTCAGAATGTCTTTGAACACCATGTGCTCTATTTCTCCGGTGGATTTATGTACCACCATCAGTCGAGATTCGTCTCTATACTTAGCCGGATAGAGAGCAATTTTGTCTTCCGGCAGTTTGAATTTGAATTGTGACAGTTTCATTCTTTTCCCTTTCTTTCCTTAATCGTTTGTAACTTCAATTTCTTGTTTTTCAAGCCATGCTTCGAAATCTTCTACTTGCATGCAGTCATTTAGTCTCACCTCTCCAACTCGGGTACGAATCAGTCCGGTAAGATGAGCACCACTGTGAAGAGCCTCCCCGATGTCACGGGCAAGTGCCCGTATGTAAGTACCTTTACTGCATACCACCCGTATTTTTATTTCCGGCAAGTTGCATTCCAGTAATTCAATTTCATCGATAACCAGTGTTTTAGGCTTCAACTCTACCTCATCTCCTTTACGTGCGAGGTCGTATGCACGTTTACCTTCCACTTTACAGGCTGAAAAAGCCGGTGGTATTTGTTCGATAGTTCCCAGAAACTGTTGTAATACCTGTTCCACCAGTTCACGCGTGATGTGTTCAGTGGGATAGGTGGCATCAATTTCCTTTTCAAGATCAAAAGAAGGGGTGGTTGCTCCTAATTGCAAGGTAGCAATGTATTCCTTCGTATGATATTGAAACTCTTCAATCCGCTTGGTTGCTTTTCCAGTACAGATAATCATCACCCCTGTGGCGAGTGGGTCGAGTGTTCCGGCATGTCCTACTTTGATTTTCTTTACCCCTAACTTGCGGCTGATATGGTATCTTATTTTATTGACTACCGCAAACGATGTCCATCGTAAGGGTTTGTCAAAATACAAAACTTCTCCTTCTTTAAAATTCATTAAACTATTTCTAAATTATATCCTAAAAAGGACATGATTAATATAACACCTCCCACGATGATTCGGTACCAGCCGAAAGCGGCAAATCCATACTTGGTTACAAAGTTGATAAAAAACTTGATAGCCAGTAAGGCAACGATAAAAGCTACTCCGTTTCCCACGATCAGTGCGGTCATATTTTCAGAAATGATGGCTGTACCTCCGTCCATGAAAAGTTTAGCTATTTTATAAACCGTGGCGGCAAACATGGTGGGTACGGCCAGAAAGAATGAAAATTCGGCAGCGGCCTTCCGGGTTAGTTTCTGCGACATCCCCCCGACGATGGTTGCCATAGAGCGTGATACACCGGGAATCATAGCGATACATTGAAATAATCCGATAAGGAAGGCACGCTTTTCGGTCAGTGCGGTCTGTTCGCTTCCTTTTCCGAATATCTTGTCGCAAAAAAGCATGAATACTCCACCAGCGATGAGCATAACAGCCACTACGGTTACACTTTCAAGCATTTCGTCGATAAAGTCACTGCACAGCAATCCTAACACTGCAGCCGGGACAAATGCCACAAATAATTTCCAATAGAAATCGAATTTGTGGAGGAAGCATTTCAGCGCATTGCTCCCACTTGGAGCCGGTGCATGGTTTAGCTGGAAAAAACGCTTCCAATAAAGGATGACCACTGAGAGAATGGCTCCAAACTGGATGATGAATGTAAAAGCTTTGACGAACTCGGTACTTTCCACCCCCAGTATGTTTTGGGCAATAATCATGTGTCCGGTAGAAGAAACCGGAAGAAACTCAGTCAGGCCTTCTACGATTGCAATGATGATGGTTTGAAATAAATTCAAGTCTCCTCCCATATTTAGTTATTTTCGTTGTTAGATAATTCGTTTGAGTGAGATGAAGGTTTACGCAAGATTCCGTAAATCATAAAAATAAACCCGAAGAAACAGACTGCAGGCGCCACTTTGATACGCCGTATGCTGAAAATATCCGGATTAAAAGAGGTTTCGGTAGACCCCGGACCGCTCATCAAAAGGAATCCGATGATAATCACAATCATTCCTATGCCTAAAAGCAGGAAATTTGTTTTATCGAAAGCAAAGCTTTTTTTATCCATGTTTAAAATTGATTTATAGAGATAGGTTATTTTAATGACAATATAGTTCGCTGATTTTCATGCGCAAATATTTATTGATAGAAATGAGCGCACAGAAACTAGTAATGGTGATTCCAAAAAAGAATACCGCTGCCATAACAATGACGATAACAGACGGAGTAATTACAGCCAGCAGTTCAGGTTCATATTTTACAAGAAAATAAGCCATGCCTATCAGGAGGGTGTTAGCCATGGAGGCTGCCAGTATACCCACCCAGACATTACGTATCAGAAACGGACGCCGGATGAACGACCAGCTGGCTCCAACCAGCTTCATGGTATGGATAAGGAAGCGTTTGGAATAAATGGTCAGCCGGATGGTGTTGTTTATCAGCGCAAACGATATAAAGGTAAGCAGTGCTGCAAGTCCCAGTAAAAAGAAGCTTATTTTTTTCAAGTTCCGGTTCACTGAGTCAATCAAATCTTGCGGATAATTGATTTCAAGTACTTTTTTATTGGCAAGCAGTTCTTTTTCAATCCACTGAATACTGTCGGAGTTGGCATATTCTGAATTGAGCCGAATATCAATGGATGCTGTAAACGGGTTATATCCGAGAAATTCAGCCGGGTCAGTCCCCATTGCCTGAGTCTGTTCTTCCAGTGCCTGTTTCTTTGAGATATAAGTGGTTTGCTTTACGTAAGGCTTTTCATTAAGTGCTTTCTGGAACTTTAAGACTTCAGGTTCCTTCATATCATCACTTACGATAACAGAAAACGCAATGTTCTCACGTACGTATACAGAGAGGTTGTTAGCTGTCAGAACAAAAAAGACAACTAAGCCCAAAAGCAGCAATACCAGCATGGTACTGATGCTTGAGGTAATAAACTGCATATCGAAAAAAGATCCTGATTGCTTACTCATATAGTTACTTTTTTCTGAAAACATAAATCATGGAACTACTTTGTTCCTTTTTTATCAGTGAAGCGACTCCTGCCCGGGTTCCGGTAATCAGTCCCTTTACAAAAGGGAAGCGGTTTTTCTGATATTTTTCGCTCAGCATGGATACATAGAAGGCATCGAAAGGCATCGGAATCCGTTCGGTCAGTATAAATCCATGTTTAGCTCCAAATTGCTGTATGGTGGATGGAGTGAAATGCCATAAATGGCGAGGGACGTCATAAGCCGCCCACATCTCTTTATATTTGGCAGCATCGAAAGAGTTCGGGTTAGGTACAGCTATGACCAGTACGCCCCGGTTGTTCAGGAGCCGGTTAAGCAAATCCCATGTTTCATTCAAATGCTCCAAGTGCTCCATGACGTGCCATAAAGTGATGACATCAAAAGAACTTTCTTTATACTCTTCAAGCGCCTCAGGGGCATCGATGTGTAAACCGAAATGAGCTGATGCAAATTCACGTGCCTGCGCACTTTTTTCTACAGCCGATACGTTCCATCCTTTTTTCTGCATAAAATGGCAGAAATACCCCGTTCCGGTTCCGATATCCAGCAGCCGTCCGCTGTTTAACCGGCTGGTGCGCTTAATAAGGTGGGCTTTCCGTGACAGCATATAGCGACGTACGTAATGATATACACGGTTCATCAGACCCTTGTGCGTATTGCTGTGTGAAATATAATCCGGAGATTCGTAATAACGTCCGATTTCGCTTTCCACGGGAGCCGATTGGGTAAACTGAAAGCCACATGCCTTACACCGGCATATCTTGAACGATTCACCCGTGGCATAATAATCCTTACAGGTAATCTCTTGTTCAAACTGGCTTCCTCCGCAGAGCGGACATTTATTTATGTTGAGTACGTTCACTTTATTCCCTAATTTGATGCAAAATAACAAATAAAATGGGTATAGAGGGAATTTCTTTAAAAGTTTTTAAGAGTATAAACCTTAATTGATGAGTTTTTTGTAACTTAGGCGCAAAATTGAGAAAGAAGTCTATGGAAAAAAAGAAATTAATGCGTTCAAATAACCGGATGATTGCCGGAGTCTGTTCGGGCATTGCCGATTATTTCGGATGGGATATTACGCTGGTTCGTATCATTTACGTGTTGTTAACGTTTTTCACTGCCTTTTCAGGTGGTATTGTCTATTTGATTTTATGGCTGGTTATGCCGGAGGCAAAACGTATCGACAATAATTGACAAGCAGACATTGAGCAGAACTCTACGTGCGAAGTCCCCTGTTGCAAGCATCTTGATAGATACCTTTGCAGCAGGGGACTTTTTATTTGTCTGTGCAAGCCTCATTGTGCCGAGGCTCATTTTATTTAGTTAAGGAGTTCGCCCTTCAAGGTTGCCGAGCTTGAATCGGTGATGCGGACTTTTACGAAATCGCCGATGCGGTGAGAGCCGCGGTCGAATACCACCACCTTATTTTGTTCGGTTCGTCCGAACAGCTGCTCTTTGGAACGTTTGGATACGCCTTCCGCTAATACCTCAAAGGTTTTTCCTACATCTTTTGCATTGCTCTCTGCAGAAAGCTGGTTTTGCAACTCAATCATTTCGTTCAGCCGGCGTATTTTCACCTCTTCAGAAATGTCATCCGGAAGATGTTTGGATGCATATGTTCCCGGACGTTCAGAGTATTTGAACATGAAGGCGGAGTCATACGCACATTCACGCATGAGAGAAAGCGACATCTGATGGTCTTCTTCGGTTTCAGAATGGAATCCGGAGAAAATATCTGTACTTAGTCCGCAGTCGGGGATAATCCGTCGGATAGCCGCAACACGTTCCAAGTACCATTCACGCGTATATTTCCGGTTCATCAGTTTCAAGATGCGTGAGCTTCCGCTCTGCACGGGCAAATGAATATGCTTGCATACATTGGGTACCTCGGCGATGACATGCAGGGTTTCGTCGCTCATATCCTTCGGGTGTGAGGTAGTAAAGCGTACGCGCATATCGGGAACCGCCTGTGCCACCGTGCGTAACAGTTCAGGGAAAGTAACCGTGTTTCCATCCTTCTCAAAGCGGTAAGAGTTTACGTTCTGTCCCAAGAGGGTTACTTCCTTGTATCCTTTTGCCTGAAGGTCGCGTACTTCATTCAGGATGCTTTCTACGTCGCGGCTTCGTTCGCGTCCACGGGTATAAGGAACGATGCAGTAGTGGCAGAAGTTGTTGCATCCGCGCATGATAGATACAAAGCCGGAAATGTGATTACCGCAGATGCGTGAAGGAATCACGTCGCGATACGTCTCAGTGGTTGACAGCTCTACATTGATGGCTTTTTCTCCGGCTTCTACAGCTGCAATCAGTTCGGGTAAAGTGAGATATGCATCCGGACCCGCCACCAAATCAACATGATGGTTTTCTATCAAATCGTTTTTTACCCGTTCAGCCATACATCCCAATACACCCACAATGAGATGCTTGCGCTTTTTCCGCAGTGAATGGAAAAACTCAAGGCGGTTCAGGATTTTCTGTTCGGCATTGTCGCGGATAGAACAGGTGTTCATAAACACGGCATCTGCCTCATCTAATGATTCACAAGGTGAGTATCCTGCCATTTGCATGATAGAAGCAATCACTTCACTGTCGGCCACGTTCATTTGGCAACCATAAGTTTCGATGAACAATTTCTTGTTTTCGTGTTCAGTTGCAGATTTAAAGTCTGCTCCTGCTGTTTCTTTAGTCATAAGCGTTTTGTAGTTTTAATGAATGAAGATGCAAAGATATCGGTTTCTTGGTTAACTTCCATGAAATCGGTAGGATATATCAGATTTATTCGTATCTTTGGGAAAACCGTTAACACTTGTTTATTTATGGATTTTTTCAATGTACTGATAATTATAGCTTTTATAGCCATTGCGGTTTTCAAGCAAACTTCAAAGGAGGGTCAAGCCGCCGACCGCCGTCCGAGAAAGCATCGGAAGGCCATGATGCCTGCTGGCGAGGAAGAGTGCGAAGAAGAATGCGAAGATGAGATGCCGTTCCCCAAGCGTCCAAAGCTGCGTATGCAGTCGTTTGCAGATTCGTCCGTATTGCAATGCGAGAAAGCGAGACCGTCGAAAAGTCCGAGTCACTTTGAAACAAATGTCCGGCAGGAAACTGAAAAGAGGAAAGAAAAGCAGCTTGACCGGGATATTTCACTTCGTAATCCTTCTGAGGCACGCCGTGCATTTATCTATTCAGAAATATTTCAAAGAAAATATGATTAACGGAATTTTTTTTTATTTTTGGAAGACGAATTAATACTAACATAAAACACTTGATACCATGAGCTTCAACTTTATTTCGGCAGCCGAAGCAGCAAGCCTTGTCAAAGATGGAGATATTATCGGACTGAGCGGTTTCACACCGGCAGGAAGTCCGAAGGCAGTAACAGTTGAACTGGCAAAGATGGCAGAAGAAAAACATGCCCGCGGTGAACATTTTCAAATAGGAATAATAACCGGTGCTTCTACCGGAGATTCCTGCGACGGCGCATTGACGCGTGCCAAGGCCATTCAGTTCCGTGCACCTTATACCACGAATGCAGATTTCCGAAAGGCGGTAAACAATGGAGAAATTAATTATACCGATATTCACCTTTCACAAGTAGCCCAGCGCTTGCGGTCGGGTTTCTTGGGTCATGTCAATCTGGCAATTATCGAAGCGTGCGACTTGACTGCCGACGGACGTATTTATTTGACAGCCGGTGTGGGTATTACCCCCACGGTAGCTCGTCTGGCAGATAAGGTTGTGGTTGAACTTAACTCAGCTCATAGCAAAGCCATTATGGGCATGCATGACCTCTATGAGATGGAACGCCCTCCTTTCCGCCGTCCGATTCCGATTGTAAAGCCCAGTGACCGTATCGGGTTGCCTTATATCCAAGTTGATCCTTCAAAGATTGTAGGAGTGGTTGAAACCAATGCGCCTGATGAGGCACGCGGTTTCCATGAGCCCGACCCGATTACTGATAGAATTGGTCAGAACGTAGCCGAATTCCTGGCAGCAGATTTGCGCAAGGGCATTATTCCTTCTACATTCTTGCCCTTGCAGTCGGGAGTGGGGAATATTGCGAATGCCGTATTGAGTGCTTTGGGTAAAGACCCCAGTATTCCACCTTTTGAAATGTATACCGAAGTGATTCAGAACTCGGTGATTAAGCTGGTAAAAGAAGGGCGCATCAAGTTTGGAAGTACCTGTTCGCTGAGTGTAACCAACGACTGCTTGCAGGATATTTATGACAATATGGACTTTTTCCGTCATAAACTGATTTTGCGCCCGTCGGAAATATCCAACTGTCCGGAGGTGGTCCGTCGTATCGGTGTCATTTCGATGAATACAGCCATTGAAGCGGATATCTACGGTAATGTTAACTCCACTCATATTTGCGGAACGAAGATGATGAATGGTATCGGCGGTTCGGGCGACTTTACCCGCAGTGCTTATATTTCTATCTTCTCTTGTCCGTCAACGGCTAAGGGAGGCTGTATCAGTTCGATTGTGCCAATGGTTTCTCACTTAGACCATAGTGAACATTCGGTGAATGTAATCATAACCGAACAGGGAATAGCTGACTTGCGCGGAAAGAGTCCTGCCGAACGGGCACAAGCCATCATTGAAAACTGTGCACATCCCGACTATAAACAGCTTCTGTGGGATTATCTGAAGATTACCACCAAGGGACAAACCAGCCATAGCCTGTCGGCTGCATTAGGTATGCATCAGATATTTATGCGCGAGGGAGATATGCGTCTTACCAACTGGGCTGATTTTCAGAAGTAAGTAATTGAGATTGATTGCGATAAAGGAATTGTTTCACGAAGAGACCTTGGCGTTTTATTAGAATGCCAAGGTCTTTTTTGTGAGTGTATTTATCTCTTTTCTTCTTCCCAAAAAAATGTTTTTTTTGAAATTTGCCTGCACCCTACACGCTTTTTGGGTTAACCTGTTTGTAAACAGAATGTTATGGCGTGTAGGGCGCAGTGTAGGACGGTGTAGGACGCCGGATTACCCTACACGCGCCTTACACGATTTTTGTAGTCATTGATAAGATAGTCAGATTCTTATCGCCAATCTGCAAGTTGCATATCTGTGGGCTTGAATAGGGTTATAAACAGGTTGTTGAAAGATGATGTAAATACTGTTTATATTATACGATGCAAAACATGATATAAACAGTCTATATATCTGTTTATGAATGAAAAATGAAGGTTATTTACATTATGTAAATAGAGTTGATATGGTTGAAAAGATTGTTCCTATTATGGTTGTTGGTCTCAAAATCATGCATTGTTGATACAAGAATATCCGCTTTTAGTATGGCAGCCGTTATGGAATCGGCATGTTAATCCCACAGCCCAAAACCCAAATAACCCAAAACTCAAAAACTCAACAACTTATAAACTTAAAAACTTACTTTCAAAAACTTACCAACTTACCGATAATTATTCCCGAACTCTTACTATCTTTGCACATTCGTGATAGAAATACGTAAAAATCAAATAAATAATAGCTTTGCTATGGAATATAATTTCAGAGAAATTGAAAAGAAATGGCAACAGAAGTGGGTGGATAACCAAACCTATAAAGTTGTTGAAGACGAATCAAAGAAAAAGTTCTATGTGTTGAATATGTTCCCCTATCCGTCGGGAGCCGGATTACACGTGGGTCATCCGCTTGGATATATTGCCAGCGATATTTATGCTCGCTTTAAACGCTTGCAGGGCTTCAATGTGTTGAACCCGATGGGATACGATGCCTATGGCTTGCCGGCTGAACAGTATGCCATCCAGACCGGACAGCATCCTGCCATCACGACGGCGACCAATATTAACCGCTATCGTGAGCAGCTTGATAAAATCGGGTTCTGTTTTGACTGGAACCGTGAAGTCCGCACTTGTGAGCCGGGATATTATCACTGGACGCAGTGGGCTTTCCAGCAAATGTTTAACAGCTTCTATTGCAACTCTTGTCAGAAGGCACAGCCTGTCAGCAAGCTGGTTGAGCATTTTGAACAGAAAGGAACAGAAGGACTGGATGTGGCTTGCAGTGAAGAGCTGAGCTTTACAGCAGAGGAGTGGAAGGCAAAAAGCGAGAAAGAACAGCAGGAAATCTTGATGAACTACCGTATTGCTTATTTGGGTGAAACCATGGTAAACTGGTGTCCGGAACTGGGTACGGTGTTGGCAAACGATGAAGTGGTTGACGGAGTGTCTGAACGTGGAGGCTATCCGGTGGTGCAGAAAAAGATGCGTCAGTGGTGCTTGCGTGTATCGGCTTATGCACAGCGCTTGCTGGAAGGGCTGGAAACCGTTGACTGGACCGATTCGCTGAAGGAAACCCAACGTAACTGGATTGGACGCTCAGAAGGTACGGAGGTGCGCTTCAAGGTGAAAGACAGTGATGTGGAATTTACCATCTTTACTACCCGTGCCGATACCATGTTTGGCGTAACGTTCATGGTACTGGCTCCGGAAAGCGAACTGGTGGCTCAGCTGACTACGGATGCACAGAAAGCAGAAGTGGATGCTTATCTGGACCGTACGAAGAAACGTACAGAGCGCGAGCGTATTGCCGACCGTCGTGTTACGGGTGTATTTAGCGGCTCGTATGCTGTTAATCCGTTTACAGGCGAGGCAGTCCCGGTATGGATCAGCGACTATGTACTTGCCGGTTACGGAACCGGAGCCATTATGGCGGTGCCTGCTCACGATAGCCGTGACTATGCTTTTGCCAAACATTTTAACCTGCCTGTCATTCCTTTGGTAGAGGGATGTGATGTTTCTGAAGAAAGTTTTGATGCGAAAGAAGGAATCGTATGCAACTCTCCGAAAGCAGGAGTAACTCCATATTGCGACCTGAACTTGAACGGACTGACCGTGAAAGAAGCAATTGCTGCTACCAAGAAGTATGTGAAGGAGCATAACTTGGGACGGGTGAAGGTAAACTTCCGTCTGCGTGATGCCATCTTCTCTCGCCAGCGTTACTGGGGCGAACCGTTCCCGGTGTATTATAAAGACGGAATGCCTTACATGATTGATGAAAGCAAGCTTCCGCTTGAACTGCCCGAAGTCGCTAAGTTCCTGCCTACAGAAACAGGCGAGCCCCCGTTGGGACATGCTGCCAAGTGGGCTTGGAATGTGGAAAAAGGCGAAGTGGTAGAAAATACCCAGATTGATAATATAACCGTATTCCCTCTGGAACTGAATACCATGCCGGGATTTGCCGGTTCTTCGGCTTACTATCTGCGCTATATGGATCCGCATAACACCGAAGCGTTGGTTTCGGAAAAGGCAGATCACTATTGGCAGAATGTAGACCTTTATGTGGGTGGTACTGAACATGCTACCGGTCACTTGATTTATTCACGCTTTTGGAATAAATTCCTGTTCGACCTTGGAGTAAGCATGAAGGAAGAACCTTTCCAAAAATTGGTGAATCAAGGTATGATTCAGGGACGAAGCAATTTCGTTTATCGTATTAAAGATACCAATACCTTCGTTTCATTCGGACTGAAAAACCAGTACGATGTGACTCCGATTCATGTGGATGTGAACATCGTATCGAATGATGTACTCGATGTGGAAGCCTTTAAAAACTGGCGTCCGGAATATAACAATGCCGAATTCGTGTTGGAAGACGGTAAATATATCTGCGGATGGGCGGTTGAGAAGATGAGTAAATCGATGTATAACGTGGTTAATCCGGATATGATTGTGGATAAGTACGGTGCCGATACGCTGCGTATGTATGAAATGTTCCTCGGTCCGGTAGAGCAGTCGAAACCATGGGATACGAATGGTATCGACGGTGTACACCGTTTCCTGAAAAAACTGTGGTCTTTGTTCTACGACCGTCAGGATAACTTCCTCCCGGCAGAAGGTGAGGCTACCAAGGAAGAGCTGAAGGCCATCCACAAGCTGATTAAGAAGGTGACAGGCGATATTGAAACCTTCTCCTATAACACTTCTATCAGTGCATTTATGATTTGTGTCAACGAACTGATGTCGTTGAAATGTCATAACAAAGCTGTGCTGAGCGACCTGGTTGTCTTGATTGCACCTTTTGCTCCGCATTTGGCTGAAGAGTTGTGGGAAGCATTAGGCAATGCCACTACGGTATGCGATGCCCAGTGGCCCGCCTTTAACGAAGAATTCTTGAAGGAAGACAGCGTGAAATATACCATTTCATTCAACGGAAAGGCGCGTTTCACTATGGAATTTCCTGCCGATGCCGATAATGACACCATTCAGGCTGCCGTATTGAGCGACGAGCAGTCGCAGAAATGGATTGACGGCAAGACTCCGAAGAAGGTCATCATCGTACCGAAGAAGATTGTAAACATCGTACTTTAATTTAACCCGTTGCCGGCGCAGAAGGGACAGACTGCCCCTTTCTGCGCCGCACGGCTATTTATCAACCCTTATTCAAAACCTTTTTAAACAGGAATTAAACCGTGGAAGCATCTTTATTACAGAAAAAAGTGGAGCGTGAGATACGAGATTATCTTGCCATCACGCTTGGATTGGTTTGCTATGCTGTCGGGTGGGCAGCGTTTTTGTTGCCTTACCAGATTACAACCGGAGGAGTAACCGGTATTGCAGCCATCATTTATTATGCCTTCAATGTGGAAATACAGGTATCTTACTTCTTTATCAATGCCGTATTTATGGCTTTTGCCTTGAAGATACTGGGACCGAGGTTCAGCCTGAAGACCATCTATGCCATTTTCATGCTGACTTTTTTGCTTTGGTTTTTTCAGATGCTTCTGAAAGATGAGGCTGGAAAACTTCCGCAGTTGCTTGGTCCCGGACAAGATTTCATGGCTTGTGTTATCGGGGCAGGACTCTTGGGATTTGGTATCGGTGTGGTGTTTTGCCATAACGGAAGTACGGGAGGTACCGATATCATTGCTTGGATTATCAACAAGTATAAAGATGTGACGCTGGGACGCATGATGATGTATTGTGATATTGTCATTATTTCCTCTTGCTACTTTATTTTTCATGACTGGAAAAGGGTCTTGTTCGGCTTTGTGGTGCTGTTTATCATGAGTATCGTGATTGACTATGTTATTAACAGCACGCGTCAGTCGGTGCAGTTCCTTATCTTCTCGCGGAAATACGAAGAAATTGCAGAGGGAATTGCTACGCAGGTGGACCGTGGTGTAACCTTGCTCGACGGAAAAGGCTGGTATAGCAAACAGGAAATCAAGGTGGTGGTTGTGCTGGCGAAGAAGCGTGAATCGCTCGATATATTCCGTCTGGTGAAAGATATTGATCCCAATGCATTTATCTCGCAGAGTAATGTGGTGGGAGTATATGGCGAAGGTTTTGATAAACTGAAAGTAAAATGAAAAAGAAACTGGTTTTTGCAACAAACAATGCTCATAAGCTGGACGAAGTGCGTGCCATCTTGGGCAGTACCATCGAGGTGCTGAGTCTGAATGATATAGATTGTCATGCCGATATTCCCGAAACGGCGGAAACGCTTGAGGGGAATGCCGCTTTAAAGGCTGAATATATTTACCGGAATTACGGTATGGATTGCTTTGCCGATGATACCGGCTTAGAGGTTGAGGCTCTGGGTGGAGCTCCGGGAGTGTATTCCGCCCGTTATGCCGGGGGCGACGGTCACGATTCGGAAGCCAACATGAAAAAGCTGCTGGCTGAACTGGAAGGGGAGGCCAACCGCAAGGCGCAATTCCGTACGGCTATTTGCCTGATTGAGGGAGGAGAGAAGCGTCTGTTCGAAGGCATCGTAAAAGGGGCTATAATCGAAGCAAAACGCGGTTTGTCAGGATTTGGGTACGACCCGGTATTCGTTCCCGAAGGCTATGAAGAGACTTTTGCCGAGATGGGCAATGAAGAAAAAAACCGCATCAGCCATCGTGCCCGTGCGGTTCAGCAACTTTGTGCGTATCTTTTCAGTGAGGCGCATGAATCGGTTGCGCTTGATTGAGGAAGCAACAGCTAAGTACTTCGGTGGGAGTACTCCAGTACTCCGGTTAAAGTACTCCAGTACTTCGGCGGGAGTACTGCAGTACTTTACTTGAAGTACTGAGGCAACAAGGCAACAAGTAGGTCTTCTGAAAACCTTGTCAACTTGTTACCTGAAGCCTTGTCACCTTATACATTGAAGCGGAAGTGCATGATGTCTCCGTCTTCCACTACATATTCTTTTCCTTCTACATTCAGTTTTCCGGCTTCACGTACAGCTGCTTCTGAACCATACTGAATGAAATCATCGTATTTAATTACTTCGGCGCGGATGAATCCTTTCTCAAAGTCTGTGTGGATAACTCCGGCACATTGCGGTGCTTTCCATCCGTTATGGAATGTCCATGCGCGTACTTCCACCTTTCCGGCAGTGAAATAGGTTTCCAGATTCAGCAACTTGTAGGCAGCACGAATCAGACGGCTTACTCCCGATTCTTCCAGTCCCACTTCCTGCAAGAACATCTGACGGTCTTCATAGGTTTCCAGTTCGGCAATGTCGGCTTCGGTTTTGGCAGCCACAATCAGAATCTCGGCACCTTCTTCTTTCACGGCTTCGCGTACCTGTTCTACATACTTATTTCCGTTTACAGCACTGGCCTCGTCTACATTGCAGACATACATAACCGGCTTAGAGGTAAGCAGGAAGAGTTCGTGCGCAATTTTCTGTTCATCTTTGGTATCAAACTGTACGGTGCGTGCCGATTTTCCCTGAAGAAGAGCATCGCGATAGCGTACCAAAACCTCGTAAGTTTGTTTAGCCACCTTGTCTCCGCCTGTCTGTGCCTGTTTCTGCACCTTCTGGATGCGGCTTTCGATGGTTTCAAGGTCTTTAAGCTGTAATTCGGTATCAATGATTTCCTTGTCGCGTACCGGGTCAACGCTTCCGTCTACATGGGTTACGTTTTCATCGTCAAAGCAGCGCAACACGTGCAGGATGGCATCTGTTTCACGGATGTTGGCAAGGAACTTGTTTCCCAGACCTTCACCTTTGCTTGCTCCTTTTACCAGTCCGGCAATATCTACAATTTCCACCGTGGTAGGAACGATACGGTCAGGATTTACCAGTTCGGCGAGTTTGTTCAGACGTTCATCGGGAACGGTGATTACTCCTACATTGGGTTCAATGGTACAGAAAGGGAAGTTGGCAGCCTGTGCCTTAGCATTTGATAAACAGTTAAAAAGAGTCGATTTACCTACGTTGGGCAGACCGACAATTCCGCATTGTAGAGCCATAAGTATTTAGTTTTTTAGTTTTTAAGTTTGTGAGTTCTTTAGCTTTTAACTTCTTAAGTTTATGAGTTTTGGGCCCTTAAACTTTTAAGTTCTTGTAACTTATTCAGTTTAGGAGTGCAAAGATACAAAAAAATGAAGGATTTTTATTGTAAATAAACAAAAAGCCTCTCCTTCAGCTGTCGATAGACAAGACTGAAGGGGAGGCTATTTAAAGTTACCCGTTTCTATTATTTAGAAAAGTTGATTTTAAATGGTTCTGTAAATATCATAGCATCAATTCCTGATATTTTTAATCCAATGCGAGCATAAGCAAACCCGGTTTGAGGTAACGAGTTGTTTGTAGAGTTAATAGAGAATCCACTCAGGTCTACATTGAATTGAACAGTTTGACCATTTGTTAATCCTGTAGTAACCTCTTGCAAACCGTTTCCTCCTAAATTATGAATCTCATCTACAATGATATTGCGTCCCACATACAAGCCTACCTTTTCAATAGCCTTTCCCGTAGTGATTTCAGTGATTTTGCAAGAACCGCTAACTAAACGTCCGTTGCAAGTTACTTGTGCATCATCAAGTAAATAATAAGGGATAACCGGCATTTCAATTTCTTTGCCGTTATAATTATCAACTATGATAACATCTTCCTGGGTTGGATTTACCCACGGACCGATGTTGGCTTGACGTTCGAGTTTATAAGTTTTTCCACCATAAACTCCCGCACTAAATGTACCATCCTGTGCTATTTGTACATTCATATAAGTACTGGAGGAAAGTTCCCATCCGGGTTCGTAAAGGCGGAATGTAACTTGATTATTTCGTACATAAATAGGTCTGCCTTGATAGGTTACTTTACCGACAAGGTTAATATTAGGCTCCTCATAGTTGTCTAGTTCACAAGAAGTAAAGCAGACTGCTAATATTAGTGATAAGAAGTAAAATAGTTTCTTCATGGTAGAATCTTGTTTTTTTATTACATATTAGGATTTTGTACAAGTTTCGGATTCTTGTTGAGTGCATTTTGTTCAAAAGCACAGTAATAGTTTCCAATGCGGAAATTACGTGGCGCTTTGAAGCGTGGTGCAATAGCACGGACAAAAATAAACTTGTTATTGTTGGGACCGCCTACAATGCGATATGGATATAAGGCATACAGCATGGTTTTATCAGATGAAACTCCATTCCAAAGCAAATCTGCCTTACGTAAGCGTTTCAAATCCCATAAGCGATGGTCTTCCAATGCAAGTTCACGGCGACGTTCATCTAACATATTATCAATAGTTAAATCACTGGCGTTCCAAGAATTGCTTCCCAAACCAGCACGCTGACGCACTAAGTTGGCATATTTTAATCCTTGTACAGCATAGTCTCCTCCTAGTTCCATACCTGCTTCTGCAGCATTCAAGTAAACCTCTCCCATACGGAAGTAAACAAACCATATATATGAACCTTGTCCACGAGCAGAAGAACCACCAGTTTCATCAACGTATTTACGCAGGTTGAAGCCTGTGTTTGTAAATGTTGCACGGTTAAGCGGACCATCGTTTCCAACCAGTGTTCCGCCATCTTCATATCTTGAATTGGGATCTGCACCTACTTTTAATTCATATTTACCATCCGCTTTAGGGATTGCTACACCCGCCTGAATATCTAGTACTTTTCCTTTAAAGGTCTGTTCTGGTACTAAGCAGGTTCCTTTTAAGCGAATGTCTTGAATCGGGTCAAAGATTGCATGACGAGAATCATAAACTTTATAGCTTCCGTCGGGATTCTTGTCTTCAAGTTTGCCATAAGCTTCTACTAATTGTAGCGTTGGGCAAAGATCTGATCCATTATCATTGTCTTCGTTCATGGAGTGTGCGATATTGGCAAATGCAAAAAGATGGAATTTGCTAGAGTTATAATCTTTTGTCCAAAGAACTTCTGAGTTATTGTTTTTAGAACAAATTGCATTATAGAAATTATCAGAACTCGGCTCGTTTACACCTTGTAAAGTATTGTTTGCGAATTCAGTTATAATGCGTTTGGCAGCATCAAAGGATTTTTGATAATAGGGTATAGGGTCTTCTCCTTCCATGCCAACGACTCCAGGTTGCTCTGCTGAACGAATCGGGTTGCTCATTGATGCGTTATATTTAGCAATAGAACCAGCATAGAGCATACTTCGGCTAGCTAGAGCTAACGCTGTCCATTGGTTGGCTCTAGACTTATTGTTTACATTATTATTAGCAGCCAATGTTGCTTCGATGCTCATACATTCGTTATAAACAAAGTTGTAAATATCAGCCTCAGAAGAACGGGGAATTTGTAGTTCAGATAAATCCATTCCTGGGGTATATGCTTGTGTTTTTGTTACCAAAGGAACCCCTCCCATTCGGATACACATTTGGAAATAGGCATAAGCGCGCAAGAATTGGAATTCTGCTGTATATAAAGCTTTATCTTCATCTGATATTTTAGAAGAAATAGTAGCCAATGATTCAATAGCTTGATTACACTTGTAAATATATTTATAATCATACCAGCGGAATTCATCATATTTATATTCTACCATTTGGTTCCGTGCCATTTCTACATCTTGATTCATCAGTCCACACCACATGAAGTCATCTATCAGTGAAAAGTTAACATCATTGTCTAAATTTCCATTGGTAGGGACATCATTGTATAGTTCAGCCAATACGCCTTCAATTAAGGTTTTGTCATTCCATACTTGCTCTGAGGTGAGGAAATCAGAAGGCTCTGTATCCCCTACCCATGAGTCGCATGAAGTCATAGTTCCGCCCATCAGGGCTGAAAACATGATATATAGTAAGCTCTTTTTCATATGTTTCTATTTTAGAAGTTAAGATTCAGACCGAACGAAATGGTGCGTAAGTTCGGAGTTACTAAGGCACTGTTAGATGTAATTTCTGGGTCTAATTGATATTTGTGCATATTATCAGTACTGAATAAGTTATAGGCATTGACATAGAAGCGCAGACGATTCAAGCGCATTTTGTTGGTTATAGCTTTTGGTAAAGTATAGCCTAATTCTAAGGTACGTAGTTTTAAGTACCATACTTTCTTAACCCAGAAGTCACTGCGGCGAGTAAAGCTGACATTGTTACCAGCATAGCGGGTTGCAGGAAATTCACCGGCAATCCATTCGGAGTTGGCATCTGTAGGATCCGCACGATGCCAAGCGTCTGTCAATAGATATTCGGTTGAGTTACCATCACCTTGGAATGGATAGGCAACTTCCCAGCACATCTCGTATGATTGTCCGGCAGCACCATTCCAGTCCATCTTCAAATCGAAGCCTTTCCATTCGAATGAAGAGTTTAGGCTGAAGTTGATATAGGGCAGTTCACCTGCTCCGTAAGCAATAGGACGTTCGTCTAATCCATTGATAACACCGTCATTGTTCTGGTCTTTGTAGATAAAGTCACCGGGAAGCATTGTAGTATTTCCTTGTCCATCGTTATCAACAGGATAGTTTTGAATCTGTTCATAGTCTTGGAAGCGTCCGGCTACTTCATATCCCCAGAATGTAGAAGCCCAACGGTTTTCAGTAGAGTTTCTGTATTCATCCCAGCTTGAACCAAAACGAGGTTTATACGATTCGCCCATCATACGGCGTGCTAAAGTGAAGTTTCCACCAACAGAGTATCTGAAATCCTGAACTTGATCTCTCCAGTTAATGCCAAATTCAAGACCTTTGTGGAAATCTGAATTAAGATTTTCATTAGAGAGGTCAAATCCTACTTCTACAGGAATTAAGACGTCATAGCGTAAGGCAGGAAGTCCTGTACGCTTACGTTGGAATAACTCAAAGGTACCACTTAAACGGTCATCAAAGAAGCCAAAGTCAACACCGACGTTAATCAAGGTTGATTTAATCCAACTTAAACTTGTCACAGGAATACCTCTATATTCAACTCTTGATACAGCTTTTCCGTTTAATACAGCACCGTCATTGGTGTTTCCATAAGTATATCCGTCTAAGAACGCATATGGGTTTACAATATTTGCATTATTATACTGGTCATCACCTATTTGTCCCCAAGAGGCACGGAGTTTCAAATTTGAAAGTTTAGTTGCTTCTTTTATATTTTCCATAAATGCTTCTTCAGAAATTCTCCATCCTCCAGATACAGATGGGAAGAATCCCCAGCGACTTCCTTTAGCAAACAGATAAGATCCGTCGTAGCGCCCGCTAAATTCTGCAAAATATTTACTGCGATAGTCGTAAGCAGCACGGAAAACAAAACCTGCACGGCGTGAAATGGTGGCAGAGTTTTCTAATGATTGCATGTTGTCAATGCCATTGGTAATTGAGATGTAATTGTTTGATGGCAATGTATTATATTGTGTCCAGTCACCATCTTTTTCAAAAGTTTCAATGCCTACTACTCCTGAAACATGATGCTCATTATTAAATGTATGGTCATAGTTTAACTGAGCTTGGAAAGTCTTTTCCTGACGTTGCTCTTTCACACGGCGGCGCCATGGGTTTAGATTTCCAGGTACTGATTCGTAGGTATCAGTATCTTCGTGGTAACGATAAACATTATAAGTATATTCAAACTGTTCATTGTCATTTTGAGCAATCCAATAGTTGTATGCCACTCTCGCTTTTAACCCTTCTAATGGAGTTTGCCATTCTGCATAGGCATTTACACTTCCTGATTTCCAAACATCGTCAGTGTAACCAGTAATATTTTCGTCAAAGACAGCAGCACCTGTTGCATTATTACGAGTCTCATTTACATAATTAGGATTATCATTGGCATAAGCATGCTGAGTAGGCCAGTTCTGGAACATTGCATAGTAAGGTTGCCAATAGTCATCTAATCCCGGAACACCGACATTGTGGCGTGATTCGATACGTCCGCTAACGCGTACTCCAACTTTAAATTTAGGTGTGATGTTTGCTTCTACGTTACTTTGTATATTAGTACGTTGGAAGTTAAAGCCATTAATCATCGCATCCTGATCTGTGTGTGAAATACCTAAGTGGTAGTTAATGGCTTCTGAACCTCCGTCAATACTAACGTTACCATACCACATCGGAGCATTTTTATGGGTGATAAAGTCTTGCCAGTCAAAACTTGCATATTTACCTTGACCTTGACGCCAAAGATTTAATTCATCCATTGTTCGTGCGGTTGTTCCATTGGTATTTAAATCAGCTTGCATACGTCCTTCATAGAAAGTTGGTGCATCGGCAACTTTAGGATAACGCATGAAGTTTTGAATACCATAGTAGAAGTTGGCTGTAACTGAACTTTTTTCATTACGGCGTCCTGACTTGGTTGTAACCAATACGACACCATTTGCTGCACGCAAGCCATAAATGGCTGCAGAAGCATCTTTTAGCACGGTAATACTTTCAATATCATTGACATCAATGTTATTGAATTGACCTTCTTCACATTGGATGCCATCAATAACATAAAGAGGAGTACCCATGTTACGAATTTGGATAGAAGCACTTGCTCCCGGACGTCCGTCTGCCTGACGGGCTGAAATACCCGGAGCTTTACCAACCAATGCACCGGCAGTAGTTGGAGTAGTTGTCTTTACCAAGTCTTCTGATTTAACGGCTGTAATAGCACCTGTTAATGAACCTTTCTTTTGGGTACCATAACCTACTACTACAACTTCATCTAATGTTTCAGTATCTTCGGCCATTTCTATAGTTAAAGTGGCTGACGTTACCTTAACTTCCTTTTGAGTAAAGCCAATGTAGCTGAACTGAAGAATGTCTCCTTGTGACGCATTGAGTGTGAAATTTCCATCAAAATCTGTGATGGTTCCGTTTGTTGTACCTTTTACAACGACATTAACACCAATTAAAGGCTCTTTTTTTGAGTCGATTACTTTACCTGTAACCTGATTGGTCTGAGCAAAAGTAGTCGAACAAAAAACAAAAAATACGAGCCAGAACAAACCTAATGCCCTTAATACGGGACTGCCATTTGTTTTGTTGTTCATAAATTCTGTATTTTAAAGTTAATAAAACAAAGGTGATTATAGATTAATCGATTACAAAAATAGAGATTTTTTTTGAAATGTTAAAGATTACGAAACCCTATAAAGGTGGACAAAAGAGGATAAAAGGAGGATAAATGTACATTTTTAATTAGATAACGACTTGATATATTTTGGCCATTTCCTTTCGTTTGTAAGCATTCGAATAAATGCACCTTTTACACCTTGAGGTTTGGTTGTAGCTTTGCGGTATCGAATGCAATCAAACCTCAATTATTATGAATAGACAAGAATTTGAAGAATTGGAATTGCAGTTACAACAAAGCGGCCTGTCATTGAAGTCGTACCTTCAACAAATAGGTGTAAGTTATTCAACCTATCATTACTGGCGTAGAAAATGTTCCGTTGACAGAAACAGTATCAAACAAGAGCTGGCTCCTATCAGTTTTAAACAGACAGCTACAGAAACTCCCCCAGAAGAACAAATACCACATGGTGTGGCTGTTCTGTTTCCCAATGGTCTTCGTGCCCACTTCAGAAATGGTTCAGAAGAGATACTGATGGAGCTGTTCACTCAAAGTCTTCGAAACGGCCATGTTTAACCTGAACGACACGATGCGCTACTTTCTGTGTCCGGGCAGGACAGATATGCGCAAAGGTATCAGTTCGCTGTGCGGAGTGGTACATGAAAAGATGAACAGTGAAGTGAAGAACGGTGATGTCTTTATCTTCATCGGTTCCAGCCGCAGGCTCATGAAACTGCTTCATGCCGAAGACGGAGGCATGGTGATGTATGTAAAGCGCCTGGAGGCCGGTCGCTTCAAACTGCCGGAGTATGATCCCGAATCAAACAGCTATCGAGGGGTTGAATGCCTCTATAGCATCATTGTCTACTACAAATAAGAATCAATCCGAACAGATAAAGAATCTGCAGGAACGTATCAAGGAGTTGACGGCCCAGGTCGCATGGCTGAACCGTCAACTCTTTGGGCGTAAATCGGAGAAGTTTCGTGTATATAATCCTAATATGCCCGATTTGTTTGCCGACGAGTTTTCCTGACTTCGGCAACTGGCGGAAGAAAAGAGGGACAAGGCCGTGGAACAGATAGAAAAGGAATCGGCTGAAGTCCGGAAGCTGAATCGTCAGAACCGCAAAATGATAGAGGACTTACCCGTACTGGAGAGCGAGACCATAGAACCGAAAGGCGTAGAGATTGCCCCCATGCCGCTGATGCCCGTCGACAAATGCATTGCCGACACCAGCCTGCTTGCCGAGATACTGCTTCAGAAGTATGAATACCATATCCCGTTCTACCGTCAGATACAGCAGTACCGGCATCTTGGGATGAAAGGCCTTACGGAAAGTACACTGGACGGATGGTTCAAGAAAACGGTGGAGCTGCTCAGACCTCTGTATGAGGGGCTCAAGAAGGAAGTCTTTTCCTGCGGCTATGTACAGGCCGACGAAACCACAGTTCCGGTCATCAACAGGGAAAAGCACAAGGCTGACAAGGAATACCTGTGGATGGTAAGGTCGGTCATGGAGAAACTGGTCATTTTCCATTACGACAAGGGATCGTGTGCCGGGACGGTCATCGAATCCCTGGCAAAGCAATATCACTTCAAGGGATATCTTCAATGCGACGGTTTTGCAGGCTATGAGACAGCCTTCAAGACCAATCCCGACGTGCGGCTGCTCAATTTCTGGTACATATCCGCCGTCATTTTGAACAGGCTCTGGATGAGAATAAGGAAATGGCCGAACATGCTCTGACCCAGATACAGCATATATACCGAATTGAACACAGTTGTGATAAGGCGAGTCTCTCGTACGATGAGCGGAAGGCAAAACGTCGGGAACTGTCCGGATCGGTCATGGATGCCATGAAGGTGTGGATGGAAACGGAAGGTATCAAGTACAGTCCCAACTCCCAGACCGGGAAAGTTATCACGTATGCCTATACCCGATGGGGCAACATGATGAGATGTCTGGAGGACGGACGCCTGCTTTGGGATAACAATCTGGCTGAAAATGTCATCCGGCCGATAACTCTGGGACGGAAAAATTACCTCTTCTGCGGAAACTATGAGGCGGCAGTCAATATGTCGGTCATCTGCTCTCTGCTGGCCACCTGTAAGGCACATGATGTAAATCCAAGAGAATACATGAATGATGTCATCGCCCGAATGCCTTATTATAAAAAGGCAACTCATGAGGAACTACTGGAACTGCTCCCGCACAAATGGAAGATGCAACATCCGGAAAGTGTACTGATAAAACAAGGAGAGGAATCCGGAAAACACTGCTGACTGACTGCAACATATAGGTTCAACAAAACAATAGCGACTGTAACTAGTAGGTTCATAGGTACAGTCGCTATTGCTATATATAAAGGTTCTAAACCTGTAGTTTACCGTATGCTTACATTTAAGCAATATTCGCCAACACCCGTCCACGAAAAAGCGGATGTACTGATAACTTACAGTACATCCGCTTGCTTAGATGCTCTCATTATTGCTTAGGCTTCAGTTGCCAAGCATTTTATGATCTTGTCAACTTGTTACCTTGTTCACTCGTCATCTGTTTATTTCACTTTCTTCATCCAGTTGGTTGTAGCACCATTGTCTTGGTAGCCGCCACCTACGATGGTTGCTACGCGGGGACTTGCTTCCCAGTCAACCTCACGCTGGATATAAATCTTGTTGTTACCGATGGTAATCATGTTTTTCGCAGCATCGAAGCTCCAAGTCTGGTCGTTGCCCCAAGCTTCCGAAGTTACTTTACCGTCGGCACCCAAAGTGATGACTTTGGATTCGTATTGGGTAGCGTTACCATCGTTGGTACTGTTTTGAGCAGTCGGTTTCATTTGAATCAACTCCCAGTTACCTTCCAGCTCTTCTTGAGCAATAGCCACCTTAGGTACAGCACCGTAACGTTCAGGCATTACGATAGGCCATCCGTCTTCTGTCCAGAGAATGCTACGTACATGTCCCATCATGATGGCATTTGAAGCGTTGATACCCGAAACGTCAACGGGGAAACGTCCTTGTGAAGTATAATACCAGTTGCCTTGTCCGTCATCGAAGATACCGCAGTGTGAAATTCCTACCCATCCGTTGCTATTGCTGAATTTGTAAGGAGCAGTCACTACTGGAAGCATTTCTTTGCCTGCTGTAGCTGAATTGCCCTGCATATCTACATACGGTCCTTCAGGACGGTCGGCACGAACCACACGAGTATTATAAGCTACAGCCAACTGTCCGTAAGCCATGAACATGTAATATTTCTGTGTCTGCGGGTTGTAGATTACGTCCGGACCTTCGGATGCCTGCCAGCGGTTGGTGCTGTTTCCGCGAGTGGCAACCAGTTTACCGAAGGATTCAATGCTGTTTCCTTCCACAGTCCAAGGCTTAGCCAGCGGAGCAAGCGGCATACCGGTGCTTGGATTGACTTCCAGAGCGGCAAATCCACTGTGCCATGAACCATAAATCAGCCAATGCTTGCCTTCCGGAGTAATGGTATAGGTCGGGTCGATAGCATTGAATTTGAAGTAGGCATTCCAATCGCCTGTTCCTCTGCGTCCCCATCCGTTTGCTTCTGTATTGGGTTTATCGGAAGCAGAGCACACCACCATTCCTTTATCTTCCCATTGATTCGAAGCAGGATTGGAAGTTTCCATCAATCCGATGAAGGCACGTTCGGTCCATGAGCTGTCGAAGTTTTCAGCTGTATTCTTTTTACCGGTCTTGATGTAGTTGTCGATAACCAGACTATAATACATACGATATAATCCGTTATTCACTTTACGAACTACCGGCGCCCAGTAACCGTAAGATATATCTTCTGCTTTGATGGGATCTAATTTTTTTCCTTCAGCATTAATCATTTCACTGCGATATTCGTTCAGCTTTTCTACAGCCCAAGCCGGAGCCTCTTCCATCGTTGCGCCTAAGTATTCCCAATTTACAAGGTCTTTTGAGCGGCGGCAATGGAAATGTCCGTGACCTTCGTGTGCATTGCCATACGAAGCATCGGTTTGATACATATAGTAATAACCGTCTTCAGCCAGCATTACCGAGGGGTCGTGTACGTTAGCCAAGTTCCATTTGTTGTTGTTTTCCCATCCGGCAATGGCAGTATAGTTGTCATCGTAGGTAGGAGCTTCGTAGCTGGCGAGCTGTTCTTCCAAGGTCTGTTCAGCTGTTTTTGCGGTAAAGGTTTCTGAATAAGTGTAACGGCTGTTTCCGTAAACGAAGGCACGTACAAAGTATTCGGTATTTCCTTTCAGTCCGGTAATGGTAGCTGTAAAGTTTTCGTCAGCCTCTACCATATTGTCTTTAATGGTAGGAGTCTGATTAGTGAGGCTGTAGCAGAATCCTCTTTTTACTACGCTTCCTACATTACCATCTAAGGTAGCGGTAAGGGTAAGTGAAGTACCTGTGGCAGTAGAGGTAGAAGGTAAGGCAATGGCTACATCGCCTTTGCTGTTATATTCGATATTGTCCAAACCGTCGGTGCAGGCAAAGAATGCCATCGCGGTGAACAGGGAGGTCAATATAATGATAGGTTTATTCATGGATTTGTTTTTTTTAGTTCCCTACCGCCGCTTTCCTTGTGGAAAGGACGGTAGGGGATGAGTTGTTATTTTTTTAGCTTATTCTTTAAAAAACGAGGTGACACTTTTCACCAGTCATTGCAAAGTACAAGTCATTAACATCTATTTTGTTGATGCCTAAATAGTACTGAGTAGAAGTAGTATTGTTATTTCCGACCATGATTACTTGAACATCGGCTGTTCCATTTCCGCAGTTAGTTACATAAACTGTTACTTTCGAGTTATTCATTGTCTGAAGCCAAGTAGCCCAATCACCTTGTGTTCCATTGTGAGTGCAAGCATCATAGCCTGTACCTGCTCCCCAGTTGTCAGCACGAACAAATGCATATTCAGTCTGTTTATCTTGTTTACAGAGCGAAACAATGAAGTTGTTCCAGTTGGTGTCTTGATTACAGAAGTTGGTAAACTTGATGGATTTTGTTTCTCCTTTGTTTACTTTGAAGTAATCAGAGAAAAATCCTTTGAATCCATCGGTGTTATCATCTTTTCCTATTTTGTTTGTTGAATTGTTTACTTCTGTTACTTGTGATTTAGCCACGTTTACCTTTACAGTAGCCGTGATTCCCTTTTCAGCTGTAATGGTAACGGTCTGCTCTCCGGCTTTCGCAGGAATGACAGAGTAAGTCAGCTTGGAATTATCCAATACTCTGGTAGTTCCGCTTGACTGTTTAGCGGTAATCACCATTCCGGTTGGGTCGAATGCCAAAGTGCGGTCTTTCACTGACTCTGTCGCTTTTGAAGTATAGAAATAATAATCCTTGTTGGTTGGTTGACTGGTTACTTCAATTGAAATAATCTTTTCAACAACGGTCAGCTTCGCATTTGCCATAATCGGAGTAGCACAGTTTTCACCCTTGAAAGTTTTGTTATAAACCGCAACTAATGCTTTTTCGCCCGGCTCGGCTATATCAGGAATAGCAGAGAACTGAAGTTCTTCCGCTTTTACGGTTTTCTTCACACCTTCTTCAAAGGTAACTTCGGCTGTGATATCTTTTACCACATCTTCCAGTTTGCTTCCGGCATTTACTTCTTCCGGTACACCTGCCAATACCATTGATACCGGATTCTTATCGGCAGCTGAAGTTAAACCGCCAATCGGCTCAATGTTGGTCTGAAGGAATTCGATATATGAGCCTTCAGGTACAAGGAAGCATCGGATTTGAGTATTGCTTGCATCTGCGTTTAGATTTTCTAATTGATAAGGTTGTTGATAGGTTTTAGTAACAGTCCCGTTGGTCATTTTTACAGTAAAAGCTTCCGCATTCGTACGGTCAATGGTAAGAGTTACTTTGCCACCTAATTTCTGTAAATTAGGGTCTTCCTCCTTATCTCCTTCAGGGCTTAATGGCATTGTACTTGACATATACTGAGCATCAATGTAATCGCCCCACTGAGAGTTTTTCCCTTCAGCTAAGTCAAAGCGAATAGCACCATATTCTTTATATCCATCTCCACCACGATCAACATCGTTTGTCAAAATGAGAGCAAAGTTCTTATAATATGTATTGTTACCGGGATTGATGTGCAGATTGAATACACCATTCCATTTTTGTCCGTCGGGTATTACATAATATTTAGAGAAGACTGTCCACCATCCTGTGGAGTAATCCGTATTACCAACCGTGTATACATCTTCCAGCATTCCTTCCAGTTCTTCTGCTTCAGGTTCTTTTTTGGAATCTTCTATTTCCTGAATTTTATCGGAAATCCAGTCGGGCGCATTTACATCATAAAGCTCACCGCCCTCGCAACCTGTCAAAGCGAGTAAGCCAAAGGCTGCGTATGCTAATTTTTTGAGTTGTCTCATTGTCTTAAATTTAAAAAGGTAATTGAATTAAGGTTTCTCCCCTTGAGGTAGCTCCCTATCGGGGTCCGACGGGGGAGAAACTATTCTTTTTGTCTGTTTTTAGTTGTTTAAATCTACAACCGGACGTACTGACCAGCCTTTTTCCTTGAAATAAGCTGTGTTATCCGAACTGTTGTTAGCTGAGTTTCCTTCCAAGTTCGGATTCTTGTTGATCAGTGACTGCACGATAGGCAAGAATTCATGACCCGGGCGGAAGGTGTCATAGGTACTCTTCAGTTCCTTGTTGGTATCTATATCGCTGTAGCTTACCGGTTCCTTGATGTCTTTGGTAGAAAGGCGTACGGTTCCGTGTTCTTTCAACTGCTGCAAGCGTCCCTGGTTATAGAAGAATCCCCAGCGGATGAGGTCGAAACCTCTACCGAACTCACATCCGAATTCTTTCGGGCGTTCAACGTTGGCAATCTGTTCAAACAGCTTGTCTGCTGTATCGAAGTCTGCCAGTTCCAATTCTTTCAAGTTTGCACGGCGACGCACTTCATTAATCCAGCCGATTGCTTTTTCCGTCGGTCCGTTCACTTCGTTTTCACATTCGGCAGCGCGGAGCAATACATCTGAGTAACGCATCATGCGCAGGTTAATACCGTCTTTCAAACCAGTAACCACGGTGCTGTATAAGCCGGTACGCAGGTTGGTAAACTTGGCGATAGGAAGACCTCCGAATGTGTTATTAGTTATTAGGTCTTTGTCTGCTTTAAGTTCGTGTGTATAAGCCACATTTCCATATTCAAAGCCTTCCCAGTCAGTTTCATAGGTACCGATAGTCCAGTAGAGACGTGGGTCAAGCTTGCCTTCAGTAGTACGTTCTTGTTTGAAGAGCTGATACAGCCAAGGAGAAGCAGCAATATCTGCCCAACCTCCATATTCACCCGGACCGAAGTTACTTTCGATAGCTGAACCTTGGCTGGCATTCGGGCTGGTGTTTACCGGAGTCCATTCGTCATCGGGTCCTTGGTTGCCATAGTCCAGAAACTGTATTTCGAAAAGGCTTTCGTCATTGTTCTCGTAAGCCGTTCCTTCGCGGAAATTATCTCCGTAATTGTCCATCAGGCGGTATGTACCGTATTTTTTGTCAATGATGTCTTTCAAAACGGTGAGTGCTTCGCTGTATTTATGGCGTACCATGAGTGTACGGGCATAATAACCGGCTGCTGATCCACAAGTAGCGCGTCCGCCTGCCCATTCAGAGCCTGTATCACGTGAAGGTAGCAAGTCTTTGGCTTCACTGAAATCTTTTTCCACTTGGTCGAGTACTTCATCGTAGGTGCTGTTCTTTCCATACAGACCGTCAAGTGAAGAATAGGTTTCATAGTCGGTAATAAGTGGCGGATTCTGATAATATCCAGCCAAGTTATAGTAAGCCAGACCGCGGAGGAAGAGCATCTGTCCTTTGATATGCTTCATCTTTTCAGTAAGCTGACTGTTGTCTTCTCCACAGCGTGAGAGGGCAAAGTTACAAACGTTGATGGTGTAATACCATTCACGCCATGGCCACCACGTAATGTCAGAAGTTACTTCTGCATTCATATCATCGAAGGGCAGATACCATACCTGAGAAGCATTCCAGGCTTCATCACCCCGGCATACATCGATGGTGTAACCTACGCGGGCATACGAACCTTCCATACGGATGTGGTTATAGGCAGCAATCACGCTTTCCTCCAAGTCGTCGGCATTGAAACCGAAAGTGCTTGAGGTCTGCTGGTTGGGATTCAGCAACTCCAATTTGTCTGCGCAGGAAGATGCGCCAAGTCCCAATAAGAGAATGAGTGAGTATTTATATAGTTTCATAACTTATGTTTTTAGTAATTAGATTAGAAAGTGAAGTGAACGCCACACATAAAGGTGCGTGCGGTAGGATACGAACAGAAGTTGTAACCCGGAGTGAACGTTCCTCCTGCAAAGTCCACGTTATATCCATGGTATCCGGTGAAGGTATGAAGGTTCTGTGCCGAAACGTAAAGGCGTACATCGGATACATATTTGCCGAACCAGCTGTCAGGGAAGTTGTAGCCCAATTCGATGTTGGCAATCTTCCAGTATGCTGCATTCTGGATTTTGCGTGAGCTGAACAAGTCGTTCCAGCCTAAGCTTGCACTGTTGGTTACATAGGTACGCGGAACATTTGACAGGTAAGTTCCGTCTTCGCTGAAGCGGTTGGCATCGAGCATGGCAACATCTTTGTTACCCCATCCGTAGCAAGAGTTCAGTGAGTTATAAATGTCATCGCTTACGTGGTAGTTGAATGCACCGAAAGTAGCAATGCTTAAGTCAAAGCGTTTGTATTCAAAGCGTGCGTTTAAGCCGAAGTGAACTTTCGCCATACCGCTTCCCAATACTACCTGGTCATTTGCATCGATTTTACCATCGTTGTTTACGTCTTTATACAGACAGTCACCCACGTTGGCACCTTCTTGAGTAGCATGGTTGTCGAGGTCGGCTTGTGTACGGGCAATACCTTCGTATTCCCATCCGTAGAACTGACCGATTTCTTCGCCTACCTTTGTGATATAAGCTCCGGAAATGAATGATTCTGTACCGAAACCTAATGAAGTCACTTTGTTTTTCACTGTACTCAAGTTACCGGAGAATTCGTACTTGAAGTCGTGGTCACGGTTACGGTAAGTTGCCGAGAATTCGAAACCGGAGTTGTTCATTGAAGCTGCGTTCATGGTTACAGTAGTGTTTGATACACCAGCCTGTTCAGGTACCGGAACTGCGTAAAGCAGGTCTTCATTGGTGTTTTTATACCATTCTGCTGTAAATTCCAAACGGTTGTTGAAGAAAGCAAGGTCTACACCTACGTTGTATGTCTTCTTCTTTTCCCATGATAAGTTATTATCAACAAATGTAGATACAGCCGAACCGGTAACTGTGGTACCATTGAAGTTGTACGTCATATTGTTGCGGTTCATTACTGCCTGATACATGTATTCACCGATGTTTTCGTTACCCAACTCACCATAGCTGGCACGAACCTTGAACATGTTTACGATATCCTGATTGAACGGGAAGAATTTTTCCTTGTCAAAGCGCCATCCCAAAGATACTGAAGGGAATGTTCCCCAACGGATTTTATTCGACAAACGAGAACTTCCGTCGCGGCGAACCGTAGCCGAGAACAAATAGCGGTCATCGTAGTTGTAGTTGATACGGCCGATGTATGACAAGATTGCATGTTTGTACTCATAGCTTTCAGAGAATGTATCAGCACCGTTCTGAAGCTGGAGGAAGTAAGGTTCAGTGAAGTTGATACCCCATCCGGTAAGCAGGTCGGTGTTTTCTTCTTCATAAGTCTGACCGGCAATTACGTTAATGTGATGTTTGCCGATTGTACCGTCGTAAGTAAGCACGTTTTCAATCAAAGCATCCGAGTAGTTACGTGAACCTTTGGTCAAACGTTCGTTGCTCTTGGCTAGATATACACGGTTACTCTGTACCCATGCCGGAATCCAAGTGAAGTCTTTGCAGAAGGTCTTGCTGTAAGAAAGGTTAATCTTATAGTTCAATTTGTGGTTCTTGCTTTCGAAGCCAAACATCTTGAAGATATCCACATCAGCCGAACCGGTACCTACGAAGCGGTCTACACGCGTGTTACGTTTCAGCAGGTTGTTTACCAGCAAGGGGTTAGAAGCAGAAATGTCACCATGTACGGTATCATAGTATACACCGTATCCGTATGCGTCATAGTTGAAGTTGTTGGCAATGCCCACAAGGTTATCAAGCACCCAGGTTTCATTGTCATAAGCTTTGATGGTAGGCTGCATCAGCAAGGTTCCGCGCAATACGTTGGTTACGTCGCCGTATAATCCCTGTACATATTCAGAAGCATTTGACAGACCCATGTTGTCTTGGTCTGAGTGTGAATAAACCACGCTGGTCTGGAATTTGATGAATTTGGTATCCATCGTGTTGTTGACACGGGCGGTGTAACGTTCGTAGTTCGGACCTGCACCTTCGAGTGTTCCTTTCTGGTTGAAGTAGTCTAATGAAATATTATAAGTATTGTTGGCACCACCTCCTGAAAGGTTTACATTGTGGTTTTGGCGGATACCGGTTTTGAATACTTCTTTAAACCAGTTGGTGTTGGTATTATCCTGGAACTGGTATTTCCCGGTTTCAGGGTTGAGTTTATATCCTGACGGTAGCGGAGTATTTGAGTTGGAACAAGCCTGAGCCAAGTATTCGCTGTATTGGTTTGCATCCATTACATCATATACATTGTCAGGGATAATATCCATACCCACATATCCGTTATAGTCTACTTTCAGTGGCTGGTCTTTTTGTCCGCGCTTGGTCGTGATGATGATTACACCGTTTGCTGCACGTGAACCATAGATAGCTGCTGCTGAAGCATCTTTCAATACTTGAATGGTTTCAATATCGTTTGAGGAGAAGTCGCGGATAGAAGTTCCCATAGGTACACCGTCGATTACATAAAGAGGGGCAGTGCTACCAAATGAACCTACACCACGGATACGTACGGTAGGGTCGGCACCCGGTTGTCCGTCTGAGGTAATCTGTACACCTGAGACCTTACCTTCAAGCATGGTAGAGATATTAGAGTTGGATGTTTGTTTCAGGGCTTCTGCATCGACAATAGCTACTGAACCTGTCAAGTCGGATTTCTTCTGTGTACCGTAACCCACTACGACTACCTGTTCTAGCATCAAGTCATCGGTTTGTAACTGGATAGGGTCAAGAATAGCACGGTTGCGAACTGCAATTTCACGTTCTTTGTAACCTACATAGCTGATGATAAGCGTAGCGTTTCCGGCAACTTCTAATTGAAAGTTTCCGTCTAAGTCGGTGGTTGTTCCACCTTGTCCGTTTTTAATTCGGACGGTAGCTCCTAACAAAGGTTCACCTATTTCGTCGACAACTTGACCACGGACCTTTATCGTCGGTGATTGTGCCACGGCTGCCATGGCAGGTGTGGGAAGCACCGTTGTACCGCCAAGGATACACATACCAAGCATTGCGGAGAAAATAAACTGTTTTTTCATTTTGAGTGGTATTAAATTTAAATTATTAAATAAGCAGATTAAAATGTTTTTGTATTGTTTCAGTTAGACGTTCAATTCAGCTAAACTTCTGTTGATTCATCCTTTGTTGTGTGGTTGATGGAGAAGCAGAGATGTTTTATCAACTGAAAGAATCGTGCTTACTTTATATTATAGTGGTGGATGAGGCTTGAAGCGCTTGTAAGCAGAGACACTTGAAGCTCGCTGGTTGTTTTTCATAATAGTTCTGATATTAGTTATTTGATATATTTTTTTAGAACTTTTCGCAAATGTACTTATATTGTAAAAATAGGGGGTGGACAAAATGAAAATAAAGGGGGACAAATGGACTTTATGAACTGGAAGGTTGAAGCTTGTAAAAATGGCTCGTGTTTTTATATTTCAGAATATCAGTTGTTTATAATGCAGACTTTTGGGCTTAAATAGAAACGAGAAGAAAGTTTGTCTAGGTGCAATGTTTTTTTCTTATGTTACTTGTTTCATGAATAGACATAGATAGAAGCGGGCTTCATAGCGGCTGTTTAGACAGTCAGAAAATAGGTTGTTTTAACTTGATTGGAAGATAGGGTGTTGCTTTTTGTTTGTAGAGCGGAGTACAAAAAAAGAGGCACTTCTCGCGAAGTACCTCTTTGTAAAAGAGAGTTTATGAGTTTTATCTTATTCTTGTAGAGAGTTTATTTATCCATTGTAACGGTCATTTCCGGGAGCAAAACGAAAGTTTTCTTCTTTGCGTTCCATTTGTAGTATTCAGTTGTAATACTCTTGTTATCGTAAGTATAACGGATGCACAAGTCATTGTCCCAACGATTTTTCACGTTGTTCCATTTCTGCGACAAATTTTCTGTCATTTGTTTGTTTTCGTCATACTTATAGTTATACTTCATATAGTTAGTAAGCATGTTACCGTCCATTTTGTAAACAGTTTCAGCTACTTTCATACCATTTACTTCTTCCGCGTTATAAATTAAATTATTGTCCGGGTTTGAAGCATAGATTGTTACGTTTGCGATAAATGCGATTACTACTGCGATTACGATTTTCATAAGATTGAGAGCTTTCATGTTTTTTATGTTTTAAGGTTTTACTTTCTTTTTGTTTATCTTGACACTGCAAAAGTAGTAAAACTCTTGATATGTTGTATGCTTTAAGCCCGAAAAAAATATGAAAATTAGCAATTTGTTAGTAATTAAACTCTTCTTAACATTTTGGTTGTCTTAATGAGCTTCCAGCCAATTTTGACCCCAACCGCAGTCTGCATGCAAAGGTACTTTCATTTTGTAAGCAGCCTCCATCTCTGAAAGCACTATTTGCTCTACTTTTCCGCGTTCTGAAGGCACTACGCTGAAGTTCAATTCGTCATGCACCTGAAGAATCATCTTCGATTTCAGACCTTCTTTTTTGAAGCGTTGATAGATTCGGATCATGGCTATTTTGATAATATCAGCTGCACTTCCCTGAATCGGTGCGTTGATTGCATTTCGTTCGGCATAGCCACGCACCACGGCATTTCGTGAGTTGATATCCGGAAGATAGCGTTTCCGTTTGAAGACAGTTTCAATATATCCCTTTTCGCGTGCCACCTGAATGCTCTTATCCATATACTCTTTCACATGCGGATAGTTTTCAAAATAGCCGTCAATCAGTTCTTTTGCTTCTTTCCGGTCTACATTGAGCCGTTCGGCCAGTCCGAATACCGAAATGCCATAAATAATTCCGAAGTTGGCAGTCTTTGCCTTGCTGCGTTGTTCACGGGTCACCTCTTCCAGTTTCACCTTATATATTTTCGATGCGGTAGCAGCGTGGATGTCTTGTTCGTTTTTAAAGGCTTCCACCATGTGAGGGTCTCCGCTCAGATGCGCCATGATGCGCAATTCAATCTGTGAGTAGTCGGCTGAGAAGAACTCACATCCGTCGTCCGGGATAAATGCTTTTCTGATTTCCTTTCCATCTTCATTACGTATCGGAATGTTCTGCAAGTTCGGGTTGCTTGAACTTAACCGTCCGGTAGCCGTTACAGTCTGGTTAAATGAAGTATGGATTCTTCCGGTAGAAGGATTTATCAGTAGGGGAAGGGCATCGATATACGTACCCAGTAATTTCTTCAGTCCGCGGTGCTCCAGAATTTTCCCGATGATTTCATGTTTGCCCCGTAAGCTTTCCAGCACCTCTTCCGATGTAACATATTGTCCGGTTTTGGTCTTTTTGGCTTTTTCCACGATTTTCATCCGGTCGAACAAAACTTCGCCCACTTGCTTAGGCGAAGCAATATTAAAGTTTACTCCTGCCATTTGGTGAACTTCTTCTTCTATTTGATGCATACGGGCAGTAAAGTGCTTGGAGGTCTCTTTCAAGGCTTCGGTGTCAATGCGCACTCCGTTTCTTTCCATATAGGCGAGTACGGGTACGAGTGGCATTTCTATTTCCTCGAACAGCTGCTTTACTCCATGTTCTTCCAGTTCCTTTTCCAACTTATTTTTAAGTTTCAAGGTAACATCGGCATCTTCGCAGGCATATTTATATACAGCTTCGGGGGCAAGGTCACGCATGTTTCCCTGATTTTTCCCTTTCGCCCCGATGAGCTCTTCTATTTTGATGGTTTCATATTTCAGATAGATTTCGGCTAGGTAGTCCATTCCATGGCGCAGTTCGGGCTGAAGCACGTAATGGGCAATCATGGTGTCGAATAACGGACCACGCACTTCCACGCCGTAGTTACCAAGGACAAGCATATCATATTTTATATTTTGTCCCACCTTTACTGTTTTTTCATTTTCGAAGACCGGCTTGAATAAATCTACTATTTTTTGTGCTTCCTCCCGGTTGGCAGGAACGGGAACATAGAACGCTTGATTTTCGGCATACGAAAAGCTCATGCCGACCAATTCTGCGCTGATTGGATCAGTTCCCGTGGTCTCCGTATCTAGACTGAAAATTTCTTTTGTAAGGATATTTTGTAATAATTCATTCTGTTTCTCTTGAGTATCAATAAGATGATAGTCAAAATTCAAGTCATCTAAACGCGTGAGATTTGAATTTTTAGAATCATCTGTATCTTCGGCTGCAAATAATCCAAAGAGATCGCCTTGCAAAGGGGTAGATGAGGGAACTGTTTTCTTTTCAGTTTTCAGCACCCGTTCCATCAAGGTACGAAACTCCATTTCTTCAAAAATTTTACGAAGTGCTTCTTCATCGGGTGCTTCTCGCTTCAGAGCCTCCATGTCGAGTGTAATGGGTACATCGATTTTAATGGTTGCAAGAAATTTAGAGAATGTAATCTGTTCTCGGTTTGTTTCCACCTTAGTTCGTATGGCTCCTTTCAACTGGTCGGTATGGGCAAGCAGGTTTTCAATGCTGCCGAATTGGGCAATCAGTTTCTGTGCTGTTTTTTCTCCCACTCCCGGGCATCCTGGAATATTGTCAGCTGTGTCTCCCATGAGTCCGAGCATGTCAATGACCTGTGAAGGCGACTGGATGTCGAATTTAGCCTTCACCTCTTCCACACCCATTACTTCAAATTCCTTGTCACCATATTTGGGCCGGTACATAAATACATTTTCGCTGACCAGCTGACCATAGTCTTTATCAGGGGTCATCATATAGGTAGATATACCCTTTTGTCCGGCTTGGGTTGCCAGGGTTCCTATCACATCATCGGCTTCATATCCGCTTACCTCAAGGATAGGTATGTGATAGGCTCTTATAATGTCTTTGATAACCGGAACCGAGAGTCGGATTGCTTCCGGAGTAGCTTCACGCTGAGCCTTATACTGTTCGTAAGCCTCATGGCGGAAGGTAGGACCGGCAGGGTCGAAGGCGATTCCGATGTGAGTAGGCTCTTCTTTCTTCAAGACATCTTCCAATGTATTCACAAAGCCCAGTACGGCCGAAGTATTGAAACCTTTTGAGTTGATACGTGGATTTTTGATGAAAGCGTAATATGCACGATAGATGAGTGCATACGCATCGAGTAGAAATAATTTCTCCATTCGTGTAAAAATCTTAAGTTTGAGGCATAAAAGTACAAAAAAATACGCTATTAGCTGTTTTATTATTACTTTTGTGCGATAATTAACTGTTGCATGGAGAAGATTGAATTAATCAAGTTACCGATAGAAAAAGAATTGGACGAGTTTAGAGCGCTTTTTGACGCATCGCTCAACAGCAAGAACCCTTTGCTGAATGAAGTGCTTGCGTATATCAAGAAACGTAACGGGAAAATGATGCGTCCCATTCTGGTGTTGCTGATGGCGAAACTTTTCGGCAAGGTAACCGATTCTACTTTGCATGCAGCTTTGTCGCTTGAGTTGCTTCATACCGCAAGTCTGGTACACGATGATGTGGTAGATGAAAGCGATAAGCGGCGTGGTCAGTCGTCGGTCAATGCCATCTATAATAATAAGGTATCGGTGCTGGTGGGCGATTATATGCTTGCCTCAAGTTTGAAGCATGCGGCTCATTCCGGAATGCTGGAACTGGTAGAATTGGTAGCTCGTCTGGGACAGGAACTTTCAGAAGGAGAAATCATCCAGCTGGCCAACACTTCAAACCGTGATTTTTCGGAAGAAATCTATTTTGATGTCATTCGTAAGAAAACGGCTGCACTGTTTACGGCAAGTGCCGAGAGTGGGGCAGTGTCTGTTCATGCAGCTCCCGAAGCAGTACGTAACGCAGCTCTTTTCGGTGAAATGATTGGGATTGCTTTCCAGATAAAGGATGATATTTTCGATTATTATGAATCGCCGGAACTGGGTAAACCTACGGGAAATGATATGTTGGAAGGTAAACTGACTCTGCCTGCGCTTTATTTATTAAACCGCACTCAGGATGAGTGTTTACGTGAGCTGGCTCTCCGTATCCGGTCCATGGAGGCTTCGAAAGAAGAGATTGCTTCTTTCGTTGAGAGGGTAAAGCAGGAGGGAGGCATCGAGTATGCCGAGCAGGTGATGTATGCCTACCGTGACAAGGCATTGGCTTTGCTACCCGAGTCTGCCGATGCTTCTCTTCGTGAAGCTTTGACGGCTTATATTGATTATGTAATCGAACGGAAAAAGTAAAAACAGAAAATTCAGCCGTGCTTTTAAACGTATTGATATTATTGTATGGTGAAAGCATTTCTTTTATCGCCTTGTAGAGTCAACCAGCAAGTGCACATTACGAAATTATAGTATTGCGGGTACAACGTTGTTTGAACTATTTGAAGATAACAATTATAGAAGCCACTGTATGAGTTTCATTTTGAATAATTCAATGAAATGCGATTTTATGGATAAGCCATTCTCTTTACCATTTAATGACACTCCTAAACCTGATAGCCCTCGTTCTCATTGGGGAAAAGGTTTTGATGCTAATTTGAAGGACAATTATGTTGTTGGAACTCATAATTCAAGTTGGAATGACAGAATAACATCTGTACGAATTACACGTCAATAAAAGGCGCATAACTTGTTGAGGTTTATAATACAGAAAACGCTTTGATGTCTTATTCAAAACATCAAAGCGTTTTCTGTATTGCGTTTAGGCGTTTTAGATGAAAGGCTTAGAAGAATTTCGTTTCCTCGCCTACAATCTCAGAAAGCAGCAGGTTGGCAAGTCGACTGGTTCCTAAGCGGAACAGTTCATTATTCAGCCATTCCTCGCCTAATACCTCTTTTACAATGGTGTAATAGGTAAGTGCATCGTTGACGGTGTTGATACCTCCTGCGGGCTTGAATCCGACTTTGCGTCCGGTTTCCTTGAAGTATTCCTTGATAGCCTGACACATTACGTATGCTGCTTCGGGAGTAGCTGCCGGGTTTTCTTTTCCGGTAGAAGTCTTGATGAAGTCGGCACCTGAATACATGGCAAGGATAGAGGCTTTTTTGATGTTCGATGCAGTGGCAAGCGCACCGGTTTCAAGGATAACTTTCAAGTGGTGGTTACCGCATACCTCTTTCAGTTCTTCTATTTCATCGCACATGCCTTCGTAGTCACCGCTCAGGAATTTTCCTACTGCAATGACGATGTCGATTTCATCGGCTCCGGTGTGCAGAGCCATGGCAGTTTCTGCCACCTTGATTTCGGTAAAAGTCTGCGATGAAGGGAATCCGCCCGATACGCAAGCTATCTTCACATCGTCAGCTTCCAGTGTATCGTTTACCACTTCTGCCATATTCGGATAAACACAGATAGCAGCCACATTTTTCAAGTCGGGGTAGCGGTCAACAAATTCATTGACTTTAGAAGTGAAACGTAATACGCTTTCGTCGCTGTCTGTACATTTCAGCGTAGTCAGGTCAATGCAGTTGAATAAAAATTTCTTTACATCTTGCGTATTGTTTTCCTGCAGATGCTTTTCTATCAGAAGAGCCGTTTTTCTGGCTGTTTCTTCATCGTTCAGGCAAGTATCATATTTGCTCAGTGCCAGGTGGTATTTATCCGGCTGATGCAGATGTTCAGCGTCTTCTTCATCTTCGCAATGACATTCGCAGTCGTCATCACATTCGCATTCATGAGTGTGGTTATGTCCGCATCCGCATGGTTCTTCGTGGTGGGTGTGGTTATGTCCGCATCCGCACGCTTCTTCGTGGTTATACTTCATATGTTTTAGTTTTTAAGTTTATGAGTTTATGAGTTTTTAAGTTTCGGGTTGTTCTTATGCCGGTCTTTGTCTCGGCTCGTTTTCTTTTCCAGATTTTTCCGGAAGGCTTCAGTAAGGTTTACTCCCGTCTGATTTGCCAAACAGATCAGTACCCATAATACATCCGCCATTTCGTCTCCCAAGTCGTGGTTTTCTCCTTTCTTAAAAGACTGGTCTCCGTATGTACGTGCCATGATGCGGGCAAGTTCACCTACTTCTTCAGTGAGGACAGCCATATTGGTCAGCTCGCTGAAGTAGCGTACTCCGTAGGTTTTAATCCATTGGTCAACGCTTTGCTGTGCTTCTTCGAGGGTCATATGTTTTGAGTTTTTAAGTTTCTAAGTTTATGAGTTTAATGGGGCTTATAAATAGCTTAAGTTTCTTAGGTTCATTTTCAAGGCTACACGATAATAAGGTGACAAGCTGGTAAGGCTCTGAATTGCTAAGTTTAATATGCTCATAAACATTTGTTCTTTTGTCTTAAACCTCATCGTTCGTCAATCGAACAAACTTTTTATTCTTTGTTTTTCGTATCCATACAGATGGTGACCGGACCGTTGTTCAGTAATTCCACCTTCATGTCGGCTCCAAATTCTCCGGTTCCTACCTCTTTCCCGAGAGCGATACTCACTTCGTTGCAGAAGTATTCGTAAAGAGGAATGGCTGTTTCCGGGCGTGCAGCGCGGATATACGACGGACGGTTTCCTTTCTTTGTTGAAGCCATTAAAGTAAACTGGCTGACGATAAGAATCTCTCCGTTGATGTCAAGGACAGACCGGTTCATTACTCCGTTTTCATCATCAAACACACGCAGATTGACAATCTTCTTACAGAGCCAGTCGGCATCTTCTTGGGTGTCGGCTTCTTCAATTCCGACTAATATCATAAATCCTTCCTTGATGGCAGATTTGCAAGTTCCGTTGATGGTAACGGAAGCATGACTTACTCGTTGGATTACTACTCTCATTGCTGTTTCTTTTTTATTCAGGTGATAAGTTGACGAGTTGACGGGGTTTCAGTTCCTTGGGTATCTAAAGCCTGGTCAACTCGTCACCTGAAACCTCGTCAACTAATTAAAGCCTTATCGACTCATCTTACAAAAATACGAAAATAATTTTTATTTCAGGTTTTCCTTGATACTTTTTGCTGCGGCATTTCCTACCACTTCAGCAAGTTCCTCCACGCTTGCCTGTTTGATTCGGGCAACGCTTTTGAATGTTTTCAGTAGAGCCGCTTTCCGCTTTTCTCCGATGCCCTGAATAGCGTCAAGAGCAGAGGCAACCTGACTCTTGCTTCGCTTGTCACGGTGGAAAGTAATGGCAAAACGATGTACCTCATCTTGTATCCGTTCGAGCAGATGAAATAGGGGAGTACCTTGTTTGATTCCAATGCTGGAAGGTGGAAAGCCATAAAGCACTTCCGAAGTGCGGTGACGCCCGTCTTTCGCCAGACCCACAATGGGAATTTGCAGCTGAAGTTCATCCTCGATTATTTGCCGTACCACTTCCATTTGCCCTTTACCTCCATCGGTAAGAATCAAGTCGGGCAGTTCTCCCTGCTCGTTCAGAATGCGTGTATAGCGGCGGCGCACCACCTCCTGCATAGAAGCATAATCGTCCGGTCCCTCCACTGTTTTGATGATGTATTTCCGGTAATCCTTCTTGCAGGGTTTCGCTTTTTTAAAGACAACACAGGCAGCCACCGCATCCGAACCCTGAATGTTCGAGTTGTCAAAACATTCAATGTGAACCGGCATCTTGGGAAGGTGTAACTGTTCCTGTATTTCTTTCATGAGCCGTACGCTGCGTTGTTCCGGGTTAAGCTTTTCCGCCTGCTTCAGCCGGTCTAATTTATATTGCTTCACATTCATGATAGAGAGCTCCAGCAGATGCTTTTTCTCTCCCCGCTGAGGAATGGTAAATGTCACTCCCTGCATTTCCATATTCAGTTCAAAGGGTACGATGATTTCCTTAGACAGACTCTTATACCGTTCTCTCATTTCTGCAATACCTAATTGCAGCAATTCTTCTTTGCTTTCCCCCATCTGTACTTTATATTCGAACGTGAATGCTTGGTTCACGCAGCCGTTCGTGATATGCAGGTAATTGATGTATGCCGCATTTTCATCCGTCTCTATCGAAAACACATCAATGTTGTGAAACGAAGAACTGACCACTTCGCTCTTGGCCCGATAACTTTCTATCTGTTCATATTTCTCTTTTATCTTTTGCGCTTCCTCAAACTTCATCTCGCTTGCCAACGCTTGCATTTCTTTAAGCATGCTACTGCTTATGGCTTGCGTATTCCCTTTGAGAATCTCCCGTATGGCAGCAATATTCTTCATGTAATCCTCGTGCGACTGAAGTCCTGTGCAGGGCGCTTTGCAGTTCTTGATGTGATACTCCAGACAAACATTGAATTTACCTTGACGTATGTTTTCCGGGGTAAGTACCAGCTTGCAGGTACGGAGCGGATAAAGTTTCTTTATCAGTGCAAGCACAGCCTGCATGGAAGGAACATGGCTGTACGGGCCATAATAAACCGAACCGTCGCGCACCAGTTTTCTCGTGCTGAATATGCGGGGGAAATATTCGTTGCTTACACAGATAGAAGGGTAGGTCTTGTCATCTTTCAGCAATACATTATATCGGGGCTTGTATTTCTTGATCAGGTTATTTTCAAGCAGCAGCGCATCCTCTTCGGTCTTCACTACGATGTAACGGATATCGGCTATCTTTCTTACCAGGATACGCGTCTTTGCCGTATGATGGTCGCGGGAGAAATAAGAATAGACCCGCCGTTTAAGGTTCTTAGCTTTCCCTACATAAATGATGGTTCCTTCACTGTTCAGGTATTGATAGATGCCGGGAGTTTCCGGCAGGTTCATGACAATTCCCCGTAGGTAATCGTTGGCATTAAGAATTTCATGGTTATCCATGTGCAGAAGTTTTAGTGCAGGTGAGCAGATTGCTTATGAAGTTGAAACGCAGAAATCCGCTGATTAGTGTAGCAGGGAGGAGCGTGCTAATTTGCGGAAATCTGCGTTTGGTATTTCTGGTTTCTTGTAAAATTTAAAAATCTTGCATGTAGAAGTTTTGGGTGCAAGGGAAACTCTTGTAGATTCAGCCTCTTCTTGAGTCTCTCATGTAATCCGTCTTCGGGCTTTGCGAGCCTGCTCCTCTTTTCAAGATTTCTCTTCCATGCTTATAATTGGAGCAGGGTAGTAACCTCTACGTCTTCCGGAAAAGCCTGACGTCCGTTCAGTCCCTTCAGCTCAATTACAAAGTTGACGAAGGCTTTCTTTACACCACATTTTTTCACAAGGCGGTAAGATGCAGCCATTGTTCCTCCGGTGGCAAGCAGGTCGTCGTGCAGCAAGACCACGTCGTTTTCATTGATTGCATCCTTATGGATTTGGATGGTATCGGTTCCGTATTCTTTCGCATACGTCTCCTCTATGACTTCGGCAGGCAGCTTACCCGGCTTGCGTGCCATGATGAATCCGGCTCCCAGTCGGGCTGCCAGAGCGCCGCCCAGAATGAAACCTCTTGACTCAATACCCACCACCTTGGTAATGCCTTTGTCCTTATACATCTCATATAATTCGTCTATCATTCCCTGCAAGCACTCTGGGTTTTTGAAGAGAGTGGTCACGTCGTAGAACAAGATACCCGGAATGGGGAAGTCGGGTATCTCCCGTAGGTTTTGCTTTAATGTCTCTTTGTTCATATTCAGTCTTTTATAAGTTTTCTTTAAAGTGTTTGTTTCACGTGAAACACCATGCTTTTACCGTCCCAGCAAGACCAGCAGAACATTCACGTCGCTGGGGGATACGCCCGGTATTCGGCTGGCTTGTGCCAAGGTCTCCGGGTCTATCTTTACCAGCTTTTGTCTTGCCTCGGTTGAGAGCGACTGCAGGTTGGCATAGTCGAATTTGCCTTTAATCCGGATGCTTTCCAACCGGTGGATTTTATCTGCAATCATGCGTTCGCGGTCGATGTATCCTTTGTATTTAATTTGGATTTCCGCGGCTTCAATGATTTCCTCCTTGTTGTCTTCTATGGCATCAAGTGCAGCCTTGAAAGCCGGGACATGCGGGGCAAGGTTGGTAATGTTTACTTGCGGGCGGCTGAGCAGGTCTATCAGTTTGCAGCCGTGTGTCAGTCGTGCTGTTCCGAGGCTTTCCAGTGCATCGTTAATCTTATCCGCCTTGATAGAGTAGGTCTGTGCGAACGAAACGATGCGGGCTATTTCTTCACGCTTCTGGCAAAGCTTTTCATATCGTTCTTTTTTTACCAGTCCAAGCTGATAAGCCCGTTCGGTCAGTCGCATGTCGGCATCATCCTGGCGGAGCAAGATGCGGTATTCGGCACGCGAAGTAAACATACGGTAAGGTTCATCCACTCCCTTTGTCACAAGGTCATCTATCAGCACACCAATATAAGCTTCATCTCTGCCTAAAACGAAGGGCTCACCGCCGTGGCAGTTCAGATGCGCATTGATACCCGCAATGATTCCTTGTCCTCCGGCTTCCTCGTATCCGGTCGTACCGTTTACCTGTCCGGCAAAGAACAGGTTTTTGATGATTTTCGATTCAAGCGTATGGCTAAGCTGAGTTGGGTCAAAATAATCATATTCGATGGCATATCCCGGACGATAAATAACCAAGTCTTTAAAGCAGGGAACTTTTTTCAGGGCTTCAATCTGGATATCCATCGGAAGCGAAGAAGAGAATCCGTTAAGATAAAGTTCATGGGTTGTTTCTCCTTCCGGCTCCAAGAAAAGCTGATGCTGCGGTTTGTCGGGGAAGGTTACAATTTTAGTTTCAATGCTCGGACAGTAGCGCGGTCCGATGCTTTGGATTTGTCCGTTAAACAGGGGAGAGTCTGCCAGCCCGTTGCGTAGAGTCTGATGCACCTCTTCGTTGGTATAGCAAGTCCAGCACTGCAGCTGCTTCAGTTTCCGGGGCTCACTCATAAACGAAAAGCGGTGGAAGTCATTTTCTCCATCCTGTGTCTCCATCAAATCGAAGTGTACACTTCTCGCGTCAATACGTACCGGTGTTCCCGTTTTCATTCGTCCGGCGGTAATGCCATGGCGGGTAATCGATTCGGTAAGATGATAAGAAGCCGGTTCGGCACACCGTCCTCCTGCTAACATTTTAGGACCGATGTGCATGAGCCCGTTTAAGAACGTACCGGCAGTCAGGATAATACATTTGGCATGAAACGTAACACCCCAGCAAGTAACCAGTCCGGTTACTTCTCCGTTTTCCACAAGCAATTCTTCCACGGTATCTTGCCAGATATGCAGGTTAGGTATATTCTCCAATATTTCTCTCCAAGTCCAGATAAACTTGGCGCGGTCACACTGAGCACGCGGACTCCACATGGCAGGTCCTTTCGATCGGTTCAGCATGCGGAACTGGATTGCGGTTCGGTCGGTTACAATTCCCATGTATCCGCCCAGTGCATCAATTTCGCGGACAATTTGCCCTTTGGCAATACCGCCCACGGCAGGGTTACAGCTCATCTGTCCGATTTTGTTCATGTCCATTGTGATAAGACAAGTTTTCGAGCCGAGGTTAGCTGCTGCCGCTGCTGCCTCGCAGCCGGCATGTCCGGCTCCGATTACAATAACGTCGTACTTAAAATCCATTGATTCTTTTCGTTTTATATCAGGTGCAAAGATAGTGAAAGGTGAGAGCAGTACCAAGCCAAAAGCTTGCTTTTGAGCGAAGGAAATGCCGAACCGCATCCTGTCTTATGTAAAGATAGTGAAAGGTGAGGGAAGTGAAACCGGTAGCCAGTCATGGGCTCGGCTGTAAAAACCGGTAAGGCTGCTATCATAAGCAGCCTTACCGGTAAACTCTTTGAATCGGCAAAGAGTCCATATCCTTTGAAAATGGGAGGAGTCTGAAACGCCTGCTTAAACCTTCAGCGTATTGCGCAAGGCGAGGGCTTTATTCTCTTCCGCTTCCATAATTTCCCGTTCTCCGGGTCCCTTGTCGTTAATACCGCATAAATGCAAGATGCCATGAATAATGACGCGGTGAAGTTCGGTTTCGTAGGCAGCGCCAAACTGTTCGGCATTGGTGCGGACGGTGTCAAGACTAATGAAAAGGTCGCCAGCCAAACGGTTTCCTTCGCAGTAGTCGAAGGTGATGATATCGGTGTAGTAATCATGTTGCAGATACTGGCGGTTTACCTCTAAAATTTTCTCGTCGGAACAGAAAATGTAAGCAATTTCGCCTACGCGTTTTCCGTAACTTTCTGCCACCGCTTTAATCCATGCAGTGGTTTCACGTTTCTTGATGTCGGGCATTTCTATGCCCTCAGTTTGATAGGTAATCATATGTTTGAGTTTTTAAGTTTGTTAGTTTTTCAGGTGACGAGGCTACTGTTGACAAGTTTTTGAGTTGACAAGTTTTTGAGTTGACAAGTTGACGAGTTGACAAGTTGACGAGTTGACAAGTTGACAAGGCTTTATATACTAAGGCATTTTAGAACCTTGTCAACTCGTTACCTGAAGCCTTGTCACCTGAAGCTTCGTCACCTGAAGCCTTGTCACCTGAAGCGAAGCTTTGTCAACTGAAGAACAGATAACAGATAAAGATGGCAGAGACGATTCCGGCAAAGTCGGCAAGCAGTCCGCAAGGCACGGCATGGCGCGTACGTACCACACCGATACTTCCAAAATACACGGCAAGGATATAAAAAGTTGTATCCGTAGAACCTTGGAATACGCACGCCAGTCGTCCCACGAACGAATCCGCCCCGTACGTATTCATTGCATCCACCATCAAGCCGCGCGCCCCACTTCCACTCAGCGGTTTCATGAGCGCAGTGGGCAGTGCGCCGACAAATTCGCTGTCTATTCCACAGAGATTGATTCCGTATGCCACTCCTTGAATCAAGTACTCCATACCTCCAGAAGCACGGAACACCCCGATGGCAACCAGCATGGCAACCAGGTAAGGAATAATACGTACGGCAGTTGCGAATCCCTCTTTAGCTCCCTCAACAAACGTATCATATACGTTGATTTTCTTCCGCACACCGGCAAAGATAAAACAGATGATAATTAAAAACAAGAACACATTTGCCGCAGTAGATGAATACACATCAATCTGACTTCTCGACAGCGTAGTGAAAAAATAAATCAGTCCGGCGATAAACAAGCTGGCTCCACCTAAAAACAGCAGGATGGTTCGGTTCAGCAGATTGATGCGCTGATACAAGCTGACTGCCACAATCCCGGCAAGCGTAGAAAAGAAGGTAGCCAGTAGAAGAGGAACAAACACATCCGTAGGTTGGGCAGCCCCCATCTGGGCGCGGTAAACCATGATGCTGATAGGAATCAATGTCAGTCCGGAAGTATTCAGCACCAGAAACATAATCATCGGATTACTTGCCGTATCTTTACGCAGATTCAGTTCCTGCAGTCCCTCCATCGCTTTCAGCCCCAGCGGAGTGGCAGCATTATCCAGTCCCAGCATATTGGCAGCAAGGTTCATGAAAATACTTCCCGTTACGGGATGCCCTTTCGGAACATCAGGAAACAGTTTGCAGAATAACGGACTGAGCACGCGTGAAACCCAGTTGATAACCCCACCTTGTTCTCCTATCTTCATGATGCCGAGCCAGAGTGAAAGCACCCCCGTCAGTCCGATAGAGATTTCAAACGCCGTTTTCGAAGCATCAAATGTAGAACTGATAATAGCCGGAAACACCTCCGTATCGCCAAAGAAAATCAGGCGGACCGATGCCACTAAAAAGGCAATGACAAAGAAAGCAATCCAAATATAATTTAATACCATGAGCGATTTTATTTTTCTACAAATGTAAAGATTTTCCGGCTTACTTGAGCGGAGTAAGGCAAAAACCTCTAACTTTGTTTCAGATAGTCCGTAGCCTGAAAACCCCATTTATAATCCGAACCAAATGAAAAAACGCCACCTTCTACTAATCTTCTTGCTGACCGGAGTCGTCTGTTTTCGCTTCATTCCGGGTGCAGGCGAATTTTATGCCCGTATTCTTTATCCGGAAATAGCCCGTGTGCTGTCCGGATTATCCTCGGTGGTTCCCCTGATGCTTGAAGAGCTGATTGTACTTGCTTCGCTCGGATTCCTGTTTGCCTATCCTGTCTATTCATACCGGAAAGGAAAAACCGGGCGTCACATTTGGGGGCGTGAAGTCGAATTTCTCTTGTGGATATACGTATGGTTCTACTGGGGATGGGGCATCAACTATTTCCGCACCGATTTCTATAGCCGTGCAGGAGTTGTGCCAGCCTCTTATGAAGAGACCCGCTTCCGCCAGTTCCTTACCTCATACACCGACAGCCTGAATCTTACCTTCGTGCCGGCAGATGAGACCCCCTCTCCCGAAGAAGCCGAATCAGAGATAAAAGCCCTTTACCGGAATGTCCCTTCCCGCTTCGGCTTAAGCATCCCCGCCGGGTTTCATCACCCGAAGCAATCTCTGATAAACGGACTCTATTCCCGCGTCGGAGTAATGGGCTATATGGGGCCGTTCTTGGCAGAGTCTTATATTAATAAGGAGATGGATGCCGATGTGTTTGTATATGCCCACGAACTGTCGCACTGGCTCGGAGTGAGCAGTGAAGCCGAAGCAAATTTCTGGGCATATTACATCTGCCTGCAGTCATCGTGTCAGGCTGTCCGTCACCGGGGCTATATGGGATTGTTTCCTTACGTATGGGCGAATGCTTCCTTCCTTTTGTCCGACGACGATTTCCAGAGCTGGCGGCAGACCCTCCGTCCGGAAGTACTTGCTGCCTACCAGACCCAGCGCGAAAAGCGCGCCCGCCTTTACAGTCCCTTGTTGGGAAACATTCAGCACACCCTTTATAATTGGTATCTGAAAGGCAACCGGATTTCGTCGGGTCAGAAGAATTATGCAGAGGTCATCGGCATGATTCTGTCTTTGCCTGCCGACTGGCACCCTTGCCGGATGCATGAGAATTAAAAAACCTGAGGGAACGGTGGGTGTAGACGCATTTTTTGAAATCTCACGCATCCTGATTTGAGCTGTCTGCCGCTAAATTCTTACTTCTTGTACAGATGAGCAGCGATATGCGTGCTGTTTTCTTTCTTTTTTTACTATGGTAAGCCGATATTTCCCACTTTTTGACAGAAATAAAAAATCCGTTTATGCGGGCGAAATAGAAAAACGGAACGAAGAGAAGGTTTCTTCCGATAAAAAATGCTATCTTTACAGCCTGAAATATTTCATAGGAAAACATAACTGATGGTTACTATCAAAAAAGTAAGTTCTAAAAAAGAGCTAAAAACATTTATCCGTTTCAATTACGAGTTGTATAAAAACAATCCTTATTCCGTACCCGATTTGTACGATGATATGCTGAATACGTTTAGCCCTCAAAAAAACGCTGCGTTCGAATTTTGTGAGGCCGATTATTTTTTGGCATATAAGGATGGAAAGGTAGCCGGCCGTGTGGCAGCTATCATCAATCATCGTGCCAATGAAACATGGAATAAAAAAGAAGTCCGCTTCGGATGGATTGACTTCGTTGACGACACAGAGGTTTCGGAAGCGTTGTTAAAGCAAGTAGAAATCTGGGGTAAAGAGCGTGGCATGGAAGCCATGGTCGGTCCCTTAGGATTTACCGATATGGATGCAGAAGGTATGCTGATTGAAGGATATGACCAGTTGAGCACCATGTCCACCATTTACAACTACCCTTATTACCCCGCCCACATGGAGCAGTTAGGTTTCGAGAAAGAAGCCGACTGGGTAGAATTTAAGTTGATGGTGCCTGAAAAGCTGCCTGAAAAGTTTGTCCGTATCTCAGAAATTATTTTACAGAAATACAAGCTCAAAATCAAGAAGCTCAAGCGAAGCGAAATCAAGGAGAAAAACTACGGTCAGAAAATCTTTGATTTGATAAACGAAGCTTATGCCCCTCTTTACGGTTATTCCCAGATGACCCAGCGTCAGATAGACCAATATATAAAGATGTATCTTCCGCTGATTGATTTGCGCATGGTGTCGCTGGTAGAAGATGAAGACGGAAACCTCGTGGCAGTAGGTATATCCATGCCGTCTCTTTCTCAGGCTCTGCAGAAAGCCAAGGGAAAGATGTTTCCTTTCGGGTGGTACCACTTGCTGAAGGCACTGTTTATCAAGAAGCCCAAGGTGCTTGATCTCCTTTTGGTCGGTGTGAAGCCAGAGTATCAGAGCAAAGGAGTCAATGCCCTGTTATTCTACGATTTGGTTCCGGTATATCAGCAGATGGGATTCGAATACGGAGAAAGTAACCCCGAACTTGAATTGAATAAAAAGGTACAGGCGCAGTGGAGCGCGTTCGAGTCAGTACAGCATAAACGTCGCCGTGCCTATAAAAAGGTATTTATTAGTTGACAAGGCTTTTTAAAGTTGACAAGTTGACGAGTTGACGAGTTAACAAGGCTTTTTTTAAGTTGACGAGTTGACGAGTTGACAAGGTTACAAGGTTTTTTTTAAGTTGACAAGTTGACAAGTTGACGAGTTGACAAGGCTTTTTTAAAGTTGACGAGTTGACAAGTTGACGAGTTGACAAGGTTTTTTTTTAAGTTGAACGGTTCTAAAAATGCTTTAGTATCTAAAGCCTTGTTAACTTGTCACCTGAAACCTTGTCACCTGAAACTTCGTCACCTGAAACCTCGTCACCTGAAAAACTAACAAACTAACAAACTTATAAACTCAACACATATGGAAAATCCCGTTTCATATACGGAGGAAAACATACGCCACCTGAGCGACATGGAGCACGTGCGTACCCGTCCCGGTATGTACATCGGTCGTTTGGGCGACGGCTCACAGGCTGAAGACGGCATCTATGTCTTGTTGAAGGAAGTCATAGACAACAGCATCGATGAGTTTAAGATGGGAGCCGGAAAGCGGATTGACATCCAGATAGACGACAATCTGCGGGTATCCGTGCGCGATTATGGTCGCGGTATTCCCTTGGGAAGTTTGGTCGATGCCGTTTCCATGCTGAATACAGGCGGAAAATACGATACGAAAGCATTTAAGAAAAGCGTCGGCTTAAACGGAGTCGGTGCCAAGGCGGTCAATGCCCTCAGCGCGCGCTTCATCGCACGGAGCGTACGCGACGGACAGCAGCGTGAAGCCGTGTTCGAAAAAGGAGAACTGGTGAGCGACATTACCCGCCCCACTGAGGAAGAAAACGGTACGTCAATTTATTTCGAACCCGATAATACCCTCTTTTTAAACTACCATTTCCGTCCGGAATTTATTGAAGTGATGTTGCGTAACTATACCTACCTCAATACCGGATTGGCTATTTATTATAACGGTCACCGCATCATCAGCCGAAACGGACTGGAAGATTTGCTGAACGATAACATGACAGCGCAGGGACTCTATCCCATCATTCACTTAAAAGATGAAGATATTGAAATCGCCTTCACGCATAGTCCGCAGTATGGCGAGGAATATTATTCCTTTGTCAACGGTCAGCATACCACCCAGGGCGGTACTCATCAGAGTGCCTTCAAAGAACATATAGCCCGCACCATCAAGGAGTTTTACGGGAAAAATCTGGAGTTGCAAGACATCCGTAACGGACTTGTGGCAGCCATTGCCATCAATGTCATTGAGCCCACGTTTGAAAGTCAGACCAAAATCAAGTTAGGCTCGCTGACCATGGCACCCGAAAAAGATTCGGACGGAAACCCCTATCCGCTTTCAGGCATCAGTGTGAATAAGTTTGTCGGCGACTTTATCAAAGAGCAGGTCGACAATTACCTTCATAAGCACGCCGATGTGGCAGAAATCATGCTCCAGAAAATACAGGAGTCTGAAAAAGAACGCAAAGCCATATCCGGTGTCACCAAGATGGCGCGCGAGCGTGCCAAGAAAGCCAACCTCCATAACCGTAAGTTGCGCGATTGCCGCATCCATCTGAACGATGTGAAAGGCGGAAAGAAAGACGATGAGGATGAAGACGACCCTCGTCTGGAAAGCTCCATCTTTATCACCGAGGGAGATTCGGCAAGCGGTTCCATTACCAAGAGCCGCGATGTCAATACGCAGGCGGTATTCAGCTTGCGCGGAAAGCCGTTGAACTCGTTCGGACTGACCAAGAAGGTGGTATATGAAAACGAAGAGTTTAATCTCCTTCAGGCAGCCCTGAACATCGAAGACGGGCTCGATGGCTTGCGCTATAACAAGGTCATTGTGGCAACCGATGCCGATGTCGATGGCATGCACATCCGTCTGCTTATGATAACCTTCTTCTTACAGTTCTTCCCCGACTTGATTAAGAAAGGGCACGTTTATATTTTACAGACCCCTCTTTTCCGTGTGCGTAACCGCAAGAAAGGAAAGTACGAAACCATTTATTGCTATTCTGAGGAAGAACGTCTGGCAGCCATCGAAAAGCTTGCGCCCAATCCGGAAATTACCCGATTCAAGGGTTTGGGGGAAATCTCTCCCGATGAGTTCCGGGGATTTATCGGAAAAGACATGCGTCTGGAGCAAGTCTCTCTCCGTAAAACCGATGCGGTAAAGGAACTGCTGGAGTTTTACATGGGAAAGAATACCCTGGAGCGGCAGAACTTTATTATCGAAAACTTGGTGGTTGAAGAAGACTTGATTAATGAAGAATGAAAAATTTCTCTTTTTTCATTTATAATTTATAATTTACATGAAAAGAGCCATATTCCCGGGAACGTTCGACCCCTTTACCGTCGGACATTACTCGGTTGTGAAGCGTGCACTGACTTTTATGGACGAAGTCATAATCAGCATCGGTATCAATGAAAGCAAACGCACCTGCTTTCCCACCGAACAGCGTGTGGAGATGATCCGGAAACTGTATGCCGATGAACCGCGCGTAAAAGTAGAAGCATATAACGGGTTGACCATTGATTTTGCTATGGAGCGTCAGGCTCAGGTCATTATCCGCGGCATCCGTACCGTACGCGATTTTGAATATGAGGAAACCATTGCCGATGTTAATCGGAAGCTTTCCGGTATTGAAACCATTCTTTTGTTTACGGAGCCGGAACTGACTTCGGTCAGCTCTACCATTGTGCGTGAGCTGCTTCAGTTCGGTAAAGATGTAACTCCCTTTCTCCCGGAGGGAATGGATTTAGGATAAGTTTTTTTAAGTTAACAAGTTGACAAGTTTATGAGTTGACAAGTTTGTGAGTTAACAAGTTGACAAGGTTCTAAAATGCTTTTAGTATCTAAAGCCTTGTCACCTCGTCACCTGAAGCCTCGTCAACTTAAACAACAAAAGCCTTGTCACCTCGTCAACTGAAGCCTCGTCAACTAAAACAACAAAAACCAATGAAAAAACTATTCGTTTTATTCGTTTGCACCCTCTTTGTGGGCGTGCAAGCCCAAAATAAATTGCTGAATTCCCCCTCTCGTAAACTTCAGCTGGCAGAGTTTGCCATATCCAATCTTTATGTAGATAAGGTAGATGAAGGTAAACTCGTAGAAACAGCCATTATCCGTATGCTCGAAGAGCTCGATCCGCATTCCACTTATGCCGACCCCGAAGAAGTGAAACGCCTGAACGAACCCCTTCAGGGAAATTTTGACGGCATCGGGATTCAGTTTAATATGGCTACCGATACCCTGTTTGTCATCCAGCCCGTGTCAGGAGGTCCCTCAGAAAAGGTAGGCATCTTGGCAGGCGACCGTATCATTCAGGTAAACGATACCGTGATAGCCGGAGTAAAAATGAGTACCGAGGAGGTCATGCGCCGGCTGCGTGGACCGAAAGGCTCGAAAGTAAACGTAAAAATACAGCGAAACGGAGTCAGCGAACTGCTCCCTTTTACCATCAAGCGCGACAAGATTCCCGTATATAGCCTCGATGCCACTTACATGGTAAATCCCACAACCGGATACATCCGTATCAGCCGTTTTGCGGCGACCACAGGCGATGAGTTCCGCACTGCACTTCATAAACTTCAGTCACAGGGAATGAAAGACCTGATTTTAGACCTGCAAGGGAATGGCGGAGGTTACTTGAATGCCGCCATTGAAGTGTGCGACCAGCTGTTGGGCAAGAAAGAACTGATTGTCTATACCGAAGGCCGGCGCAATCCGCGTTCCGAGTTCGAGGCAAAAGGCGATGGCGACTTCTTGAACGGCCGTCTGGTGGTACTGGTCGATGAGTATTCAGCATCGGCAAGCGAGATTGTAACCGGAGCTATCCAAGATTGGGACCGGGGAATCGTAGTAGGTCGCCGTACGTTTGGAAAAGGTCTGGTACAGCGCCCCATCGACCTGCCCGACGGGTCCATGATCCGTCTTACGGTGGCACGTTATTATACTCCTTCCGGACGCTGCATCCAGAAACCCTATGAGAGTGTGGAACAGTATAATAGAGACCTCATCGAACGGTATAACCGGGGCGAAATGCTCAGTGCCGACAGCATCCACTTCCCCGATTCGCTGAAAGCCCGTACCTTGAAGCTGGGACGTACGGTCTATGGAGGAGGAGGTATCATGCCCGATTATTTTGTGCCGATTGATACCACCATGTACACCGATTATTACCTCAGTCTGCGCGATAAGGGAGCCATCGTTCAGCTCAATCTGAAACTGATTGACCGTTATCGGGCTGCATGGAAGAAGAAATATAAAACCTTTGAACGCTTCGACCGCGATTTTCAGGTAACCGATGCCATGCTCGATGAACTGGTTGCCTTGGGGAAAACCACCGGAGCCGTTTACTCCGAAGAGCAATACCGCATCTCGCTTCCTTTAATCAAGACCCAGCTGAAAGCCTTGATTGCCCGCGATTTATGGGATATGAACGAATATTTCCGTGTAATCAACTCGTTGAGCGACAGCATGCAGAAAGCCGTTGAGCTGCTCGGGCAGCCCGGCTTGAATTTCCCGAAGCGCTTTTAATGTCGCACTCCGGAGACGGAGATTATACCTGCATTGCTTGAAGCCTGCATGGTATAATTCCTCCCCTCAAAAAAAGTTTTTGCAAAATTTGCCTGCACCCTACACTTTTTTAGTGCTAACGTGCTGTATATAAAATAGCTAATACCGTGCAGGATACCGTGTAGGACGGTGTAGGACGCAGTGATTGCCTACATGCGTCCTACACGTTTTTTTTGTCTTCTGGTCTGAATGACAGGGCTTTACTGGTTAACTGATCGTCTGAAACCTCGTCGTCAGAAAACCGTTTTATCATCTAAAAAAAGACTTTTCTTTCCCTCAGAAAAACCAGAACTTACCGAGAAAATCTATAAACAAAGCCTTTGGCTGTAAAAACAGAGCCTTTGGCTGTAAAAACAAAAGCTTTGGCTGTAAAAACAGAGCTTCTGTTTATAGTTTTCTCTATGGATTTTATGCTTTTTTTAAGTTGACAAGTTTTTTAAGTTGACAAGTTTTTTAAGTTGACGAGTTGACAAGTTGACGAGTTGACAAGGTTCTAAAATGCTATAGTATCTAAAGTCTTGTCCCCTTGTCCCCTCGTCACCTTAAAAGAACCCTCGTTAACTCATTAAAGAATTATTTCCGTAATCCCTTGTATTATATAGGGAAAACTTCTAATTTTGTATCGTATTTTAATGTATGTAGTAAGAAATTTTAGTTCTAACAATTAAATAATTTAAATTCAATCATTTATGTGGTTAAGTAATTCATCTATTGGAAGGAAAGTGGTGATGAGTGTAACTGGTATCGCCCTTGTCCTGTTTCTAACATTTCACATGGCGATGAACCTTGTTGCTTTGTTCTCGGGCGAAGCATATAACATGGTTTGTGAGTTCCTTGGAGCAAACTGGTACGCATTGCTTGCTACTATGGGCTTGGCTGCCTTGTTTGTGATTCACATCCTTTATGCTTTCTGGTTGACCATGCAGAACCGTGCAGCTCGCGGTAGCGAACGCTATGCGGTTACATCAAAACCGAAGGAAGTAGAATGGGCTTCTCAAAACATGCTTGTGCTGGGTATTATCGTAATCCTCGGCTTGGCATTACACTTTGCAAACTTCTGGTACAAAATGCAGTTTGCTGAAATCATCGGCAACCCGATGTTAGGTGGTCTTCATGCAGCCGATGGTTACGGCTACATCATGCAAACCTTCTCTAATCCGGTATTCTTCGTGCTTTACTTGGTTTGGTTAGCAGCTTTGTGGTTCCACTTGACTCACGGTTTCTGGAGCGCAATGCAGACTTTGGGCTGGAACAATACAATTTGGATTAACCGTTGGAAATGCATCTCTAACATCTATTCCACTGTTATTGTTCTGGGATTTGCTTTAGTGGCAATCGTATTTTTCGTAAAGAATTTGTGATAAGTTTTTGAGTTGGTAAGTTTATGAGTTTATGAGTTCTTGAGTTTATGAGTTTTTGAACTCTGATAACTAACGAACTTAAAAACTGACAAACTACAAACTTAAAACTTAAAAACTAAAAAACTTAAAAACTAACATTATTATGACTAAGATAATCGACTCTAAGATTCCTGAAGGCCCGATAGCTGAGAAATGGACCAACTATAAAGCTCATCAGAAACTGGTGAACCCGGCAAACAAACGCCGTCTGGATATCATCGTGGTAGGTACCGGTTTGGCTGGTGCATCTGCTGCTGCCTCTTTGGGCGAAATGGGATTCCGCGTATTCAACTTCTGTATTCAAGACTCTCCCCGCCGTGCACACTCTATCGCTGCACAGGGAGGTATCAACGCAGCTAAGAACTATCAGAACGACGGTGACTCGGTTTACCGCTTGTTTTACGATACTGTAAAAGGAGGTGACTACCGTGCCCGTGAAGCAAACGTTTACCGTTTGGCTGAAGTATCAAATAACATCATCGACCAGTGCGTGGCACAGGGTGTTCCTTTCGCTCGCGAATACGGTGGTACATTGGCTAACCGTTCATTCGGTGGTGCACAGGTATCTCGTACTTTCTACGCTAAAGGTCAGACCGGTCAGCAGTTGTTGCTGGGCGCATACTCTGCATTGAGCCGTCAGGTAGGTGCAGGAACCGTAAAACTGTATACGCGTTATGAAATGGAAGACGTGGTATTGGTTGACGGACGTGCTCGCGGTATCATTGCCAAAAACTTGGTTACCGGTAAACTGGAACGCTTCGCTGCTCACGCAGTAGTAATCGCTACCGGTGGTTACGGTAATGCTTACTTCTTGTCTACCAATGCAATGGCTTGTAACTGTACTGCTGCCATGGCTTGCTACCGCAAGGGTGCTTGGTTTGCAAACCCGGCTTACGTACAGATTCACCCCACTTGTATCCCTGTACACGGCGACAAGCAGTCTAAACTGACTTTGATGTCTGAATCATTGCGTAACGACGGCCGTATCTGGGTTCCGAAAAAACTGGAAGATGCAAAAGCATTGCAGGCTGGAACGAAGAAGGGAAGCGATATTCCTGAAGAAGACCGCGACTATTATCTGGAACGCCGCTATCCGGCATTCGGTAACTTGGTTCCGCGTGACGTTGCTTCACGTGCAGCTAAAGAACGTTGCGACCACGGCTTTGGCGTAAATAACACGGGCTTGGCTGTATTCCTCGACTTCTCTGAAAGTATCGAACGTCTGGGTATCGACGTTGTTCGTCAGCGTTACGGTAACTTGTTTGATATGTACGAAGAAATCACTGACGTAAATCCGGGTGAATTGGCAAAAGAAATCAACGGCGTGAAATATTATAACCCGATGATGATTTATCCGGCTATCCACTACACCATGGGTGGTATCTGGGTTGACTATGAATTGCAGACTTCTATCAAGGGATTGTTTGCTATCGGTGAATGTAACTTCTCTGACCACGGTGCAAACCGCTTGGGAGCTTCTGCATTGATGCAGGGATTGGCCGACGGTTACTTCGTATTGCCTTACACCATCCAGAACTACCTGGCCGACCAGATTACGGTTCCTCGTTTCTCAACTGACCTGCCTGAATTTGCAGAAGCTGAAAAAGCCGTACAAGATAAGATTGACCACCTGATGAACATCAAGGGTAAGAAATCTGTAGACTCTATCCATAAAGAATTAGGCCGCGTAATGTGGGACTTCGTTGGTATGGGACGTACTGCTGAAGGTTTGAAAACCGGTTTGGCTAAACTGAAAGAAATCCGCAAAGAGTTTGAAACTGAACTGTTTATCCCCGGATCTAAAGAGGGCTTGAACGTGGAATTGGATAAGGCAATCCGTCTGAACGACTTCATCACGATGGGTGAACTGATTGCTTACGATGCGTTGAACCGTAACGAATCGTGCGGTGGTCACTTCCGTGAAGAATATCAGACTGAAGAAGGTGAAGCAAAACGTGATGATGAAAACTTCTTCTACGTTGCTTGCTGGGAATACCAGGGAAGCGACGAAAAAGCTCCGGTACTTTACAAAGAACCGCTGGTTTACGAAGCAATTAAGGTACAGACTCGTAACTACAAATCTTAATGTTGAATACAGTTGACGAGGTGACGAGTTGACTTGTTGACTTATATAAATATAGAAAAAAATGGATAAAAATATATCATTTACGCTGAAAGTTTGGCGTCAGAACGGACCGAAAGAAAAAGGTCATTTCGATACATTCCAGATGAAAGACATCCCGGGCGATACCTCATTTTTGGAAATGTTAGACATCTTGAACGAACAGTTGATTGAAGAAGGTAAAGAACCTGTAGTATTCGATCACGACTGCCGTGAAGGTATTTGCGGTATGTGTTCTTTGTATATCAACGGACATCCTCACGGACCTGCAACAGGGGCTACTACTTGTCAGATTTACATGCGTCGCTTCAAAGACGGCGATGTAATCACCGTTGAACCGTGGCGTTCTGCCGGTTTCCCGGTAATTAAAGACTTGATGGTCGACCGTACTGCATACGATAAGATTATGCAGGCAGGTGGCTTCGTAAGCGTACGTACAGGAGCTCCTCAGGATGCTAATGCCCTCCTGATTCCGAAACCGGTAGCTGATGAAGCGATGGACGCTGCTTCTTGTATCGGTTGCGGTGCGTGTGTTGCTGCATGTAAAAACGGCTCAGCTATGCTGTTCGTTTCTGCAAAGGTAAGCCAGTTGAATCTGTTGCCTCAGGGCAAGCCGGAAGCTTTGCGCCGTGCAAAAGCCATGTTGTCAAAGATGGACGAACTGGGCTTCGGTAACTGTACGAACACGCGTGCTTGTGAAGCTGAATGTCCGAAATGTGTTTCAATCAGCAACATTGCTCGTTTGAACCGCGACTTCATCAAAGCGAAACTGAAAGACTAATCCTCATGTCTTCCATGAATAAAAAAGGGCTGCATCGTAATGATGCAGCCCTTTTTTTGATCATAAATCGGAAAGCCATTTCTTGCCCGATTTTGTTCTTAGCCAAATCATAAATGCGCCCGTCACAATGATTCCAACGGTGAAGACGGCTCCTAACATGTCCATATCTATTTATTTTAAAATTGTATTTCCTACTTTTGCAAGCATGATAGTCCAGACACTCCCTGCTATTAAAACATACCAGTTTATGCCTGTGTCCACATTGGCATATAGGGGAGTAATTCCCCCAAGAACCAATCCCGCAAATGTAAGTTGTGCGAAGTTGAAAAGGAATCCTCTTCTCCTTTCAATTGTGAAATTACAGTCAGCAAAACCGTGTCAAATGCAAAAGAGTTTTAAATAATGGAATATAATTTCGTTTTAATTTGGATGATACAAGTGTAGCCCTTACATTTGTTACGTGATTTTTTTCATAGTATTAGATTTAAGGTTAACAAGGTTGGGAGAAAGCGTTCTCCCATTTTTTTTGCCCGTGCCAGCGGGCATTGTTTTTTTCTTCCGGTATCCTGTTCAAAGATAAAACAGCTATAATAATGTTGAAAAACATTAAAAAAAAAGAATATAGGTGTGCTCTTTTTTATTACCTTGTGACGGTAAATAAACGCATAACATAGACACTATTATAGAGAATAACAACATGAACAGCTTTACTATAAAACATATCTTACTTCTTATCTTGACCGGGATTTCATTTTCGGTCACTTTTGCCGTTCCTGCACAAATCGTGAGCCGGCAGGAAGCTGTCTCCCTGATGGCTTTATATACACAGGCCAAACAGATACCTGCTGCCACTTTGCCCTTGCTCGACAGCCTTGAAAAAGCAGCAACCTATTCAAAGGGACATCTTGATTTTTTCCGTTCGTGTTCCTATCATGCACTTTCCAAACATTATATGGCGATGTATTATGCGCAGCGTGTGGTATATGATCAAGAGAGCCGGCGTGATACCTTGCTCATGAAATCAGCTTATACGCTGCTGGCAGAATCATCGGTGGCTGCTTATCACCTGGAAGATGCCGTACGCTATATTGATGAAGGGAAGCAGTATGCCGGTCTGGTAGGCGATCCGGTACTCGAAGCCAACATGATGCTGATGGAAGGCGAGGTATACCGCCGCTTAGGTATGATAGAGAAAGGGTATCAGAGCCTTCGCCGGGCCATTTCCTCACTGAGTAGCAGCGTAAACGGGGATGAATTATATTGCCGTTCACGCATCATGGGTTATTTCATGATGTACAGCATTGAAGACCGGCGGATGGAGGAAGCATGGAGAGTAGGACTCAAGAGGGAAGAGGTGATCGGAAAACTGCAGCAGATAGCCTCTCAGTTATCAGGAACCGGCGAACAGCAGGCTTATCTGTACAGCAAGATGGCTTTTCTGGCACAGCGGCTCGGGAAACAAGATCGGGCAGCGGATTACTTGGAGAAGTTTGAGCAGACTCCGATGGCTGCCACCGTGCTGGGCAGACTGGAGATAAATGATTACTTGCTCGAAAAAGGAGATTATCAGATTGTCTTGCGCCATGTGGACGATTATTTTGAGTCGCTTGATGAAAAAGACTCACTGAACTTCATTTATATGCGTACCCTTTATCAGACGTCCAAGGCTCATCAGGGGGTGGGCGATTATAAGAAGGCTTACGAGGCTATGCAGAAGCTGCGCAGGGTGACGGAAGCCATGCGGGTGAGCTCCGAACGGAATGAGTTGTTCGATTTGTCCGACTTTACCCGGACGGTAAGGCAGGAATATGAGCTGAAACAGGCAGAAACCGAACTGCGCATACGCAATTGGGTCATTGCCGTTTTAGTGCTGGTATTGCTGGTTCTGGCTGCCCTGCTGGTGCGGATTTACTTCTATTGGAAGGTGATAAGAGAGAAGAACCGGAAGATGGCTTCGCTCATCGTTGAACTGAACGATAAGAATAAGGAGGTCCTTCCTTCCGTGACAGAACCTGTTGTGGAAGTGCCGGTTCCGGTGGAAGTGCCGGCTCCCGTTTTGGTGGAAGAACAGCCCGAGGTTCCGGAAGAAACTCCGGTTGCCGGTGAAGCCTTTCCTTCATTTAACCCGCACGAGATTTTCCGAAACTTCGATGCGCAGGTGCGTGAAGAGCGTATGTATCTTAACTACCAATTCTCGCGCGATGACTATGCTGCTTTGATGGGAGTAGACCGCAACCGTTTTGCTGCCATTCTGAAAGAATATACCCATGGCAATCTGAGTGCCTATCTCAATAACCTGCGTCTGGATTATTCAGTGGGACTGTTTCGTGCGCATCCGGAGTGGTCGGTCAGTGAAATTGCTTCCCGCTGTGCCTTGCCCAGCCTGTCTACCTTTTACCGTCTGTTTAAGGAAAAATACGGCATGAGTCCCAATGCGTTCCGCAGTAATCTGGCTGTAAAAGAGAGCGCGTCTCTTTCTTCAGAGGAACAGACTTAAAATGAAAGGTTTTTTACAAAACGTCCGGTTTTGTCTATTCCGCAATTTTATTTTCTTTTTGTAATTGGATTGAAATAAAGTGTAAACAATCTCTTTATTTATATGGAAAGATGTTTTTTCTTATCCGAGTCCTTTATTTTTTTTGAGAACCTCTGTTTATCAGTGTGTTAACCTCGATTTACCCCCCCCTATATGACAAAATAGGAATGCCTTTTTGACAAAATGGGAAGCTGTTATTGCTTCAAGAACTTGGATGGTTCGTATCTTTGTGGAAGCAAAAAAACATAAAAAGACGTTCAGTATTATGAAAAAGGCATTCGTTTGGATATTGCTCCTGTTTGTTTCCATTACGGTCTCCGCACAAAAGATTGCCGTGAAGACAAACCTGCTATATGATGTAACTACTACATTAAATATAGGAGCTGAGTTCCGGTTGGCACCGAAGTGGACCCTCGATGTTTCGGGCAACTACAACCCCTTTAAGTTTGGCGACGACAAGAAAATGAAACACTGGCTCGTTCAGCCCGAAGCCCGTTATTGGCTTTGTGAGGCTTTCAACGGTCACTTCTTCGCTCTCCATGCCTTGGGTGGACAGTTTAATGTGGGCGATATAGATTTCGGTATTTTCCCGTCTACCAAGGGCAAGCGTTATGAAGGCAATATGTTCGGTGCAGGTTTGGGCTACGGTTATCAGTTCGTATTAGGCAACCGCTGGAACCTCGGACTGGAAATCGGTCTGGGATGGATTCATGCCGATTTCGATAAATATGAGTGTCCTCATTGCGGCGAATGGTTAGGAAAAAACAAAAAAGACTACTTCGGAGTCACCAAAGCTGCCGTGTCACTTATTTATATAATTAAATGATGGAGGAACGCACGATGAAAAAACACATACTCTCAATAGCCATGTTTCTTGCAGCCGGAATCCCGGTGCTGGCACAGACTTCATATCTGGAGGAAATCAAGATAAATAACCGTGAAGTGGTCAAGACAGACGACCGCCGGGCTCGGGTGTCAATGGAAATCAACCTCGATGACCTCGACATCAAGCGTCAGCATTCGCTTCGTGTGGTGCCGGTACTGGTGTCGGCAGATGGGGCAAATGAGGTGGAACTGCCGCCGTTTGTGATAAGCGGAAAGGTGCGCCACCGGGTAAACAGCCGCATGGAGAAACTGGAAAAAGAAGACCTTTATCCGGGAACTGTGGCAGAGGTGCGCCGCAAGAACCATTCGCAGCAGGCGTTTATGTATGAGGCTTCCGTACCCTTCAAGCGTTGGATGGTGGGAGGCGATCTTCGCTTGAAAGGCGATGTAACCGGATGTGCAGCGTGTGGCGAAGGCAACGAAACGGCTTATACGGGTGAGGTGTTCCCGCCGATGATTCCTGCATATTATAACCCGTTCATCCAGCCGAAGGAAGAAACGGTAAAACGCCGTTCTGAAACCCGTGCAGCGCGTCTTCAGTTCCGTCAAGACAGTCATCAGATTAAAGAAACATATCGTGAAAACCGTGCCGAACTGGCGAAGGTGCGCGAATCGCTTACGCTGGTGAAAGATAATAACGATCTGACCATTACGGGTATCTATGTAACCGGTTATGCTTCTCCTGAAGGAACGTTCGATTATAACATGAAGCTTTCTGAACGCCGTGCCAAGGCTTTCACGGAATATATGAAAGACGATATGAAGACCATCGACCCTTCGCTTTATCATGTAAGCTGGAAAGGAGAGGACTGGGAAGGGGTTCGCAAGGAAGTGGAAAAACATCCGCAGTTGTTGAAACAGGCGGAAGTGCTTGATATAATAGACCATTGCGGCGACGATAAAGATGCGTGCGAGAAACAGTTGAAAGCCCTGATTCCGCCCGAAATCTACGAACGCTTGTTGAACGAAATGTACGGTCCGGTGCGCCGCAACGAGTACCGCATCGAGTATAACGTGCGCCACTTCGATTTGGAAGAAGGAAAACAGATGATTAAGACGCATCCCGAGTTGATGAGCGTGAGCGAGATTCAGCAGGTGGCAGACAGCTACGGCAAGGGAAGCGACGAGTATATCAGCAGTCTGATGGCAGGAGCCAAGGCTTATCCCGATAACGTTACGGCAGTCAACAATGCTGCACTTGCCTTACTGGAGGCTGGACGTACGGATGAAGCGGTAGCTTTGCTGGAGAAAGCGCCTGCCGACGGTGCCTTGCTCAACATGCTGGGTGTGGCTTATGCCAAACAGGGGGCTTACGCCAAGGCTGAATCAGCGTTTGAACAGGCGGTTGCCAAGGGCTTCGCCAAGTCGGGCGAGAACTTGAAAATGCTCAAAGCATACGTGGATTATATGGCAGAATAGAACAACAAACATAAAGTCAACATAATTACCAATTTTTAAAATTTAAAACTATGAGATTTTCGAAGAGTTTATTTGTAGCATTTGCAGGCTTGGGATTGTTTGCATGCTCTAATGAAGATGTAACGAACAATGCAATTGAAGGTGATGCAGTGGTTGCTGTAAAAATTCAAGACCCGGCTATGAGTCGTAATATCGCAGCTGATGCATGGGGAACTACTGAAGTGAAATTGGAATCAGTGAAATTGGTGCTGACTGCACAGACTGGTGGTGATACCAAAACATTCCAGGCATCTTCTTACGATACTCGTCAGGCATTATTGGATGCAGTAAATGCTTATGAGTTCAAAGGCGTCCGTAACCCGTCAAAGATGGAAGTATTTATCAACACCGAAAAATCAAGCGGATGGGAATTAAGTGAAATCGTAAATAAAGGCTTGGCAGAACCTTTGTATGCTTCTGAAACCGCAACTAATTTTAAAGGTGGAACAGATACTGATCAAGATGGTATCAAGGAATACACAGTAAGCTTAACTCCGGAACATACTGTTGCTCGTTTGGAATTTGGTGGTATCAAGCACATCCACACAGCTCAAAAAGAATGTATGTTTAAAACTATCAACATCGACGGTTTGTTCTTGAATATGCCTGGCTCATCAAACATTACAGATTGGACATCTGCTCAGGAAAATACTCCTGCATTTAGCAAAATCGGTGAAAATGGTGAAGACTTTATGGCTAACGCTGGAACAACAACTTGGCCTGCATCTGCTGATAACTGCTATGGCTATAACATCCTTCCGGTTGAATCTGGACAATTACCCGTATTGACTGTTTGCTTTAGCAATATTGCAGTTAAAGAAGGCAGCAATATGATTTGGACTAATGAACAAGGTAAAGGTTATGCTACCGTTAAGAACTACAAGTTGGACTTGACAAAAGTTTCTGATACAGAAACTCAGAATGCTTATAAAACAGCCTTTGGTGTAGGACAAGATGGTAACATCACTAAATTCCCTGCTGGTTACATCTATCAGGTAAAGAGCCTTGAAATTCCTGATGAAGCTATCGGTACAACAATTACAGGTGCTGAAGATGTACATATCATTGCAAATATTACAGTTGAAGAATGGACTGTAGTAGAAGGAACCGTAGAATGGAACTAATCCTCTAATAACCCTCTTTAAAAAGGACCTGTGCCGCCGCAGTGCGGCACAGCCCTTAACCTCTTTAGATACAGCAAACAAAACCAATCCATTATGACCAGATACTTACATACTCTCGTCCTGCTGCTGGCAGTCCTCGTCCTCCCCAGCAGTTGCATCAAGGAAGACTATGATGATTGCGATAACGTAGTTATCTACTTCCAGTACCTTGCCGACGGCAAGACGAACGTCCTTAACGACTACATAACGAAGGTGGACCTGTATGTTTTCGACGGGGGCGGTCACATCATGGGCGTAGGCCACTACAGCGAGGACGAACTCAAACACTATGCCGCCATACCTTCCTTCCGTCTCACACCGGGAGAGAAATACAAGGTGGTAGCCGTAGGAAACGCCTTTAACCGCACGGAGGTGGAAAACCTGACGAGCGAAACCGATTTCAACAACATTTTTATCCAGCATCCGGCTTGGGGTTCAGGCGAAGGCAAGGTGGACGGGCATGACCATAACTACCTTGGACAGCTGGAATTTCAGATGCCCGGCAATGAGAACTTTACGGTCTATCGCGATACGGTCACTCTTTTCAGCGCACACATCAATGTGGATATTGAGATTAACGGACTTCCCGCCCCGGACGCATTGGGTGAGGGAGGGGAAATCCCTTATGAGCTGCGCATCGAGGAATCGAACGCACAGACCGACTTCAACGGAGATATCAACATGGAGGAGAAGGGTACTTGTTACCCGGCTCTGATTTACGATAAGGAACGCAACTGCTACCGCACCGACGACCTCTGTCTGTTCCGCATGAACGACCATACCGGACACTTCGACAAGGAATGCTGCGAACACCGGCTGGTGCTGATTGACAAGCGCACGGGCGAACGTCTGGTAGACGGCAGCATCTATAATTATGTCAATGCCAACAAGGACGAGATTGACCTGACCAAGCAGGAGGCAACCCTCCCCATTGCCATCCAGTTCTATGGAACCAATGTGGAAATCAAGCTCCCCGAATGGGTCATCGTCGATGGTAAACCGGAGTGGAACTGAGAGACAGGGAACAAGGGAACAAGTTGACGAGGTAACAAGGGAACAAGTTGACGAGGGAACAAGTTGACAAGGGAACAAGTTAACAAGTTAACAAGACATTTTAGAGCCTAGTCACCTAGTCAACTTGTCAACTAAAAAAAGCCTAGTCACCTAAAATAAAAAAACTCAAACAAACCATACGCTATATGAGATACATGAAGAAATACACAAGTTTGACGCTGCTCACGCTTTTCGTGATGTTGGTAGGGGCTTGCTCGAAGGATACACCGATGGAGAGCAGGGCTGAAAGTGCAAACATTACGGTCAATATAGCTTCACGTGGGCAGGTAGATACCGGTAACGAGGAGGTAAAAGAACATGAAGGTATCAAGACCTTGCGCCTGATTATGGTGCAAGAGGGCAAGGTGGCAGGAAACTGGCTCCGTGAATACAAAGATAACAGCCTGACGCAGACTTTCCGCATTTTGGGAGTAAAAGCGATGGATACCCAGCTCTATGCCATTGTCAATGAAAAAGGAGTAAACCTTGATTATGCTACCACATTTCAGGTGGGAAGCACTTTCAACGCCTCTACATATAAGGGTGCAGCCCTCGCCGCAATCGATGTGGCAACAAACGGGATTCCGATGGAAGGCAGCACGCAGATTACTGCGGCTCAGATGGTTGAGGAAACCTCGGTTTCTATCTCCGTTACCCGTGCCTTGGCTCGCATCGACTTGACGGTAAACAATAAAACCGGCGGTGAATTGCGTATAGATCAGATTAACTTCGGAGCATTCTTCCCTGTAAGCGGTTATTTGATAAAACGTCAGGGCGATAAGGTGCTGAATCAGGCAAAAGACTTCCCCGAAGGTCAGACGATTGCAACTAATGGTAAACATACGTTTACCTATTATCTCTTTGAATCATCGCGCGGTACCTATACGGTGGGCATGAAAGGAAGCACCAACTACGACCCTGCCCAGATTTATGACAAAGATACCAAGCCGATTGCCTCCATTGAGCGCAACCAGATTTTGAAAATCAATGCCAACGCCAACCCTACAGGATGGGAGTTGCGTTGCGAGGTGGCGCCTTGGACACTGAAAGAGCATGAGGTTAACTATATCGACCAGTTGTCGTACAGCTCACGCGGATGGGTGCCGGGAACCATTGCAGGCCGGCAAGAGAATACCGTTGAGCTGTCTCCTGATAAAGAGGCTGAGCTTAAGTTTGTGATTCAGGCTCCCAACGGGGTGACTCGCTGGATAGCCGAACTCGACGACAATACTAATTTTGAGTTGGTAACCAAAGAGGGAACAACCATCTTTAACAATGATCAACCTATCGAACAGATCTTGAAGGTGAAGGTAGCTCCCAATGCTACCGATCCGGCAGCCACCACCAAACTGCATGTTTACGCAGTAGTGGGATCAGCTGCTCAATATGAACTCGACCTGACCGACTCGAAGGGAACGGCAAATTTGAATAATTTTATACTTAAACGCGCAGGAGGACAGTAGTTATGAAAAACAGAAACTGGATGATTTATATCATGGCTTTTTTTGCCTGCATGCTGGCTTCATGTAGCGAGGAGCTCGAGGTGTATGGCAGCGGTGAGGAGGTAAACGGCCGGAGCTTTACCTTGCAGCTTCGTGCGTCGGGGGATACCACCGAGGCGGGTGAGGATGACTATAATGAAAACCGTATAGCTGCAGTCAGTGTATTCTTTTTTACGGATACAGAAACGGCCACTTGCTCATACATGAAGCGGAATATTCCGACCAATAACAGTAATACGCTGAATGTGCCTCTCGATGATACTTTCAAGCCGGGCGAGTATTTTATTTTTGTACTGGCCAATGTGCCCGTTCATCAGGAGCCTATAACGGGTAAGTTTACCTTAAACCAGATGAAGGAAGAGCTGATGTATACACAACTTTCTTCAGCCGACAAGCCGGAGGATGCTTTTGTAATGCAAGGGCTAACCGAAAAGGTGATGGTGGCTAGCGGCGAGCAGGGTGGAATGGTTACCTTGAGCAGACTGGCAGCTAAAATCGTACTTCTGCCTACCATTACGTCTCCTATCAAGATGGACGGTGTGACCTATACTGCCGAGGTAGACCGCATGGATGTAGCTTTGCATCATGTAACAAACTATGTGCACCCCGATGGTACCGAACTCACTCGTGAGGAGTACAACCGATTGACTCCCGAGGAAAAGGAAAAGACTTTTACCACAACCGACCCGCGCAAGTATAAAAGCGTAACGGCTCCCGGTGCAGCTGCAGCTTATGTGCATATCCCGTTTTATTCTTACCCGCATACCTGGCTTGCCTATACGGAAACCTCGCAGCTGGTGCAAAGTGAGAAGCAGACGTATCTCACTTTCCGTATTCCATGGACATGTACGAAAAACGATGTGCAGCTGTCTACCAACTACTATTACCGCGTACCGGTTACGAATGAAATCATATCTGGTTCAGACGGCAAAGAGTATCGTTCGCTGAAAAGTAATACCCTCTATAAAATCAAGATGAATGTGGGTGTGTTGGGAAGCATCGACCCCGGTCAGGTGACTCCGGATGTGGATTTGAAGTATGAAATCTCCGACTGGAAGTCGGTTGATATCTCGGCTGATGTCAACAAGTATAATTACTTGGAGCTGGAAACCAACTATGTGGAAATGAATAACGAAAGCCGTGCCGACATCGGATTGACCAGTAGCAGTGATGTAACGGCAAAGGTGGTGAAGATTACTTATCCGGATTATTCAAGAGAAGATATCGGTCAGTCTACAATGACAGAGCAAGATAAACCGGTTGAGCCGGATATAAATGACTATGGAGGATGGTTTGAACCAAGTATGAATCAGTATTACAAAGATTTGGCAAAATATAAGGAGGAATTGGCAGAATGGGAGTCTTTCTTTGGCGAAAATGCCACCTCAATACAGCCCTATGGTCAGACCTTGGTATTCCAGCACGAGCTTCCTTCAACCGTCTATGTACCTTGGACTTTCACCATTGAAGTAACCAATAAAGAAGGATTGACTCAAAAACTGACCATTACCCAATATCCGCCGATTTATATTACTGGTGAAAATAATAGAAACGGAAGCAGTAATCGTTTTGTATATGGTTCACAGCGTACTTCTGCTTCTGATGACAATGGATCTCCTTTAGGTGGAGCTCACAATCCGAGCAGTGCTTCAAACAACAACCAAAACCAGTACACGATTCATGTAACCCAATTGGATGCAGCAGATGAGTCCAAGTATATTATTGGTGACCCAAGAGACCCTATTCCTACCAAGCTAAGTAATTTGACAGAATATGGAACAAGCTCGCAAAAAGGTTTGCAAAGCTATTTAAAGACAAAAGGTGAAAGTAGCACCGAAAGAGAATACGACCGAATGATTGCTCCTGTGTTTAAGATTGCTTCTTCATGGGGAGTTACAAACAACATCAGTTATGCGCAAGCTCAAAAGCGTTGTGCCTCTTATCAGGAAAACGGCTATCCGGCAGGACGTTGGCGCATTCCTACCGAGGGTGAAATCGAATTTATCGTAGGTTTATCGAATGCAGGCTATATACCGAAGTTATTCGATGGAGAATACTTCGCCTCTTCCCAACGTTATTATCATGGTGCGGTAGGAGGAACGGGAGGCTTTAGTGGAACCGCTGGGAGTAATAGAGGAAGCTATGCTGTCCGCTGCGTCTACGATGTCTGGTACTGGGGCGATGAAAAGTTAGCCAATCCGAATGTCTTCACTTGGGGCGATACCGAGCCGATACGTCCCAATAACTAACTAACTGAAAACTGAAAAAACTTATTTGCGTATGAAAAAGATAATGCTCTTTATAACCTCGCTTTTCCTCCTGCTGTTCACGGCTTGCCAGGAAGAGGATTGGGGAACCCATACTCCGGCTTTAGAGAAAGGCGAAAGTCTTTTCTCGTTCTCACTGCCAGAACCGGTGACTGCTACGCGTGCGGCTTTGGGAGAAACTCCGGAAGTGGAACACTTGCATGTGCTGGTCTTCAATGAAAAGGGTTTCTTCTTGGCAAATGCAAAGGCTACGGTGGTGTCACACCCTGATGCAGGTACAGGTACGTTTAAGGTGAAGTTGCCGGTGTCAAACCGTCCGTGCCGCTTACACTTTGTGGCTAATGCGGATTATGATATGGAAGGTAAAAGCTGGCCTACCTATGTTTCTACCGATACGGAAAGTACCATATTGGGAGCTATGACTACCGGCGAGAACCGTGCCGCTTATTGGGGAACGGTTTCGGTGGACCATATCTCGGATAAAGGAATCACATTGGATAAGCCGGTGGAACTGATACGTAACTTTGCCAAGGTTACGTTGAAAACTTCAACGGTGGATAACTACCAGATAGAAAGCTATACCGTATATAACTGCCCCACCGAAGGTTTACTGGCTCCGTTTAACCCGTACGACGGTTCGTTTGCCGACTTCGTGAGTTTAACCAATGATGACCCTTACGGAAACTTTGTGAAGGATCATCCCGATTATCGGGGTACAACCAAGGGAGAGATTGCAGCCAATGAACTGCCTGCTGAAACGGCATGGAAGAAACCTACAGAGTCTTTCTATGTGTACGAGCGCAATCAGGATAACAGCGACATCCCTACCGCCTTGGTTCTGAAAGCCAGAAACACGACGAGTAATCAGTCTTTCTATTATAAGCTGGATTTGATTCAGTTTGATAATAAGACTTATAAAACTACTACGTATAATCTCTTCCGTAACTTTGCCTACGATGTTACAGTCAATGCGATAAAGGCAGACGGATATACCTATGCCAGCGATGCCGTACAGGCAGCCGCATCGAATAACCTCGCCGCTTCGGTTCAGGTGAGCAAGGTGAAAAAGATTACCGACGGAAATCATACGCTGGAGGTAAGCACCATTGATACGCTGATTGTAAGAACTAATCCGCTGGTATTGACTTTCAAGTATCTGGAGGGAAAAACCGACCGTACCAATACGGACGATGTGCAAGTGCATTACGATGCCGCTTCTGTATACGGTACCATCAACGTGGATAAATCGAAAGGAACCATCACCTTGACTCCGCGCCGACCGCTGCCGGAAGTGATGCAAAACCAAGAGATTACCGTTGCTACGAAAAGCGGACTGACACGGCGCATCACCGTACGTATGCATGAACCGTATCGCTTTGTTTCGATCGACTGCCAGCGGTTGGTTGCCGCATCGCAGCATCAGAGTTTCGTGTTGATGACGGAGCTCCCCATGGGACTTCCTACAGCCATCTTCCCCCTGACCTTGCGTATCGACATTACAGACAATACCCTTTACCCGGATGCGTCAATGAACCGTTTCCCGGTGGATGCGGTGGATGCCAAGAACTATGTATATCAGGTGGAAGTGGATTACAACTCCTACCGCCAGAACCGTACCATGTATAGTTACTTCAAGACCAATACCTCGCAGAGTGCGACTAAAATATCGGTAGAAGGAACGTATTTTGAGAAGTCTGATCCGGTAAGCTTTACAAACGGGAATCCATCTTCTTTCACAGATGTGGAGTTTGCAGGAACGAATGTCACTACCGCTACCGATACGAAATTTATCGTTCCCTTCGGAAAAGGAGAGGCTGTGGATCTGGAGTTTAATATGACAACTACGGACAAGGTAACGGTTTACACTCGCTATCTGACCGATCCTACCTCTACACAGGGTACGCTGGTCGAAAAGAAAAACAGTGAAGGGGCTGTGTGCGGGTATGAATACCAGCCCAAAGCAACTGGCAAACAGGGTATCCGTTTCCAGACGCGCGAATACCTGGCTGGCGGACGTATCGAGCTCTTTTCCGAAAACTATGTTCCGGTCATTATCAACTACACCAACCCGTGGGTCAATGTGAGGTTTACGATTCCCGCCGGAGTGGTTCCCGACAACCGAATCGTCAAGGTATATGAGGATGCCTTCTATCGGGACTTCATTGGCGACCTGACCCCGATTTCGGGAGGAGACGGGCGAACGGTCATGAGGTCGTTTGTAGGTAATCAGCTCGAAACAATATTGTATTTCCTCTATCAGGAGGGAGGCAGAAGCTATCGTGGCGAAATGACGGTTGGAGAATTGATTGCGCAAGGTGGAGGTGACGGGAAATTGGTTACCGTAGAACTGAAACAGAAATAACCGAAACAGAACGCATAATAAGGAACCAAGGGTGAAAGCGGTTTTGACACGGCTTTCACCCTTGCTGTTGTATGTGAGGCAAGCCGATTGCCGCGGCTATGAAGAAGTTCCCATTGTTCGTTTATGGTGACCACTGCCTGAACCTATTGGCTTTGATTATCAGAATCTCTCTGCAACGGAATTGGTTTGTTCAGCGCAAATCACTATCTTTGTCAGTACACTAAAACTGAAAGTTTATGGGACGCTTTATCAATCCTTTCACTGATGTAGGCTTTAAGCTGATTTTCGGACAGCCCGTACATAAGGATCTGCTTATCGATTTCCTTAACGGCTTACTTGCTGGAGAGAAACAGATTACCGACATCCAATTCCTCGACAAGGAACTGCTTCCGGAGTTCCGTCATGACCGGGGCGTGATTTATGACATCTACTGCACCACGGAAAGCGGCGAGCAGTTTATTGTGGAGATGCAAAACCGGGAGCAGACTTATTTCCGCGAACGGGCTCTTTATTATCTCTCGCAGGCGGTGGCTCGCCAAGGAGAACGTGGCTCTGCATGGAAGTTCGACCTGAAAGCTGTTTACGGAGTGTTTTTCCTGAACTTCCGTCTGGATGGAGGTATGGATAAGTTGCGTACAGACGTGGTACTTGCCGACCGCGATACGCATGAGCAGTTTAGCGACAAGCTGCGTTTTATCTACCTCCAGCTTCCTTTCTTTCATAAGAGCGAGGAGGAGTGTGAGAACGATTTTGAACGTTGGATTTATGTGCTGAAAAATATGGAAACATTACAAAGAATGCCTTTCAAAGCCCGGAAGGCTGTTTTCGAGAAACTGGAACAGATAGTGGACATAGCTTCCTTGAGCAAGGAAGAGCGCATCAAATATGATGAGAGTATCAAGGTTTACCGTGACAACCTCGTTACGCTGGATTTTGCTTTGACCAAAGGATACCGCCAAGGTTTGGAAAAAGGTATGGCTGAAGGTTTGGAGAAAGGCATGGCTGAAGGTTTGGAGAAAGGCATGGAGAAAGGTCGTGCTGAAGCGAATCGGGAAAATGCCTTGAAGCTGAAAGAGCAAGGTGTATCTCCCGAAATTATCTCACGGGTAACCGGCTTGTCATTGGAAACAATCGAAACTTTATGATATGGTTTTGAACAAAACGCTAATTATAAGCGGCTGTTTATGCCTGACACTGCTTGGAACGGCTTGTCAGGGCAACGGAAAGCAGTCGGCTGGTAAGGAACTGAAAGAGCAAGCGGATGTGCAGCGTCCGGTTGGTGAATTGCAGTTTCCTTTCCCTGAAATCCCGTCGATGCTGACCGAACCAAACGACCGGAAAGCGTATCTGCTGAAGCATTACTGGGATGACTTTAACTTCAGCGACACGGCGCTGGTGAACTGCCGTGACCTGACCGAACAGGGGTTTGTGAACTACGTTGCCTTGCTGGCAGAGGAGAGCACCTCGCATGCGCTTGCTGAAGAAAGCATGGCGCACCTCTGCACCCGGATGCTTACCGATGTGCATGCAAGCAAGGTCATGACCGAGATGGTAGATGCGTATCTTTATAACCCGAACTCGCCATATTACAACGAATCGCTGTATGCCCTTTTTCTCCGTCCGCTGGTTGAAAGTCCTGCCTTGGATGAAGCCCGGAAAAGCAGGTATCGCTTTAAGCTGGAACTGCTGGAACGGAATAATCCCGGAACACAAGCCACAGCCTTCACCTATCGGCTTGCCGACGGAACGAAGCGTACCTTGCAGCAGACTCCGGTAAAAGGGAACTGCCTCTTGCTGGTATTTTATGACCCGGAGTGTCCGAGTTGCCACGAGACTTTGACCGAAATGACGGGTGATCCTTTCCTTGCCGAAGCGGTGGCAAGGGGGAAAGTCAGTGTGCTGGCTGTCTATACGGAAGGCAATGAGGAGGCTTGGCGCAAGGCTCTGCCTGACATGCCTGAAGGATGGATGGTGGCAACCGACCGTCAGATGGTGAAAGACCATGCACTGTATGATTTGAAAGCCATGCCCAGCCTCTATCTGCTCGACGGAAGAAAGAAGGTTATCCTGAAAGATGCTCCCTATGCACGGATTAAAGAACGGTTGGCAGGGGAGTTTGCGGGAAGATAAAGCGAAGGATTCCAGCGGATTGTCCGGAGGGTTAAAATGCCTAAACACATTCCTTAGCTTGTTGCGAAACTCCTTAAATTTCATTTTCTTTGCAGAAACAGTAGAACCGTAACACCATGACAGACAGATTACAGGCAGACAGATATGTAAACCCTTACACGGACTTCGGGTTCAAGATGCTTTTCGGAACGGAGGTGAACAAGGACCTGCTCATCAGCTTCGTGAACAGCCTCTTCAACGGCAGGGAAGTGATAACCGACCTGACTTACCTCAACACGGAACATCTGGGCAATTCAGAGATTGACCGCCGTGCCGTGTTCGATGTGTATTGCGAGAACGAACAGGGCGAGCGGATTCTCATCGAGATGCAGCGGGGCGAGCAGCAGTTCTTCAAAGACCGCAGCCTGTATTATTCTACCTTTCCCATCCGCGAGCAGAGCCGCAAGGGGAACTGGGACTATGAGCTGAAGGCGGTCTATGTCATCGGCATCCTGAACTTTACTTTCGACGACGGAACTCCCGACTACTTCCACCACCACGTGCAGCTGATGGACGTGAACACGAAGATGGTTTTCTACGACAAGCTGACCTTTATTTACCTGGAAATGCCCAAGTTCAACAAGGGTGAGGACGAGCTTGAGGGTATGTTCGACAAGTGGCTGTTCGTCCTCCGTAACCTTTCTCGCCTGCTGGAGCGTCCGCGTGCCTTGCAGGAGCGTGTTTTCCAGAAGCTTTTCGAGGCTGCCGAGATAGCGAAGTTCACCAAAACGCAGTACGAGGCCTATGAGGACAGTCTGAAGGTATACCGCGACTGGCAGAATACCATTTCTACTGCCGAACTGAAAGGAGAAGCAAAGGGTCGCGCAGAAGGTCGTGCGGAAGGACGCGCCGCAGAAAAGATGGAAAATGCCCGGAGGTTGAAAGCCTTGGGAGTAGCTGCCGGAATCATTGCGGAAGCTACAGGGCTGACAGCCGAAGAGATTGAGAAACTATAACGGTGTACTATCTTGCAGGTAACAAAGTCCTGTTTTTCGGCGAGGAAAAATGACAAAATACGAAAGCGATGAAAGAACCCCAATCACTACCGTGCGGAAACTGCTGAGGCATCCGGGGTGTTTTTTCTCCATTTGTACGACTCAATCCAGACGGTTTGCTTTCAAATATACCGTTTTTTAGTACCTTTGCTATCATACAACATCTTATGAAACACCGCTGCGCATAGCCAATGCCATTTACCGGGAGGTTATTTTCCATTCTATTCAACCGTGACAAGGGTGTTTCATGGGAGGATAAAATATGGCACCGCACCGAATCGTTCGGCGGACGGAAAATCTGGATTTGGGGAATGTAAGAGTACTCAAAAACGAACCTCCTTCATTCTTCCGGTGATTACTTAGGAAGAATGAAGGAGGTTGCTGTATTCAATATCCTTGATATTTGGGATTCTCAATAATAATACAGCGATAAGGTTGCTTTTTCATTCTTAATTCAAAAGAATAGTATGGCTGATGTTCTGTCATCGTATCATAACCTTTCAATATTTCATAAGTATATGAATACAATCGTCCACTTTCTTGGTTGTAATCATCTGTAGCATGGTTGGCTGTCCAATATTTGACATAGGGTTTTAAGCGACAGTTTTCATCAGCTGCATTAGGGTCTATACCAATGTCTTTCATCGCTTTTTCAATAAATTGCCATTGAGCAATGGAGGGAATGGTATAGAAGTACTTTCTTTTAGTATCCTTATTTAAATCAGGTAATTGCTGGGAGGTAGAAAAGAAAGAGAGAAAAAAGGAGTTTACACGAAACAATAAACTCCTCCTGCCAAGGCTCGGATGATACCTTTCATTTCCAGTTCAAAAAGAATGCCGGTCATGCGGTTGATAGGAATGTTACTTTGAACGACCAGTTGGTTAATCTGTAAGCCTTCCGTATGTTTATTGAGCAGGTTGACCACCTTCTCCTCTTCAGGGGTGAAGTCAAGGAAAAGTTGGCGCTGTATGGTTTGCGGCGTTGTGTGGACTGCATCCCAATTCATGGCTTTGACCAACTCTTCTGCACTTTGCAACAGTATGGCACGATTGGATTTGATGAGGTTATTACATCCTTCTGAGTAGGTATCGCCGATGCGTCCCGGAAAGGCAAAGCAGTCGCGGTTATAGCTTTCAGCAATATCGGCAGTGATGAGAGAGCCGCCTTTGGCTGCCGACTCAATGACGATGGTGGCATCGCTGATTCCGGCTACAATGCGGTTTCGCTTGATGAAGTTCTGGCGGTCGGGGTTCGTTCCGCTGGGGTATTCGGTGAGCAATCCCCCCTGATGAGTCATTTGAGCTGCCGTGTGCCGGTGTACGTTAGGATAGATGCGGTCAAGTCCGTGTGCCAATACGCCGATGGTGTCAAGTCTACATTGAAGGGCAGCCCGGTGAGCATGAATGTCAACGCCGTATGCCAGTCCGCTTACAATCACAACGTCGGGCAGTAACTCCTTTAGTTCTTCCATGAAGCGAAGACAGAGGCCTTTGCCGTATTCGGTGACATGGCGTGTGCCTACGACACTGAGTATGTGCAGGCTGTTGAGGTTGGCAGTACCTCGGTAAAACAAAAGGAGTGGGGCATCGTCGCATTCGCGTAGCCGTGACGGATAGTCAGGGTCGGCTGCGGTGAGCGGACGAATCTGGTTTTTTTCGGCAAACTGCAATTCGGCTTCACAGAGGCGGAGGGTTTCAGGACATTCAAAAGCATGAGTCAGACGCTTGGGAAAGTCGGGCATGCTTTGTATCAGCTCTTTGGTATGGAGGAAGATTTCAGAAGCACTGCCGGCTACAGCAAGCAACCGGTGCGCTCCGATGAGTCCCAAACCGGGAATGCGGGTCAGGGCAAGGGTATATAGGGTTTCTTCATTCATTTAAGTAGGGTGAAAAAGTGTCGTTCAGCAAATGGCTTTCTCCTAAGCGACCGTTGATGAGACAAACCGTTTCTACAGTGGCTTTGATCACGGGCTTCATGTCGGGCAGACGGAAGATATCTTGAAAGAAGGTATATTTGATTCCTTCTTTCTTGAGGTAAAGCTTGGATATAAACTCGTCTCCGCTGCGGAGTGGTGTCTTGAAAGCCATACTGAGGCGTGCCACTACGGGGTCAATGCCTTGCTCATGGAGGCGGGCAAAACTGATGCCTGCCGAACTGAGGAACTCGTGGCGGGTGTGCTCAATGTAGTGCTGGTAATTGGCATTGTTTACAATGCCTTGCAGGTCGCATTCATAATCGCGTACCTTCATGGTCAGTTCATAAATATATTTTTCCATTGTTTTCCGGTTGGTTTAGTCTGATTGCAAAGATACGCTTTTCGTTTGTACGTTGGTGGTTTTCCGCATATAAGTTTGTAAGTTTGCGCCTGCATTTCAACCGGCAGGTCTGCGCGAGTGAAAGCCGGCAGGTGAAGAACCGGAGGAATGGAACAATAACGATGTTTTTTTTAGATAAGAAGAGAATGAATAGGATTGAAGGCATAAAGATTTTTGCGGCGCCGTTACAGGGGTTTACCGAAGCAGCATGGCGGAATGCTCATGAGGCGGTATTCGGAGGTGTGGATGCTTATTATACGCCTTTTGTGCGGCTGGAGAAGGGAGAGATACGGAATAAAGACCGGAAGGAGGTTTCCTGTGAACGGAACAAGGTGGCGCATCTGATTCCGCAGGTTATCGCTTCTGCTCCGGAAGAACTGACGGCTCTGGTTGATTTTCTTGTAGCGCAGGGGTATCGGGAGGTAGATTTGAATATGGGGTGTCCGTTTCCGCCGGTTGCCCATCGGAAAATGGGGTCGGGCTTGCTTCCGTATCCGGAACGGGTAGAGGCTTTGCTTGAGGCTTTACGGGCTTATCCGGATACTACGTTTTCGGTGAAAATGCGCCTGGGATGGCAGGAACCGGATGAGTGGAGAACGGTTTTGCCGCTATTGAACCGTTCGGCGGTGAAGCAGATTACCTTGCATCCGAGGGTGGGCAGGCAGCAATATAAGGGAGAGGTGAACATGGAGGAGTTTGCTTCGTTTTATGAGTCCTGTGAAGTGCCGCTGGTTTATAACGGCGACTTGCATTCGGTAGAAGAACTGAAGCAAGTGGCTGCGTGTTTTCCGCGTCTGTCGGGCTTGATGATAGGCAGGGGATTGCTGGCAAACCCTTCGGTGGCGGTTGCTTTTCGTGAGGGACATGAATGGCAGCAGGAGGAACTTTACCGGAGAGTAAGTGAGATGCATGACCGGATACTTGCTGCATATGGGCAGTCTCTGGAGGGCGGGGAGGCTCAGCTGCTGCAGAAGATGAAGACGCTGTGGGAGTATCTGCTGCCGGACATGGACAAGAAAGCCCGGAAGCAGCTACTTAAATGTTCGCGTCTGGATGCTTATCTGAGGGCGGTGAAAGAGGCTCTTTCTTGAAATATTCGTATCCGATGCGGCAATACAGGCATTTCTTCGGGTCGCAATAGTTTTTCTTGAGCTGAATCAGGGCTTGGCTGTCGCCGGCATGGGCGGCGGTTAGCCCGCATTCTTTCCACTGGCGGATGATGTAGTTGTTTTCGGGCTTGAGGCTTTCAAGCAGGGTATCAGCCCGCTGATACAGCCGTTCATCGCTCTTGTATTTCCCGTAGGCATAAAGAAACGGGATGACGGTATTGATAATCAGCAGGTCAATGGAGGAGGTGCTTAAGGCTTTCGGGGAGGAAGGTGAAGGCTCGCCGAATACATAATGGGTTTCCCAATAAGGCGAGGTGCTTCCTTTAAATTCCTTGCGAAGGTCTTGAAGGGTGGTGCGTTCCATCAGCCGGGAAAACAGTCCTTGTGAATGGTGATAGAGGCAGGCAAGCTGGGCGATGCGGATGTGAGGAAAGTTCCCCGGACGCAGGCGGAGCAGCCGCCAGCGGAGATGGGAGGATGGTGTCAGGTGGAATTTATGGGAAAGAAACTGATACTCACGGATGAGGCTTCGGGTATAATCGTCGGTGGGTAACTCATTGAGCAGACCTGCCTGACCGAAGAAAAAGGCTTCTATCTGCAGGAGGCTGTCGCGGTGCTTGTTGACTGCCTGCAGGGGGATAGACTGTGCCCAAAGTTCAAAGGCATCGCTGTTGATTCCGAAACCGAAGTTGCGGGAAAGGGTGATGAAGAAAGCATGTTCCCAGTCATTGCCGTTGGCGTTCAGCCTTTGTTCGATTTGCCGGGTTTTCTGTTCAAAACGTTCTGTTTGCAAGGTAGAAAGGAAACTGTGTATCGTCAGTCTGGACAGCTGGGGTATCAGGCGGTAACAGGGAGGATAATGAGAAGACTGTAGCAATTCGCGGTAATTTTCGGTTACTTGCGGCGGGCAGTGGAGCTCAAACTGGGGAATGGGTTCTCCGTTGGTACGGAAAATACCGGTATCGATGAGTGAGGCAACGTGAAGTATGACGGAGTCGTAGGCGGTGTCGTGGTCATGATGGTGACGCTTCCAGTCGGAAGCCCGTTCGTGTATTTCTACATTTCCCACCCATATCACTCCGTTGAGTTTAATCTTGGCATTAAAGAAATCGGCTCCGGCATCGGGGTTGGGAAGTCCGGGGTCAATGATTTCAAGTGTCTGCCCGTCGGTAGTGACTAGAGATTTCAGGGGGAAAAGCTTGTGCTTCCATACATAATGCAAAAGATGTTCCATGTTAATGAGCTGTAAATGTTCTTCAAAAGTAATGATTTATAGCGAAAAACGTTATCTTTGCGAGTAAAATAAGTAGAGAATTATGAAAATAGCATTAATCGGATATGGGAAAATGGGAAAGGAGATAGAGCAGATTGCGCTTTCCCGTGGTCATGAAATTGTTTGTATTATTGATATAAATAACCGGAAGGACTTTGAGTCGGATGCATTCCGTTCGGCAGATGTAGCGATTGAGTTTACGGCTCCTTCGGTGGCATACGGTAACTGTATGGAGGCTTTCCGGAACGGAGTGAAAGTGGTTTCGGGCAGCACCGGATGGATGGGCGAGCATGGTGAAGAGATGCGACGCCTGTGTCAGGAAGAGGGAAAGACCCTGTTCTGGTCGTCTAACTTCAGCTTGGGCGTAGCTGTCTTTTCGGCTGTAAACAAGTATCTTGCCCGGATTATGAACCGTTTTCCTAACTATGAGGTGTCAATGGTGGAAACGCATCATGTGCATAAGCTGGATGCGCCGAGCGGTACGGCGATTACGCTGGCAGAAGGTATTCTGGAAAATCTGGAACGGAAAGATAAATGGGTGATGGGGACGCTGACTGCTCCCGACGGCTCGGTGAGCGGAACTGCTGATTGTGCACCGGATGAACTGCCGATAAGTGCCATCCGCCGCGGAGAGGTGCCGGGTATTCATACCATTACGTATGAATCGGATGCCGACTCGATTGTGATTACGCATGATGCGAAAAACCGGAAAGGCTTTGCGCTGGGGGCAGTACTGGCTGCTGAATATACGGCTGAGCATACGGGTTTTTTAGGTATGAATGATTTATTTCCTTTTTGATTTATGATACAGGCTTCACGTAAACAATGGATAAAGCTGGCTGTTGTTCTGGCACTTTATCTGCTCTTTATTCTTTGGCTGAAAAGTTGGCTGGGACTGCTGGTTGTGCCTTTTATCTTTGACGTGTATATCACGAAGAAGATTCCCTGGACTTGGTGGAAAAAGATTGAGAATAAAACTGTGTATGGCATCATGAGTTGGGTAGATGCCATCGTTTATGCGCTGGTAGCGGTGTATTTCGTGAATCTTTATTTCTTCCAGAATTATGTAATTCCTTCTTCATCGCTGGAAAAATCGCTGTTGGTGGGCGATTATCTGTTTGTAAGCAAGATGAGCTACGGAGCACGTATTCCGCAGACTCCGCTTCATATGCCGCTTACGCAGCACACCTTGCCTGTATTTAACTGTAAATCGTATCTTGACTTTCCGCAATGGGAGTATAAACGGGTGAAGGGACTGGGTGAAGTGCAGCTCAATGATATTGTGGTGTTTAACTTCCCGGCAGGCGACAGTGTGGCTGCAAAGGTGCAGGCTGAGGGCTTGTATCAGTTGGCTTACCCGATAGGACAGAGTCTGTCAAAGCCGGTTGACTTGTCAAAACTCACTCTGGAGCAACAGCGTCAGGTGTATGATTTCTATTATCAGACTGGGGTGAACTATGTGAAGGATAACCCGAATGATTTCGGAGAAATCTTGGCGCGGCCGGTAGACCGGCGTGAAAATTATGTGAAGCGGTGTGTGGGGCTTCCCGGACAGACCCTTCAGATTAAAGACCGTATCGTGTATCTGGACGGACAGCCGAACAAGGAGCCTGAGTGTGTGCAGTATCGCTATAATGTGAAGTTCAAGCATTGCCGGGTGGATATGTGGCCGATGTTGTTTGCGGTGAATGCGCTGGGTTCGGGCTATACGCTGCAGTCAGGCCGTTCGATGGAGGATTTGGAAACTTATATCGGAGTGCCGGAAAACTTGCTGGATGAGTTTAATATCAGCGTGGATGATCTGGCTGGAGCTCCTTCGCCGGAGGGAGTCATCCAAATGCCGTTGACAGCCGGAGCAAAAGCAGCACTGCTGGCACGGAAAGATATCGTAGAGTGGATTTCGGATGTGCCGGGTGAAGATGCCGGAGGTTTGTATCCGCTTAACAAATATACCGGATGGACCACGGATAATTACGGTCCGGTGTGGATTCCGAAGAAAGGGGAAACCGTGGAACTGAACTTGGATAACCTTCCGGTTTATGAGCGTCCTATCCGGGTGTATGAGGGAAATACGCTGGAAGTGAAAGACGGAAAGATTTATATAAACGGAAAGGAAGCAGTTTCTTATACATTTAAGATGGATTACTACTGGATGATGGGGGATAACCGCCATAATTCAGCCGACTCTCGCTTCTGGGGATTCGTTCCCGAAGATCATATTGTGGGAAAACCGATTTTTATCTGGCTTTCGCTGGATGAAGACCGCAAATGGCTGGATGGAAAAATCAGGTGGGACCGTATTTTCCGCTGGGTGGATAATATAAAATGATAAATGATAAAGACCGGTGAAGCGCATGCGTTGGACACTCTGGCTGAAAGCGGCACTCACGGCGCTTGCCGTGGCACTGCTGGTTAAGATGCTCGTTGTTACCTCGTGTATGATTCCTTCTTCGGGTATGGAAAACAGTCTGTATCAGGGAGAGGGTATCTTGGTGAACAAGTGGAGTTATGGTCTGCGTGTGCCTTTTCCTTCTTTGTGGGGCTATCATCGGCTGGGAAAGAAACCGGTGGAAAAAGGAGATATCTTCCTTTTTAATAATCCTGATCCAAGGAGTGAGCATACATGGATGGAAGGACGGGAACTGTTTATCAGCCGTTGCATCGGGGTGGCAGGCGATACGCTGATGCTGAACCGTGAACTGACGGAGATTGGAGGTGAAGTGTTGAGTCCGGACAGCAAAGAACTTTATGCCTATCCCTCGGTTGCCGAGGACTTGGTTTGGGAGGCACTGCAGTCAATCGGGATAGCCGAAGAGAATAAACTGGTGAGTTACCTGTCGGATGGCAGCTATATCCGCAGCTTCAGTCATTATGAGTATTATCTTATGGTGCAAAAGCTGGGAGGAAAGGTGGTGCTGACTCCGCTTACCTCTAAACAGCCGCAGGAAGTCTATCCCTTTGTCGTTCCCCGAAAGGGGGTGCCAGTAAAGGTGTATCCTTGGAATGCGGCGCTGCTGTGTAACACCATCCGGGCGCATGAGCACCGGCAGGCAGAAGTTTGCCGCGATACGTTATGGGTGGAGGGACTGCCGGTTCCGGCATATACTTTTACCAAAGATTATTATTGGGTCAGTTCGAATGATCCGGTGAATCTTTCTGACTCCCGTCTCTTTGGGTTTGTCCCGGAAGATTATATCATCGGTAAGGCATGGCTTATCTGGTTCACTTCCCGGAAGGGGCGTTTCCTGCAGAGGGTACAATGATTTTTTAGTTGACAAGTTGATGAGGCTTCTGGTGGCGTGATTCTGCAAGCCCAAGTTGATACCTCGCTGACTTTTAAAAAAAGATTTCAAATGGAAAAAACGGTGGTTCTGGGGTCGGCTTATCTGGCTCCGGTGGAATATTATACAAAACTGGCTGCGTATGAAACGGTCTATATTGAACAGTATGACCATTATATGAAGCAAACGTATCGGAACCGGTGTGTCATCGCTTCGGCTGGCGGAGTGCAGGCTCTTACGATTCCGACCGAAAAGGCGGAAACAGATAAGTGCCTGATGAAGGATGTACGTATTTCGGAGCATGGCAACTGGCGGCATGTGCATTGGAATGCGTTTGTGGCTGCATATAAACATAGTCCGTTTTTCGACTATTATGCCGATGAATTTCACTGTTTCTTTGAACGGAAGTATGAGTTCTTGTTCGATTTGAACATGGAGCTGTGTCAATGGATGTGTGAACAGATTGACATACAGCCGCATCTGAAACCTACATCTGATTATGTGGCATGTCTGGAAAATCAAGATGACTTTCGTGAGAAAATCCATCCTAAGCGTTCATATGAAGTGGAAGACCCCGACTTTGTGCCGAAAACGTATTATCAGGTGTTCGACCAGAAGTTGGGTTTTATCCCGAACTTGAGTATTGCCGACCTGCTGTTTAATATGGGACCGGAAAGTCTAATTATACTTAAATGAACAAGAGAAAAGGTTTAATGTTGTACCTTTGCCGGTGACTTGAACTGAACTTTATAGATAACGATTAAAAACTGAACTATGAATAGTTTACCCGCTGTAACAAAAAACTTGTTGATTATTAATGTGCTGTGTTTCTTCGGTATGGTTGTGGCACAGCGTTATGGAGTGGATTTGAATCATCTGCTGGGACTGCATTTTTTCCTTGCTTCTGACTTTAATCTGGGGCAGCTGATTTCGTATATGTTTATGCATGCCGATTTTCAGCATATCTTTTTTAATATGTTTGCGGTGTGGATGTTCGGACGTGTGCTGGAACAGGTATGGGGACCGAAGCGTTTTCTTACTTATTATCTGGTTTGCGGTATCGGTGCCGGACTGATGCAGGAACTGGTGCAATATATTGAGTATGAAGCTGTGATTTCAAATTATCAGGCTGTAGATACGGGTATGGGAATCGTTGCTGTGGAGACGTTTATAAACAGCTGGAATACGGTTGGAGCGTCGGGAGCTGTCTTCGGTATTCTGCTGGCATTCGGTATGCTTTTTCCTAACAGTGAAATGTTTGTGTTCCCCATTCCGATGCCGATTAAGGCGAAGTATTTTGTAATCGGTTATGCTGTGCTGGAATTTTTCTTGGGGGTTGCCGGTGGAGGAAATGTGGCTCACTTTGCTCATCTGGGCGGTATGTTATTCGGTTTTTTTATGATCATTTATTGGAGAAAGAAAAATGGCGGTGGACAAATTTATAGCTGATTTGAAGGCAAACTTCCAGCGAGGAGATATTGTTACGAAACTGGTGTATATCAATGCCGGGGTATTCTTGCTGATTTCACTGGTGGGCATTGTACTTACCCTTTTTAATGTACCGCCTACTCCTTGGGTCAATTATCTGGAACTTCCTGCATGGGTGCTGGTTTTGGTGCGTCAGCCCTGGTCGCTGTTTACCTATATGTTTATGCACGCGAATTTGCTGCATATCCTTTTTAATATGTTGTGGCTGTTCTGGTTCGGCCGGATTTTCTTGAGCTTCTTTTCTGCCAAGCATCTGCGGGGACTGTATATCTTAGGGGGAATTTGCGGTGGACTGATGTATATTCTTTCGTATAATGTCTTCCCGTATTTTGAAGATGCGGTTTATAGTTCTTATCTGCTTGGTGCTTCTGCTTCCGTACTCGCCATTGTGGTGGCTACTGCTGTGCGTGAGCCGGAGTATCCGGTTCAGTTTATGTTTGTCGGGACGGTGCGCTTAAAGTATGTGGCGTTGTTTATGGTGGCACTCGACCTGCTTTTTATGACTTCCGGCAATGCAGGCGGTCACATCGCTCACTTGGGCGGAGCTTTGGCGGGATGGTGGTTTGCTGCCGGACTGGCAAGTGGACACGATGCGACGAAATGGATAAACCATGTGATTGACTGGATAGATGGAGGGTGGAAGCCTTCTCGGCGGAAGCCGAAAATGAAGGTGCACTATGGTGACAAGCAAAAGGACTACGACTTTAATGCCCGAAAGAAAGAACGGGAAAAAGAGGTAGACCGGATTTTAGATAAACTGCGTAAATCGGGTTACGGAAGTTTGACGGAAGAAGAGAAGAAACAACTTTTTGATGCAAGCAAGCGATGAATATTTGGGGACATTCTGTGCGTTTTCTGGGGATTCTGATGAATGGTATAATCGGTTTAGGTCTTTTGTTTTGTGCCTATAGTCCTTATCTGTCTCCGGTGAAGTATCCCACATTGGCATGCGCAGGCTTATTTTTGCCTCTTTTTTTGGTGCTTAATCTGCTTATGCTCTTTTTTTGGCTGCTGGTGAAGCGGATGAATATTGTGTTCCCGCTGCTGTTTTTTGTGGCAGCATGGGATGCGGTCTGGACGTATCTGCCTCTTAATATTACGAAGGTAGAGTCTGACGGTCAAGGCGACACCCTCAAGCTTCTTACGTATAATATAATGGGTATGCCTGCCGGGAAAGAAGGAAGGGCTCAGACAGAGAGTCCGATAGTAGATTATCTGAGGCAAAGCGAGGCCGACATTGTGTGTCTGCAGGAATTTCCGGTTTATAACCGTTCGATAAGAAAGCAACTTTCAAAGACGTATCCTTATATAAAAACGATTCTTTTAGGCGGAAGGAACGGGCTGGCCTGTCTGTCTAAATACCCCATTCTTTCGGTCAGGCGCATTCCGTATGTCAGTGCATATAATGGAAGTATGCTGTTGCGCATAAAGGCAGGGAAAGATACGCTGGCAGTGATATGTAATCACTTGGAATCGAACAAGCTCAATGTAAAAGACAAAGAAATGTATCAGGATTTGCTGCAAGCTCCTGATAAGAGCAAGGTGGAAACTGAAGGAAGACACTTGCTTCATAAACTGTCGGATGCGGTGGCTGTTCGTGCTGTTCAAGTTGATACCATTGCCCGGTGGATAGCCCGAAATCAGTTTCCTTATTTAATTGTGTGTGGCGATTTTAATGACTCTCCAGTATCTTATACTCATCGTGTTATTTCTAACTCTTTGCAGGATGCCTATGCGGAGGCAGGTTTCGGTCCCGGCTTTTCTTATAACAGGGATTTGATTTATTTCCGTATTGACCATGTATTTGTCTCTTCTTCATTTAAAGTGTTAAATTGTAAGATTGACCGTTCGATATCTATATCAGATCACTATCCGGTATGGTGTTTGCTTGAAAAAAAGAAGGAGCGGTAGAACTGAAATGTAAAAGTGAACAAGGAAAAATTTGCACCGGCATTTACGGGAGCAACCATAGCAGAAAAGAAAGATTCGGTGAACCTAATTGCATGAAGCGATTTGTTTTTCTACTTTTTTACACTCTAAAACCTAAATATTTAGAAACCTTACTCTCTGTGAATGAAAAAAAAACTATATTTGCAACCTTGAATAAACGTATTAAATCAAAAAGTAAATATAAATAAATTAAAGTAACATGCAAAACAAAGGATTTGTAAAAGTTTTTGCGATATTACTGACCCTTGCTTGTGTATTTTACCTTTCATTCTCTTTCGTGACTCGTTATCACATGAATAAGGCTGCGGAAGATCCGAAGGGTAGTACGCATTACCTTGATTCTATGCAGAATGAAAAGGTTTGGTTGGGCGTGTATTCGCTGAAACAGTGTCGTGAGATGGAAATCGGGTTGGGTCTTGACCTGAAAGGTGGTATGAACGTCATTCTGGAAGTTTCAGTGCCTGATGTAGTGAAAGCTTTGGCCGACCATAAACAAGATGAAGCGTTTAACAAAGCGGTTGCTGAAGCTGCAAAACAGCAGGTTACCAGCCAGGAAGATTTCGTCACTTTATTTGTAAGAGAGTATAAGAAACAGGCTCCGGAAGGTAAATTGGCTGAACTGTTTGCTACACAGCAGCTGAAAGACAAAGTGAATACCCGCAGCACAGACGCAGAAGTTGAAAAAGTTTTGCGTGAAGAGGTAAAAGCTGCTGTTGAAAACTCATATAATGTATTGCGTACCCGTATCGACCGCTTTGGTGTAGCTCAGCCTAACATTCAGACTCTGGAAGGTAAAATGGGTCGTATCATGGTTGAATTGCCGGGTATCAAAGAGCCGGAACGTGTAAGAAAACTGCTTCAGGGTTCTGCGAACCTTGAGTTCTGGGAAACTTTTGAAGCAAAAGACATTCTTCCGATTCTGACAGGTGTGGATGCACGCGTGCGTACTGCCTTGGCTGCAACTGGACAGGATGCAGAAACACAAGAGGTTGAAACCAAAACCATTTCTGCAAAAGACAGCTTGGCTGCTGCCCTGAAAGGGGAAGATGCTGCTGCAAAAGCTGCTGCTGCCGATAAGAAGAACTATCCGTTTACTTCTATCTTTGCATTAAATCAGAGTGGAGTAGGCTCAATTGTGGGTTATGCTGACTATCAGGATACAGCTGCTGTAAACCATATCTTGGCTATGCCGGAAGTGAAAAACACTTTACCGCGTGACTTGAAACTGATGTGGGGTGTGAAGGCTTCTGACTTGGACAAGAGCGGACGTATGTTTGAACTGTATGCCATCAAGTCGACTGAACGTAACGGACGTGCTCCTCTGGAAGGGGATGTGGTTACTGAAGCTCGCAATGAATACGACCAGTTTAACAAACCTTGCGTAAGCATGTCAATGAATTCGGAAGGTTCTCGCCGTTGGGCAGCTTTGACCAAAAAGAACGTAGGTCATGAAATTGCTATCGTGCTGGATGGTTATGTATATAGTGCTCCTCGTGTGAACGGTGAAATTACCGGCGGTAACTCGCAGATTACCGGAAACTTTACTCCGGAACTGACTAAGGACTTGGCAAACGTATTGAAGTCGGGTAAGATGCCTGCTCCGGCACGTATCGTTCAGGAAGATATCGTAGGTCCGTCTTTGGGACAGGAATCAATTAATCAAGGTGTGATTTCGTTTATCGTTGCCTTGATTGCCTTGATGATTTACATGTGTGCAATGTATGGATTGATTCCGGGTATGATTGCCAACGGTGCTTTGTTTATCAACTTCTTCTTTACCCTGGGTATCCTTTCTTCATTCCAGGCTGCATTGACAATGTCGGGTATTGCCGGTATGGTTTTGTCACTGGGTATGGCTGTGGATGCGAACGTATTGATTTATGAACGTACAAAAGAAGAGCTGAAGGCAGGAAAGGGAACGAAACAAGCTCTTTCAGAAGGTTATGCCAATGCATTCTCTGCTATCTTCGACTCAAACTTGACTTCTATTATTACAGGTATCATTCTGTTTAACTTCGGTACCGGTCCGATCCGTGGTTTTGCCACAACGTTGATTATCGGTATCTTGTGTTCATTCTTCTCGGCTGTGTTCTTGACTCGTCTGGTTTACGAACACTTCATGAAGAAAGACAAATGGTTGAACCTGACTTTCACTACAGGAATCTCTAAGAACCTGATGCAGAATGTTCATTATAACCTTATGGGTATTACCAAACGTTCATTCACCATTTGGGGTATCTGTATTGCTGTCTGTGTGATTTCATTCTTTGTTCGCGGATTGGCGCAGAGTATTGACTTTACCGGTGGACGTAACTTCGTGGTTCAGTTTGAGCAGGTAGTTCAGCCGGAACAGGTTCGTAGCTTGCTTCAGCCTAAAGTAGGCGATGCTAACGTACAGGCTATTGCCTTGGGAACAGACGGTAAGACCATCCGTGTAACGACTAACTACCGTATCGAAGAAGATTCACCTACTATTGATGCTGAAATCGAAGCCTTCTTGTATCAGGCATTGAAAGACGGTAACTTGCTGGGTGAAGGAACTACCTTGGAAATCTTTATTGACCGCGACAATCGTGCCGGAGGTTCAATTATCAGTTCTCAGAAGGTAGGACCGAGCATTGCGGATGACATCAAGACTTCAGCTATCTGGTCGGTTATCTTAGCTTTGATTGCTATCGGTGTATATATCTTGATCCGATTCAACAACATTGCCTTCAGTGTCGGTGCAACCGTGGCATTGATGGTTGATACCCTGCTCATTATCGGGGCTTACTCGTTGTGCTATGGCTGGATGCCGTTCTCATTGGAAATTGACCAGACCTTTATCGGTGCAATTCTGACTGCTATCGGTTATTCTATCAACGATAAGGTAGTAATTTTCGACCGTGTTCGTGAGTTCTTCGGTCTGTATCCGAAACGTGACCGTACGAAGTTGTTTAACGATTCACTGAATACTACACTTTGCCGTACCATCAATACTTCATTGAGTACCTTGATTGTATTGTTGAGCATCTTTATCTTAGGAGGTGACAGTATCCGTAGTTTTGCCTTTGCCATGATTCTGGGTGTGGTTATCGGAACCCTGTCTTCACTGTTTGTAGCTGCTCCGGTGGCTTACCTTACTATGGGCAACAAGTTGCCTGAAGAAGGTGAAGCAAAAGCGTAAGTAAGATTCATTCTTATCATAAAAAGAAATGGTCTTCTGAGTAACATCAGAAGACCATTTCTTTTTTGTTTAAGCCGGTATGAATAGAAGAACCGGGTTTCAGTATGGTACTGTTTATTTGCTGAAGCGCAATTTCAGTTTTTCCAGCATATCTTTCGTCATCTCGTCGAGGTTATATTGAGGCTTCCATCCCCATTCTTCACGGGCGCAAGTGTCATCCAGTGAGTTCGGCCATGACTCTGCAATCGCCTGACGGAGCGGGTCAACCTGATATCCCATTTCAAAAGTAGGAACATACTCCTTGATTTTCCGGTAAATCGTATCAGGTTCGAAACTCATAGAAGCAATGTTGAAGGAGTTTCGGTGAATCAGTTTGTCAGGATTTGCTTCCATAATTTCGATGGCTGCACGGAGGGCATCCGGCATATACATCATATCCATATAGGTGTTCTGGGCAATCGGGCAAGTGAATTTTTCTCCCTTCGCAGCCGAGTAGTAAATGTCAACTGCATAGTCGGTTGTTCCACCTCCCGGAGGGGTGATATACGAAATCAGACCCGGGAAGCGCACGGAGCGCGTATCTACTCCGAAACGGGTAAAGTAATAATCGCTGAGCAACTCACCTGACACCTTGGTAACACCATACATGGTTTTCGGGCGCTGAATGGTATCCTGCGGTGTATTGTCTTTCGGAGTGCCGGGACCGAATGAACCGATTGAGCTGGGCGTAAATACAGCACAATTCTTTTCACGTGCCACTTCCAGAGTGTTAAACAGACCTCCCAGTCCGATTTTCCAAGCCAGCTGCGGTTTGTTTTCTGCCACAGCAGAAAGCAAGGCTGCCAAGTTGTAGATGGTATCTACCTGATATTGATTTACAGCATCGGCAATTTGCTGAGGATTGGTGATATCGACTACAGCCGATGGTCCCGATTCCTTCAATTCGCCTTTCGGCTCAGCACCGGGTATATATCCGGCTACTACGTTCCCAGAATAGTTTTTTCTTAATAACATGGTGAGCTCTGACCCAATCTGTCCGGTAGCTCCGATGATTAAAATATTCTTCATATAATCGAGATTAGAGAATTTTGTTACAAAGATACGAAAGGTTTCATAAAACCTGCGTGAAAAAGTGTTATTCCTAATCTAACACTCCGTTTATTCCCGAAAAAGTTGCATATTTGCAGTATCTAAAAACCTTAATATCGGTGAAAGAGTATGTATAATAATTTCAAGGAATTCCTGACTAAGGAATTGGCTGATATAGAAGCAGCCGGATTGTATAAAAAAGAACGTGTCATTACCACCCCTCAGCGTGCAGACATTAGAGTGAACGCCGGAGAAGAAGTTTTAAACTTTTGTGCAAATAATTATTTGGGTTTGTCGGATAACAAACGTCTGATTGAGGCTGCAAAGGCGGCTATGGATTCACATGGCTACGGAATGTCGTCGGTGCGTTTTATCTGTGGAACGCAAGATTTGCATAAGCAGCTGGAAGCAGCTATTTCTGATTATTTCCATACGGAAGACACCATTTTATATGCTGCCTGCTTTGATGCAAACGGCGGATTGTTTGAGCCGTTGTTTACAGATCAGGATGCCATCATTTCTGATTCACTGAACCATGCTTCAATCATCGACGGGGTTCGCCTGTGTAAGGCGAAACGTTACCGCTATGCCAATGCAGATATGGTAGACTTGGAACGCTGCTTGCAGGAGGCACAGGAACAGCGTTTCCGTATCATTGCAACCGATGGTGTATTCTCAATGGATGGCAACGTTGCGCCCATGGACAAAATCTGTGAACTGGCAGAAAAATACGATGCACTGGTGATGGTAGATGAATCACACTCAGCCGGTGTGGTAGGTCCGACCGGACGCGGTGTAGCCGAACAGTTTAACGTATACGATAAGATTGACATCTTTACCGGTACATTGGGTAAAGCATTCGGCGGTGCTATGGGTGGATTTACAACCGGTAAAAAGGAAATCATTGATATGTTGCGTCAGCGCTCACGTCCTTATCTGTTCTCAAACTCAGTGGCACCTGCCATTGTGGGAGCAAGTCTGGAAATGTTCCGTATCTTGAAAGAAAGCAATGCGCTTCATGACAAGTTGATGGATAATGTGACTTATTTCCGCGACAAGATGCTGGCTGCCGGCTTTGACATCAAACCGACTCAGAGTGCGATTTGTGCAGTGATGCTTTATGATGCGAAGCTGTCGCAGGATTTTGCCGCACGCATGCAGGAAGAAGGTATCTATGTAACCGGCTTCTATTATCCGGTAGTTCCGAAAGGTCAGGCGCGTATCCGCGTTCAGCTTTCAGCTGGTCATGAACGTGAACACTTGGACAGAGCCATTGCTGCCTTTATCAAAGTGGGAAAGGAACTGGGCGTAGTGAAATAATCTCCTTATTTGAACTTTATAAAAAACACATCCGGTCTTACTTCAAAGTAAGCCGGATGTGTTTTTTTCTTCAACCAGTACCCCCGAGGGGAATCGAACCCCTATCTAAAGTTTAGGAAACTTCTATTCTATCCGTTGAACTACAAGGGCAGCGGGTGCAAATGTAACTCTTTTTGTGTAAACTTTTCTATTATTATTCAGAAAAAACTCATAACTGCTTCATTTTGTTGGCACTTCTCTAAAATACATGCTGATTTATTTTGTTTTTTGATGGAACTTCGCCAATTTTGCGAGTATTGATTTTGTAAATTTAAAATTTAAAAAGTTTCTATATGGCAGAAGAAATGATTGTCAAAGAGCTGGACGATGTAGTGGTACGTTTCTCCGGTGACTCCGGTGACGGGATGCAGTTGGCGGGCAATATGTTTTCTAATATTTCGGCTACAGAGGGAAACGATATCAGTACGTTCCCTGATTATCCTGCCGATATTCGTGCACCGCAAGGTTCACTGACCGGAGTTTCAGGTTTTCAGGTTCATATCGGTTCCGGTAAGGTATATACGCCGGGAGATAAATGTGATGTGTTGGTGGCTATGAATCCGGCTGCCCTGAAAACGCAATACAAATATTGTAAATCGCAGGCTGTCATTATCATTGATACCGATTCGTTTACCAAGCGTGACTTGGAAAAAGCTCAGTTTGTTCTTGAAAATCCGTTCTCGGAGTTAGGCATTAAGAATGAAGTGGTCGAGGCTTCTATTACTACCATGTGTAAGGAAAGCCTGAAAGATAGCGGGCTGGACAATAAAACGATACTCCGCACCAAGAATATGTTTGCGCTCGGTCTGGTATGTTGGCTTTTCCACCGTGACATCGCGTTGGGTGAAAAGCTGCTGCGCGAAAAATTCGCCAAGAAGCCGGAAATTGCCGAAGCCAATGTGAAGGTTCTTTATGACGGTTATCATTTCGGTGAAAACACCCATGCTTCTGTGGCTATGAGCTACATGGTGCCGAGCAAACAGCAGAAACTTCCCGGAAGATATATGGATATAAACGGGAACAAGGCGGCTTCTTATGGCTTGATGGCTGCTGCCGAAAAAGCAGGTTTGGAGCTTTATTTAGGTTCTTACCCCATTACTCCTGCTACCGATATTCTCCATGAATTGGCAAAACACAAGTCGCTCGGCGTGAAGACCGTGCAGTGTGAAGACGAGATTGCAGGATGTGCTTCTGCCGTGGGTGCAGCCTTTGCCGGAGCCTTGGCGGTAACTACCACGTCGGGACCAGGTATCTGCCTGAAGAGTGAAGCCATGAATTTAGCCGTGATTGCCGAATTGCCATTGGTTATTATTGACGTGCAGCGTGGCGGTCCGTCAACTGGTCTTCCCACGAAGTCAGAGCAGACCGACCTGTTACAGGTGCTTTACGGACGTAACGGGGAAAGTCCGATGCCGGTCATTGCAGCTTCTTCACCGACCGATTGCTTTGATGCCGCTTATATGGCTTGCAAGATTGCTTTGGAACACATGACTCCGGTGGTTATGTTGAGTGATGCCTATATAGCCAATGGCTCTGCCGCCTGGAGACTTCCGGAACTGGACAAATATCCTGCCATCTGTCTGCCGTACGTGCGTCCTGAAATGGCAGAAACATGGACTCCTTTCTTGCGTAACCCCGAAACCGGAGTGCGTTACTGGGCTATACCGGGAACGGAAGGATTTATGCACCGCATCGGAGGACTGGAAAAGAGCAATGAAACAGGAGCTATTTCTACCGAACCGGGAAACCATGACCTGATGACCCGTTTGCGTGCTGAGAAAGTAGAGAAAATAGCCGATGTGCTTCCACCGCTTGAGGTAGAAGGCTGCCTAGATGCAGACTTGCTGATTGTAGGTTTCGGTGGAACCTATGGCCATCTTCATTCTGCCATGGATATGCTGAACAAGCAAGGACGGAAAGCAGCATTGGCTCACTTCCGCTTTATCAATCCGTTGCCGCGGAATACAGAAGAAGTGTTACGCCGTTACAAGAAAATTGTAGTGGCAGAGCAGAACTTGGGACAGTTTGCCGGATACCTGCGCATGAAGGTAGAAGGCATTCATTTGCATCAGTTTAATCAGGTAAAAGGTCAGCCGTTTGTGGTACAGGAACTGGTTGATGCTTTCACTAAAATCATGGAGGAATAATGTGTATGAGCGAAACAAACTATACACCTGCCGATTATAAGGCAGGACAACCCCGCTGGTGTCCGGGATGTGGTGACCATGCCTTTTTAAACTCTTTTCATAAGGCATTGGCTGAGTTGGGCGTACCGCCCCATGAAATTGCGGTGATTTCTGGTATTGGCTGTTCTTCACGCTTGCCTTATTATATGAATACGTATGGCATGCATACCATTCACGGACGCGCGGCAGCCATTGCTACCGGAGCAAAAGTGGCTAATCCTAAATTAACCATATGGCAGATTTCGGGCGATGGCGACGGACTGGCTATCGGAGGCAATCATTTTATCCATGCTATCCGTAGAAATGTAGATATCAATATGATTTTGCTGAATAACCGTATTTATGGCTTGACCAAGGGGCAGTATTCGCCTACGTCGGTCCGTGGTTTTGTCAGCAAGTCATCACCTTATGGTACAGTAGAAGATCCGTTCCGTCCGGCAGAACTCTGCTTTGGTGCGCGTGGACGTTTCTTTGCCCGCTGTGCAGCTGTTGACGGAGGTCCTTCTGTAGAAGTGCTGAAGGCAGCCGCCAAGCATAAAGGAGCTTCGGTGGTTGAGGTGCTTCAGAATTGCGTGATTTTTAACGACGGAACCCATAATGCTGTAGCCAAGAAGGAAGACCGTGAACGGAATGCCATTTATCTGGAACATGGCAAACCCATGCTGTTCGGACCGAACCGGGAGTTCGGACTGATGCAGGAAGGTTTCGGGCTGAAGGTTGTGAAGTTGGGTGAAAACGGAATCACGGAAAAAGATATTCTGGTTCATGATGCCCACTGTGAAGACAATACGCTTCAGCTGAAGCTGGCTTTGATGGAAGGTCCTGATTATCCCATTGCCCTCGGTGTAATCCGTGATGTGGAAGCTCCTACCTATGACGAAGCTGTAGAAGCACAGATTGAAGAAGTTTCTGCGAAGAAGAACTATCATACCTTCTCAGAACTTCTGGATACCAATGATACCTGGGAAGTGAAATAAGCGCATCTTTGCTGAAACCCATAAAAAATGCCTTGACGTTTTATTCGAAACGTCAAGGCATTTTTTCTTTTTATCTAAGCGTTTTTAAGCAAACGCTTAGGTAAGTTGCTTGGTTTGAAATCGGTCATTCTTTTTCACCGTAGCATAAGTCGCCGGCATCGCCCAGTCCCGGCACGATGTAAGAATGAGCATCCAGTTCCGGGTCAATGGCAGCACACCATACGGTGGTCTTGCTGGCTGGGAATACCTTCTGTACATGGTCTACAGCCTGCTGGCTTGCAATGACCGAGGCGATATGAATATGCTCCGGTTCTCCTTTGGTGAGCAAAGCCTGATAAGCCAGTTCCATCGAACCTCCCGTAGCCAGCATGGGGTCAGTGATAATAAGCGTCTTCCCGTCAAGGTGGGGTGAAGCGATGTATTCAATATGAATGTCGAAGTTGTCCGCATCGATGTATTTGCGGTAGGCTGAGACAAATGCATTTTCTGCCCGGTCAAAATAGTTGATGAAACCATGATGGAACGGAAGCCCGGCACGCAGGATGGTTGCCACAACCGGCTGGAGAGCCGGTACGTTTTCGGTGGCAGTAGCCAAAGGAGTTTGTACTGACAGGGGATGGTAGGGGAGCTCCCGGCTGATTTCGTAAGCCATGATTTCACCGATGCGCTCAATATTACGGCGGAACCGGAGACTGTCACCTTGTATTTTTACGTCACGAACCTCTGCTAAAAACTGATTCATCAGTGTATTGTTCTGACTTAAATTAATGACTTTCATAATAAACTTTCAGAATGGATTATTTGTTATGCAATTAGCTGTTTGATTGGTGCAAAGAAACAAAATAAAATTGATTTGTCATGTAGAACTTGCAAATTTGTTATACAAGTATAAATCTTTGTTTGGATTACGGAATTTTTTCTGTAATAACTTCTTTGATTAAAAATAAACTACTATTTTTGTAGCGCCTTAAACAAGGTGCTGATGAATGTTGAAAGTAAACATTTGATATATAACCAAATTAATCATTTGAAACAATGGCAAATTTAGATCTTACCAAATACGGTATCACAGGTACCGTAGAAGTTTTGCACAATCCTTCATACGAAGTATTGTTCGCAGAAGAAACAAAAGCTGGATTGGAAGGCTTTGAAAAAGGTCAGGAAACTGAACTGGGTGCAGTAAACGTAATGACTGGTATCTACACGGGTCGTTCTCCTAAAGATAAATTCTTGGTAAAAGACGCTACAAGTGAAAACACTGTATGGTGGACTTCTGAAGAATATAAGAACGATAACAAACCTGTTACTACTGAAGCTTGGAAAGAACTGAAAGCTTTGGCTGCAAAAGAATTGTCAAACAAAAAATTGTATGTTGTTGATGGTTATTGCGGTGCTAACAAAGCTACTTGCTTGAAAGTTCGTTTCATCATGGAAGTTGCATGGCAGGCTCACTTCGTAACTAACATGTTCATCCGTCCTTCTAAAGAAGAACTGGAATCATTCGAACCTGACTTCATCGTTTACAACGCTTCTAAGGCAAAAGTTGAAAACTACAAAGAATTGGGCTTGAACTCAGAAACTGCAGTTGTGTTCAACTTGACTACTAAAGAACAGGTTATCCTGAATACTTGGTATGGTGGTGAAATGAAGAAAGGTATGTTCTCTATGATGAACTACTTCAACCCGTTGCGTGGTATCGCTTCTATGCACTGCTCTGCTAACACCAACATGGACGAAACTGAATCAGCTATCTTCTTCGGTTTGTCTGGTACAGGTAAGACTACTTTGTCTACTGACCCGAAACGTAAGTTGATCGGTGACGACGAACACGGATGGGATAACGAAGGTGTATTCAACTACGAAGGTGGTTGCTACGCAAAAGTTATCAACTTGGATAAAGAATCAGAACCAGATATCTACAACGCTATCCGTCGTGATGCTTTGTTGGAAAACGTTACTGTTGACGCTGAAGGTAAAATCAACTTCGCTGATAAGAGCGTAACTGAAAACACTCGTGTTTCTTATCCTATCCACCACATCGAAAACATCGTTAAACCGGTGTCTAAAGGTCCTCACGCAAAACAAGTTATCTTCTTGTCTGCTGATGCATTCGGTGTATTGCCTCCAGTATCTATCCTGAACCCTGAACAGGCTCAGTACTACTTCTTGTCAGGATTTACTGCAAAATTGGCTGGTACAGAACGTGGTATCACTGAACCGACTCCGACATTCTCTGCTTGCTTCGGTGCTGCTTTCTTGAGCTTGCATCCTACTAAATATGCAGAAGAATTGGTTAAGAAGATGGAAATGACTGGTGCTAAGGCATACTTGGTTAACACTGGTTGGAACGGTACTGGCAAACGTATCTCTATCAAGGATACTCGTGGTATCATCGATGCTATCTTGGACGGTTCTATCGAAAAAGCTCCTACTAAGACTATTCCTTTCTTCGATTTCGTTGTTCCGACAGAATTGCCGGGTGTTGATCCGAAAATCTTGGATCCGCGCGATACTTACGAATGTGCTTGCACTTGGGAAGAAAAAGCAAAAGACTTGGCTGGACGTTTCATCAAGAACTTCGCTAAGTTTACTGGTAACGAAGCTGGTAAAGCATTGGTTGCTGCTGGTCCGAAATTGTAATTCTGACTTACAGGATTCTAAATATAAAGCGGTTCTCTTCGGAGAACCGCTTTTTTTAATGTAGGTATGGTAATACCTTTATGCCTTTGCTTTTTAAGGGATGTGAGACGTTTTATGCCTGTTAGAGGGCATCATAGTGAGCTGGTTTTTGGAGGGAATGGGCTTTTGTCTTACCTGCAGGGGTTCTTGCCCATCCACTTGTTGATTCGGTTGCCGATAGCTTGGTAAATGACTTTAAAATTGCCATAGCGGAGGTTGAGGAAAAGCTCTTCGAACGAGCGCCCGATTTTAATCCAAGGATGACGCCAGCCCATGATGCGATAGACACTTTCCTTATAAGGTGTATGCTCGATGACGTAGCGCGGGTGTTTCAGCGGAAAGTCCACCTCGTAGCGCTTCATGGTAAAGATACGGCGGTAACCACGCGGAAGGGTGCGGAGCGAGCTTCCGAAGTGTACGGAGTCGGCAGTTGCGCCCAGATTGTTGATCATGTTACGGGTAGGCACGATGCTGAGACCGGAATTGAACAGGATGGAGGCATGGAAGATGGTTTCGTAATAAGCCTTTCCGTGTTCACGGTGACGGTGGCACATGTAGATGAAATCGTTGCGGTAACGCCGCGTGGCAATGAGGTTTTCCAGCTGGCTCATGCTGAAGCGGTCGTTAAGGAAAGTATAGTGTTCGTCCCACTGATCGATGACCCGTCGCCAGCTTGCCCATCCCCAGATGGAGAATGTGGTGGCAAAGAAGTAGTCATACGGTACATCGGGCGTGATTTCTTCGTTGTTGAATCCGGCAATCATGCTGATGCGGGTATCGTGTTCATAGCGGTCGAGCATTTCCTTACAGAAGCGGAAAAAACTAACCGAAGGGATACTGTCGTCTTCAAAGATGATACACTTGTTAGCAAGCGAAAAAGCCCATTTCTGGGCATTGTAGTTTGAAGGGTCGCATCCGGCATTCTGTGTCTGGTAATTATGATGTACTTCACACTCCCAGTCAATGTCTGCCACCACCTTGCGGCACGCTTCGATTCCGGGCAGGTCTTTTTCGTTTCTTGCCCCGTCCTGATACAGGAAAAGGCGGGAAGGACGTGCCTTCTTGACCTGTTCGAATACCTGACTTAGCTGGTTCGGACGGTTGAAGAACAGGATGAGTACGGCTACATCAACCCGTGCGGGATGTCCGGAATATCGAATGGGTTCGCTATGAGTGGAAGTCGGATTTTCCATGGTGCTATCGGTTTTTAGATAGAGAGCTGTGCAGACTCTGTATGTGTGGAGTCGGTTTCAGCCTGTGTATTAAATGACAATGCTTCGGGATAGTGATTGGCTACCTGTGCCTGTTCTTCTTCATTGAAGCGGTGCAGTTTCGGGTAGTTGTACCGCAAGAAGGCTTCCAGCCCTTGGGGAGCCATCAGGGTGAGCGGACCGAATTTGACCGGTTCCAGATGATTCAGGTCTTCCTCTGTTACATGGTCGGTTTTAGTCATGACGTTGTTATAGTAGCGGGTCTTCTTCTTGTTGAAGTAAGTTTGCGCTTTGACCATGAGGTGGAAGATTGCTTTCTTGGGCAGCAAAATGTCAATAAGGCGGTTTATCAGGCAAGGGATAAATCCCCGGTCGGAGGGGTTTTCTATCTCGCAAGTACCACAGTGCTTCCATAGCCATGCTTCCTTTCCCATCAGACAGCAGTTCAGGAATTTCACCGCTTCGTGTTGAAGCTTCATCAGCCGGCGGTTATCAGGGATGCGGTCGAAGGGGAAGATATCTACATAGATTCCTGGGTGTACATCTACGTTTTTAAACATTCTTTCCACAAACAGGGTATGGTTCTTTTTTACTTTGGCAAAGTAATAAGGCGTATGAGGATCGGTTTCTATGTAAGACAGGAAGTACCGTTTGTCAAGTTCTTGGGAGGCAACCTGCAGGAAGCGGTTATAGTCTTCGCGCTTCATTCCTATATCTACATCATCATCCCACGGTAGGATGGCTTCATCGTATAATGCTCCAATGGCTGTTCCGCCGATGACAAAAAACGGAATCTGATGTTTCTGGCAGATACGTACGATTTCATTTAAGATTTCGTAGAGTACTTGGTGTAACTGTTCCAGCTCTTGTGGGGTATAGATACGGGATTTGTTCATGAAATGTGATATTTGTTACAAACTTAGCAAATCTTGTCTGAACGGACAAGATTGGATTCTTCTTTTTGCGGATGGCTGGTTTGCCTTCGGTTAGCTCAATCTTTTTGTTCTTCTGTCAGCAGAGGGCAAATAGCTTTCGTACCGTTACGGTGATGCGGTCTTTGAGGCGCTTGCGGAAACTGCGGTGGGGAATTCCATTATAATACTGGGCGCGTCTTAAAAATTCAGCTTCATCTCCTAAACTGTATGTCAGCTTGGTAAAGTAGCGGTAAAGGTAATAAAGCCCCCGTTTCTTTTCGTATGGCAGATGCCATACCGGAAGCTGTTCGTCGCCAGAGGTAATGTTCCGGAAATGCGGATTGGTCCACATCCGCTTTACATACCGGTTGGCATGACTGTTTCGGAATGAAAGCCGTTCGGCAAGCAGGCTCAAGACGTGGGCTTCCTCGCAAAGACGCAGGCTGGCTGCTCCGGTTTGCTTTAGGTTATATTCCCATAATGAAGGAAGAGCCTGATTGAGTGCTTGTATGTTGTCTTTACGCAAGGCGATAAATTCGCCTCCGTAATAGCGTATGGGGGAGGAAGGCTGTTTGCCATAGCAGGCGGTATAGAAGGTCTCCATTTTCTCCAAGGTGGTTCCGTTGATGACTTGTGTCGGGGCATACTGTAGCTCGTAGAGTGCGCTTCCCGCGGTGCGGGTTGTTTGGAAAAGCTCCGTAAGGGGCTTGGTGCAGATACAGTCGGCATCGCATACCAGCAGACAGTCATCGGCTTCCATGCGTGGCTCCATTTCCTGAAAGATGTCATAGATATAGAACTGGTTTTGCCAGGCACTGTACCATCCTTTAGGCGGTCGGTTACGGTAGGGGCGGGTAATGACTTCTACTTCGAGTGTGCGGAAGGCTTCCTGAAGAAACGGCGGCAGCATGCTTGCTTCAAGATTGGTGAAGAAAAGCAGGTGTGCATCGGGGTTAAAGTGCCGAAAGGTGACGAAGAAAGGTACTTGAATCTGCATGTAGATGGAGTGAAGCAGAGGAGAGTCTCCTTTACCACCACCTTGCGGATAGAAGCTGGCTTCGTCTTTTGATTCTTTATAAAACCAAGTTGCGATGTAGTTCATATCTGGTAAGTTATTGGGTTTTTTAGTTCTCAAGTTGTTTGACTTAAGTTTTCAAAGGTAAGCATTTATTTGTGCTTGGCTAAATACTGAACCGTTTCTTTGAATATTTGTGATTTGCAGAGCCACATAATGCCGCAGTAAATGAATATGGCAATAAACAGTTTGGCTGCAAGGAGCCCGTAAAGATGGGTGAATGAATGGGTCAGATACCAAGTAATCCCGACGGTGACTATTGCACTGGCCATGAAGGGAAGAATATCCCAGATGGCTTGCCATAGGCGGAGATGTATTTCGCGTCCGGCAAAGAAGTGCCAGACAAGAAGCCAACTGATATTAAGCAGACAGAATACGCCAATCATGCAGGTGAGCCCATAGGATGCTGTGGCAAGGATGGCAATGATTTGCAGAATGCCTAAGAAGATGGTGTTCCACATGTAAATATTCGACTTGCCTTTGCTGATAATAAGATTGGTGTAAAGGGTGATAAGAGGGAAGAAGGCTCCCCAAATGCAGAGTATCTGCAAGAAGGGAATACAGGGCTTCCATTTTGAGCCGATAGTGATTTCAATGAATTCGGGTGCTATCAGGGCAAGTCCGAACATGGCAGGGAAGGAGAGGAAGGCTGTAAAGCGGAGCAGTTTCCGGAATACGTTCCGCTGGCGCTCACAATCGTCGGATATTTCGACCAGAACAGGTTGTACAGTACTGTTTATCATGCCGCTGATAAGAACAGAACCCATGTTGCTCCATTTATTCGACTGAGTAAAGTAACCCACTGAATGGGGAGAGAAATATCTGCCGATAATGGCTGAAAATACATTGTTGTTGATTTGGGTAAAGATGTTGGTGAGCAATACCTTGCTGCTGAATCCGAACATCCCTTTTAAGGGACGGAGGTCAATATGCCAGCTGGGACGCCAGGGAGAGAAATACCAGAAACAGATTGAAATGGTGGAGATATAAACTAAAGTTTGAGTTGCAATTCCCCAGTATGCCATGCCATTATATGCCATGATGATGCCTACGGTTCCTGACAGGAGCAGTGCGGGAATCTGGGAAATGGCTTTCTGTTTTACCATCAGGTTCTTGAAAAGATAAGTGCTTTGGGCAATGGAAGTGCTGGCAAGGACAAAGCCTAAAAACAAGTATCGGGCGAGGGCGGTCAGTTCAGGCTGACGATAATAGGCTGCGATGTAGGGGGCACAGCAAAATAGGATTATATACGCAGTAACGCTGACCAGAATATTAAACCAGAAAACGGCATTATAGTCTGCCGAAGTGATGTCTTTTTTGTTGGTCAGTGCAGCCATGAACCCGCTTTCCTGCAGCGTGCCGGCTATGGCGGAAAAAATGGCAAGCATACCCACCATGCCATAATCGGCAGGAGTAAGCAGGCGGGCAAGGACGATGCCGAACAAAAGGTTGAGAAGCTGCTGGACTCCATTGCTGAATCCGCCCCAGAATAAGCCTTTTGCTGTTTTCTCTTTAAGATTTTTTTCTGCCATAAATATTTAAGTGTGGATGTGGGGAAAATAAATGAAACGCAGATTATACAGATTCTGGCAGATTAGATGAACTCTCTGCGAAAATCTGCTTAATCTGCGTTTCAGATTATGTTAATTGGTCCGGAGGCTTTTTATTTTACCTCGCTTCCGGGTTTTACTTCTTTCAACAAGGAAGTTACGGCTAGTGAACCGTCGAAGTTCTCGGCGCTCAGAATCATACCTTCGCTGACTAAACCGTTCTTAAACTGACGCGGAGCAAGGTTCGCAATGAACAAGACTTGTTTGCCTACCAGCTCTTCGGGCTTGTAGTGCTGGGCAATACCACTCACGATGGTACGGTTTTCCAGTCCGTCAGCAATCTTGAACTTCAAGAGCTTCTTCATCTTAGGTACATTCTCGCATTCCAATACAGTTCCTACGCGGATGTCCAGCTTTTCGAAGTCTTCGAATGCAATGACCGGCTTGATCGGATTAGCCTTGTAATTGGCAGCTTCGTTAGCTTTTTTGATATCAGCCAGCTTGTCAACTTGTGCCTGGATGGTTTCGTCTTCGATTTTTTCAAACAGCAGCTCGGCTTTGTTCAGCTGGTGACCGGCTGCCAAGAGGTCGGTACGACCTAAGTGCTCCCATTCAAAATCGTTCATGTTCAGCATCTGGCGAAGCTTTTCTGAACTGAACGGCAGGAACGGTTCAAAGGCAATAGCCAGGTTAGCAACCAGCTGGAGTGAGATATTTAAGATGGTAGCAACGCGGTCCATATCGGTTTTGGCCAATTTCCAAGGCTCTGTATCGGCAAGGTATTTGTTTCCGATGCGTGCCAGGTTCATGGCTTCTTTTTGTGCATCGCGGAACTTGAAGATGTTCAGATGCTTTTCTACTTCGGCTTTTACGTCGGCAAATTCTTTCAGTGTTTCGCGGTCGTAGTCATTCAGTTCGCCGCAAGCAGGAACCTTTCCGTCGAAGTATTTGTGGGTCAGAACGAGTGCGCGGTTTACGAAGTTGCCATATACGGCTACCAGCTCGTTGTTGTTACGTGCCTGGAAGTCTTTCCATGTGAAGTCATTGTCTTTGGTTTCGGGAGCGTTGGCTGTCAGCACGTAGCGCAGTACGTCTTGTTTTCCGGGGAAGTCTTGCAAATATTCGTGCAACCATACAGCCCAGTTGCGTGAGGTAGAAATCTTATCTCCTTCCAGATTCAAGAATTCGTTGCTCGGTACGTTATCGGGCAAGATATAGCTTCCTTCTGCTTTCAGCATGGCAGGGAACACGATGCAGTGGAATACAATGTTGTCTTTTCCGATGAAGTGAACCAGACGGGTTTCAGGGTCTTTCCACCATTTTTCCCATGAGTCGGGCAGTAACTCTTTGGTGTTTGAGATGTAACCGATAGGTGCATCAAACCATACATACAGCACTTTGCCTTCAGCTCCTTCTACCGGAACCGGAATACCCCAGTCGAGGTCACGGCTAACGGCACGCGGCTGCAAGCCCATGTCGAGCCAGCTCTTGCATTGTCCGTATACGTTCGGACGCCATTCTTTGTGGTCTTCCAGAATCCACTGGCGTAACCATTCTTCGTGCTTGTCAAGGGGCAGATACCAATGCTTGGTTTCTTTCATTACCGGCTTGCTTCCGCTGATGGCACTTTTCGGGTTAATCAGTTCGGTGGGCGAGAGGGTGCTTCCGCACTTTTCACACTGGTCACCATAAGCACCTTCTGCATGGCAGCGTGGGCATTCACCGGTGATATAGCGGTCGGCAAGGAAGGTTTTGGCTTCTTCGTCGTAATATTGTTCAGATGTTTTTTCAATGAACTCTCCTTTGTCATATAGCTTGCGGAAGAAGTCGGAAGCCGTTTGGTGATGTGTCTCAGAGCTGGTACGTCCGTAAGTATCGAAGGAGATTCCAAATTCTTTAAATGAATCGCGAATCAAAGTATGGTACCGGTCGACTACATCTTGAGGAGTAATGCCTTCTTTTTTGGCACGAATGGTGATGGGCACTCCGTGTTCATCGGAACCTCCGATGAAAAGCACTTCCTCTTTTTTCAGGCGCAGATAACGCACGTAGATATCAGCCGGCACATAAACTCCTGCCAAGTGACCGATATGAACCGGACCGTTGGCATAAGGTAATGCCGAGGTGACGGTTGTTCTTTTGAATTTCTTTTCCATATACGTATATAGCTTGTTTTTAATTGCAGTGTTACGTTTGCAAAGGTAGTGATAATTATGGATAACTTTCTATCTTCTATCGAAGTTTCGTGGAAAGAACCTGAATTTGGAATTGCCTTCTTACGCGCTGGAAGAGGAGTCGATTCTGCCGGCAATGGCTTTCTTTTATCTTTTGGGTGAGGATAGAAGGCAAAGAATAGGAGCAGCCGTCTGGCAAAGGACAGCGGCAACCGGTTGGAATGAGGCGGATACCGTGTCTGCATGATTTAGCCTTGGTGCTTGAGCAGGCGTTTGCTTAGGAAACGCACCGGATACCATACAGATAGAAAGCCGATGGTAAGTACGGTGATAAATACCAAGACGACATCCCATAAGTGGATGCTTACCGGATAGGCATCGACGATGAAGCTTCCCGACGATCCTAAGGATATCAGTCCGAATTGCTGTTGAATCAGGCAAAGTATGACCCCGGCTGTTACTCCGGATATGGCTCCGAAAAAGGAAATCATCCTTCCTTCGAAAAGAAAGATTCGGACTATTTGCTGGTCACTTGCACCCAGGTTTCTTAATGTGGCAACATCTTCACGTTTGTCTATGATGAGCATGGAGAGTGAGCCTATCACATTGAAGCAGGCAATCATTAAAATAAAAGTGAGAAAGATGTAGGAGATGAGTTTCTCTATTTTCATGATCCGGAAAGTATCCTCTTGCTGCTCGTAGCGGTCTTTTACATTAAATTGGTCTCCTAAAGTGTTCTGAATTTTCTCTTTAACCTGATTGAGGTCGGTTCCGGGCTTTAGCTTAAGATTGAGTGCACTTATTTCTGTGGTATATTGAAACAGGTGGCGGGCAAAACGGAGCGAGGTGATGATGTATGAGGCATCATATTTTTCTTGGTTTACAGCGAAAGTCAGTCCGGATGAAAATAAATTGTCGGAAATAAAACTGGCGGCAGGGTTGGTCATGCTTATTTTGCTTCCTCGCTTGGGGGCATAAATTTCCAAAGGGTCCAGAAAGCGGATTCCTGTTCCTAAACTGGATAGGAGCTGGATGCCGGGTATGGCGTATGAAGCGATGTTATCATGCAGCTTCAATTCGCCTCGCCCGAATAAAATACTGTCTATGGGGGTTAGTAAACTGAAATTATCTTCTACTCCCCGGATGACTGCCATTGCTTGCCGTCCTTGGTATTGTACCATCGCATTGTCTTCTAATGATTCTGAAGCAATTCCTATTTCGGGAAACTGGCGGATGGCAAGTATTTTCTCGTCTTGGCTGCTGAATACTTTCCCGACTGTGGGAGTGATTTTAAGCTCAGGGTCGAATGCGGTAAAGAAGGTGGATACTAAGTCTTGGAATCCGTTGAAAACCGAGAGGGTGCAGACCATAGCTAATGTGGCCAAGGCGACGCCACAGACAGAAATGCCGGAAATGATGTTGATGGCGTTATGAGATTTCTTTGAAAAAAGATAGCGGCGGGCAATATAGAAGGGGAAGTTCATTTTTTTAGTTGATAGTAGATAGTGGACAATGGACAGTTGATAATTGGGTTTAACTATCAACTGTCCACTATCGGCTATCAAAAAAAATAAGTTTATTTTTTTAGAAGTTCATCAATATGGGCTGCATAGTCTAATGAGTCGTCAACGAAGAATTTCAGTTCCGGAATGATTCGCAGTTGGTGACGCACACGGTTTCCCAATTCAAATCGGATGGACTTCATGTTTCCATTAATGTTTTTTACGATTTCTTCGCTCCGCTCAGAGGGGAATACGCTCAAGTAGACGCGTGCATAGCTCATATCAGGGCTGATGCGTACGATGCTTACCGAAACCAATACTCCGGGCATTGATTTGGTTTGCAACAAGAATATTTCACTCAGTTCTTTCTGAATGAGGCGGGCAATCTTATTTTGTCTGGTAGTTTCCATATTCTTTAAAATTATTTTTTACGAATGATGGTCAGTCCGTCCCTTAATGGGAGAATGACCTTCTCCACACGTTTGTCAGCTGCTACCCAGTCATTGAATTTTTTAATGCCAATGGTTTGTGTATCGGTGTGGTGGGGCTCTTCAAGCACATGACCATCCCATAGGGTGTTATCTGCTATGATGTAACCGCCGGAACTCATCTTTTTGAGAATCATTTCGTAATATTCCACATAGAAGCGCTTGTTTCCGTCAACAAATGCCATATCAAAAGTAATATTCATTTGTGGTACTATCTGTAAAGCATCACCGATATAAAATTTGATTTTATCAGCATAAGGTGAATTTTCGAGCCAAGGGCGTGTGAAATCTTCTTGCTCGTCATTGATTTCAAAGGTGTGAAGCATGGCTCCTTCCTCTAATCCTTCAGCCAGACAGAGCGCAGAATAACCACTGTAAGTACCTATCTCAAGCACTTGTTTGGGACGCACCATCTGTACAAACATTTTAAGCATACGTCCCTGCAAGTGACCTGAAGCCATTCGGGGACGCAAGAGTTTTACATGCGTCGCCCGATATAATGCTTTCAGATAGTCTCCTTCTTCGTCAATATGCTGAAGGATGTATTCATCTAGTGCATCCGTTTCTTTCATATATTATAGGTAACGGTTGCGGTTAGGGAGAACGTAGTCATCAGCATAGTTCAGCACATCACCAACTTGGTTGATTTCAAGGAAAGAAGTGTGTGTTCCTTGTTTTCCACTGCTTAAGTAAGCCACCATTTCGTTTTCACATAAAACACCATCGTTGATCAGCTTGCGCAATGCAGTAAAGTAATATTCCTGACCATTGGCTTTTTCCGGCATATAGATAGCTTCCACTCCGTATGACAACGCAAGATGACGCATTGTTTTTTCTTTGTAGCAGATAGCCAATACGGGGTATTTTCCACGGAATGCAGCCAGATTACGCGCTGTGCGTCCGCTGAAGCTGTCAGTAATGATGGCGCGGATCGGCATCAGGTTAGTAGAACGTACCGCCTGTTTTGCAAGGAAGCTGGTAACATCTGTATTTTCCGGAGTCAAAGGAATAGGAATATCGTTTTCTTCCATTTTATCCTTCTCAGCTTGTGCGGCAATTTTAGCCATGGTTTTTACGGCTTCTACCGGGTATTTTCCGTAGGCAGTTTCACCACTTAACATCAAAGCGTCTGTACGGTAATAGATAGCGTTGGCGATATCTGTTACTTCGGCACGGGTAGGACGCGGGTTGTTAATCATGGTGTGAAGCATTTGGGTAGCAACAATTACCGGTTTCTTTGCCAAGATACATTTCTTGATTAACAGACGCTGGATTCCGGGGATGCGTTCTTGGGGAACTTCGATACCCAAATCACCGCGGGCAACCATGACACCATCAGCTACTTCCAGAATCTCATCAATATTATCCACTCCTTCCTGATTCTCGATTTTCGCAATAATCTTGATGTCACTGTTATGTGCATCCAGAATTTCACGGATATCCAGAACATCCTGGCGGTTGCGGACAAATGAATGGGCAATGAAATCAATATCCTTTTCAATAGCGTAAAGAATATTGTTGCGGTCTTTTTCTGTAAGTGAAGGAAGGTTGATACGTACTCCGGGGACGTTTACGCTTTTGCGGCTGCCCAGTGTAGCGTCATTACATACTTCACAATATAACGCATTTTCATCTTTATCGATGACTTTTAATTCAAGTTCACCGTCATCTAACAAAACATCAGCACCAACAGAAAGGTCATTGACGAATCCGCGGTAAGTAACAGCAATACACTCGCGAGTGGTTTCTTGTTCCGGATTACCGACAATGCGAACCTTTTCACCGGTCTTGAAATCAATCGGTCCTTCTGCACTAGCTGTTGTACGTACTTCCGGACCTTTGGTATCCATAAGGATAGCGATACGGTTCGAAACTTCGCGTACATTAGCAATTAGTTTTTCGAATCCTTCGCGGCTGGCATGTGCAGTGTTCATTCGAACAACATTCATACCTGCATTGAAGAGGTCTCTGATAAAATCTACTTCACAACGTAAGTCCGAGATGGACGCAACGATTTTTGTTTGTTTGAGCATCATATGTTTAAACTAAATTTGTTGTTTCTGTTTCTGTAAAAGCGCTTCTATGCCTAAGCGGTATGAATCAAGGCCGAAACCGCAGATTACACCCAGGCAGGCGCAGGAAATCATGGATTTGTGTCGGAACTCCTCGCGAGTGTGTACATTTGAAATATGTACTTCGATGACGGGAGCGGTAATAGCACGGATTGCATCTTGTAGTGCGATGGAGGTGTGGGTATAAGCTCCTGCATTTAGGATGATTCCGTCATAAGAGAATCCTACTTCATGGATTTTATTTATCATTTCTCCTTCTATGTTTGACTGAAAATAGTCCAGTTCTATAGCCGGATAAAGTTTCTTGAGGCGGCTTAGATAGCTTTCGAAAGACTCCTCTCCGTAAATAGAAGGTTCACGTTTTCCTAATAGATTAATATTAGGTCCATTGATAATTTGTAATTTCATCATATTGATTCTTCTAAACTTTTAATACTTTTGTTGAAGAATTTGGGTACAAAGATAAGAAAAAGAAATGAAAATTTGGGATAAAAATAAGAAGATTATATTAAAGTATAAGCAATACCTCAAATTGGAGAAAGCATTATCGGATAATACAGTGGATGCTTATCTCTCTGATTTAGATAAATTGCTGGCCTTTTTAGAGCTTGAACAGCTGGATGTGATGGATGTGACGCTGGAACATCTGGAAACGTTTTCGGCTGGGCTGCGTGACGTGGGTATTTATCCGCGCTCGCAGTCGAGAATCCTTTCGGGCATACGTTCGTTTTTTCGCTTTATGGTTTTGGATGGCTATTTGGAGCAAGATCCTACGGAACTTTTGGAGTTTCCCCGGATTGGAGAACATTTGCCCGATGTGTTGACGGTTGAAGAAATTGATTTGCTGATAGGCTCTGTTGACAGAAGCACAAGGGAAGGACAGCGTAATTGTGCCATAATGGAAACGCTTTACAGCTGTGGGCTTCGAGTCTCTGAATTGTGTAATCTCAAGTTGTCTGATTTGTATCTTGAAGAAGGGTTCATAAAAGTAGAAGGTAAGGGCGGAAAACAGCGTCTGGTTCCTATTTCACCTCGTGCTGTTTTGGAATTGAAAAACTATTTTCTGGTCCGGGGGGAAGGACTGATTAAGCCGGCTTTTGATGATTATGTGTTTATAAGTCGCTTTGGCAAAAACATTTCTCGCATTATGGTGTTTCATATAATAAAAGAGTTAGCTGGTCAAGTGGGGCTGAAGAAGAAAATCAGTCCGCATACCTTTCGCCATTCTTTTGCCACTCATTTGCTGGAGGGAGGAGCCAATCTCCGTGCTATTCAGTGTATGTTGGGGCATGAAAGCATAGGGACAACGGAAATATACACTCATATAGACCGTACCCGTTTGAGGGAAGAAATAATAGGTCATCATCCCCGAAATATGAAAAAAGGAAGAGAATATTCCGGCTTTTAATCTTTTTTTTAAGAGTTTTAAAAAAAAATAGGTGAGAAAGTTAACTGCTATTGTAGTTTTTCTTATCTTTGCCTCCAAATCAAGACTTGAATAACGTCGTAATTTGAGAGAAAATATTATAAACCTAAATTTTAAAAAATCATGATTAAGAAGTTGTATTTGTCCTTAGTGGCATTGTTAGTCCTTGCTTTCTCTTCATGTAGCAAGATGGGCGAATTGTCTGCTGACTACTTCACAACTAATCCAGAAGTATTGGAAGCTGTTGGTGGTAAAGTTCCTGTTACAATTACAGGCAAATTCCCGGAAAAATACTTCAAGAAAAACGCAACAGTTGAAGTAACTCCGGTATTGAGATGGGAAGGTGGTGAAGCTAAAGGCCAGCCCGCAAAATTCCAGGGTGAAAAAGTACAAGGAAATGATCAGTCTATTTCTTATAAGGCTGGTGGTACTTACACAATGAAAGCCTCTTTCGACTATGTTCCTGAAATGGCTAAGTCAGAACTTTACTTGGATTTCAAAATCAAGAAAGGTAAAAAAGAATACACTATTCCTTCTGTAAAAATTGCAGACGGTGTGATTGCAACATCAGAATTGCCTACTGTTGCTTCTGCAAATGCAGCTTATGCAGCTGACAAATATCAGCGTATTGTTGCTCAGAAGAAAGAAGCTCAGATTATGTTCTTGATTCAGCAGGCTAATCTTCGTGCAAGCGAATTGAAGTCAGAAGGTTTGAAGGATTTCCACAAACAAGTTGTAACAGTTGCTGGTGATACTAAAAACTACAGACTGAACAATATTGAAGTTTCTGCTTACGCTTCACCTGATGGTGGTGTTAAATTGAATACAAATCTTGCTGAAGATCGTCAGGACAACACTGCTAAGTATATGAATAAAGAGCTGAAGAGAGGTAAGATTGAAACAAACGTTGATACTAAATACACTGCTCAAGACTGGGAAGGATTCCAGGAATTGGTTTCTAAATCAAACATCCAGGATAAAGACCTGATCTTGCGTGTTCTTTCAATGTATTCTGATCCTGAACAGCGTGAAACTGAAATCAAGAACATTTCTTCAGTTTACAAAACTTTGGCTGACGAAATTCTTCCTCAGTTGCGTCGTGCTCGCTTGACTGCTAACTACGATACTATCGGACGTAGCGACGAAGAAATCAACGCTGCATTTGATACTGATGCTAAAGTGTTGAGCGTAGACGAATTATTGTATGCTGCTACTTTGACTCAAGACAATGCTCGTAAAGAAGCTATCTATAAGAAAACAGTTCAGTTGTATCCGAACGACTTCCGTGCATACAACAACTTGGGTATGATGGCTTACGCTGCTGGTGACAAAGCTACTGCTGAAAACTACTTCAAACAAGCTGCAAGCAAGAGCTCTAACGCTGCTGAAGTAAACACTAACCTTGGTCTTTGCGAATTGGTTAAAGGTAATGTTGCTAACGCAGAAACTTACTTGAGCAAGTCAACAGGTGCAAACACTGCAAACGAAGCTTTGGGTAACTTGTATATCAAACAAGGTCAGTATGACCGTGCTGTTCAGGCATTTGGTGATACTAAGACAAACTCTGCTGCTCTGGCTCAGATCCTTGCAAAAGACTACAACAAAGCTAAGAATACTTTGAATGCAGTTAAGAATCCGGATGCTTACACTGACTATTTGATGGCAGTAGTAGGTGCTAGAACTAACAATGCAGACTTGGTTAAATCAAGCATGGCAAAAGTAGCTCAGAAAGATGCTGCTTTGGCTGCAAGTGCTCAGAACGACCGCGAATTTGCTAAGTATGCAAACGAAATCAAGTAATTGATTTTACTGATAATATAAGAAGCCGGAGTGATTTACTCCGGCTTTTTTTGTCTTCGATAAAGAACAGCTGCAGACTTATTGCTGTGGCTATTGTGTGAAACAGACTTTTTAATAGTAAGATATAAAGGCAAAATAAAATGGACAGACCGGTGACATATTCGAACAGGCAAATATGGCAAATAGCTTATCCTATCTTAATCAGTTTGATAATGGAACAGCTGATAGGTATGACAGATACAGCTTTTATGGGAAGAGTGGGAGAGGTAGAGTTGGGAGCTTCTGCCATAGCAGGCGTATATTATCTTGCTATCTTTATGCTTGGATTTGGTTTCAGCGTAGGAGCACAAATATTGATAGCCCGGCGCAATGGAGAAGGCAACTATAAAATGATAGGTGGTATATTCTATCAAGGGCTTTACTTTCTGCTGTTCATGGCGGTTGTCATGTTTGTATTGTCTCACTTACTTTCTTCATCTGTTTTGGGAGAGCTTGTTATATCCCCACGTATCTGTGAGGCGGCGGTCAGTTATATAAACTGGCGTGTGTTCGGCTTCTTCTTTTCCTTTGCAGCCGTGATGTTTCGAGCATTTTTTGTAGGCACAACTCAAACCAAGACACTTACCTTGAATTCCATTGTAATGGTTCTCTCCAATGTCTTGTTCAACTATATATTGGTTTTTGGAAAATGGGGGATGCCGGCTTTAGGAATTGTCGGGGCGGCAATAGGTTCTTCTTTAGCTGAATTAGTCTCTTTATTGTTTTTTATTCTTTATACATGGAAGCGAGTTGACTGCAAGAAGTACAACTTAAATCACTTGGTTCGTTTCAGATTCGATGAACTCCGTCATATAATGAGTATTTCCCTATGGACCATGATACAGAATGCGATATCTATCAGTACCTGGTTCTTGTTTTTCATTTTTATAGAACACTTGGGGGAACGCTCATTGGCGATAACGAATGTGGTACGCAATGTGTCAAGCATTCCCTTTATGATTATTATGGCATTTGCTTCCACATGCAGCTCACTTATCAGCAATCAGATAGGTGCAGGTGACTCAGCTCATATACGTGCTACCATTCATCGGCACATTCGATTATGTTCTGCCATTGTCTGGCCTATTATTCTATTGATAGCCTGTTTCCCGATACCCATCCTGCATATTTACACAGATCTGTCCGATCTGGTTACAGCTGCTGTTCCTACGCTTTGGGTACTTTGCGGGAGCTACTTGTTACAGACGTCTGGATATATCTATTTCCAGTCCGTATCGGGTACAGGAAACACCCGTTCGGCTTTTTTCTTAGAGTTGATAGCCTTGTCATGTTATCTGTTATACATTGTCGTGGTTATTTTGATTATGAAGCAAGATGTGGCCATTTGTTGGGGAGCAGAATATGTTTATGCCGGCGTGATAGGTATGTTAAGTTTTCTTTATATGCGGAAAGCAAGTTGGCAGAAGCAAGCAATCTGATCAATTCCTGCCATTCTCTTGTTTTGAGCGGAGGGCTGTATCAATATAAAAAATAAGGTGATAATGTAGCTGATACCAATAAAATTACGTATTTTCGCAAAAAAACAAAAAAGAATGAAGAAACTATACTCGTTGCTGGTTTTAATTTATCTTTTGTTTTGCTTTGACTCTTGCAAGCAGAAAGAAGCATTTGAACTCCGTGGCGAACTTACAGATTTATCCTTAGATACAATTTGGGTTGTATTCGACGACCCGGAAATCCGGCTTGATACGCTGTTCCCTCAAAGTGGGAAATTTACTTATACTTTTACCCCAGACACGTTGCAATTATTTCGTTTAGTTGATACGAATGGAAACTACTTGCCTGTGTTTGCCGATAGAGGTTGGGAGGTAACGGTAAAAGGAAGTCTTGCGTCACCTCAGGTAAAAGGAGAGGGACCCAACCGAGACTATCAGGAATTCCGTGACCGGGCGGAAACATTGAAGGGTGATTCAATAGCTCTTGCTCGCTGGGCAGAAGAATTTATCAGACAGCATCCGGCATCCTTCGCTTCTGCTTATTTAATCGACCAATATTTTGTGCAGGTATCTCAACCCGATGTTGAAAAAGTGCGTAGCCTGATTAATCCCTTGCGGGGAGAAGTCAAAGACAGCCATCTGCTCAGCATGATTCTGCAAACCATATCGCAGCGTAAAAGCGACAATAATACCGAGTATCTGAGTTACTTCTCCTGTAAAGATAGGAACGGGAAGTATATCTCCTGGGCTGGTAATAATGAAAAATATATTCTGATAAACTTCTGGGCAAGCTGGGATAAGGAAAGTATGGCTCAGCGTGATTCGCTTATGAAGTCGTGCCAGCGGTTGCCCGAAGAAAAATTCCGCATAATTAATTTCTCATTAGATTATGATAAGCAGGCTTGGCTGACAGCCTGTAAAAAAGATACAGACTGCTGGGTAGAGGTGTGCGATTATACCGGATGGGAAAATTCGCTCATCAAGCAGCAGCGTATAGCTTGTATTCCTGCCAACATATTGATAAGCCGGAACCGTAAGATTTTAGCAACAAACCTGTATGGGGAGGAATTATATAATAAGTTACTTCAACTTATAGCTGAAGAGAAGGATAAAAAATAGAATCACATGCTAGTCAAACTATTTGGTGCCGCCGTACAAGGTATTGACGCTACCATTGTAACCATTGAGGTAAACAGTTCACGCGGCATTAAATTTTTTCTGGTAGGTTTGCCAGACTCTGCCGTAAAAGAAAGTCATGAACGCATCATCTCAGCCTTACAGGTTAACGGATATAAGTTCCCCACCTGTCAGCTAGTTATCAACATGGCTCCTGCCAATCTTCGTAAAGAAGGCTCATCGTACGATTTACCTTTAGCTATCGGAATCCTTGCAGCTACAGGAACGGTGTTGCCCGATAAGCTGGGGCGTTATCTGTTGATTGGAGAGCTGGGACTTGACGGTTCCTTGCAGCCTATTCGCGGAGCACTTCCCATTGCGATAGCTGCCCGTTCACAAGGATTTGAAGGTCTGATTCTTCCCAAGCAGAATGCGCGTGAAGCCGGGGTGGTCAATAACTTGTCGGTTTATGGAGTGGAGAATATAACCGAGGTGATTGATTTCTTCAATGGAACCGGACAACTCACTCCTACGGAAGTCAATACCCGTGAAGAATTCTATCGTAATCAGGCAAACTTCCCCTTTGACTTTGCAGAAGTTAAGGGGCAGGAAAATGTAAAGCGGGCTTTGGAAGTTGCAGCTGCTGGTGGGCATAACATTCTTCTTGTCGGTGCCCCCGGAAGCGGAAAGTCAATGATGGCAAAGCGCTTGCCCGGCATTCTTCCTCCTCTCTCTCTTGGTGAAAGCCTGGAAACAACCAAAATACATTCTGTGGCAGGAAAGTTGGGAAAAGACGTATCCTTGATAGCCGTCCGTCCGTTTCGTTCACCTCACCATACCATTTCGCAAGTTGCTATGGTTGGAGGTGGGGCAAGTCCGCAGCCGGGTGAAATCAGTCTGGCTCATAACGGTGTTCTTTTCCTAGATGAACTACCAGAGTTCAACCGAAGTGTGCTTGAAGTGCTTCGTCAGCCTTTGGAAGACCGTCACATTACCATATCACGAGCTCAATATACACTCGACTATCCAGCCAGTTTCCAACTTGTAGCTTCCATGAACCCTTGTCCCTGCGGATATTACAATCATCCCACCCGGAACTGTGTCTGCAGTCCCGGACAGGTACAGCGCTATTTGAATCGTATATCGGGACCTTTGCTTGACCGTATCGATATTCAGGTAGAAATCGTTCCGGTTCCATTTGAAAAGATGTCAGAGCAGACATTGGCAGAATCAAGTGCCGTTATCCGTGAACGGGTGGTACGGGCACGCCAGATACAGACTGCCCGTTTTTCCTCTGTTCCCGGAGTTTATTGCAACGCACAGATGACCTCCCGCTTGCTTAATCAATACGCACGCCCGGATGATAAAGGCTTAGATTTACTCCGCAATGCCATGACGCGGCTGAATTTGTCGGCCCGTGCGTATGACCGTATATTGAGGGTTGCTCGGACGATAGCCGATCTGGAAGGAGTAGAGCAGATACAATCTTGGCATTTGGCAGAAGCTATCAGCTACCGGAATCTTGACAGGGAAAACTGGGCAGGATGATTAGGCTATGAAGGGCAAGAGTAGCAGAGTAAAAAGATATAAAAAGAATGAAAGCTTATGGCATCTAAACGATTGGTGGCCGATAATGATTTTGGACAGATTATCATACATACACGTCGGGGAGCACGGAATATAACCATGCGTGTAAAGTCCGATGGATTGCATCTGACCGTACCTCCTCGAAGCTTATTGAAAAAGGTACTCGAAGTTTTACAGCCCTATCGTAAACAATTGTTGGAACAGTTTGAGCAGATAGCCCCCAAACCTGTTGATTTAAGTTTCCGTATTCATACCGACTGCTTTCATCTTTCATTGGCATCCAGCAAGCTAAAACATTTTACGGTTCGTTGTGAAGGAGAGGAGATGATTATCTATTGTCCGGAAAATGTAGATTTCAACAGAGAGGATGTGCAGAAACTAGTACGCAGTGCTATCCTTCGAGCCATGAAGAAGGCAGCAGAAACTTATCTTCCTCCGTTGCTTGCCATGTGGGCAGAACGTTTTGGACTGACTTATCGTAAAGTGCGCATCACCGGTGCCCGCTCCCGTTGGGGAAGCTGTTCGGCAGCGCGTACCATCAGTCTGTCGTGTTACTTGATGCTGCTTCCGGCAAAGCTGATGGATTATGTAATCCTTCATGAGCTTGCTCATATCAGGGAGATGAATCACGGCTCCCAGTTTTGGGAGTTGCTTGATGGCATGACAGAAGGGCAGGCTTTACTTTTGCGCAAGGAGCTGCGCGCCTATCGTACTTCATTTTGAGGGCTTGTAAACTCTTCAACTCAAACTGATGTAAATCAAGAAATGAGGTTAGGTGTATATTGAGCACTTATTTGATGTACCTTTGCAGGCAGATAAGCAGAGAAAGATGAAAAAGAGTTTATTAGCCCTTGCCTCCGGAACCTTGGGATTAGGTATTGCGGAGTTTGTAATGATGGGAGTCCTTCCCAATGTAGCTCATGATTTAGGCGTCAGTATTCCTGCGGCCGGGCATTTGATTTCAGCCTATGCTATTGGAGTATGCGTCGGTGCTCCTCTAACAGTCGTGGTAGCACGGACGCGTCCGTTAAAACAAATCCTATTAGGTCTGGTAGCCATTTACATTCTCGGAAATGTATGTGCCTCCTTGTCGCCCAGCTATTGGATGTTGTTACTCATGCGCTTCGTGTCCGGACTTCCTCATGGCGCTTTCTTCGGTGCCGGTTCGATCGTTGCCGAGCGGGTAGCTGATAAGGGTCGCGAATCACAAGCCGTATCATTGATGATAGCAGGTATGACCATCGCAAATTTGTTCGGAGTCCCCCTGGGTACGATGCTTTGTAATCTGGTTTCGTGGCGTTTCCCTTTTGCCTTTAACGGTGTGTGGGGACTGTTCACTTTTTATCTGGTATGGAAGTGGGTACCTTTCATACCGGCACTTCCTGACACTGGCTTTAAAGGTCAGTTCCGTTTCTTGAAAAAACTGGCTCCTTGGCTCATCATATTGACCACCATGTTCGGTAACGGAGGGATTTTCTGCTGGTTCAGTTACGTTACTCCCCAGATGATAAACGAAGCCGGCTTTTCTCCCTCCCATATGACGCTCATCATGATGTTTGCAGGCCTGGGCATGACCATCGGCAATTTGGTGGGTGGCAGATGCGGTGATTTATACGGTCTTGCTCCGGTTATTCGTTTTGCACAGTGCTTTATGATTTTGGCTCTGTTAGGAACGTTCTTTTTTGCCTCTGTTCCCTGGCTTTCGGTCTTGCTGATGTTTATCGGAACAGCCAGCCTGTTTGCCGTATCTCCGTCACAGCAGCTATTGCTGATTCAAAATTCCCGGGGGAGCGAACTGATGGGGGCAGCCTGTGTGCAGATAGCCTTTAATCTGGGTAATGCAGTTGGAGCCTATACCGGAGGTTTACCTATTGCGTATGGAATGAGTTACCATTATCCGTCGCTTGTAGGCGTATTCGTTGTGCTATTGGGATTGGCATCGGTTTCAGTTTATATTTGGCGAGAACGGAAAATACATGTTGCCGGATGATGCTTCATAGAAAGCGGTAAAAAAACGTCTTGAGGTTTTAGAAAAAACATCGGGGCGTTTTTTTTATTCGTCTTCACGTTTTGGAAAAACGTTTAGGTGTTTTTTGAGTGCGTTGTAATGGTGCGGAAGAAGCCCGCTTGTTATATAGAGATTTCCTACTTATCATTTACAGAATCATTACTAACGACGAGACTTGGTCGTTACTAACGGCTTGCTTCTGTCGTTACTATGACTTATCTGTATTTTTATATGCCTTTCTTCTCTCCCTCAAAAAAAGTTTTTGCGAAAATTGCCTGCACCCTACACGTTTTTGGGGTTAACTTGCATGTAGACAGTGTGTTATGGCGTGTAGGGCGCAGTGTAGGACGGTGTAGGACGCAGGGTTTGCCTACACGCTTGTTGCTCGCTTCTGTTGGTATTTTATTGATTATATGATATTTATGCTTTTAAGTGTGTGAAAAGGTCTGATTTCGTATTTATCTTTTGGGGGAGATAAGAAGTTACTTTTATCCACTAGAATTGACTTTTTTGTCCTCTTGTGTTTTTGTGACATCTACTTCTGTCTACCTTAAATCGTTTTTTTTGTCCACTTGTTTCCCCTTTATTGTGCATTACTTTTGCAAATACAAAAAATCATGCTGTCAATGTTAATAAGACTGTTTGTGAAATAACCATTGAAATAGTAAGAGTTTATTTAATGTTGATTTATAGCAGACGGATTAGATTGTGTTTTGAACGTTGTTTAAATGTAAAAATTATGGCTAATAAAGAAAAATTGTTGTCTTATACTATTTGTATTGAATATATCCTGTTCAAATGAGACCTTGTGTAAATTGAAGCAGAGAGGTTATATAACTACTAAAACATTTCAGGAAAAGATATTGCATGTGAAGAGAATGGCTGATATATTACAATAACATCGACAATATAAGGCAGGACCTAAATTTTTCGTTTTTTCGTTTTTTATGATTGTAATTGTGTTTCGTGCAGTAGGCATTCCTTGCGGAACGGATTTTATGATTATGAGGAGAGATAATAATGCTCCTCATTTTTGGAATTTTGTTTTGGATGAAAAGGCTAAGGCATGTAAAGTGGAATCTCCAAATCCACCGTTAAGACCAGCAACGGATTTGTGGAATCCTTAAGCAGAGGTTTATCGGAATACTTATAGTTTAAATAGCTCTGTAGTAAAAGAACTGGGCAAGCCTTCTTATGCCTTATATCCTTTTTCCCGTCTACCTTTATTTAAAGATGTAACTTCTGTTTATGCAGGAAAGTGGAATCGAACAATGTCTTTACCTAAAAGAAGTGCTGTATGAAGATGTGGCTTCGGATGATGTCCTTTACTTATGCTTGTTATGCCGTGACAATTGGATTCCTATAGCCGATACACGTTCAGATGATGACAGTATTTGCTTTAAGTTTATAGAGGCACCAGGGGGAGCAAGATGGTTTCCATGGATTTACCAATGTCTTTGATGGGAATCCTTAAGCCTCGCTCAATTGCTAAAATAGTCTATGCACCCCGGAATCGTGATAACTTTATTCGTAAGGAAGATAGATGAGAGTTGTTGTATTGGGACAACAAGCAATGGAATTCTGCTGGGTGTAAGGAAGCGTCTTCTAATTCTGTACTTTACATCGTTCCGAAAGGGAGTTTGCTTTATCTTATAAACCATACTCTAGGAAAAGATGAACGTGTTATTGAATATAGCGATGGAAAGCAGCGGTTTTGGTAGGGGAGTTGAAATTTTTACTCCGATGTTGCTTTGATATATCAACTTTTTCTTTACATTTGCCCTTGCAAAAAATTAGTGACACAATAAAACAAGTTAATCATTATGGAAAACGAAAACAAAAATAACCAACTTCAGATAGAACTGAAGGAGGAAGTAGCTCAAGGAACTTATGCAAATCTTGCTATAATCACTCATTCAACTTCAGAGTTTGTGCTTGACTTTGTCCGTATCATGCCCGGATTGCCAAAGGCAAATGTACAGTCGCGTATTGTGATGACTCCGGAACACGCCAAACGTTTGATGTATGCTTTGCAGGATAACGTGACCAAGTATGAAAAAAACTTCGGTCCGATCCGGATGCCGGAAGAACAGCAGAATGCAGGCGGGAAAACTTTTGTTCCTCCTTTGAGTGACTTTAAAGGCGAAGCCTAATCGTCTGCCCCTATGAGTGTATAGGTGGTATTGTTAAATAAATATAAATCGAGGCTTAAAAGGGCTGTTTGGTGGGATAGAAGCCCCAAACAGCCCTTTTTATTTTTAAAAGGTTTTGTTGATTAAAAAGTTATTTGTAATTTTGCAGCCCGAAATGTATAGTTTCGACAAGGATTGGAAAAAACAATAAACGAAATATATAACAATTAAAAATCAAACAAAATGCCTACTATTCAACAGTTAGTAAGAAAAGGAAGAACGGTTTTGGTTGAGAAGAGTAAATCTCCGGCGCTGGATTCATGTCCTCAGAGACGTGGCGTGTGCGTACGTGTTTACACTACAACTCCGAAAAAACCGAACTCAGCAATGCGTAAGGTTGCTCGTGTGCGTCTGACAAACTCTAAGGAAGTGAACTCTTATATTCCGGGAGAAGGACACAACTTGCAGGAACACTCAATCGTATTGGTTCGTGGTGGTCGTGTGAAAGACCTTCCGGGTGTACGTTATCACATTGTTCGTGGTACTTTGGATACCGCAGGTGTGGCTGGCCGTACACAAAGACGTTCTAAATACGGTGCTAAGCGCCCGAAACCGGGACAAGCAGCTCCGGCAGGAAAAGGTAAGAAATAATCTTTCTCGCTGAGTACAATCCTTACAGAAAAAACTTTATTAATTCGTTTTGGTTTGTTGGAAAAGCTTTAAGGTTGAGTAAATGTCTCGGAGGAGACGTTGAAGAAAACAAAGATGCAGCCCCAAACTAAACATTATTATCAAACAAAATGAGAAAAGCAAAACCAAAAAAACGTGTGATCCTTCCGGATCCGGTATTCAATGACCAGAAGGTTTCTAAATTCGTGAACCATCTGATGTATGATGGAAAGAAGAATACTTCTTACGAAATCTTCTATAACGCTCTGAAATCAATCGAAAACAAGCTTCCGGGTGAAGAAAAATCAGCTTTGGAAGTTTGGAAAAAAGCTTTGGAAAACGTAACTCCGCAGTTGGAAGTTAAATCTCGCCGTATCGGTGGTGCTACTTTCCAGGTTCCTACTGAAATCCGTCCTGACCGTAAAGAGTCAATCTCAATGAAGAATATGATTGCTTTCGCTCGTAAACGTGGCGGTAAATCTATGGCTGACAAATTGGCTGCTGAAATCTTGGACGCTTATAACGAACAGGGTGGTGCATTCAAGCGTAAAGAAGATATGCACCGTATGGCTGAAGCTAACCGTGCATTTGCTCACTTTAGATTCTAATCAAGTATTAATCAATATATAAGAAGGAAAAATGGCTAAACAAGATTTGCATTTGACCCGTAATATCGGTATCATGGCGCACATCGACGCAGGTAAGACTACAACTTCTGAACGTATCTTGTTCTATACAGGTCTGACTCACAAAATCGGTGAAACTCATGATGGTTCTGCAACAATGGACTGGATGGCTCAGGAGCAGGAACGCGGTATTACTATTACCTCTGCTGCTACTACCACATTCTGGAACTATGCAGGTAAGAAATTTAAGATTAACTTGATTGACACTCCGGGACACGTGGACTTTACTGCTGAAGTAGAACGTTCTTTGCGTGTTCTTGACGGTGCTGTAGCTACTTACTGTGCTGTAGGTGGTGTAGAACCTCAGTCAGAAACTGTATGGCGTCAGGCTGATAAATATAATGTACCTCGTATCGGTTATGTAAACAAAATGGACCGTTCTGGTGCTGACTTCTATGAAGTAGTTCGCCAGATGAAGGACGTTTTGGGAGCTAATCCTTGTCCGATTGAAATCCCTATCGGTGCTGAAGAAAACTTCAAAGGTGTAATCGACTTGATCAAGATGAAAGCTATCTTGTGGCACGATGAAACCATGGGAGCTGACTACGATACAGAAGAAATTCCTGCTAACTTGGTAGACGAAGCACAAGAATGGCGTGACAAGATGTTGGAAAAAGTAGCTGAATTCGATGAAGCTTTGATGGAAAAATACTTCGATGATCCTTCTACTATCACAGAAGAAGAAGTAATGAGAGCTTTGCGTGCGGGTACTTTGAAGATGGAAATCGTTCCGATGCTTTGTGGTTCTTCATTCAAGAATAAAGGTGTTCAGCCGCTGTTGGATTATGTTTGTGCATTCTTGCCTTCTCCATTGGATACTCCGAATATCGTAGGCTCTAACCCTGACACAGGCGCTGAAGAAGACCGCCGTCCGGATGAAGACGAAAAAACTTCTGCACTGGCATTTAAGATTGCAACTGACCCTTATGTAGGTCGTTTGACTTTCTTCCGTGTTTACTCAGGTAAAGTTGAAGCAGGATCTTATATCTACAATACTCGCTCTGGAAAGAAAGAACGTGTATCTCGTTTGTTCCAGATGCACTCTAACAAGCAGAACCCGGTTGAAGTAATTGGTGCTGGTGATATTGGTGCAGGTGTAGGTTTCAAAGATATCCGTACTGGTGATACTTTGTGTGACGAAACAGCTCCAATCATATTGGAATCAATGGATTTCCCGGAACCGGTTATCGGTATCGCTGTAGAACCTAAGACTCAGAAAGACCTTGATAAGCTTTCTAACGGTTTGGCTAAGTTGGCTGAAGAAGACCCGACTTTCACCGTTAAGACTGACGAACAGACAGGTCAGACTGTAATCTCTGGTATGGGTGAGCTTCACTTGGATATCATTATCGACCGTTTGAAACGTGAGTTTAAGGTTGAATGTAACCAGGGTCGTCCTCAGGTTAACTACAAGGAAGCTATTACTAAGACTGTTGAACTTCGTGAAGTTTACAAGAAACAGTCGGGTGGTCGCGGTAAGTTTGCTGATATCATCGTAACTGTAGGTCCGGTTGACGAAGACTTCAAACAAGGCGGCTTGCAGTTTGTTGATGAAGTGAAAGGTGGTAACGTTCCTAAGGAATTTATCCCTTCAGTACAGAAAGGTTTCCAGACTGCAATGAAGAATGGTATCTTGGCTGGATTCCCGCTTGACTCTTTGAAGGTTGTGTTGAAGGATGGTTCATTCCACCCGGTTGACTCTGACCAGTTATCATTCGAAATCTGTGCTATCCAGGCTTACAAGAACGCTTGTGCTAAAGCTGCTCCGGTCTTGATGGAACCAATCATGAAACTGGAAGTTGTAACTCCGGAAGAAAACATGGGTGACGTTATCGGTGACTTGAACAAACGTCGTGGTCAGGTAGAAGGTATGGAAACAAGCCGCTCTGGTGCTCGTATCGTTAAAGCTCAGGTTCCATTGGCTGAAATGTTCGGTTATGTAACTGCTTTGCGTACCATCACTTCTGGTCGTGCTACTTCTTCAATGACTTATGATCACCATGCACAGGTATCTAGCTCTATCGCTAAGACTGTATTGGAAGAAGTTAAAGGTCGCGTAGACTTGGTATAATAAAAATAAAAAGATTGAAGCTGATGAGGGTTAGCGAATGACTCTTAACCCTCATGCTTCATCTCATTAAATCATATAATTATTTAATAGACACATGAGTCAGAAAATCAGAATTAAACTGAAATCTTACGATCACAACTTGGTTGACAAATCGGCTGAGAAGATTGTAAAAACAGTGAAGGCTACTGGTGCTATCGTTAGCGGTCCTATTCCATTGCCTACACACAAACGTATCTTTACTGTAAACCGTTCGACTTTCGTTAACAAGAAGTCACGTGAACAGTTTGAGTTGTCTTCTTACAAGAGACTGATTGATATCTACAGCTCAACTGCAAAGACAGTAGACGCTTTGATGAAATTGGAATTACCGAGTGGGGTAGAAGTAGAAATTAAAGTTTAATAATTTAAAAATTTAACTGAAATGCCAGGATTATTAGGAAAGAAAATCGGAATGACATCCGTTTTCAGTGCTGATGGTAAAAATGTACCATGCACTGTTATCGAAGCTGGTCCTTGTGTAGTTACTCAGATTAAGAGTGTAGAAAAAGATGGCTATGCAGCTGTTCAGGTAGGTTTCCAGGACAAAAAGGAAAAACATACTACAAAACCGTTGATGGGTCACTTTAAGAAAGCTGGAGTAACTCCGAAGAGACACTTGGCCGAGTTCAAAGATTTCTCACAGGAATTGAATTTAGGTGATACTATCACTGTAGAATTGTTTAACGATGCAACTTACGTGGATGTAATCGGTACCTCAAAGGGTAAAGGTTTCCAGGGTGTTGTTAAACGTCACGGATTTGGTGGTGTAGGTCAGACTACTCACGGTCAGCACAACCGTGCTCGTAAGCCGGGTTCTATCGGTGCTTGTTCTTACCCTGCAAAAGTATTCAAAGGAATGCGCATGGGTGGTCAAATGGGTGGTGACAGAGTAACTACTCACAACTTACAGGTATTAAAGGTAATTCCTGAACACAACTTGCTTTTGATCAAGGGTTCTGTTCCGGGTTGCAAAGGTTCAATCGTAATAATTGAGAAATAATGGAAGTTAACGTATTAAATATTAAGGGTGAAGATACCGGAAGAAAGGTTGCTTTGAATGAAGCTATCTTCGGAATCACTCCGAATGATCACGCTATCTATCTTGACGTAAAACAGTACATGGCTAATCAGCGCCAGGGAACTCACAAGTCTAAAGAAAGAAGCGAAATCAGTGGTTCTACTCGTAAATTAGGCCGTCAGAAAGGTGGTGGTGGTGCACGTCGTGGTGATATCAACTCTCCGCTGTTGGTAGGTGGTGCTCGCGTATTTGGTCCTACTCCGCGCGACTACTGGTTCAAATTAAACAAGAAAGTAAAAGCTTTGGCTCGTAAGTCTGCTTTGTCTTACAAGGCTCAGACAAACAACATCGTAGTAGTAGAAGACTTCACTTTTGAAGCTCCTAAGACTAAAGATTTTGTAAATGTTGTGAATAATCTAAAAGTAGCTGGTAAAAAGCTGCTTATGGTTTTGCCGGAAGCAAATAAAAACGTATATTTGTCAGCTCGTAATTTGGAACGTACCAATGTAGCTATTGCTTCTGCGCTGAATACATATACTGTATTGAACGCAGAAACGCTTGTTGTTACAGAAGGCGCGCTGAAAGCTATCGAGGAAACCTTAGTTAAATAATTAAAGGAGGCTGAAGTAATATGGGAATGATTATTAAACCGTTGGTTACAGAAAAGATGACGGCAATATCTGAAAAGTTCAACCGCTTTGGATTTATTGTTCGTCCTGAAGCTAACAAATTAGAAATTAAGAGCGAAATCGAAGCTTTGTATAACGTGACTGTTATTGATGTAAACACTATCCGTTACGCAGGAAAGAATAAGAGCCGTTATACTAAATCAGGTCTTATCAATGGACGTACAAACGCTTATAAAAAAGCGATCGTTACATTGAAAGAAGGTGATACTATTGATTTTTATAGCAATATTTAAATAAAAGATGGCAGTACGTAAATTTAAGCCCACTACACCGGGGCAGAGACACAAAATTATTGGTACTTTTGAAGAAATTACTGCATCGGTACCAGAAAAATCTCTTGTATATGGAAAGCGTTCTACTGGTGGTCGTAACCACGTAGGTAAAATGACAATGCGCTATATCGGTGGCGGTCATAAGAGAAAATTCCGTATTATCGATTTCAAGAGAAATAAAGACGGTGTTCCAGCAGTTGTAAAAACAATCGAATACGATCCAAACCGTTCGGCACGTATCGCATTGTTGTTCTATGCTGATGGAGAAAAAAGATATATTATTGCTCCTAATGGATTGCAAGTAGGTAGTACTTTGATGTCTGGAGCGAATGCGGCGCCTGAGATTGGTAACGCACTTCCGCTTGAAAACATCCCTGTGGGTACTGTGATTCATAACATTGAATTGCGCCCGGGTCAAGGTGCTGCTTTGGTAAGATCGGCTGGTAACTTTGCTCAGTTGACTTCTCGCGAAGGTAAATATTGTGTTATCAAATTGCCTTCAGGTGAAGTAAGACAGATTTTAAGTGCTTGTAAGGCTACAATTGGTAGCGTTGGTAACTCAGACCACGCTCTGGAATCTTCAGGTAAAGCAGGTCGCTCTCGTTGGTTAGGACGTCGTCCTCATAACCGTGGTGTTGTTATGAACCCTGTTGATCACCCGATGGGTGGTGGTGAAGGACGTCAGTCAGGAGGACACCCGAGATCACGTACAGGCTTGTATGCTAAGGGCTTGAAGACAAGAGCACCTAAGAAACAGTCTTCTAAGTATATTATTGAAAGAAGAAAATAATAACAACTGATTAATTGAGTAAATTATGAGTCGTTCATTAAAAAAAGGTCCATATATTAACGTAAAACTGGAAAGCAAAGTGCTTGCTATGAATGAGAGCGGCAAAAAGAGTGTCGTTAAAACTTGGGCTAGAGCTTCAATGATTTCGCCTGATTTTGTAGGGCATACAATTGCAGTTCATAACGGAAACAAATTTATTCCTGTTTACGTTACAGAAAACATGGTAGGACATAAGTTGGGAGAATTTGCTCCTACTCGTACTTTCCGTGGTCATGCTGGTAACAAGAAAAAATAACAGGACACTTATTTGAAATAATAAAGTAATAAATAATGGGAGCAAGAAAAAAAATATCGGCTGAAAAAAGAAAAGAAGCCCTTAAGACCATGTATTTTGCAAAATTGCAAAATGTGCCCACTTCTCCGCGTAAAATGCGTCTCGTTGCTGATATGATTCGCGGTATGGAGGTTAATAGAGCACTTGGTGTTTTGAAGTTTTCTTCTAAGGAAGCTTCTGCAAGAGTGGAAAAACTGTTGCGCTCTGCTATTGCTAACTGGGAACAGAAAAACGAACGCAAAGCTGAAGACGGCGAACTTTTTGTAACTAAGATTTATGTTGACGGGGGAGCAACCTTGAAAAGAATGAGACCGGCTCCGCAGGGTAGAGGTTACAGAATTCGTAAACGTTCAAATCACGTGACTTTGTTCGTTGATTCTAAGAGTACTAATGATAATCAAAATTAAGACTAGATGGGACAGAAAGTTAATCCGATAAGCAACCGTTTAGGAATTATCAGAGGATGGGATTCTAACTGGTACGGTGGCAAGAATTATGGTGACGCTTTGTTGGAAGACAGCAAAATTCGTAAATATCTGAATGCCAGACTTGCAAAAGCCAGCGTTTCTAGAATCGTTATTGAACGTACTCTGAAATTGGTGACAATTACTGTATGTACTGCTCGTCCGGGTATTATCATTGGTAAAGGTGGTCAGGAAGTTGACAAGTTGAAAGAAGAGTTGAAGAAGATCACCGATAAAGATATCCAGATCAACATTTTCGAGGTGAAAAGACCTGAACTTGATGCTGTGATCGTTGCTAACAATATCGCTCGCCAGGTAGAAGGCAAAATCGCTTACCGCCGCGCTATCAAGATGGCTATCGCCAACACAATGCGCATGGGTGCTGAAGGTATCAAGGTATTAATCTCTGGACGTTTGAATGGAGCTGAAATGGCTCGTTCTGAAATGTACAAAGAAGGACGTACTCCGTTGCACACTTTCCGTGCTGACATCGACTATTGTCATGCAGAAGCATTGACTAAAGTCGGTTTGCTGGGTATCAAAGTGTGGATTTGCCGTGGAGAAGTTTATGGAAAGCGTGAATTAGCTCCTAACTTTACTCAGAGCAAAGAAAGCAGCCGTGGTGGTAACACCAACAATGGTGGAAAGAATTTCCGCAGAAAGAAAAACAACAATCGCTAACGAATTTGAATTTTAGGAATTATGTTACAACCGAAAAAGACAAAATTCAGAAGACAGCAGAAAGGCAGCGCTAAAGGTAATGCTCAGAGAGGTCATCAGCTGGCTTTTGGTTCATTTGGTATCAAGTCATTGCAGACAAGATGGATCACTGGTCGTCAGATTGAAGCTGCTCGTATTGCTGTAACAAGATATATGCAGCGTCAGGGTCAGATTTGGATCCGCATTTTCCCGGATAAACCTATTACTCGTAAACCGGCTGACGTACGTATGGGTAAAGGTAAAGGTTCTCCGGAAGGTTTCGTAGCTCCTGTAACTCCGGGTCGTATTTTGATCGAAGTTGAAGGTGTATCTTTTGAAGTAGCAAAAGAAGCTCTGCGTCTTGCAGCACAGAAACTTCCTGTTACTACTAAGTTTATTGTTAGACGTGATTACGACGCAAGTCAAAATGCTTAATTGATATGAAGATTGCAGAAATTAGAGAAATAGCTACCAACGAATTGGCAGAAAGAATTCAAACAGAAGTTGCCAATTATAATCAAATGGTTTTGAATCATTCGATCTCTCCGCTGGAAAATCCTGCACAGATTAAGACATTACGCAGAACTATTGCGCGTATGAAAGCAGAATTGCGTCAGAGAGAACTTAACAAATAATAATGGTCCTCATGGAAGCTAGAAATTTAAGAAAAGAAAGAACTGGTGTTGTAGTAAGCAATAAAATGGATAAGACCATTACTGTTGCTGCTAAGTTTAAGGAAAAACACCCTATTTATGGTAAGTTCGTTTCTAAAACGAAAAAATACCACGCTCATGACGAAAAGAACGACTGCCAGATTGGCGATACTGTTCGTATCATGGAAACTCGTCCTTTGAGCAAAACTAAGAGATGGAGATTGATTGAAGTTATCGAAAGAGCTAAGTAATTATGATACAAGCAGAATCCAGACTTACAGTGTGTGACAACAGTGGTGCGAAAGAAGCTCTTTGTATCCGCGTTTTAGGCGGAACAAAGAGACGTTACGCCTCTGTTGGGGATGTTATTGTAGTTTCAATAAAAAGTGTTATCCCCTCAAGTGATATTAAAAAAGGTGCAGTATCTAAGGCCCTGATCGTACGTACTAAGAAAGAAATTCGTCGTGCTGACGGTTCTTACATTCGTTTTGATGATAATGCTTGCGTGTTGTTGAACAACGCAGGTGAAATTAGAGGAAGTCGTATTTTTGGCCCGGTAGCAAGAGAGTTGCGTAATGCAAACATGAAAGTGGTTTCACTTGCACCTGAAGTACTTTAATTTTGTTAAAGATTTAAGTAATGAGTAAATTACATATTAAAAAAGGCGATACAGTTTACGTAAATTCTGGTGAAGATAAGGGTAAAACTGGCCGCGTGTTGAAAGTTCTTGTTAAAGAAGGACGTGCAGTGGTAGAAGGTATCAACATGGTATCTAAGAGCACAAAACCCAATGCAAAGAATCCTCAGGGAGGTATTGTGAAGCAGGAAGCTCCTATTCACATCTCAAACTTGAATCCGGTAGACCCTAAAACAGGTAAACCGACACGTATTGGTAGAAGAGAAAGTTCTGATGGAAGAACATTTGTTCGTTATGCTAAAAAATCAGGAGAGGAGATTAAATAATGAGTAATACTGCTAGCCTTAAGAAAGAATATGCAGAGCGTATCGCTCCTGCGTTGAAGAATCAGTTCCAGTATACTTCGTCTATGCAGATTCCTAAGCTGAAAAAGATTGTTATCAATCAGGGTTTGGGTATGGCTGTAGCTGATAAGAAAATCATTGATGTTGCTATCAATGAATTGACAGCAATCACTGGTCAGAAAGCTGTAGCAACTGTTTCTCGTAAAGATATTGCGAACTTCAAGTTGCGTAAGAAAATGCCTATCGGTGTGATGGTAACTTTGCGCCGTGAAAGAATGTATGAATTCTTGGAAAAACTTGTCCGTGTTGCTTTGCCACGTATCCGTGACTTTAAAGGTATCGAAAGCAAGTTTGACGGAAGAGGTAACTATACTTTAGGTGTTCAGGAGCAAATCATTTTCCCTGAAATTAATATCGATAGTATTACTAAAATTCTTGGAATGAATATTACCTTTGTAACATCTGCTGAAACAGACGAAGAAGGTTATGCTTTATTGAAAGAATTCGGATTACCGTTTAAGAACGCTAAAAAAGATTGATAAGATATGGCAAAAGAATCAATGAAGGCTCGCGAAGTAAAAAGAGCTAAACTGGTAGCCAAATATGCTGAGAAACGTGCTGCGTTGAAGAAAATTGTAAATACAGGAGATCCTGCTGAAGCTTTTGAAGCTGCTCAGAAATTGCAGGCTATTCCTAAAAATGCAAATCCGATTCGCTTGCACAACCGTTGCAAACTGACTGGTCGTCCTAAGGGTTATATGCGCCAGTTCGGTATTTCACGTATTCAATTCCGTGAAATGGCTTCAAACGGTTTAATCCCGGGCGTTAAAAAAGCAAGCTGGTAAATACTTTTATTTTTAAATATTGTCAGGGTAGTCCTGATTAATTTAACAATCAATTAATATGACAGATCCAATCGCAGATTATCTCACAAGATTGAGAAATGCAATTAGTGCTAAGCACAGAGTTGTAGAAGTACCTGCTTCAAACTTGAAAAAGGAAATTACTAAAATCCTGTTTGACAAAGGTTACATTTTGAACTACAAATTTGTAGAAGATGGTCCTCAAGGTACTATCAAAGTTGCTTTGAAGTATGATGCAGTTAACAAAGTTAACGCTATCAAGAAACTTGAAAGAGTATCTACCCCGGGTATGCGTAAGTATACTGGCTACAAAGACATGCCGAGAGTAATTAACGGATTAGGTATTGCTATTATATCTACTTCCAAAGGTGTGATGACAGACAAGGAAGCTGCTGCTTTGAAAATCGGTGGTGAAGTTCTTTGTTATGTATATTAATGTAGGAGGATAAGCTATGTCAAGAATAGGTAAATTGCCCGTTAGTATTCCTGCTGGAGTAACAGTTACTCTGAAGGATAACGTAGTAAACGTTAAAGGTCCGAAAGGTGAGTTGAGCCAGTTTGTTAATCCTGCTATTGAAGTAGAGATTGCAGACGGACAGGTGGTGTTGAAAGAAAATGAAAACGCTATGCTTGATAACTTGAAGCAGCGTCATGCATTCCATGGCTTGTATCGTGCTTTGATTCATAACATGGTTGTTGGTGTTTCTGAAGGTTACAAGAAAGAGTTGGAACTTGTCGGTGTTGGTTACCGTGCTTCAAACAATGGTAACATTATTGATTTCGCTTTGGGTTATACGCATAATATCTTTATGCAGTTGCCTCCTGAAATCAAGGTGGAAACTAAATCTGAAAGAAATAAGAACCCTCTTATTATATTGGAATCTTGTGACAAACAGCTGCTCGGTCAGGTTTGTTCAAAAATACGTTCTTTCCGTAAGCCTGAACCTTACAAAGGAAAAGGTATTAAGTTTGTTGGTGAAGAAATTCGTAGAAAGTCTGGTAAGTCAGCTGGCGCTAAGTAATTCACATAAAATCGTACAATTATGACAACAAAAATAGAAAGACGAATCAAGATTAAATATAGAGTACGCAATAAGATTTCAGGTACCGCTGAACGTCCGCGTATGAGTGTGTTTAGAAGTAACAAGCAAATCTATGTTCAGGTTATTGATGACCTGAGCGGTAAAACATTGGCTGCTGCATCTTCTTTGGGTATGGAAGTTATGCCGAAGAAAGAACAGGCTGCTAAAGTTGGTGAACTGATCGCTAAGAAAGCTCAGGAAGCTGGTATTACGACTGTCGTATTCGACCGTAATGGTTACTTGTATCATGGGAGAGTAAAAGAAGTAGCTGATGCTGCTCGTAACGGTGGACTTAAATTTTAAAGAATTATGGCAGTTAATAATAGAGTTAAGATCACTAACGATATAGAATTAAAAGATAGATTGGTTGCAATCAACCGCGTTACTAAAGTTACAAAGGGTGGTAGAACTTTCAGTTTCTCTGCTATCGTTGTTGTTGGTAACGAAGATGGTATCATCGGTTGGGGACTTGGTAAAGCAGGTGAAGTTACTGCTGCTATCGCTAAGGGTGTTGAATCTGCTAAGAAGAATCTGACACGTGTGCCTGTTTTGAAAGGTACTGTTCCCCACGAACAATCTGCTAAATTTGGTGGTGCTGAGGTGTTTATTAAACCCGCTTCTATGGGTACCGGAGTAGTAGCCGGCGGCGCTATGCGTGCTGTATTGGAAAGTGTTGGTATTACTGACGTTTTGGCTAAGTCAAAAGGTTCATCTAACCCGCACAATCTGGTAAAAGCTACTATCTTGGCTTTGAGCGAAATGAGAGATGCTCGCATGGTTGCTCAGAATAGAGGTGTAAGTATGGAAAAAGTATTTAGAGGATAAGGAGGGAAAACATGTCAACTATTAAGATTAAGCAAGTAAAAAGTAGAATTGGTGCTCCTGCTGATCAGAAGAGAACTTTGGATGCACTGGGACTTCGTAAACTGAATCGTGTGGTTGAGCACGAAGAAACTCCTTCAATTCTGGGTATGATTGAAAAGGTTAAACACCTGGTTGCAATCGTTAAGTAATATATTGTTAATATTAAAGGAAATTACAATATGAATTTAAATAATTTGCGTCCTGCAGAAGGTTCTGTCAAAACAAGAAAAAGAATTGGTCGTGGTGCTGGTTCAGGTTTAGGTGGTACTTCTACAAGAGGACATAAAGGAGCTAAATCTAGATCTGGTTATTCTAAGAAGATTGGATTTGAAGGTGGTCAGATGCCGCTTCAGCGTCGTGTTCCGAAATTTGGTTTTAAGAACATCAATCGCGTAGAATATAAGGCCATTAACCTTGATGCTATTCAGAAGTTGGCTGAAGCTAACAACCTGACTAAGGTAGGTGTTAATGAGCTGATTGAAGCTGGTTTCATTTCGTCTAACCAGTTAGTGAAAGTTCTTGGTAACGGTAGTTTAACTACTAAGCTTGATGTGGAAGCAAATGCTTTCTCTAAGAGTGCAGTAGCTGCAATCGAAGCCGTTGGTGGTAATGCAGTAAAACTCTGATTCAATGAGAAAATCTATTGAAACATTAAAGAATATATGGAATATTGAGGATCTGAGAAAGCGGATCCTCATTACTATATTGTTTGTTGCAATTTACAGATTCGGTTCATACGTGGTTCTGCCTGGTATTGATCCTAACATGTTGTCAAAGCTGCATGAACAAACAAGTGAAGGGCTTCTTGCGTTGTTGAATATGTTTTCTGGTGGTGCATTTTCTAACGCATCAATCTTTGCATTGGGAATTATGCCTTATATCTCTGCATCCATCGTGATTCAGTTATTGGCTATTGCTGTGCCGTATTTCCAGAAACTTCAGCGGGAAGGAGAAAGTGGACGTCGTAAGATTAATCAATATACTCGTATATTGACTATTATTATCTTGATTTTTCAGGCTCCCTCTTATCTGATTAACTTGAAAATGCAAGCTGGACCGGCTCTTAATGCTTCATTAGATTGGACTTTCTTTATTATTACTTCTACCATTATTTTGGCAGCGGGTAGTATGTTCATCTTGTGGCTTGGTGAGAGAATTACAGATAAGGGAATTGGTAATGGTATTTCATTAATCATTATGGTGGGTATCATTGCACGTCTTCCACAATCGTTCTCTGGCGAGTTTGTTTCTCGTCTTGCTTCTCCGGGGGCAGGGGGTATCATTATGTTCCTTATCGAATTGGTATGTTTGCTGGCTGTGATTGCAGCCGCAATTATGTTGGTTCAGGGCGTGCGTAAGGTGCCTGTACAATATGCTAAGCGAATCGTTGGAAATAAACAATATGGTGGTGCAAGACAGTATATTCCGTTAAAAGTGAATGCTGCCAATGTAATGCCGATTATCTTCGCTCAGGCTATCATGTTTATTCCAATTACGATTGTTGGATTCTCTAATACTGAAACTGCAAGTGGTATAGCTGGTGCTTTGATTGACCATACTGGCTTTTGGTATAATTTGATATTTGCAATTCTAATTATTGTATTTACTTATTTCTATACCGCCATTACGATTAATCCAAACCAGATGGCAGAAGATATGAAGAGAAATAATGGTTTTATTCCGGGTATTAAACCGGGAAAAAGTACAGCTGATTACATTGATACTATCATGTCACGCATTACTTTACCTGGTTCTATCTTTTTGGCTATTATTGCTATCTTGCCTGCATTTGCTGGTGTATTCGGTGTTCAAGCTGAGTTCGCTCAATTCTTTGGAGGTACATCGCTGTTGATTCTTGTTGGAGTCGTCCTTGATACTCTGCAGCAAGTTGAAAGTCATCTGTTGATGCGCCACTATGATGGACTCTTGAGTTCTGGAAGAATTAAAGGGCGTTCAGGAAATGTAGCTGCTTATTAAAATCGTCTCGAATGATATTTCTTAAAACAGATGATGAAATAGAGTTGCTTCGACAGAGTAATCTCCTTGTTGGGAGAACTCTGGCCGAAGTCGCTAAGCTGATAAAGCCGGGAGTTACTACGAAACAACTTGACCAGGTGGCTGAGGAATTTATCCGTGACCATGGAGCAATTCCAACCTTCAAAGGATTTCCTAATCCTTATGGTTCACCTTTTCCAGGTACACTTTGTACTTCAGTGAATGATCAGGTTGTCCATGGTATTCCAAATGACACGCCTCTGGAAGACGGAGATATTGTGTCGGTAGACTGTGGAACATATATGAATGGTTTTTGTGGAGATTCTGCTTATACATTTTGTGTAGGAGAAGTAGCTCCGGATGTCCTGAATCTTTTGAAAGTTACAAAAGAAGCTTTATATAAAGGAATTGAAAACGCTGTTCATGGGAAGCGCCTGGGCGATATTGGTTTTGCAGTCCAGCAACATTGTGAGAGTCATTCTTATGGAGTGGTCCGTGAGTTTGTCGGTCATGGAATTGGCAAAGATATGCATGAAGAACCTCAAGTACCCAATTACGGTAGGAGAGGGACAGGCACAATGCTGAAAAAAGGAATGTGTATCGCCATTGAGCCTATGATAACTTTGGGCAACCGTCAAATTTTGATGGAAAATGATAATTGGACGATACGTACCCGTGACCGCAAGTTCGCTGCTCATTTTGAGCATACCGTTGCAGTCGGTTTAGGAAAAGCTGATATATTATCATCATTTGAATTTATAGAACAGGTTTTAGGAGATAAAGCAATTTAATATGGCAAAACAATCCGCAATAGAACAAGATGGAGTTATCGTTGAAGCATTGTCAAATGCAATGTTTCGTGTTGAGCTGGAAAACGGACATGAGATAACTGCTCATATTTCCGGCAAAATGAGAATGCATTACATAAAAATACTACCCGGAGATAAGGTCAGAGTGGAGATGTCTCCTTATGATTTATCTAAAGGAAGAATTGTTTTTAGATACAAGTAAAAGAAATATAAGATATGAAAGTAAGAGCATCATTAAAGAAACGTACGCCGGAATGCAAGATCGTTAGACGTAATGGCCGTTTGTATGTTATTAACAAGAAAAATCCTAAGTATAAACAACGTCAAGGATAATTTATTATTTTTGCAAAAAAAATAATTAGTATATGGCTATAAGAATAGTTGGTGTAGATTTGCCTCAAAATAAGAGAGGCGAGATTGCGTTGACATACGTATATGGTATCGGACGCAGTAGTTCAGCAAAAATTTTGGATAAGGCAGGTGTTGATCGTGACTTGAAAGTTAAAGATTGGACTGATGATCAGGCTGCTAAAATCCGTGAAATCATTGGTGCTGAATATAAAGTAGAAGGTGATCTTCGTTCTGAAATCCAGTTGAACATTAAACGTTTGATGGATATTGGTTGTTACCGTGGTGTTCGTCACCGTCTGGGTCTGCCTGTTAGAGGCCAGAGCACAAAGAACAATGCTCGTACACGTAAGGGAAGAAAGAAAACTGTTGCAAATAAGAAAAAAGCTACTAAATAATAATTGTTAATATGGCAAAAAAAACAGTCGCAGCTAAAAAAAGAAATGTGAAGGTTGATGCTAATGGACAGTTGCATGTTCATTCTTCATTCAACAACATCATTGTATCTCTGGCAAATAGTGAAGGTCAGATTATCTCATGGTCTTCTGCAGGTAAGATGGGATTTAGAGGTTCTAAGAAGAACACTCCTTATGCAGCACAGATGGCTGCTCAGGATTGCGCTAAAGTAGCGTATGACCTTGGCCTGAGAAAGGTGAAAGCTTACGTTAAGGGTCCTGGAAATGGACGTGAATCTGCTATCAGAACTGTTCACGGAGCAGGAATTGAGGTTACAGAAATCGTTGATGTAACTCCATTGCCTCACAATGGTTGTCGTCCTCCGAAAAGAAGAAGAGTATAATAAAGATAACCTTATTTGGATGTAACTTGATTTGGTTAATTTGGATTGCAATTCCTTTCTGTAATCGCGGCTGCAACAAATTGAGTTCATTAGTAACAATTAAATTTAAAAGAAAATGGCTAGATATACTGGACCAAAAACAAGAATTGCACGTAAATTCGGTGAAGCAATCTTTGGAGCAGATAAAGTTTTGTCTAAGAAAAACTATCCTCCTGGACAGCATGGAAATAACCGTCGCAGAAAAACTTCTGAATACGGTGTCATGTTGGCTGAAAAACAGAAAGCAAAATATACTTACGGTGTGTTGGAAAAACAGTTCCGTAACATGTTTGAAAAGGCTGCAGGTATGAGCGGTATTACCGGTGAAATCCTGTTGCAGAGCCTTGAATGTCGTTTGGACAACGTAGTGTTCCGTTTGGGAATTGCTCCTACTCGCGCAGCTGCTCGTCAGTTGGTTGGCCACAAACACATTACTGTAGATGGTAAGGTTGTAAATATTCCTTCTTATTCAGTAAAACCGGGTCAGTTGGTAGGTGTTCGTGAAAGATCTAAGTCTTTGGAAGTTATTGCTAACTCTTTGGCTGGTTTCAATCACAGCAAATATCCTTGGTTGGAATGGGATGAAAACTCTAAAGTAGGTAAGATGTTGCACATACCTGAAAGAGCAGATATTCCTGAAAACATTAAAGAACACTTGATCGTTGAATTGTACTCTAAATAATAATTAATTTCATGGCGATATTAGCATTTCAAAAACCTGATAAAGTATTAATGTTGGAAGCGGATTCCAAATTCGGAAAATTCGAATTCCGTCCACTTGAGCCCGGTTTCGGTATTACCGTAGGTAATGCTTTACGCCGTATTCTTCTTTCTTCATTGGAAGGTTATGCAATCAATACAATTCGTATTGAAGGTGTAGAACATGAGTTTGCAACCATTCCTGGTGTAAAAGAAGATGTTACTAACATTATCTTGAACTTGAAACAAGTTCGGTTCAAGCAAGTAGTTGAGGAATTCGAGAATGAAAAGGTAAGTGTTACCGTTGAGAATTCTACTGAATTTAAGGCAGGTGATATTGGTAAGTATTTGACCGGATTTGAAGTGTTAAATCCTGAATTGGTTATTTGCCATTTAGATTCAAAGACAACTCTACAGATGGACATTACGATTAACAAAGGTCGCGGTTATGTTCCGGCTGATGAAAATCGTGAATTCTGCACTGATGTAAACGTAATTCCCATTGATTCTATTTACACTCCGATTCGTAATGTGAAGTATGCGGTAGAAAACTATCGTGTAGAACAGAAAACTGACTATGAAAAGTTGGTTCTCGAAATTACGACGGATGGTTCCATTCACCCGAAGGAAGCGTTGAAAGAGGCTGCTAAGATATTGATTTATCACTTCATGCTATTCTCTGATGAAAAGATTACTCTTGAAACAGCAGATGCTGATGGCAACGAAGAATTTGATGAAGAAGTATTGCACATGCGCCAGTTGCTTAAGACCAAATTGGTTGATATGGACTTGTCAGTTCGTGCTTTGAACTGTTTGAAAGCTGCTGATGTGGAAACATTAGGCGACTTGGTACAGTTTAATAAGACCGACTTGTTGAAGTTCCGTAACTTTGGTAAGAAATCGCTCACTGAGCTTGATGATTTGCTCGAGAGTCTGAATCTTTCGTTTGGAACAGATATTTCTAAGTATAAATTAGATAAAGAATAAAAAATGAGACATAATAAAAAATTCAACCATTTAGGTCGTACTGCTTCTCATAGAAACGCAATGTTGTCAAACATGGCATGTTCTTTGATTAAGCACAAAAGAATCACTACGACTGTTGCGAAGGCTAAAGCTTTGAAAAAGTTCGTTGAGCCGCTGATTACAAAGTCTAAAGAAGACACTACTAACTCTCGTCGTGTTGTATTTAGCAACTTGCAAGATAAGTTCGCTGTAACTGAACTGTTCAAGGAAATCTCTGTAAAGGTTGCAGATCGTCCGGGTGGTTACACTCGTATCATCAAGACTGGTCACCGTTTGGGTGATAACGCAGAAATGTGTTTCATCGAATTGGTAGATTACAATGAGAACATGGCTAAGACTGCTGCTAAGAAAGCTACTCGTACTCGTCGTTCTAAAAAATCTGCTGCAACTGAAGCACCTGCTGCTGAAGCAACTGCAGAAGCTACTACAGAGGAAGCCCCTAAAGCTGAATAATTCTGTAAACGCTATATACTTGAAAGGGTGTGTCTTTGGACACACCCTTTTTTATTTCCTTCCGTCAAGCAGACGGGCTGTTGTCTTTCGCTGAGTTTGCCGGCATTGCATTGATTGCCTTGTGGTGAAGAGTCTGATTATTTTCTTAGTTAGGATTGCACAGCACTGATGTCGAGTCTAGTAACCATTCTATTTTCCGCTACGACAATTTTATCGGCTGTTTTTCAGCCGA